>NZ_JBFUPJ010000029.1:0-23535 GCF_041355175.1 Variovorax sp. RCC_210 | reverse complement strand
CGAGTTTGGGCGAGACCCCGCGAAACGTGAGCACCGCAGGTTGCCCGGAGCGAAGCGCAGGGACGCAGCCAGCAGGGGTCGCCTTTCTTTGCTTACTTTCTTTGGCGAAGCAAAGAAAGTAAGTCGCCCGCCGGGGCGAGACCCGGCCCCGGAACAAAACCCTACTCAGCCGCCTTGAGAGCAGCCCCGGCGCCAGAGGGCTCGGATTGCCGACGCGCATACCGCTGCGCCAACACAGCACAAACCATCAACTGCATCTGATGAAACAACATCAGCGGCAAAACAATCGCCCCCACCGCATGCGATGCAAACAAGACCTTCGCCATCGGAATCCCACTGGCCAGGCTCTTCTTCGAGCCGCAAAAAACAATGGTGATCTCATCGGCCACATCAAAGCCGAACTTCCGAGCCATGAAGGTAGTGAGCGTCAACGCCAGCGCCAGCAACACGGCGCAAACCAGCAGCAACCCCAGCAGCGCACTCACGGGAATCTGCTTCCAGAGCCCCTCGATCACCGCAGCGCTGAACGCCGTATAGACCACCAGCAGGATCGACCCCTGGTCGACAAACTTCAGCACCGCAGCCCGCTTCTGCACCCACTTGCCGATCAACGGCCGCAGCAGATGCCCCGCCAGGAACGGCACCATCAGTTGCAGCAGGATGCGCCCGATCGAATCGAAGGAAGACGTCGCGTTGCCCCCGTGCGGCAGCACCACCAGGTTCACCAGCACCGGCGTGATGAACACCCCCAGCAGCGTGGAAGCCGACGCGCTGCAGATGGCCGCCGGCATGTTGCCGCGCGCCATGGCGGTGAACGCAATGGCCGATTGCACCGTCGCAGGCAGCACGCAGAGAAACAGCACGCCGGTGTACAGGTCGGGCGTCACCAGCGGCGACAGCACCGGCTTCAGCGCGAGCCCCAGCGCCGGGAACAGCACGAAGGTGCTCGCGAACACCAGCAGGTGCAGCCGCCAGTGCGTGATGCCGGCCATGATCGCCTCGCGCGAGAGCTTCGCCCCGTGCAGGAAGAACAGCAGGCCGATGGCGACGGTCGTCAGCCCTTCGAAGAAATGGGCAACACGCCCGCTGGCGGGCAGCAGGCTGGCAAGGGTCACGACCGAGACGAGCGCGAGCGTGAAGTTGTCGGGGAGATAGCGTGAACGTGACATGGCCCGAATTGGACGCCCGCGCCATTCAAAAGAGAAATGGATTTATCGGATGGATATATGATTTCAGCGCATGAATGTCACTCTGCGCCAACTCCGCGTGTTCCGTTCGGTGGCCGAGGGCCGCAACTTCAGCCGCGCGGGCGACCAGGTCGGCCTGAGCCAGCCGGCGGTGAGCCGCTCGATCCTGGAGCTTGAATCGCAGCTCGGCCTGAAGCTGCTCGACCGCACCACGCGCGAAGTGGTGCTGACCGAGGCCGGCCAGTCGCTGGCGGCCCGGCTGGAACGCGTGCTCGACGACCTCGACCAGACGCTGCAGGACGTGGCCGGCCTCGCCAGCGCGCGCGGTGGCAAGGTGCGGGTGGCGAGCAGCCCCACGCTCTCGGCCAACCTGATGCCGGCCTGCATCGCCACCTGCGCCGAGCAGGCGCCGGGCATCCAGTTCCTGTTGCTCGACCGCATCCAGCAGGACGTGCTCGACAGCGTGCGCAGCGGCGAGGTCGATTTCGGCGTGGTCATCGAGCCCTCGGAAGCCGACGACCTGCACTGCGAGGCCATCCTGAACGACCCCTTCGTGCTGGTGCTGCCGCCCACGCACAAGCTGGCGCAGAAGCCCTCGGTGCGCTGGAGCGCGCTCGACGGCCAGCCGCTGGTGCTGCTCGACCATGCCTCCGGCAGCCGGCGCCTGATCGACCAAGCGCTGGAGCGCCATGGCGCGCAATGCGAAGTGAAGCAGCAACTGGGGCACCCGACCACGGTGTTCCGCATGGTCGAGGCGGGCATCGGCATCAGCGTGATGCCGGGCATGTCCTTGCCGCCGGAAGGGCTGGCGCAACTGGCGGTGCGGCCGCTGGTGCCGCGCGTTCAGCGCGCCATCATGCTCATCCGGCGTGGCAACCGCGCCCTGTCTCCCCTCGCGCAGCGCGTGTGGGGCATGGTGCGCGACACGGCCGCGCTCAGTGCGGCAGCGGGTTCTGGCGCGACGACGGCTGAAGGTTGAAGTACAGCTGGCGCTGGCGCACGCAGTAGTCGATCAGGTCTTCCACCTCGGTGGCCTTGTCGAACACCGCATCGGCGCCGAGCAACGCGCACTTGCGGCGCATCTCGGGGGTGGCGTAGTTGCTCAGCACCACCATCTTCTGCGCCGGGTTGCGGTCGCGGCAGGCCTCCAGCACGCGAAAACCCGTGCCGTCCTTCAGGAACAGGTCGACGATGGCCAAGTCCCACTGCGCCAGGTTGGTCGCAAGCCAGCGCGTGCCTTCGGCTTCGGATTCAGCCTGCCCGATGGGCTCGATGCGAGCGACCTCGCGCAGGGTGCCGACCAGGTTCTCCCGGATGGTGGGGTTGTCTTCGACGATGAAGGTGCGAATGGTGGTCATCACTGCCTGAGGTTGAAATGGTGCGCTTTGCGCTTGAGTCCAAGGCTACAAAGTGCATTCCGCACAAGTCGAAGGCATGACACCCCAGCGCGGGTAGGACAAGACTGGCTTGCCCGCACCAAAGGTGCGCCTTGGCTCCGTCAAAGCGTCAGGATCGTGCAGCCCGTGGTCTTGCGCGCTTCCAGGTCGCGGTGCGCCTGCTGCACGTCGGCCAGCGCGTAGCGCTGCGCGATGGGGATCTTCACCGCGCCGCTGCGCACCACCGCGAACAGGTCGTCGGCCATGGCCTGCGTGCTCTCGCGCGAATGCATGTGCGTGAACAGCGTGGGCCGCGTCACGTACAGCGACCCCTTCGACGCCAGCGTGCCCAGGTTGATGGGCGGCACCGGGCCCGAGCCATTGCCGAACACCGCCAGCAGCCCGAAGGGGCGCAGGCAGTCGATGGAGCCCTCGTAGGTGTCCTTGCCCACCGAGTCGTACACCACCTTCACGCCCTTGCCGCCGGTGATCTCCTTCACGCGGGCCGCGAAGTTCTCGGTGCTGTAGTTGATGGCGTGCGCCGCGCCGTGCGCCAGCGCAAGTTCGCACTTGGCGTCGCTGCCTGCCGTGCCGATCAGCTGCAGGCCCAGCGCCTTGGCCCATTGGCAGGCGATGAGGCCCACGCCACCCGCGGCCGCGTGGAACAGCACGAAGTCGCCCGCCACCAGGCCTTCGGCCGGCAGCGTCTTCTTCAGCAGGTACTGCGTGGTCAGGCCCTTGAGCATCATGGCCGCGCCGGTCTCGAAGGAGATGTCGTCGGGCAGCTTGCACACGTTTCTGGCCGGCATCACGCGCAGCTCGCAGTACGCGCCGGGCGGCGGGCTGGCGTAGGCGGCGCGGTCGCCGGCCTTCAGGTGCGTCACGCCCTCGCCCACCGCCTCGACGACGCCCGAGGCCTCCATGCCGAGCTGAAGCGGCATCGCGAACGGGTAGAGCCCGCTGCGCTGGTACGTGTCGATGAAGTTCAGGCCCACCGCCTTGTGGCGGATGCGGATCTCGCCGGGGCCGGGCTCGCCGACTTCCACGTCGACGATCTTCAGTTCTTCGGGACCGCCGTGGCGGTCGATTCGGACGGCTTTGCTCATCATGTTTTCAGTCTCCATGCGCAGGGGAAAAACGGAGCACGCATCCTGCCACGCCCGGGTGTCCCGTGGCGGCGCGGGGCATCATTGCCCGGTAGAGTCGGCGGCCATGTCGACACCGCCGCAGCACCTTCCCCGCCACGCGCCGCTCACGGCCCTTACCGTCGTTCTGCTGCTCGTTCCGCCGCTGCTGTGGGCCAGCAACGCCGTTGTCGGGCGCATGGTGCGCGAGCTGGTGTCGCCCCTCACGCTGAACTTCGTGCGCTGGGTGATCGCCTTCGTGCTGCTGTTGCCGTTCGCCGCGCCGGTGTTGCGCCGCGGCAGCCCGCTGTGGACGCACTGGAAGCGCTACGCGCTGCTCGGGCTGCTGGGCATCGGCCTGTACAACGCCTTCCAGTACTTGGCGCTGCAGACCTCCACGCCCATCAACACCACGCTGGTGGGCTCCAGCCTGCCGCTGTGGATGCTCGCGGTGGGCAGCGTGTTCTTCGGCGCGCGCGTGAACGCACGCGAAATAGGCGGCGCGCTGCTGTCGATGGTGGGCGTGCTGCTGGTGCTCAGCCGCGGCGAATGGCGACAGCTGCTCGGGCTGCGGCTGGTGCCGGGCGACCTCTACATGATCGTGGGCACCATCGCCTGGGCCTTCTACAGCTGGCTGCTGGCGCGCACGCACGAGCCGAAGGCGGTGCGCCAGGACTGGGCGGCGTTCCTGATGGCGCAACTGGTGTTCGGCCTGGCATGGTCGGGCGCGCTGGCCGCCGGCGAATGGACGCTGACCGACGCGCACATCGACCTGGGCTGGCCGCTGCTGGCGGCCATGCTGTTCATCGGCATCGGCCCGGCGCTGGTGGCCTACCGCTGCTGGGGCACGGGCGTGCAGCGCGCGGGCCCGCAGGCGGCGAGCGTCTTCATGAACCTCACGCCGCTGTTCGCGGCGGTGCTGTCGGCGGCCTTCCTGCGCGAGCCGCCGCACTGGTACCACGGGGTGGCGTTCTTGCTGATCGTGGGCGGCATCGTGGTGGCGGCGCGGCGCTGAAGTTGCGCCGCGGCGCCAACCCGACGGGTTCACCCCGCGTGTTCACCCCGCGTGCTCACCCGGCAGCGGGCTCCGGCGCGAACTCGATGCGATAGCCGTTGCGCTCGAACATCTGCAGAATTTCCCGCTCCCCGTACCACGCGTCCAGCTGCGACAGCGGAATCAGCGAGCGCAGCGTGAGCGGCGACAGGCTCGCCAGCTGCCGCACCCTGGCGTGATGCCCGAAGAGCTGCATCGCGTCGTAGCCATGGTGCAGCTGCGGCCCCGCATGCTCGATGGAAAAACTGCGCGCCAGCTCCAGCGGCGCAAAGCGGAGGCCCACCGCTTCGAGCGCCGGCCGCAGCACGCCGCTGAGCTGCACGTCTTCGAGCAGCGCGTTGTGCTGCCAGTGCATCTTCAACGGCTCGCCCTCCACCGCATCGGGCGGCGGCACTTCGACACGAATGTGCGGGTGGTCGACCAGCGCGCGCATGAAGCGCTGGCTGCGCAGGCTGAAGCCGCCGTTCTGAATGGGCGTGACCACGTGGCCGGGCTTGCCCAGCTCGTCCGCCCACGCGAAGCGGTTGCGCCAGTAGGTGCCTTGCGGCGTGTCGATCTTCGCGAGATGAATGGGCGCGCCGATGTAGTCGCAGCCCAGGAACTCGTCGCGCCAGTTGCCGGCGTTGACGACCCAGCCGTCTTCCTGCACGACCAGCGCGAACTCGGTGGACACCACGCGCCAGAGCGCGAACATCATGAACCAGCTGTACTCGTGGTAGTTCAGCGGCGCGATCGCGCGGTGTTCGATGCCGGGCGCCAGCTGCTCCGGCGCGCGCGGGCTGCACAGCAAGGCGCGTGCGCCCGGCATCTGCGCCAGGCTGTGCTGCAGGGCCATCGCGGCGCCGCCCGCGTCGGGCAGCCCGGTGACCGAGACCAGCGTTATTTTTTCGAAAGACGCCCTGTTCACGATGCGCCTTTCGTCGTGCGCGCGAAGTCGCTCAGTAGGTGCCCGGGTAGGCGCCACCGTCGGCCAGCACGTTCTGGCCCGTCATGTAGCCGGCCTGCACGCTGCACAGGAACGCGCAGATGGCGCCGAACTCCGCTGGCGTGCCGAAGCGCTTGGCCGGAATGTTCTTCTTGCGCGCTTCCCACACGGTGTCGAAGTCCTGCCCCGTCTTCTGCGCGGTGCCGGCCATCGTGCCCTTCAGGCGGTCGGTGTCGAAGGAGCCCGGCAGCAGGTTGTTGATGGTCACGCCCTGCGCCGCGATGGGTGTGCGCGCCACGCCGGCCACGAAGCCGGTGAGGCCGCTGCGCGCGCCGTTCGACAGGCCCAGGATGTCGATGGGCGACTTCACCGAGCTCGACGTGATGTTCACGATGCGGCCGAACCCGCGCTGGGCCATGCCGTCGACCGTGGCCTTGATGAGCTCGATGGGCGTGAGCATGTTGGCGTCGACCGCCTTGATCCATGCCTCGCGGTCCCAGGTGCGGAAGTCGCCGGGCGGCGGGCCGCCGGCGTTGGTGACCACGATGTCGAAGTCGTGGCCCAGTGCGAACACCGCCGCGCGGCCGGCTTCGGTGGTGATGTCGGCGGCCACGTGCTTCACGAACGCGCCCGCTGTACCCGCCGTACCCGCGGCTTGCGCCAGCGTCTTCGCGGCGGCGTCCAGCGCCTCGGCGCCGCGCGCCACGATCACCACGTTCACGCCCTCGCGCACCAGCGCCTCGGCGCAGCCGTAGCCCAGCCCCTTGCTTGCGCCGCACACCAGTGCGGTCTTGCCTGCGATACCCAGATCCATGTCGTTGCTCCAGTCGGTCTTGTTGATTTCGAGAAAGTTCGAAGGGGCTTCAGCGCCCCTTGCGCGTGAAAACGAAGATGCCCGCGATGACGAGCACCGTGCCGGCGGCGATCCACGGCGTGAACGGCTCGCCGAGTATCACCACCCCCATGAGGATGGTCGACAGCGGCCCGATCATGCCGGTTTGCGCCGCCACCGCCGGGCCGATGCGCTCGATGGCCATCATCACCATCAGCACCGGCACCGCCGTGCACAGCGTGGCGTTCAGCACCGACAGCCACACCACCTCGGGCACCACCTCGAAGGCCGCGCCCAGCGGCCGCGTGAGCACGAACTGCAGGATGCACAGCACGCACGCCACCGTGGTCGCCAGCCCCACGAGCCGCAGCGACCCCAGCCGCTTGACGAACTCGCCGCTGTACACGAGGTAGCCCGCGTAGCTCACCGCGCTCAGGAACACCAGGAAGGCGCCCCACGCCGCCGCCCCGCCGCCCTTGCCGCCACCGCCGGTCCACAGCTCGTGGCCGAACACCAGCAGCACGCCGGCATAGCTCACGACCATGCCCAGAACCTGCGGTCGCGTGGCGCGGCGCCGGTACATGAGCCAGCCGAACAGCAGCACCAGCGTCGGGTTGAGATACAGAATGAGCCGCTCGAAGCTGGCCGAGATGTACGCCAGCCCGGCAAAGTCGAGAAAGCTCGCGAGGTAGTAGCCCGAAAAGCCCAGGCCGAACACACCGAGCCAGTCGCGCGAGGTGAGCCTGGGCTTGCCGCGCCCCGCCCACCACGCCATCACCGCGAACAGCGGCAGCGCGAAGAGCATGCGCAGCATGATGAGCGTGATGGCGTCCACGCCGTGGCGGTACGCCAGCTTGACGATGATGGCCTTGCCGCTGAACGCGATGGCGCCCAGCGTGGCCAGCACCAGGCCTGTGGCGTAGCCCTTGCGCGGTGCTTCGAGAGGGGGGATGCCGGCCGATGCGGCTGTCTTGTTCATCCCCCGATCATCGCGGCAAGCGCAAACCCCATGCCGCCGCTCGCGTTCAGGCTTGCGTTCAGTAGCCCGCGGCCACGCCGTCGCGGCGCGGGTCGCTCGCGGCCACGTAGCCTTCCACCGAAGGCTCGCCCGCGCGCCAGATGAACTGGCCCGCGCCGAAGTCCTGGTACGAATCGTTGATCACTTCCAGGTGGTGACCCAGGTCGCGCAGGCCTTGCAGCGCCGCCGGGTTCATCGCGGCCTCGACGTTGATCTCCAGGCCCGCGTTGAAGCGCCAGCGCGGCGCGTCGCAGGCGGCCTGCAAGTTCTGCTTGTAGTCGAGCATGCGCACCAGCGTCTGCATGTGGCCCTGCGGCTGCATGTTGCCGCCCATCACGCCGAAGCTCATCACCGGCTGGCCGTCCTTGGTGAGGAAGGCCGGAATGATGGTGTGGAACGGGCGCTTGCCCGGTGCCACCACGTTCGGGCTCTCGGCCTTCAGGCTGAAGCCGTGGCCGCGGTTCTGCAGGCTGATGCCGAACTCGGGCTCCACGCAGCCCGAGCCGAAGCCCATGAAGTTGCTCTGGATGAAGCTCACCATCATGCCGCTCTCGTCCGCGGCCGTGAGGTAGATGGTGCCGCCCTTCACCGGGTTGCCGGCCTTGAAGTCCTGCGCCTTCTTCACGTCGATCAGGCGTGCGCGCGAGGCCAGGTAGGCGTCGTCGAGCATCTGCTCGGTCGTCACTTCCATGGTGCCGCGCTCCGACACGTAGCGGTACACGTCGGCAAAGGCCAGCTTCATGGCTTCGATCTGCAGATGCTGCGACTGCACCGAGTCGACCGGCAGCGAGGCAATGTCGAACTTCTCGAGGATGCCCAGCGCGATCAGCGCCGCGATGCCCTGGCCGTTGGGAGGAATCTCGTGCAGCGTGTGGCCGCGGTAGTCGCGCGAAATCGGCTTGACCCACTCGGGCTGGTAGGCGGCCAGGTCGGCCACCGTGAGCGCGCCGCCCTGCTCGGCGGAGAACCTGGCCAGCGCCTCGGCGATCTCGCCGTTGTAGTAGGCCTCGCCCTTGGTGCGGGCAATGGCCTTGAGCGCGCGCGCGGCAGCCGTGAAACGGAACAGCTCGCCCACCTCGGGCGCGCGGCCCCACGGCAGGAAGGTCTGCGCAAAGCCCGGCTGCGACTGCAGCACCGGCGTGGCCGCGGCCCACTTGCCCTGCACCACCGGCGGCACCAGGTAGCCGCGCTCGGCGATGTCGATGGCCGGTGCCAGCAGGTCGGCGAACGGCAGCTTGCCGAAGCGATCGCTCATGGCCACCCAGCCGCGCACCGCGCCCGGCACCGTGACCGAGTCGATGCCACGCATGGGCGGCGTGGTGGCGTCGGCGCCGTACTTGGCCTTGAAGTAGTCGGGCGTCCAGGCCTTGGGCGCCGGGCCCGAGGCGTTCAGGCCGTGCAGTTCCTTGCCGTCCCACAGGATGCAGAAGGCATCGCTGCCCAGGCCGTTGCTCACCGGTTCCACCAGCGTCATGACCGCGGCCGTGGCGATGGCCGCGTCCACCGCGTTGCCGCCCTGCTGCAGGATGCGCAGCCCGGCCTGCGAGGCCAGCGGGTGCGAGGTCGACACCACGTTGCGCGCGAAGATCGGAATGCGGGTGGAGAGGTAGGGGTTGTTGAAGTCGAAGTTCATGTCGGCGTGCTCTTGCTTATTCGTTGGTGATCTTGCGGTCGACCACGATCTTTTTCCACTTGGCGGCGTCGACCGACACCATCTTCGCGAACTGGTCGGGCGTGCCCGGCGTCGCGGGCTCGATGCCCAGGCGCGCGAGCTTCTCCTTCACCTCGGGGTCGGCCAGCGCTTCGTTGGCGGCCTTGTTGACCTTGGCGACGATGTCCGCCGGCAGGTTCTTCGGGCCGTAGAAGCCGAACCAGGTGTTCGACTCGTAGCCCGGCAGCGTGTCGGCGATGGGCGGCAGCTCGGGCGCGAGCGGGCTGCGCTTGAGCGAGGTGACGCCGAGCGCGCGCAGGCGCCCGTCGCGCACATGCGGCATGCCGGTGGGCAGCGAGTCGAACAGCACGTCGACCTTGCCGCTGATCAGGTCGGGAATGGCCAGCGCCGTGCCCTTGTACGGAATGTGCGTGACGAACACGCCGGCCTGCGCCTTGAACAGCTCCGCCGTCAGCTGCACGATGGTGCCGTTGCCGCTGGAGGCGTAGTTGAGCTTGCCGGGGTTCTTCTTGGCGTAGTCGATCCACTCGCGCACGGTCTTGGCCGGCGAATTGACCGGCACCAGCATGATGCTGGCCGCGTCGCCCACGTGGGCGATGGGCGTGAAGTCGCGCACCGTGTCGTAGGGCAGCTTGCTGATGGCGGGGCCGATGGAGTGCGTGCTGGTGGTGGCCAGCAGGATGGTGTAGCCGTCGGGCGCGGCCTTGGCGGCCTGGTCGGAGCCGATGGCGCCGCCGGCGCCGGGCTTGTTGTCGACCACCAGCGTGGTGCCCAGCTTCTCGCCCATCTTCTGGCCCAGCGTGCGGGCGAAGAGGTCGGTGGCGCCCGCCGCCGGGAACGGCACGATCAGGCGAATGGGCTTGTTCGGGTAGCCCTGGGCCAGGCTGGCGGACGACGCTGCCACGCCAAGCGCAAGCGCGAGCACCTGGAGGAACTGGTTTCTTTTCATGTGCAGGATTCTGAGCGTCTGAGGGGAAAAACGGATGCTATTCAGCACCGGCGCATCAAGCCAGATAATTCAGCTTATTCAACTATCAATGCCACTTATGTCAAAGCCCGCCACGGAGGCCATCTCGCTGCAGCAGTTGCGCGCCCTGGCGGCGGTGGCCGAAACCGGCAGCTTCACGCTCGCGGCCGAGGCCCTGCAGCTCACCCAGCCGGCCATCAGCCACCTCATCAAGCGCATGGAGGAAGAACTGGCGCAGCCGCTGGTGGTGCGCGGGCGCCGCATTCGCATGACGAACGCGGGCGAGATGATGGTCGACACGGCCGTGCGCGCGCTGCGGCTCATCGACGAATCGGTGGGCGCCTGCCGGTCGCAGTCGCAGCTGCGCGAAGGCCGCGTGGTGCTCGCGGTGGGCCACCTGACGGCAGGCGCCCTGCTGCCGCCGTTGCTGGGCCGTTTCTCGCAGCAGCATCCGACGCTGGCGACCACGCTGCTCGACAGCACGGCCGAGCAGATGATTTCGCGCGTGCTGTCGCAGGAGGCCGACCTGGGCTTCGGCTCCGACATCGGCCAGAAGCATTCGGAGCTGGCGACCGAGCCCTTGTTCTCGGAGCGCATGGCCTTGTTCGTGCGCGACGACCATCCGTTGGCGCAGCGCGTGGTGGTCGACGCCCGGCACCTGGAGTCGTTGCCCTTCATCCACGTGAACCCCGACGCCAACGTATGGCGCGCGGTGAGCCGCCAGCTGTCGAGCATGGCCAATGTGTACCCGCAGGTGGTGCACCATGTGTCGATGCTCTCGACGGCGTTCGGCCTGATACAGGCGGGCGCGGGCGTGGCGTTGCTGCCGCGTTATGTGGAGGTGCTGATGCCGGCCAACCTGCGCGCGGTGGCCGTCACGCGCCCGATACTGGAATACCCCGTGGTCGCCGTGCGGCTGGCCAAGCATCCGTTGAGCCCGGCGGCGCTGGCCTTCCTGGCCATGGCGCGGCAACACATGAAGCCGCCTCGCTCGAGCAAGCCTTAGTTCTTGGGTTTTGTGGCTTTTTTTCAGGGCTGCTGTTCAGGGCGCGATCACGCCGACGCGGTACCCCTTTCCTCGAATGTCCCCCGGGGCTTCGCCCCTCCTCCTTTATTTCTCGGAAAGGGGTACCGCGCCGTCGTGATCGTTGTTCGCATCGGTCGTTGATCAGCGGTTCACCGGCAGCGTGCCCAAGTGAACAGGGCGTCGGGTGCTTCACGCAGCGAAATAAAGGGGGAGCCGAAGGCGGGGGACATTCGCGGAGGGAAGTACCCGGCGGCCTGTTCACTCACCCAGAAAAGCGGCAATTGAACAAGCCAACAAAAACAAAAACGGCGCCCGAAGGCGCCGTTTTTCAAGCGTAAGAAACCCGAAGGATCACTCCTCGACAAACGCTTCTTCGCGCTTCGATTTCACCGCAGGCAGGAGCACGATGATCAGCAGCAGTGCTGCCGCGGCCAACAGGCTCGCCGAGATCGGACGCGTCACGAACACGCTCCAGTCGCCACGCGACAGCAGCAGCGAGCGGCGCAGGTTCTCTTCCATCATCGGGCCCAGGATGAAGCCCAGCAGCAAGGGCGCGGGTTCGCATCCCAGCTTGAAAAAGGTGTAGCCCACCAGACCGAAGATGCCCACCATCCAGATGTCGAAGGTGTTGTTGTTGGTCGAGTACACGCCAATCGCGCAGAACAGCACGATCGCCGGGAACAGGTACTTGTACGGCACCGACAGCAGCTTGATCCACATGCCGATCAGCGGCAGGTTCAGGATGATCAGCATCGCGTTGCCGATCCACATCGAAGCGATCAGGCCCCAGAACAGTTCCGGGTTGCTGGTCATCACCTGCGGGCCGGGCTGGATGTTGTGGATCGTCATCGCGCCCACCATCAGCGCCATCACCGCGTTGGGCGGAATGCCCAGCGTCAGCAGCGGGATGAAGGAAGTTTGCGCACCGGCGTTGTTGGCCGACTCAGGTGCCGCCACGCCGCGGATGTTGCCCTTGCCGAAGGGCACTTCGCCCGGCTTCAGCTTGGTCTTCTTCTCGATCGTGTAGGCCGCGAAAGCCGCCAGCAGCGCGCCGCCGCCGGGCAGGATGCCCAGGGCCGAACCCAGTGCCGTGCCGCGCAAGACCGCAGGCACCATGCGCTTGAAGTCTTCCTTGGTCGGGAACAGGCCCGACACCTTGGCGGTGAACACTTCGCGCTCGTCGTCCGGACGCGAGAGGTTGGCAATGATTTCGCCGTAGCCGAACACGCCCATGGCGATGGCCACGAAGCCGATGCCGTCGGTCAGCTCGGGGATGTCGAAGCTGTAGCGAGCGACACCCGAGTTCACGTCGGTACCGACCAGGCCCATCAGCAGGCCCAGCACGATCATCGCGATGGCCTTGAGCAGCGAGCCCGAAGCCAGCACCACGGCGCCGATCAGGCCCAGGATCATCAGCGAGAAGTACTCGGCAGGGCCGAACTTGAAGGCCAGCTCGGTCAGCGGCGGCGCGAAGGCAGCCAGGATGAGCGTGCCCACGCAACCGGCAAAGAACGAGCCCAGGCCGGCAGCAGCCAGCGCGGGACCCGCACGGCCCTTGCGTGCCATCTGGTAGCCGTCGATCACGGTCACCACCGACGAAGACTCGCCAGGCAGGTTGACCAGGATGGCGGTGGTGGAGCCGCCGTACTGGGCGCCGTAGTAGATGCCGGCCAGCATGATCAGCGCCGACACGGGTGGCAGCGCGTACGTGGCGGGCAGCAGCATCGCGATGGTCGCGACCGGGCCGATGCCCGGGAGCACGCCAATCAGCGTGCCCAGGATGCAGCCGACCAGGCAGTACAGCAGGTTGGTGAAGGTAAAGGCAACGCCAAAACCCATCGAGAGGTGTTCAACCAATTCCATGATGTGAGCAGCTTTCTTCTCAGCCGGTGATGAAGGTCGGCCAGACCTGGATCTGGAGCTTCAGCGCCCAGATGAATGCAACGTAGCTGCCCACGGCCAGGACGGTCGCGAGGGCAATGACCTTCTTCAGGTCGAACTCGTTGCCCGCGAGGCTCGAGATGATCACCAGCGCGTAGATGGCGATGATCATTCCCATGGCCGGTACACCCAGGCTCGGCAGGCCGCCGAGCAGGACGCCGAACGCAAGGTTGGCACCCAGGATGAACACGACCTGCTTCCAGGCCCACTTGCCGATTTTTTCGCCGTCGGTCGTTTCAACGGTCAAGCCGGTGAACATGATCCCGAGGCCGATGACGGCCATCAGGATGCCGAGCATCAACGGGAAATAACCCGGACCCATTCGGGCACCCGAGCCCACCGTGTAGGTGGTGGCGCCCCATGCGAACGCCACACCGACCACGGTGAACATCAGACCCGAGAAAAAGTCTTTCTGACTTTTGATCTTCACGAACAGTCTCCTCGAACAATTTCGATGCGGGATTGTCCGGTCAGCATCCGGTCAGGTTGATGTGGATTCCACTAACGAAAGGCCTAGGGATAACCCGAAATACCTCAGCCCCGCGCGGCCGCACGAAGCGCCGCCGATGTCAGGTCATCTGTCAGGTCATTCGAGCGGCGGGGTCGCGCTCAGCACCTCTTCGATGGTCGTCACACCCTCGGCCACGCGCAACGCGCCGGCCAGCCGCAGCGGCCGCATGCCGTCGATCACGGCCTGCCTGCGCAGCCCCGACAGGTTGGGCTCCTTGGTCACCTGGTTCTTGAACGGCTCGCTGATGCTCAGCAGCTCGTACAGCCCCATGCGGCCCATGAAGCCGGTCATGCGGCAGTCGACGCAGCCCACCGGCTTGTAGGCACGCACCGAGCCCGTGATCTGCCAGGGCTTGACGATGGTTTCCAGCTTCTCGCGCGTGATGGTGTCGTCGGGCTGCTTGCAGCTGGGGCACAGCGTGCGCACCAGCCGCTGCGCGAGCACGCCCAGCATCACCGCGTTGACCAGGTACGAAGGCACGCCCAGCTCCATCAGCCGCGTGATCGCGCTGGGCGCGTCGTTGGTGTGCAGCGTGCTGAACACCAGGTGGCCCGTGAGCGCGGCCTGCACCGCCATCTCGGCCGTGGCCAGGTCGCGAATTTCGCCGACCATGATGATGTCCGGGTCCTGCCGCATCAGCGCGCGCAGGCCCTCGGTGAAGCCGAAGTCCAGCTGCGGCTGCACCTGCGTCTGGTTGAACGCGGGCTCGATCATTTCGATCGGGTCTTCCACCGTGCTCACGTTCACCTCTTCGGTCGCCACGCGCTTCAGCGTGGAGTACAGCGTGGTGGTCTTGCCCGAGCCCGTGGGCCCGGTCACCAGGATGATGCCGTTGGGCCGCGTCACCAGCTGTTCCCAGCGCTGCGCGTCGTGCTGCGCGAAGCCGAGCGCGTCGAGGTCTTTCACCGCGGTGTCGGGGTCGAAGATCCGCATCACCATCTTCTCGCCGAAGGCGGTGGGCAGGGTCGACAGCCGCATTTCGACTTCGTCGCCGCGCATGTTGCGCGTCTTGATGCGGCCGTCGAGCGGGCGGCGCTTTTCGACCACGTCCATGCGGCCCAGCAGCTTGATGCGCGCCACCATCGCGTTCATCACGCCCATGGGCATCTGGTAGGCCGGATGCAGGATGCCGTCGATGCGAAAACGCACCACGCCCTGCTCGCGGCGCGGCTCCAGGTGGATGTCGCTCGCGCGCTGGTCGAAGGCGTACTGCCACAGCCAGTCGACCACCTGCACCACGCTCTGGTCGTTGGCGTCGAGCAGCTTGTTGCTCTTGCCCAGTTCCACCAGCTGCTCGAAGCTCGCGCCGCCGGTGTTGCCACCGGCCTTCTGCGCCGCGCGCACCGACTTCGCCAGCGCGAAGAACTCGGCCGTGTAGCGCTGGATGTCGGCCGGGTTGGCCACCACGCGGCGCACCGCGCGCTTCGCCTGGCGCTCCACCTCGGAGATCCAGTCGGTGAGAAAGGGCTCGGCCGTGGCCACCACCACCTCGTGCGCCAGAACCTGAACCGGCAGCACCTTGTGGCGCTCGGCATAGCCCGCGCTCATGGTGTCGGCGACCTTGCCCACATCGACCTTCAGCGGATCGATGCGCAGGTAGGCAAGACCGGCGCGGCCCGCCAGCCACTGCGTGAGCATCTCGAGGTCGAGCGGCTTGCTGTCGCTTTCCCGGGTCATGGCCACGTTGGCCAGGCGCACCAGCGGGGCCTGCCGGCTTTCGGCCTGGGCGCAGCGCGCCATGGTGCGCTTGGCCTCGGCGGGGGAGATCACGCCGTCGGTGGCGAGCCACTCGATCAGGCGACGCAGTTCGAGCGGGCCTTCATGGCGCGGCGTGGCGGAGGTGACCGACGTGGAGATGGAAGCAGCAGGAACAGCGCTCATGAACCGGAAAGAATTAAGAAAAGCGGGGCTCGACCGCCACCGCGGCGCAGGGGTGCGCGCGCAGGCGGGCGAGGCCCAGCGAGTCTGGATGGTTTGCACGCGCTCGGCAAGCCCGCCGGGTGTCATTCGACCCGCTTTGCCGCCGGAACCGGGTCGGCCGTGACACGCCCGCCACAGGTGGCGCGCCGTGCTTTCTCATGCACGACAAGCACTTAGCGCTCGCGCGCATCGCAACGCAGCGTGGCACAGCGATTGCACCCTTGGCAGGGATGCGCACCGGCCCACCCGGTGCAACCGCCAGTCCACACGAGCGAAGGGAACGCTATGGTCCAGGTGACATACCCCGGCGTCTACATCCAGGAGCGCGCCAGCGGCGTGCACACCGTCACGGGGGTCGCGACCTCCATCGCCGCCTTCGTGGGCTACACCCGCAAGGGCACGCCCGACACGGCCGTGGCGATCACGAGCTTCTCGGACTTCGAGCGCGGCTACGGCGGGCTCGACCACGACAGCCCGCTCTCGTATGCCGTGCGGCAGTTCTATGCCAACGGCGGCAGCCAGGCGCTCGTCGTGCGCGTGGCCAGCGGCTTTGCCACCGCGGCCTTCGTGCTGAACGACGACACGCCCGCCCCCGTGCTCGACGTGAGCGCGGCAAGCCCCGGCAGCTGGGCCAACAGCCTGCGCATCGCCGTCGACCGCACCGCCGTGCGCAACCCCGACGCCGAGTTCAACCTCGTGGTGCAACAGCTCGGCAGCGACGGCGTGACGATGCAGACGCTGGAAACCCACCGCAACCTCAACCTCGATTCGAACTCGCCGCAGTACGCGGTATCGGTGGTCAACGGGGCCTCGGCCGCCATCACCCTCGCGCGGCGGGCGCTGGTGTTCGCCAACGCCGGCTTCGCGGTGGGCACCGACAGCTCGACGCTGGCCTGGCCCATCAACCCGGCGCAGCGCACCATCGCCGGCGTGCTCGACGGCACCACGCCCTTCACGCTGGCCGTGGGCGCCGGCCCCTTCGCCGACCTGGCCGCCGTCATCACCGCCGTCACCGCCGCCATCACGGCCGCGGGCGTGGTCGGGCTCGCCGCCTCGGAAACCGGCGCCGATGGCACGGCCGGCACCGACCACCTGAGGCTGGCCTCGGCCACCGCGGGCGAGTCGTCGGGCGTGAGCATCGGCGGCGGCGCCTTCGGCGGGCTGGCCGCGCTGCTCGGGCTGGGCCTGGCCAACGGCGGGCGCGAGTTCACCGGCAGCGCCGAGCACCGCCCCGCCGTGGTGGCCGCGCCGCTGCCCGCGCCGTCCACGCCGGGCGTCGACGGCGTGCGCGCCGGCGCGGTCGAGCTGGTCGGCAGCCCGCTCGCCAAGACCGGCATGCAGGCGCTGCTGGACACCGACCTGTTCAACCTGCTGGTCATTCCCGAGACCTTCGACATGACCGACGCGCAGGCCGCGGCCGTCATCGCCTCGGCGGCCGACCTGTGCGAGAGCCGGCGCGCCTTCTACATCCTGGACGCACCCTCGGGCAAGACGTTGTCCAACATCGCCGCCTGGGCCAACGGCGTCACGCAGACGCGCAATGCCGCCGTGTACTTTCCGCCGGTGCGCATCGTCGACCCGCTGGACGGCCTGCGCCCGCGCGCCATGCCGCCCTCGGGCACGCTGGCCGGCGTGTACGCGCGCACCGACGCCACGCGCGGCGTGTGGAAGGCGCCGGCCGGCACCGACGCCACGCTGAACGGCGTGATCGACCTCGGCCTGCCCATCAGCGACCTGGAAAACGGCAACCTCAACCCGCACGGCATCAACGTGCTGCGCAGCTTTCCGGCGTACGGGCGCGTCGTGTGGGGGGCGCGCACCACGCGCGGCTCCGACGCGCAGGCTGACGACTACAAGTACGTGCCCATCCGCCGCCTGGCCCTGTTCCTGGAAGAAAGCCTGTACCGCGGCACGCAGTGGGTGGTGTTCGAGCCCAACGACGAACCGCTGTGGGCGCAGATACGGCTGAACCTGGGCGTGTTCATGAACGGCCTGTTCCGCCAGGGCGCCTTCCAGGGCTCGACCCCGCAGGAGGCCTACTTCGTGAAGTGCGACAAGGAAACCACCACGCAGGCCGACCGCAACCTCGGCATCGTGAACATCGAGGTCGGCTTCGCGCCGCTGAAGCCGGCGGAGTTCGTGGTCATCACGATCCAGCAAATGGTCGGCGACCTGTCCTGACCCCATAGAAGGGAGCTGCACATGCCCAAGGGTTTCATCGTCAACGCGCACCGCGTCGACCCCTACAAGAACTTCAAGTTCCAGCTCATGTGGGACGGCCGCGTGGTGCTGGGCATCAGCAAGGTGGGCGCGCTCAAGCGCACCACCGACGTCGTCAAGCACCGCGAGGGCGGCGACAACAGCACCGACCGCAAGTCGCCCGGGCGCACCACCTACGACGCCATCACGCTGGAGCGCGGCATCACGCACGACCTGGAGTTCGAGAAGTGGGCCAACCTGGTCCACCCCATCACCGACGCCGGCATGGACCTGAAGAACTTCCGCAAGGACGTGGTGCTGCTGATGAACAACGAGCGCGGCCAGACCGTGAAGCGCTACAAGATCTACCGCGCCTGGGTCAGCGAGTACACCGCCGTGCCCGACCTCGACTCGAACGCCAACGCCATCGCCATCGAGCACCTGAAGCTGGAAACCGAGGGCTGGGAGCGCGACATCGATTCGCCCGAGCCCGACGAGACCGGCGCGGTGCCGCAACCGGCGGGCTGAGCTTGCCCGCCACCGCCCATGGACGCCACGCCATGCCGACACCGTCGATCACGCTGCGGGCGTTCGGCCGTGCCGAAGACCTGGACATTCCACTGGACATCGCGCTGGACGCCTCGTTCGACACCACCGCGCGGGCCGACCGCCCGGCGCTGGTGACGCAGTTGCTCGAGCGCTGCGACGCCCGGGGCGCAGCCGACGATGGCGAGGCCTTCTGGTGGTCGCGCCCGGTCGGCATGCGCATCGGCGCGCTGCTGCGGCTGGTGGCGCTGACCGAAGCCACCGACAGCCTGGGCGTGGTGCTGCGCTGCGTGCAGCCCGACTGCGGCGAGCGCTTCGAGATCGAGCTGCCGCTGGGCGAACTGGCGGCACGTGCGCCCGACGCCCCGGAGGCACCGGACGCGCCAGGCTCGATGACGAGCAACGCGCCGCTGCGCCTCGCGCTGCCCGGCGGCCGCTCGGCCAGCCTGCGCCTGCCTACCGGCAACGACCTGCGCGACTGGGCCACGCTGCCGCACGCCGGCTCCGCGGACGCCATCGCCGCCGTCATCGCCTCGCTGCGCATCGACGGCGACCTGCAACCGGGCGACGCGGCCGCGCTGGCCGAGGGCATTGCCGCGCACGACCCGCTGGTGGCCTTCAGCGTGGCCAGCACCTGCCCGGCCTGCGGCGCGGAAGACGAGCTGCCGGTCGACCTCGAAGGCCTGGCGCTGCAGAAGCTCGCGCAACACCAGCAACGGCTGGTGATGGACGTGCACCGGCTGGCCTCGCGCTACGGCTGGACCGAACAGCAGGCGCTGGCCGTGCCGCCGCGGCGCCGCGAACGCTACCTCGCGCTGATCGACAACGACGCCGGGGACGCGCTGCCATGAGCACCCCCTACTTCGGCGCGTTGCTGCGGGCGGCAGGCTGGCAGGCAGGCGTTGCCGCGCCACCGCGCGCGAATGCCTCGCACGGTGCGGACCTGACGGAGATCGATGCGGAGCGCGAGGTGCAGGCGCCCGCGCCGCGCGGCCCGGTTGCGCAGCCGCAGCAACCGGTGTCGCCATCACCATCCAGCAGGGCGCCCGCACACGCCGAGCCCGAAGCCGAAGCGCCACGGCCACGCGCCGCTGCTGCTGAAGCCCTGCCCGAACAGCGCGATGCCCAACCCGCCGCACCCGAGGCGCACGCCGTCGCTCCGCCACCTTTGCACGCCGCCGTGCAGGCCGCGCTGTCCTGGGTCGCATCGGACCCGCAGGGCCGAGTCGATGTCTCTACTGCCCAAATGCTGGTAGCCGAAAGCACAGTCGTGCAAACGCAGGCCGACATCAGCGAGATAGAAGAAGAGACGCAAGAGGCACAAGGCATCGAGCCCGACATGCCGATGCAAGGCGACATCGACGACGAAGGCATGCGCTCTCCCTCGTTCCGCGCCCTCGTCCAGCGCCGCGCGCCAGCACCCCGCGCGGAACGGCACATGCGCGCATCACCTGCCGCCGCGCCGCGCGAGGAAGCCATCGAAATCACCATCGGCGCCATCCACCTGCACGTCGAGGCACCGCAGGCCACCGGCGTCTTGCCCGCAGCCGCGCCGGCCCCACCGCCCGCAGCCCCTTCGCTGCGCTCCCCCGCCCCACGCTCGGCGCTCTCGCGCCGCGCCCTCTACCGGCTCTGACGCGCCATGGCACTCGTCGACTCCGGCAGGGCCATCGGCGCGGTCACGCGGCTGCTGCAAGACCACCTGATCCGGCGCGGCTTCGACGTGAGCATCGGCAAGCCCGAGGACGCGGCCGGCAACAACGCCAACGCCAAGCTCAACCTCTTTCTCTACGAGACCGGCTTCGACCCGCACCTGCGCAACCACTCGCTGCACAGCGGCCAGCCCGCGCCGCTGTGGCTGGTGCTCAAGTACCTGCTGACCGCCTTCGACCGCGGCGAGGACAGCGACAGCGCCGACGCGCACGAGCTGCTCGGGCGCGGGCTGGGCGCGCTGCACGAGCTGAACTTCCTGGCGCTCGACGCCGCCGTCGCGCCCGCCGTGGCGCAGGCGCTGGAGAACAACCCCGAGCCGCTCAAGCTCAGCTTCGACGACTCGGGCGTGGAGCTGCTGTCGAAGATCATGCAGGGCACCGACGAGCGCTACCGCCTGTCGGTCGCCTTCGAAATGCGCCCCGTGATGATCGTGCCCGGCACCGACCCGGCCTCCTCGCTGCTGGTGGGTGTCGACTACGAGACCACGCCGAATACCGTCATCGGCGGCGAGGGCGTGCAGGTCGACGTGCAGCCCACGCTCGGCCCCACGCTGGAGCGCGTCGAGCCCGAGGCCTTCGAGGCCGGCGACACCCTCACCCTGTTCGGCGACGACCTGAACGGCGGCGACCTCGAGGCCGTGCTCGACGGCGTGGTGCTCACCGTCACCGCGCGCCGGCCCGACCGCCTGCAGGTGAAGGCCGAGGGCTCGCCCGCCGTCACGCCGGTGGCCGACGGCACCGTCATCTCGGCCGGCGAGCACCCGCTGACCGTGCGGCGGCGCATCTCGCCCACGCGCACGCGCTCCAGCAACCTCGTGGCCGCGCGGCTGCTGCCCACGTTGACCGGCGCGGCCATGGCCGGCGGCGACCTCACGCTCAGCGGCAACCTGCTGGGCACCGACGCCGACGACGTGATCGTCGCGCTGCTGCGCAACGGCGTGGCGGTGCGGCAGTTCGACACCGTCGTCGCCTCCGGCGCGCCCGCCGCGCCGCCCTGGCAGCAGACCCTGACCGTGCCCGGCGTGGCCGCCGCCGTGGGCGCGGGCGTGTACCGCGTGGTGCTGCGCGTGAATGGCCAGCAGGCACGCTCCAGCCCGGACGTGACGGTGCCGTGATGACCACCCACTCACCGCTGCAACGCCACGCCGAGGCCGTGGCCTTCCTGCCCGGTGCACGTGGCGAAGACAGGCTCGCGCAGCACTGGCTGCGGCAGGTCACGCTGCGGCTGCGGCGCGAAGTGTGCTGGCTGTGGCGCGAGCGCGCGGCGCAGGGCCTGGCGAACAACGAGGCGCATGCCGACGGCCTGCTGCCGCCTTTTGCCGACCGCGCGCTGGGCTCGCTCGACCTGCTGCGCTATGCCGAAGACAAGCGCCGCTTCTTCGCCGAAGACGCCACGGCGCGCCACCTGGGCGAGCTGATCGACACGCCAGCTCCGTCACCATCGGCACCATCGATGGCCAGCGGCGCGCCGCGCGGCTCCTTCGCCTGGCTGGCGCAGTCCCTGGCCTTGAGCCCGCTCGACCGCTTCGTGCTCGCGATGGCACTGCTGCCGGCCATCGACAGCGCCGCCGCCCCGGTGATCGCCACCTGCCTGAACGACCCCGCCCGCACCGAGCCCACGCTCGCGCTCGCGCAGCGCCTCTGGGACGAGCCCGACGCGCTGCTGCGCAGCTTCGACGCGGCGCACCCTTTGCTGCGCCATGGCGTGCTGTCGGCCGACGGCACCGGCTGGCATGCGCCGCTGTCGGTCGCGGCACCGGTCGCGCGCGAGCTGCTGTTCGCAGGCCGCGAGGCCCCGTCTTCGCTGCACCGCGTGCACCCCGGCAGCGACGTCACCGCGCCGCACGGCTTGTTCGCGACAGGCACGCACGCGCACATGCGCGTCGTTCCGCTGGTCGGCCCGGTGGGCGCCCCGTTGGCGGAAGTCGCAGCGGCGGCCTGCGCCCCCGCCCATGTGCAGCTCGTGCAGCCCAGCCCCGCGCTCACACGCGAGCACCTGCCGGCCTTTCTTGTCACCGCATGGTTGCGCGGTTGCGCGGTGTACCTGCCGGTCGAGTTGCTGACGGATGGTTGCGCGCACGACGCGAATGTCGAGCCGCCGCCCTTGCCCGCGTTGCCGCTCACCGTCTTCGTCGGCCTGCACGACCGCGAGCCGCTGCGCGGCCTGGGCCCGAACGCGATGCCGCCGACGGAGATTCCGCCAATGACGCACGCCGAGCGCCTGGCCTGCTGGCGCGACGCGTTGCCCGGCGTGCACGATGCAATCCTGCTGGCCGAGGTGGCGCGGCGCTTTCGCTATGAGCGCGAAGCCATCCGCCGCATCGGCGCCGACCTTTCAGCCGCGAGTGCAGTGCCGATCGTGCTCACTGCCAACGCCGTGTACGAAGCCGCCCGCGCAGACCTCGACCTGGGCGCGCTCGCGCAGCCGGTCGCGCCACGCTTCAGGCTCGACGAACTCATGCTGCCCGCCGAGCAGACCCGCCAGCTGCAAGAGATCGTCACCGCCATGCGCAACCTCACGCGCGTGCACTACGAGTGGGGCACGGCCCGCGCGTGGAACGAAGGCGGCCTCGCGGCCTTGTTCGCCGGCCCGCCCGGCACCGGCAAGACAATGGCGGCCGAGGCCATCGCCCACGAGCTCGCGCTGCCGATGTACCGCATCGACCTGTCGCAGGTGGTCAACAAGTACATCGGCGAGACAGAAAAGAACCTGCGCCGCCTGTTCGACGCGGCCGATGCCGCCGACGTGATCCTGTTCTTCGATGAGGCCGACGCCCTCTTCGGCAAGCGCACCGAGGTGAAGGACGCGCACGACCGCTACGCCAACCTCGAGGTCAGCTACCTGCTGGAGCGCATGGAACGTTTCAAGGGCCTGGCCATCCTGGCCACCAACCGCAAGAAGGACCTCGACGAAGCCTTCCTGCGCCGCCTGCGTTTCGTGCTCGAACTGCCGTTGCCCGGCCCCGCGGAGCGCCTGCGCATCTGGCAAGGCGCCATGCCAGCGGATGTGGACGCGAGCGCGCTCGACCTGCCCTTTCTCGCCCAGAACTTCGCATTGGCCGGCGGCCACATCCGCGGCATCGTGTTCCAGGC
This sequence comes from Variovorax sp. RCC_210, assembly GCF_041355175.1. Taxonomy (NCBI): domain Bacteria; kingdom Pseudomonadati; phylum Pseudomonadota; class Betaproteobacteria; order Burkholderiales; family Comamonadaceae; genus Variovorax; species Variovorax sp. RCC_210. The sequence continues at coordinate 431 of NZ_JBFUPJ010000029.1, read as the reverse complement.
ATGTCTTCAAAGCGCAAGCGAAGGCGCTCCTCGTTCGTTGGGCATGCCAGCGGTCATCCGCGCCGTGCACCGCGAGTACGCCAAGCTGGAGCGGGCGCACAGCCTGGATCAGTTCGGTCCTTATGCGTCGCTTGTTGCCGCGCCCAGGAACGGGGCATGAACTCTTGTTCCTTTACTTGTCGCGTTGGGTTTGGACTTTGCTGTTCAGGGCGCGATCACGCCGACGGGGTGCCCCTTTTTTCGAATGTCCCCCGGCCTTCGGCCTCCTCCTTAATTTCTAAAAAAGGGGCACCCCGCCGTCGTGATCGTTGGGCATTGCGGTCGTTGATCGCGGTGCACCGGCAGCGTGCCCAGGTGAACAGGGCGTCGGGTGCTTCCCGCAGCGAAATAAAGGAGGAGGGGCGCAGCCCCGGGGGACATTCGCGGAGGGA
>NZ_JBFUPJ010000028.1:0-28513 GCF_041355175.1 Variovorax sp. RCC_210 | reverse complement strand
CGAGCCTGCGAGCGCAACAGGCCAAACACGCACCATCGCCGACAAGCCAATTTACGACTTGATCAGACGTTCCCTAGAGGTGGTGCAGTCGGTACAGGCTTCTGTCCTGCAGGACATGCCAAGGATCCTGGATGCCACGCTCGACGTGTGCAGACTCTTCGACCAGACGCCGGCCTTCCTGGGCCGCTATTTCTGGTTCGAAGACGCCATGGCCGACCTGGAACATCTCGAACGCAGCAACAGCGTCTTGTGGGAGAAGGCTACCGAGGGCCACACCGACGACAGTTCGCTATTGACACTGTTCCTGCGCATCGCCACGCACGGCAAACACACCACGCTGCTCACCAGAAAGACCGCAGCCAGCCTGGTCAAGAAGATTCGGACATCGGGCCTCGATGCCGATCTGCCCCGGCAGTTCGTGCTTCAGCACGGCCCCCTTCAGCTGCAGGGCGACTACCTGCACCTGTGGAACACCTTCATCGAAGAGGCCGAGCCCCTCCTGCGCAGCGACCGGGTGCAAGCTACCGAGGATGCGCTGGCGCTGCTGCACCGAGAGTGCAACATCGCCGGGTAGGCTGAAAGCGAAGTCGCTGGTGGACGGTAACCAGCGTGGCGCTGAGTCGCGGCACGTGCCGAGACGAGACGAGACGTGTGCGCAGGGCCTAGATGTGAAGTGTCAAGAGGCTCTTTCGAGTCGTCGACAGACGAGAGTCAGGCACTGCGAGGTTGATGCCGTGGCGCCTGCGCAAAGAAAACCAAGCCCGGCACAGGCGAGATCTCACAATGAGCGCCCCTGCGAACTCACGCTTGAACGTGCGCCAACGCACGCGCCGTTGCATGCCCTGGCCAAGCATCGACGTTGGCTGTCTCGGCCGCCTACCGAGGGTTGGCATCGAGCAGCGCGTGGGCGGCCAGATCAGGAACAAAGACGCGATCTGCTTGGGCAGCCCTGGCGGTACTGTCCGCTCTGCAGCTTTGCACGACCTCCAGAGCAGCGCCTTGCCATGTGGCAATGTGCCACATAGAATGCGCCGATGGCGCAATCGATCCGCATTTCTGATGAGCTTTACAGCTTGGCGCACTCCACCGGAGCGGCGTTGGGCCGGCCAATTGCTCAGCAAATGGAATACTGGGCCCGCTTGGGCGCGGCTCTGGAGGCCGCCGGCCTGAGTTCCACGGCCGCCATGGAACTTCTTGGCGAAAAGAGCAGGGCGGATCATCTTGTTAAGGTGGCGTTGGGTGAAGCCGGTCTGCGCGGCTCTCCACAGCTACGCAGGCTGCAAGCCAGAGATGCCGATCAGGTAGCCCGCGGTGAGCGCTCCGCCAGAAGCCTTCACCTTTTCAACAAAGAGGCACTCCAGGGATTTGCATTTCGGCGTCAGGTACAAGCTGAATCGAGCGAGGGTGAAGGTTGGTAAAGCCGATCGGCAGTGAGGCAGAGACGCCCTCGGACATCTTTCTCAAGCTCGTCAGAGTCGCTAGTGAAGACATCCTTGTGGGCGGTCAGGCATTGGCGCTGTGGGTCGAGCACTACGGGGTCGCCGTGCCCGAAGGGGTCGCAGCCATTTCGCGGGATGTCGACTTTCTGACCGAATCTCCGACCTCCAATGACAGCGTAACCCGATACGCGAAAGCGCTTCATGGCAAGACATTCTTTCCAAGCCGACGCGCCATGACATCGCTTGTCGGACAGGCGTTCCTGTTGCTACCAAAGGAGGAATACATCAACGTCGATGTGCTATGGAGCCTGATCGGATTGACCTCGGATCAGGTGCGCGCACGCGCCGTGACCGCCTTTCGAGCGGATGCTTCATTCCGAGTCATGCACGAGCTTCATGTGCTACGCAGCAGGCTTATCAACTTGCACCGGCTGAAAGAAAAGCAGAACGATAAAGGCGAGATGCAACTGCGCCTTGCCATCGACGTCGCGCGCGAATTCATGCGCCAACAGGCTGTGAAGCACGACGTCGAGAGCATCGGCAACGGGCGCAGTCCGTTGCAACCCCTGTTCAAAGAGATCACGCTGCTCGCCAGCGACGATGCCGGACAAAAGGTCGCAAAGCGCCATGGGATCCATGTGGCGGATGCGCTTGACCCGTCGCTGATTCCTGCCGGACCGTTCTGGGAGCGGCAGTGGCCTCGACTAGAAAAACTGATGTCGCCTCCCTATCGCGCTCTGTTTGCACCGCCTCAGCCGCAGCCCGACGACTGATTGTTAGCACCAGTGCAACCGAGATCACCTCAGGGCACCGAATGCGATGTTGATGGCCAACATCATCCTGGTGCCCGCGCTGCCCGCATTCCATAACCAGTGGCTGGCTGAGGATGGCCGAGTGCTTGAATGGGCAGTCCATGATGTTTATTCCGTGGCAGACAGGGAAGTGGCGGAATGGACGTTCCACTACACCTGGCGCGGCGAGGAAAAGAGCTTTGACGGGTCCACCGTAGCAAGGCTCAGCCATGGCAAGCTCATCCAGCTGCGTGAATATGCCACCACAGCGACTTTGTTTGACTGGCAGGGGAAGTGGCGATAGTCGATCGAAGACATCGCTCAGTTGCACGTGCGGTTCGTGTCCGTTGAGCTCTGCTGATTGGGTCCAGCTCATGATGGCCGCGGAGCGCTGGCCCGTCAGTAGCAATCCTGGCTGCACCATGCTCCCAGTGACCCTGGGCGGCGTTGCGCGAGACGGACCATGGCGTCGGGCAGCAAATCGGCCGCCAATCTGTTCGCGGTAGACATCGACAAGCGCACCCAGCCCCGTTGCTGCTGCTGCTGCTGCTGCTGCTGCTGCTGCTGTTGCTGTTGCTGTTGCTGTTGCTGTTGCTGTTGCTGTTGCTGCACGCTACGACGCATTCACGATGTCGTAGCTGTGGCTCATGGTACGAAACCGCTGAATCGTACTAGCCACCGCCGCAGCAAGGCGGACGACCATCCTTAAGAGATCAGGCGACGAGCTGACCTCCGCTTACGTCGATGACGCTTCCGCTCACGTATCCGCTTTTCATTGCGAAGATGTAGGCGAGCGCAACCTCTTCAGCGCTGGCGATCCGCTGCAGCGGGACCTTGGCCGCGATCTTCTTCACGAAATCTTCCTTGGCGGCAGGCAACATCGCGTCGTAGGTCGTGGTGGCTGTGACACCGGGCGCAACGGCGTTCATGCGATGCGGCGCGAGTTCCTTGGCCAGTTGCCGGACGCAAGCCTCGATCGCCGCGTTCACCGCTGAAATGGCGGAGTGGTTTGCCATCGTTGCGCGGCTCGCGACACCGGAGGTGAGTGTGATCGACCCGCCGCTCGCCAGGTGCGGGAGTGCAGCCTTGACGACACGGTACTGGCTGAAGAACTTGCCGTTGCAGTACTCCATGACCGCATCCAAATTCATCTTGTCGGCGGTCGTGTCGATGCCCAGCCGCGCGGCCGACTCGTGGACCGTCATGGCGACGTGGTCGACCCGGCCAATCGCCTTGAAAAGTTGGTCCAGGGACTCCTCGGATTTCGCATCGCACTGGTGGTATGCCGCCGCCTCCAGGTTTCCCTCGCGGTTGGTGACGCCGCGGGATGCGACATGGACGCGAGCACCCTCGCTGGCCGCGATCCGCGCAATGGAGAGGCCGATTCCGGCGCTGCCGCCGATGACCAGGACCGTCTTTCCGCTCAAGTTCGTGTTCGTCATGTCATTCACCTTTGATTCCGTTATCGAGTGTCATTTGCCGTCCCCCCAGAGCAGGCCGAAGCCCGCGATCCATTCCGGTACTTCGCGGTAGTACGTGAAATCGACGGCAGGATGCCCATCCGCCTCGACGGCGGATACGGCCGCAAGCCAGGTCCGCACCTCGTGCGCCGAATCGCCCGCGATGCGGCCCACCTCCTCGTCGCTCCAGCTGTCGCACTCGGCGATCCGGCCCTCCTTCAGCAAGTCGAGGAACTGCCGGTCCCATTGCGGGTTCAAGGGCTTGAACTGCGGATCGCCGCGCGCGAGCGACGTGGCCGCTTGCATGAGGCGATCGAACCGCGCTTCGGAGATCGCGGGCGGCGGGTTGCGCCCGGAGATCAGGCGCTCCTTCACGTCCGCGGGCGCAGTCGCGTAGCGGGGCACAGGCGGCTCGTGCGAGAGCCCGCCCGAGCCAATGAACAGCGTGCGCTTGCCCGTGGACCGGGCGAAGACGCCAACCGCCCGACCCAGCGCACGGCTGCGCGCGAGGGCCGGCAGCGGCGGCGCGACGGAGTTGATGAAGACCGGAATCACCGGCACTTCGGCCAACCCGCCGAAGATGTCCTGCAGCGGATTGGCGAAGCCGTGGTCAACCCGCATGCGATGCGACACTGCCACATCGATCCCCTGCTTAAGCAAAGAGGCGGCGCAGGCCGAAGCCATCGCGGTCGGCACCGACAGCTCCCCGGCCACCGTGCCGAAGTCGCCGATGGCCGAGGCCGCGGTGCCGATGCAGAACGACGGCATCAGGTCGTAAAAGAAACCGTTGAAATGGTCGGGCGCGAAAAGCACCACCAGCTCGGGCGCGAAGGCCCGCACCCTGTCGCGCAGCCCTTCGATCTGCGCGTCGATCTCGGCAATGGCCGAATCCGCCGGATCGAGGTGCCCGCGCAGCGGCGTGTGGGAGATGCAGAGCACCTTCATGGCGCGGCCTTCAGCAGGTCGAGCGCGACGTCCACGATCATGTCTTCCTGTCCGCCCACCATGCGACGCCGTCCCAGCTCGACGAGGATGTCCACCGTCTTCAGGCCATGGCGAGCGGCGACCAGTTCCGCATGCCGCAGGAAACTGGAATACACGCCTGCGTAGCCGAGCGCCAGCGTCTCACGATCGACGCGCACGGGCCGGTCCTGCAAGGGCCGCACGATGTCATCGGCGGCGTCCATCAGCGTGTACAGGTCGCAGCCATGGTTCCAGCCCAGGCGCTCGGCCGCGGCGATGAACACCTCGAGCGGCGCGTTGCCGGCCCCCGCGCCCATGCCGGCCAGGCTCGCATCGACGCGGTCGCAGCCCTCCTCGACTGCGACGATCGAGTTCGCCACGCCCAGGCTCAGGTTGTGATGGGCATGGATGCCGGTGTGCGTCTCGGGCGCGAGCACTTCCTTGAGCGCGCGGAACCGGTCGCGGACATCCGTCATGCTCAACGCACCACCCGAATCGACGACATAGATGCAGGTGGCACCGTAACCCTCCATCAGCCTGGCCTGCTGCGCCAGCTGCTGCGGCGTGGTCATGTGGCTCATCATCAAGAAGCCGACCGTGTCCATGCCGAGCGCTCGCGCTGCCTCGATGTGTTGGCGCGAGACGTCGGCTTCGGTGCAATGCGTGGCCACCCGAACGATCCGCGCACCGGCCGCGTGCGCCGCCTTCAGGTCGTGCACGGTGCCGATGCCGGGCAGCAGCAGCGTTGCGACCTTCGCGAAGTGCACCGTCGATGCGACCGCCTCGATCCACTCGAGGTCGGTGTGCGCCCCGAAGCCATAGTTGAAGGAGGAGCCCGCAAGCCCGTCGCCGTGCGCCACCTCGATGGAATCGACCCGTGCATCGTCGAGCGCCTTGGCGATCCGACGCACATCCGGCACGGAGTACTGATGGCGGATCGCATGGCTACCATCCCGCAAGGTGACGTCGGAGATGTAGATCTTGCTGCGCATGGATCGCTCTTTCATGACTGGTTCCCCCGCCGGCGCGCGATGCCGGCCTCGATGCGCCGACGCGCCATCCGGTCGCCGCAGGCGACGGCCGCCGAGGTCATGATGTCCAGGTTGCCGGCATAGGCCGGCAGGTAGTGCGCGGCCCCTTCGACCTCCAGGAACACCGAGGTCTTCAGGCCGTGCCGCAGCCCGACACCCGGAATGTTCACCGGACGGTCAGCCGCAACGGCTTCGAACTGCACCTGTTGCTTGAGCCGGTAGCCCGGCACGTACGACTGCACCCGGGCAACCATGTCAGCGATGCTGTGTTCGATCGCGGCGCGGTCAGCGTCCTCGGACAGCACGAAGACGGTGTCCCGCATGATGAGCGGCGGCTCGGCCGGGTTGAGCACGATGATGGCCTTGCCGCGTTCGGCACCGCCGAGGGCCTCGATGGCGCGCGCGGTCGTCTCGGTGAACTCGTCGATGTTCGCGCGCGTGCCGGGCCCGGCCGACTTGCTCGAGATGCTCGCCACGATCTCGCCGTAGAACACCCGGGCGACCTGCGACACCGCCGCGATCATCGGGATGGTCGCCTGACCGCCGCAAGTCACCATGTTCATGTTGCTCGCATGCTCGCGCTCGAGGTTGATCGCGGGAATGACGAAGGGACCGATGGCGGCCGGCGTGAGGTCGATCACCTGGATGCCGTGCCGTTGCAGCAGCGCGTCGTGCCCGGCATGGGCACCCGCGGAGGTCGCGTCGAACACCACGTCGATCTCGTCGAACACCGGCAGACGCAGAAGGCCCTCGATGCCGTCCGCGGTGGTCGCAGCGCCCAGGCGCGCGGCGCGCTGCAGCCCGTCCGAGGCCGGATCGATACCGACCATCGCACCCATCTCAAGGTGCTCGGCATGCCGCATGATCTTGAACATCAGGTCGCTGCCGATGTTGCCAGAGCCGATGATGGCGGCCTTGACCCTGCTCATGCCGAGGTCTCAGAGAAAAGCGCCTCGACCGTGCCCAGGCCTTCGACCGTGGCGACGAAGCGGTCTCCCGGCTGCACCGGCACCATGGGCCCGAGCGCGCCGGTGAGCACGATGTCGCCCGCACGCAGCGGCCGGCGGCGCCTGACCATCTCGCGCGCGAGCCAGGTCGCCGCGTTGAGCGGGTGGCCGAGGCAGGCGGCACCCGAGCCCGTGGACACCGTCTCGCCGTTGCGCGTCATGACCATGGCCGCGTCCTTCATGTCGAGGCCGGCCACGCCGTGCGCCGGGCCGCCGAGCACGAACAGGCCTGCCGAGGCGTTGTCCGCGATGGTGTCGACGATGCCGATGTTCCAGTTCGCGATGCGGCTGCCGACAATCTCGAGCGCGGGCAGCACATACGCGGTGGCCCGCAGCACGTCGGCCATCGTGAGCTCGTCGCCGGTGAGGTCTTGCCCGAGGATCAGCGCAATCTCGGCCTCGATCTTCGGCTGCTGCAAGCGCTGCATCGCGATGGGCTCGCCCTCGCCCACCTGCATGTCTGCGAAGAGCATGCCGAAATCCGGCTGCGAGACGCCCAGCTGCTTCTGCACGGCGAGCGATGTCAACCCGATCTTGCGGCCGGTCAGCCGCCTGCCGGAGGCAATGGCATCGCGCGTGTTGATGTCCTGGATCGCGTAAGCCGCGTCGACATCCGCGACGCCGACGAGGTCACGGATCGGCGCGATCGGCACGCCGGTGTCGCGGGCCGCACGCAGGCGCTGCGCCAGGTCGTTTTGATGGGCGTCCATTGCTCAGTTACCCCGCAGGAAGTCGAGGTGGACGCGGTTGAACTCGTTCGCGTTTTCATACTGAGGCCAATGGCCGCACTCGTTCATGACGACATAGCGGCTGTCGGGAATCATGTCGGCGATCTGCCGGCCTTCGGCGGGCGTCGCGGTCGGGTCGTGCGAGGTCCACACCACGAGCGAAGGCGCCACGATCGAGCGGTACTGGTCGGCCGTGATCATGTCCTCGCGACGGACCGACATCTCCTGCAGGCACATGATGTGCTGCATCGTCCGTGCGAAGCCGGGCTGCGCATAGATGGCACGTCGCGTCTCGATCAAATCGTCTGTCACCATGGCCTTGTCGTACATCAGGAACTCGATGCGGGCGCGGATGCGCTCCCACGACGGGTCTTCGGCCGCGGCGGTCGAGATCGTCTTGAGGCGCGTCATCACCTCCGGATGCGCGGTCCAGCCGGCCGCCGTGTTGAGCACCAGCCGTTCGACCAACTCGGGGTGGTGCACCGCCATCCAGGCCGCCAGCCAACCGCCGAGCGACTCGCCAGAAAGATGCGCCTTCTTGCGGTCCAGGGCCGCCAGCACGTCGCGCAGGTGCTGCGCGTAATGGCGCAGCCGGTAGTCGACATCAGGCTTGTCGGTCCAGCCGTGGCCCAGCAGATCGATCGCGACGGTCCAGAAGTGTTTGCCGTGGGCCGCCAGATTGCGCACATAGGCCTCCGCATGCCCACCGACACCGTGCAGCAGTAGCAGCAGTGGCTGGCCAGGGTCGCCCGCGCTGAGGTAGCGGGTGCGGATGCCCCCTGCGTCGAGATAGCCTTGCGTGAAGGGCACGCCGTGGAGATCACTCCAGACGCTGGAGAAGGGGGGCGAAGTTGAGGCGGTCATGAGGTCGGTTTGGTTCAAGTGCGACCGAGTCTCGGCGCGGCCTCGCTGCACGCCAACGACTTCGAACGGGTTGTGCACTGGGTGCACAAACGCTTCGCGCGCGGCGGCAAAAGGTGGAAGTTCGCAGCCGACCGCCGCACAATCGGTTCATGGGTTCTGCCATTCCGACCGCCATGCCCGCCAGCGATTCCTCCCCCGACTCCTCTGTCTACAAGCACGTCCAGGGCCTGTCTCGCGGCCTCGCGATCCTGCGCGCCCTGTGCGATTGTGCGGACGGGCGCGCCCAGATTCCCGAACTGAGCGCGCGCACCGACATCCACCGCACCACGGTGCGGCGGCTGCTCGAGACGCTGGTGCTCGAAGGGCTCGTGCAGTCTTCCGAGGACGACGGCGCCTACTTCCTCACGGCAGAACTGAAGCGCTGGGGCGACGCCTTCACCACCTACGACCATGTGGCCGAACTGGCCGCGCCGATCCTGGACGAGCTCTCAGCGCGCATCACCTGGCCCTGCTCACTGGCCACGCCGCAGGAAGACACCATGGTCATTCGCGCGGCCACGCACCACCAGAGCCCTCTGTCGTTCCACCGGCGCACACTGGGCCGGCGGCTGCCGATGCTCATGACGTCGATGGGCCGCGCCTACCTGGCGTTCTCGAACGCTTCCACACGCGACCGCATCCTCGACCTGATCGCGAGCAAGTACGAGGCCGGCGAAGTGCCGTTGATCTCGCTCGCGACGTTCAAGCAGATCATGCTGCGGACCCAGCGCGACGGCTACGGCGCCAACCATGGCGAATGGTCGGCGGACAAGAAGGTGGCGGCCATCGCGGTGCCAGTGATGAACAAGCAGGGGGCGGTGCTGGCATGCATCAACGTGGTTGCCATTACGCGGGCGACGAGCCCCGACCAGCTCGCGAAGAAATTCCTCGCGCAACTGCGCGACGCCGCAACCGAGATCGAAGTGGCGATCGCGCAGAGCGAGTCGAAGGTGCGCAAGGGGTGAGTTCCGGCCGGACTCCCGCCATCAGCCGGCGCCTGCCCCGCGCTCAGAGTTTCTTGGCACGCAGCCAGCTGCGGATCGCCGCGACGTGCTCCGCCTTGCGCTCGAGCGGTAGCCAGTGCCCGGCCGGCAGGCCCGTCTCCGTCAGGTCGGGGCACGCGGCGCGCATCGGATCGCCCTGGCGGTTGCCCGCGATGCTGCAGATGGCATCCCAGTCGCCGTTGATGTAGAGCACCGGCTGCGACAGGCGGCCCTGGTCGGGCGCGCGCCGGGCATGGGCGATGTTGGCGTCGCCGTTCGTGTACCAGGCGCTCACGGGACCGAAGCCATGGGCCTTGAAGGCCTGCACCAGCGCATCGAAGTCCGCCGCCGGCCACAGCGCCGGGTCAGGCGCCATCGCGGGGGCACGGTGCGCGGCGCCGTAGCGCCCGCCGCTGCGCGTGACCATCGCCGACGGCGACACCTTGCCCATCGCGGCCGGGTTGCCGGACCGGTACACCGAGGCCAGCGACGCCGACGGGTCGGCATCGAGATCGGCCACGGCCGACGCGAAGTTCGTCGTGTAGCAGCGGTAGTAGTCCCATTGGCCGTCGGGATAGGTGTCGGCCGGATAGAGCGTGCGGTCCACCAGCGGAACGAGCGTGGGCAGCGCGAACGCCTCCGGAAAGTACGCGAGCGAGGTCAGCACCACGCCGCGGCTGCGCCGGGGATGATGCGCGGCCAGCGCGCCCACCACGGCCGCACCCCAGTCGTGGCCGACCCATACCGCAGGCTTGCCGCCCAGGTGGTCGTGCAGCTCGGTCATGTCCGCCACGATGGCTTCCATGGTGTAGGCATCGTTGGCCGCAGGAGCCGAAGAGCCGCCGTAGCCGCGCAGGTCCGGCGCCACGCAGTGCCAGCCCTCGGCCGCGAACGCATCCATCTGCGCATGCCAGATCAGCCCGATGCCAGGCCACCCATGGAGGAAGATCATGAGCGGCCCGTCGGCTGGCCCCGACTCGAGGTAGTGCGTGGTGTGGCGCGGCGTGCCGAAGGTGCGCGAGGCCAATGCGGGAACAGTCATGCCCCATGCTAAGCCGGACACGGCGACTGCACCGGTAGCGAGGAGGATCGAACGCCGATCGAGGAGCGGTCCGGCCAATGAGGCATGGGATGGGTGATACAAGGCGGTCATTTCAAAGGCTTTCATTGAAGGGATCGGGTGGGTCAGCTCGGCGCCGTCAATGCCGGCCCGCGCCACCGAGGTAGGTCGCGGCCACGCGCGGGTCCTCTGCGAGCGCGGCGCTTGGGCCGTCCAGCACGATGGTCCCGGTCTCGAGCACATAGCCGTGGTCACTCACCTGCAGCGCGGCGCGCGCGTTCTGCTCCACCAGCAGGATCGCCACGCCGCTGCGGCGGAGGTCCGCGATGATGCGGAACACCTCGCGAACCACGAGCGGCGCGAGCCCGAGGCTCGGTTCGTCGAGCAGCAGCACCCGGGGCTTGCCCATCAAGGCTCGCCCGAGCACCAGCATCGCGCGCTCGCCGCCAGAAAGCGTGTTGGCGAGTTGCCCGCGCCGCTCCTTCAGGCGCGGGAAGCGCCTGAACACTTCGTCCATCGTCTCGCGGTGGTCGCGCAGGCCCTGGCTATGGCGCGCATAGGCGCCCATCAGCAGGTTGTCCTCGATGCTCATGGTGCCGAACAGCTCACGGCGCTCCGGCACCAGGCTCATTCCGGCCGCGACCCGCCGCTCGACCTTGACGCCTGCCTGGCTCCTGCCGAGGAAGTTCACCTCGCCGCTGCAGCCCAGCTGCCCCATGATCGCGGCGAGCATGGTGGTCTTGCCGGCACCGTTCGGGCCGATCACGGTGACGATCTGCCCCGCGTTCACGCGCAGCGTCGCACCATGCAGCGCGTCGACCTTGCCGTAGGCCACGTTCAGGCCTCGCACATCAAGAAGGTTTGCGACTTCACCGTCTGACGGTTCTTGAACTCTCATTCGACACTGCCCAGGTAAGCCTCGAGAACGGCCGGATTCTTCTGGATCTCCGCGGGCAGACCTTCGGCAATCTTCTGGCCGAACTCCATCACCACGATGCGGTCGACCAGCCCCATCACGAAGTCCATGTCGTGCTCGACCAGCAACACGCCCATGCCCTCTGCGCGCAGCTTGCGCAGCAGCGCCGCGAGGGCCTGCTTCTCCTGCAGGCGCAGACCGGCCGCCGGTTCGTCGAGCAGCAACAGGCACGGGTCGGCTGCGAGCGCGCGGGCGATCTCGACCACGCGCTGGTCGCCGAGCGGCAGGCTGCCGGCCAGCGATTGCCGGTGCGCGCCCAGGCCGACGCGATCGAGCTGCCGCGCGGCCTCGGCCAGCAGGCGCCTCTCTTCGTGGCGCTCCAGGTGCAGCGACGAGCGCAGGATGCCGGCGCGGCCGCGAAGGTGCGCACCGATCGCGACGTTTTCGAGCACCGAGAGCTGCGGCAGCAGCTTGACGTGCTGGAAGGTGCGGCTCATGCCGCGGCGCGCGAGCTCGTGGGCATCGAGGCCGTCGATCGTCTTTCCGAGGAAGCGCACGGTGCCCGAGCTCACGGGCAGCACGCCCGAGATCAGGTTGAACATCGTGCTCTTGCCCGCGCCGTTGGGCCCGAGCAGCGCGAGGATCTCGCCGCTCCTGACCGTGAGGCTCACGCGGCCCACCGCCACCAGGCCACCGAACCGCTTGGTCGCCTCCTCGACGTCGAGCAGGGTCTCGCCCGCCGGCGGCAGCGTGCGGCGCTCGAGGGCAGGCTCCGTGCGCCTCTGCGCACCCGTCGGGTCAGCGCCCGCCGGGAACCGCCGCGTGATCAGAGGCCAGAGGCCCTCGGGTGCGCGCTGCAACAGGACGATGGTCAGCACCGACAGCACGATCACTTCGTAATTGCCGGTCTGCCCGAGCAGCCGCGGAAGCACGTCGTTGAGCGTCTCGCGCAGGCCCGTGATCAGCCCGGCGCCGAGCAGCGCGCCCCAGATGTGGCCGGCCCCGCCCACCACCGCCATGAACAGGAACTCGATGCCGTAGTCGAGGCCGAACGGGGTCGGGTTCACGAAGCGCTGCAGGTGCGCGTAGAGCCAGCCTGACACCGAAGCCAGCACCGCCGACAGGACGAAAACGATGAGCTTGGTGCGCGGAATGTCCACGCCCATCGATTCGGCCATCACGCGACCGCCCTTCAGGCAGCGGATCGCCCGGCCCTGGCGCGACGACAGCATGTTGTGCACGAGCAGCACGGCGCCCAGCACGATGGCCCAGATCAGGTAGGCGAAGCGCCGGGCGTTGTCGAAGTCGAACGTGAACAGCGTGATGACCGGGATGTTGCCGATGCCGGTGTGGCCGCCGAGGAAGTCGAGGTTGCCGGCCAGGAAAAACAGGCTGAGCCCCCAAGCGATAGTGCTGAGCGGCAGGTAGTGCCCGGCCAGCCGCAGGGTCAACGCACCGAGCACCGTCGCGATTGCGCAGCTCGCGGCGATGCCCACGGGCAGCGCGATCCAGGGCGAGAGCCCCGCGGCGGTCGTGAGGTAGCTGGTCGCATAGGCGCCGACGCCGACGAACGCGGCATGGCCGAATGAACTCATGCCGCCGATGCCAGTCAACAGGGCCAGCCCGATCGCGACCAGGCCATAGAGGCCGGTGTAGTTCAGGATGGTGACTGCCGATTCGGGCAACAGCTGCGGGCCGACTGCCAACAGCAGCAGCACCAGCAGTGCAAACAGGGGGGAGCGCAGGCGCGTCATTCCTCATCCTCCTCGACATGAGGCGAGTGCAGCGAGCGCCACAGCAGCACCGGCAGGATCAGCGTGAAGACAATCACCTCCTTGTAGGCGCTGGCCCAGAAGGACGAGTACGAGTCGAGCAGGCCCACCAGCAACGCGCCCGCCGCGGCGAGCGGATAGCTGGCCAGTCCACCGATGATGGCGGCGACGAAGCCCTTCAGGCCGATCAGGAAGCCGGTGTCGTAGACGATGGTCGTCATCGGCGCGATCAGCAGTCCTGACAGCGCACCGATGGCGGTCGCCAGCGTGAACGCCACAGCGCCCGCACGGGTCGTGCCGATGCCCATCAGCTCCGCGCCCACGCGGTTGACTGCGGTCGCCTTGAGCGCCTTGCCACGGTAGGTGTGGGTGAAGAACCAGAAGAGCGCAAGGATGGCCAGCACGCTCGCGCAGACGACCCAGAGCGATTGGCCGGTCACCTGCAGCGGCCCGACGGTCCAGCTCGCATCACTGAAGGGCGTCGTGCGCGTGCCCTCGGGCCCGAACACGAGCAGGCCGACGCCCGCAAGCGCCAGGTGCGCGGCAACCGAGATGATCAGCAACAGCAATACCGAGGCATGCGCCACATCCTGGAAGGCGATGCGATAAAGCACCGGCCCCATCGGAACGACGATGACCATCGCCACCAGGGCCTGCACCAAGAGTGGCATGCTGAGCGGGACCACCCAGGTGACAACGGCCGCCAGGGCGGCCGGCAAGGCGCCGTAGAGCACCACGCCCTTCACCATGCGGGCGCGATCGCGATCGCGCCATCCGGCCCACAGCTCCATGGCGGCCGCGATGCCCGACATCGCGAGCAGAAGCCAGAGCGTGCCGGGCGTCTTGCCGTTCTGCAGCGCCGCCATGGTGAGCGCGCTGAAAGCGACGAACTCGCCCTGCGGCACGAAGATCACGCGCGTGACCGTGAAGACGAGCAGGATCGCGACGGCCAGCAGCGCGTAGATGGCGCCGGTGATCACGCCGTCCTGCGCGAGAAGCAATGCGGTTTGGAAGTCCATGCGTGTGCCTGTGGCAGCTTGGTTGAAACAGGGCCGGGCGCGCTGGGCGCGCGGGCCGATCACTTCACCAGTTTCCAGTCGCCGTTTTCGGCGCGCAGCAGCACCACGGCCCGCTGGTCCACGCCCGCGTGGTCGGTCGCCGTCATGTTGTAGACACCGTGCGTGCCGACCACCTCCTTCGACGACTCGAGCGCATCGCGCACCGCCTGCCGGAACTCCGGCGTGCCAGGCTTCGCCTTCTTCATGGCCTCGGCGACCGCACGATCGGCGATAAGGTACGTGTCGTACGAATACGCCGAGGTCGAATTTCGCGTGCCGGGGCCATAGACCTGGTCATACAACTTCGCGAACTCCATCGCCGTCTTTTTGGTCGGCGCGCCGTCGGCCAGCTGCTCCGCCACCACCACCGGGCCCGCGGGCGCGACCACGCCGTCCCAGGCCTTGGAGCCCACGCGCATGAACTCCCTGTTGACCATGCCGTGGTTCTGGTAGATGCGCCCCCTGTAGCCGCGCTCGCGCAGCGTCATCAGCGGCAGCACGCCGGGCGTTCCCGAGCCGCCCAGCACCACCGCGTCCGGGTTGGACGCGAGCACCTTCAGCACCTGGCCCACCACGCTGGTGTCGAGGCGCCCATAGCGTTGGTCGGTGACGATCTTCACGCCATTGGCATCCGCATGGGCCTTGAGGCCGTTCAGCACCGTGTCGCCCCACGAGTCCGAGAAACCGATGAAGCCGGCCGTCTTGATGCCATGGGCCTTCATGTCGGCCGCGACGGCGGCCATCATCAGGGGCGCCGGCTGCACACTCGCGAACATCCATGGGTTCTTTGAGATCTCCGCGCCGACCGGCGCCATGGCGATCTGCGGCGTCTTGAGCTGGGCCGCCACATCCGCGATGGCGAGCGAAGACGACACGGTGCCCGCGCCGATCAGCAGGTCGACCTTGTCGCCAACGACCAGGTCGCGCGCGAATTTCACGGCATTGGTCGGGTCGCTCGCATCGTCGCGGATGATGTAGTCCACCGGCTGGCCGCCCAGCGTCTTCGGCAGGATCGCGAAGGTGTTCTTGTACGGAATGCCGAGGCCGGCCGCAGGGCCGGTCGTGCCGATGATCACGCCGACCTTCACCTGCGCCAGTGCGGGCGCGGCCAAAGCGATGGCGGCCGCGCAGGCGGCAATGAGCTTTTTCATTGGTTTGTCTCCGTGCATCGTTGTTGTTGTGCCTGCGGCCTTCAGTTCGCGGACGCGGCCTTCGCGACGGGGAACTGCATGAATTCCATCGTGTGACCCTCGGGGCCGCGGACGTAGGCGGCGCGCGTACCCGTCGGCAGCACTTGCGTGAGGCCGAGCCGCTGCCAGTTCGCCGCTTCGACGCGCGCGATCATCTCTTCGATGTCCGACACTGAGAACGTCAGGTGGGCCGAGCCCACGTCGCACGAACGCGGCCGGTAGACGGTGCGATCGGCCGGCGCGCGGTACTCGAGCAGCTCGATCTTGTGGCCGCCGGGCGCAAGCACCGTTGCGATCTGCAGGTCGGCGCCCGGTACGCCGACGATGTTCTCGACCAGCGGGCCCGTGCCGAGGTCCTTGCGAGAGACGAGCTCGAAGCCCATCACACCGCACCAGAAATCGAGGGCCTCGTCGAGCGAGGACACGGTGAGACCCGTGTGTTCAGTATGCAGGACGAGCGTCTTCGTGTGGTGGGGCTGGGTGGTGTTCGACATCTTTGTTCTCCGTTCGCGAGCGAAATGCGCGCATGAAGTGATTCTGGTGGCGGGCTTCGCCCGCGACGAGCGGCGTCGGCGTTCCGTGCACCCAGTGCACAAGACCCGCGCAATTCAGTGCCGCTGCGCCCTGAGGTTGACCGCGAGCGCCAGCGTTGTCGTGCCGATGCCCAGCAGGCAGACGCCCGTCCAGCCACCCTGCGCCCAGGCGATGCCGGTCAGCAGCGCGAGCAGCCCGCCGCCGACGTATTGGCCAACGATGTAGACCGTGACCATGCGCGTGCGGTTGCCGGGTTCGAGCGCGAAGAGCATGGTCTGCTTCGCGATGTGGGCAGCCGAGGCGCCCACGTCGAGCATGACGATGCCCACGCCCAGGCAGATCAGCGAATGACCGAAGGCGGCCAACAGCGCCCATGCCGCGATGGTGAGCACAATCGCCGCGCGAACCACGCGGTCGGCACCGAGCCGGTCAATCAGGCTGCCCGAGCGCGGCGCGAGCGCCGCGGAGATCAGGCCGAGCAGGCCGAGGGCACCGACCGTCGCGCTGCTCAGGCCGAAGGCCGGCCCCTGGATGTGCAGGCCCAGCGCAATCCAGAGCGAACCGAAGGTGCCGAACATCAGGGCCTGCGTGAGGGCCGCCACCCTGAGCACCTGCTCCCGGTGGATCAGCACGGGCAGTGAGCCGAGCAATCGTGCATAGGAAATGGTGGCTGTGCGTTTGGTGCGCGGCACGTGCCGCGCGCTCCAGGCCAGCAAGATCAACGCCGCGACGGCCGACAGGCCATAGACCAGGCGCCAGTTCGCATAGGCACCAACGAAGCCGCCCACGGTGCGTGCGAAGAGGATGCCGACGATGATGCCCTTGGTCAGCGCGCCGGTGACGCGGCCGCGCGTGCGCGTCGTGGTCAGGTGCGATGCGGCCGAGGGAATCAGGTAGGGCGCGATCGTGAGCAGCCCCAGCAGCGCGATGCCCAACAGGAAAGTTGCGAAGTTCGGCGACCACGCCATCAGCAGCATCGCAGCGGCCTGCCCCGTGATCGCGGCCATCACGATGCGGCGGTTGTCGACCATGTCGCCGAGGGGCAGCAGGAAGATCACGCCGAGGCCCACGGCGACCTGCGCGAGCATCGGAATCAGGCCAACGCTGGCGCCGGTCACGCCGAAGCTCATGCTGACCAGCTTGAGCAGCGGCTGCAAAAAGTACACCCCCGCCACCGAGGCCGAGCAGAGCACGGCGAGCCCCCGCGTGCTCTCGGGGTTCAGGTCGACACCCGGCTTTTCGCCCACCATGCCGTCATCGGGCCGGCCCGTCGGTGGCATCGGCATGCCCGCTCAGGCCGGACCCAGCGGCGCGCGCTCGTCGATCAGTTGCTGCGCCTTCAGTTCGCGCCAGAAGTCGGCCGGAATCGCGATCGTCGACAGGCGCACGCTCTGCTCCAATTCGGCGATCGAACGCGCGCCGGGAATCACGCTGGTCACCAGCGGATGGTTCATCGGAAACTGCAGGGCCGCGGCCTGCAGCGGCACGCCATACGCGGCGCAGACCGCTTCGATGCGGCGTACCCGCTCGAGCGTCTTCGGCGTGGCGGGACGGTAGTTGTAGGTCGCGCCTTCGACGGCGCCGCTCGCGAGGATGCCGGAGTTGTACGGCCCGCCGATCGCGAGGCTGATCCCGCGTTGCTCGCACAGCGGAAACAGCTGGTCGAGCGAGCCCTGGTCCAGCAGCGTGTAGCGCCCCGCCAGCAGGAAGTAGTCGAAGTCGCCCTCCACCGCGAAGTCGCACAGCATCTGCCACTGGTTGATGCCAACGCCAATGGCCTTGATCACGCCCTGGCTGCGAAGCTCCGCGAGCGCCGGGTAGGCGCCCTCCATGGCCTCCTTGAAATGTGAGCGGCTGCGCGGGTCGGCGCCGCCAAACACATCGACCGCCTCGTCGGGATCGTGGATCGCGAGCATGTCGATGCGCGAGGTGTCGAGCCGCTTCAGGCTCGCCTCGATCGAGCGCAGCGTCGCGTCCCGCGAGTAGTTGAACTCGGCGCGCATGGGCACGGGCTGCACGAAGATGCGCGAGGTCACCTCAGACGGATCGACCGGGATCAGGTCGAACCCGACCTTGGACGCGATCACCAGTTCGTCGCGTGGCAGCGGCTTGATCGCCTCGCCCAGGCGGGTCTCGCTGAGGCCGTAGCCGTAGAGCGGGGCCGTGTCGAAATAGCGGATGCCGGCCGCAAACGCGGCGGCGACGGTCGCCTCGGCTTCGCCGGCCGCCATGGCGGCGTACATGTTGCCAAAGGGTGCGCCACCCAGGCCCAGCGCGGTCACGGAGATGCCGGTGCGCCCGATCGGGTGCTGGCTCAGGAAATCGATCAATGGAGGCCTTTCGAATCGAATCGGTCGCGCAGTCCTGGAGACTGCGTGAGGGGATTCTGGTCGGCATCGTCGCGCACGGCGAGCGGCGCGCCGTCTTTGGGCACTGAGTGCACGGGTAGACGGTCGGCTCAGCCGAACTGCTCAGCCCTGACTTCCCTGTATCAAGAACCTCTCGCCCCCAGCTTGGCTTCGCGGCCCGGCACTTGCGGCCTTGTTGCCTGCCAGCTGCTGACTGCCTTCCTCGGCCGAGCCCGCGGCATGGACGCGCTGAAAGCGCATTGCCGCTCGGTTGCAGCACTGGGTCACACATGTTGACGTGGAAGGCATAGCTGGCTGCGACGCTTTGGTCGATCATCCGAGGCTCGAGGCCATTGCCATGACCACGTTCCTGTCGGCTTTGCGTCGCCGCACACCGCCAACGACAGCCCTTCTGGCCTCACGAAGGGCCTCGAACCCACGCAGTCAGTGTCCCTCTACGGGTTAACCCGATGCCCTCATGGTGGCAGCAATGCAGCGGTCGTCAGTGAGCCAGTGCGCGATAGCCGCCGCTTTTTGATTCTGCGAGAACTTGGGTCTCCGGCCCCGCATGGCCCACAGGTAATTCGAGGCGCTGCTCGAATTCCCGGCACCAGCCCTTCAAGGCATTCTTGGTTGGGTAACCCAACTGACGAATGGTCACTCCGACGCGTTTGCCGAGCTTGATGTACAGCGCGACCGCTCAAATCCTGTCGTCGACTGAATACATGAACTAGCTCTTGGCAGTCCGCGTTTTTTTCCGCATCCCACGCTGATCACGATTGCGCTGGCGCTAACAAGGCAGCGCTGCTGGGAGTCCGTGTGCGTCCGGCACAGTCATCTTGATCTAGGCTTCGCTCCATAGGCGGCTCGCCGCTTGCTACAACGGCGTTTGCACATGAAGCGACGCAACTAAGGACGCGACTTCAGACTCAGCATCTTGAAATGCTCATAGTGCCCGACCCCGTTCTTGACGATGGGGTCTTGTGACGTATAGGAATCAACGTCCTGCCCCTCTTCGATCCGGAACAGCGACACGCCGTAGCCGCCTGCCGGGTCTATCACCGGGCCATGCGCGACGACAACGCCCTTGTCGAGCAGGTCGTTCAGGAACGCGCCGTGCTCGCTCATCCAGGTCTTTTCATCCGGGGACATCGTCGCGAGGAAATCTGCACGGGGCGGAATGAATTTGCACAGGTAGAACTTCATGGTGTCTCCAGTCAAGCCGTCTTCACGCTTTTGAGAATCGAGCCCTCGAACAGCTTCGGGATGTAGTTCTGCAGAAACAGGATCATCCCGGTCATCTTTCCGACCGGATTGCTGAACTTCGGGGCGCGCGCCTCGATGAGGCCGGAAATCGTCTGGATGACGGCCTCCGGCGATCCCGCTCCGTCGATGCCTTTTTGCGTCGCGGCCTGCACCTGCTGGCGGTAAGCGTTGTAGTCGGCGATCTCGCCGCTCGCCGCGGCGATCGCGTTGCGGCCGAGGTTCGTCTTGAACCACACCGGCTCCACCATGTTGACCTTGATGTTGAACTGGTCCAGCTCGAACCGCAGCGACTTGAAGTAGCCCTGCACCGCGTGCTTCGAGGCGGCGTAGAAAGACAGATTGGGCGGACCGATCAGTCCCACGATCGAACTCACCGTGATGATCTGCCCGGACCTCTGGGCACGCAGGCGGGGCAGCAATGCGTTGGTCACCTTGACGGTGCCCCAGAAGTTCGTCTCGAACTGCTGGCGGCCCAGGCCGATGGGCGTTTCTTCGGCAATGCCGGTCACCATGTAGCCGGCGTTGTTCACGAGGACATCCAAGCGCTCGGTGGACAGGGCCAGTTCGCGAGCGAACGACGCAATGGATTCGTCGTCGTCGATGTCCAGGCGCAGCAGCTGGAAAGGCATCTGCGCTGCGTACTTTTCCGGCGCGCGACTGGTACCCACCACGTGGTGGCCCTGGGCGTGCAGGCGGGTGCCAGCATCAGGCCGAAGCCCGACGACGCGCCTGTGATCAGTACTGTCTTTTTCATGTGAGCTTCCCGTTGAAGGATCGATCGAGGCATTTCTCGGCTCTGGACGAACCGCGGGTCGCAGGTTAGTATCGATTCAATACTAAGTCAATATCAAATCGATATGAACTCGAAACCCGATGCCCAGTCCACATGTCCCATCGAGCGCAGCCTTGCCTTTCTGGGGGACAGCTGGACCATGCTGATCCTGCGAGATGCCAATGCGGGCGTGACGCGCTTCGATCAGTTCAAGAAGAATCTCGGCATCGCGCCGACCATCCTGACCAAGCGATTGGCAACGCTGACGGACGAGCGCCTGCTGGAGAAAAAGCTCTACTCGGAACGCCCGCCGCGCGAGGAATACGTGCTGACCGATGCCGGGCGAGACTTTCTGCCGGTCCTCTTCATGATTGCCGCCTGGGGTCAGAAGCATCGGGGCGGCGGTCGGTTGACGCGCTTCCTCGATGCCGAGAACGGCACGGAACTCAAGCCCGCCGCGATCGACACCGTCACCGGCTTCGAGCTTGGCACCCGACCCATCCGGATCGTGGTCCCCGAATGAAAAGCGACACCGTCCAGATGCATGCGGCTGCTCGGCTGGCGCCGACGCGCGGACTGGTGTCGCTGCTTGCCGCTCTCGCGGCCATCGGGGCCCTGTCGACCAACATCATCCTGCCGTCGTTTCCTGCCATCGGCGCAGGACTTGGCGTGACCGGCGCCCAGCTCGGGCTGACATTGAGCACTTTCTTTGTCGTGTTCGCGATCGGTCAACTCATCGTTGGCCCATTTTCGGACCGGTACGGACGGCGCAAGCTGGTCATCGGCGGCCTGCTGCTCTTCGCGGCAGGGGGCGTCATGTGCGCGCTGTCGCCCAACCTCGCCTGGCTGGTGGGCGGTCGGGCCATTCAGGCAGCCGGCGTGTGTGCCGCATCGGTGCTTGCGCGCGCCATTGCCAGAGACCTGTTCGAAGGCGAGACGCTCTCGAAGGTGCTGGCGATGGTGATCGTAGCGATGGCCGCGGCGCCCGGGTTTTCTCCCTTGCTGGGCAGCGTGGCCGAGCAGTTCGTCGGTTGGCGCTGGACTTTCGGGACGGTCAGCGCGCTGGGGCTGATTCTGGCGACCTGGTACGCACTGCGGCTGCCGGAAACCCACGCCACTTCACAGCGTACGCCGTTGTCGATCGGCCCCGTCTTCGCGACGTATGCCGGTTTGCTGAAAGATGCGCGTTTCATGCGGCCAGCGACCGTCGTGGCATGCGTCACCGGCGCGCTCTATGGCTTCTTCGCCGCCGCGCCTGCCGTGCTCATCGGCGCCCTCGGCTTGAGCTCGCTGCAATTGGGATTCTTCTTCGCGGCAACTGTCCCCGTCGTGTTCGCTGCGGGGATGCTCGTGCCGAAGCTGTCGGGCCGGTGGGGTCCGCAAAAGACCTTGCAATTCGGGCTTGTGCTCTCGCTCGCCGGCGGCATGGCCATGTGCGGCGTGGCGGTTTGGGCGCCCACCGATCTGGTCGCGTTCACCACAGCCCTTTGCGTGTTCCTTTTCGGCATGGGCATCGCGAATCCACTGGGTACCGCCTTGTCGCTCGCGCCAGTGGCGGCCCAAGCCGGTGCCGCGTCGGCCATGCTGGGCTTCATGCAGATGTCGGGGGCCGCTTTGGGCGCAACCCTCGTGACGAAGCTTGCAGGCGTGTCGCCGATGACGGCCCTGGGACTGGTTGTGACGGCATCACAAGCGCTTTCGATCGCGCTTTTCATGCTCCTCCGCCAGACAGCGCCGCGTGAACGCAGCAATTCGGAAAACCAAGCCCTTTAGGCAGCCGCCGACGATCTTCCAGATTCATCGCGCCGCTTGCCACTGCCCTAAGAGTTGACGCGAGGCACAGTCTGCTGAGAGACCGATTCCGGCTGAGCCGCCGTCATCGAACTTGCCTTCGAGAGCGGCGGCAATCGCTGCAGAGCAACGGGACGACCTACCGCACAACGGGTTGCATCGACCGGTTGAATCCGCCACCCATTGCAGTCATACGGCTTGGGGAAGCACATGTCCGCATTGCAGCGGCAGCGCCACTGCGCAGGTCTGTACAGCAGGCATCGGCCAATCGCTGGTGGAACATGTTTGGGCCAGAGGTGCACATCGTCGGCACCACGTTGTCAGCCAAAAGCTCGTTGTTCCGAACCACCATGGACTCTCGGCGTTCGACCGGCACTTGGCGTCCTCGTGTATCTTTCAATCAACATGAGCAGCGATTCCAACTGGCTTGATAGCGCCCGCGCGCAGTGGCATTGGCGAGGGGAGAAGCGCCCCCCGTTCGCCGACGTCCCTGCGCCAGGACAGGTTTCGGTTTGGGATTTCCCGAGGCCGCCAGAGCTCGTACGCGAACCACGTGAGATCGTCGTGCTCTGGGGCCATCTCGAGGTCGCGCGCACCCGCGCCGCCTGGGCAGTCCGAGAAACGGCCCACCCACCGACCTTCTACCTGCCGCTGGCCGACGTACGGCCTGGACTGTTGCAGCCCGCTGGCAATGGTTCGTTCTGCGAGTGGAAGGGACCGGCGCGCTATTGGAATCTGGTCGACGGCGCACGCCGCTTGGACCAGGTGGCCTGGAGCTATCCCCATCCCTTGTCTGGTGCCGAGCCGCTCGCTGGCTGTGTCGCCTTCTATGCCCACAATCTTGACTGCCGTGTCGGCGGATCGAAGGCCCAGCCACAGGCGGGCCCTTTCTATGGTGGCTGGATCACCCCCGACTTGGCCGGACCCTTCAAAGGCGGATCCGGTAGCGGAGGTTGGTAGCTGGTCGGACTCGGCAACCGACGCGGAAGCAAAGACAAAACACACAACGGCGTGCCATCGCATATGGGCACCGACGTCAATTGCACTGGTCCAAGACGGCGGCTTCGCCTATTGACGAGCGACACGATACAAGTTGTAGTGCAACGGCTGCTATCCAACGATCAATTTTGTGAACTATGTCAAAAGA
Organism: Variovorax sp. RCC_210; assembly: GCF_041355175.1. Lineage (NCBI taxonomy): Bacteria > Pseudomonadati > Pseudomonadota > Betaproteobacteria > Burkholderiales > Comamonadaceae > Variovorax > Variovorax sp. RCC_210. The sequence continues at coordinate 5,354 of NZ_JBFUPJ010000028.1, read as the reverse complement.
GTCAATTGAAATCCTTGCGCAAGGCGAATCGTCCATCAAGCCACTGACGGCTTTGATACTTCGTGCGATGTTGTCCCTGCCCTTGGGTGCTCAAGCGAAGGAACTTGCGGTACTGTTGCACTGCGATGCGGAGCAGGTGCGGCGCGCACTTCGTGCCGCTAAAGCGCAGGCGCTGGTGGACGTTGAGCCAGGAGATCGCATGGGGCCTGCTGAGTGGTTCCTTTTGCCGGCTGGCCGGGAGAGGCTGCGCGAACACGAGCGGAAGAATCCGCCAGCGACCGCTTCAGCCCAGCATCGATTCCCGCCCTCGCTGCCCAATGTGCCGAACAGCGTTTTCGCCTTGGGCACCTTTACGCAATAGCAGTCCCAGCGCTCTGGGCCGCAAGGTCGGGCAGTCCTCGGGCAACGCGTCGCACGGTTCCGGCAGGGGAGCATTGGCAGCGCGGAATGACGCTCCTTGCCCGTCGACGTGCGATTTAACCTTCGCCGGCCCGCGTCGAACGGTCGCTGGAGCTTCCGCCGTACCGGCCGAGCACCGCAAAACCCAGCTCCCGGCCGAACCGCTCAGGAGCAGTCGTTAGCCCTCACCTCTCCTCGATGAAAAGATCAGCTCCAAAAATCCGGCCTGCATCAGTCAAAGACGTAAGCGCTATGTTCAAGGTCAGAGCGTCGGTCGGAGAAAACAAGATGACCACTGATGAGCTGACGGAAATAGGCGTTACGCCGGAATCCATCGCCATCGCCGTCAGTACCGCACCTTGCTCGTGGGTAGCGACCGTTGATGAGGAAATCGTTGGGTTTGCAATGGTCGACTTGGACAGCGGATGCCTATTTGCCTTGTTCGTTCTGCCCGAGCATGAAGGTCGTGGAATAGGCACGCGCTTGACCCATGCCTGTGAGTCGGCCTTGTTCGAGCGGCACCCTGCGGCATGGCTCGAAACCGCGCAGGACAGCCGCGCTGCGCAACTCTACCGTTATCTCGGATGGGGTCACGAGGTGGAGATTGGTGGCGGAGACGTCCGATTGGAGAAGCAACGCCCCGTGACCGCCTCGAGCCCATAAGGCCCAGCCCCGGCCGGCCGCAGTCAGCCAGGAGCGGTCCTCCGTCTCTGCTTGGAATCACCTGACTGACTCGGCGCCAGCGGATCCATTGGAATCCGATGGAAGAGGGAATGCGACCCCACCCCTGCCGTTGACGAATCGCTCCGCCAAACACATGCCCATAGTGCTCAAGCGCAGTATCGATCAAGCTCGAGCTCGGCCCGTCGCCGATCGCCACGCGCGGCGCGCTTCTCTGGCGGTCTGCGGAAGACGAAACGGAGGCAATGATTGCTGAGCATCGAGCGCCGGCACGCGAATGGAGCGACTGCCTCACTCCATGGCCGCCGAAATGCAGCCGATGCTTGCAAAGCTGCCGTCGCTCGCCACTTGGGCGCCCAGCGACTTTGAATTGGAACCCTCTGCATCTGCACGCCAACTGCTGGCAGGAGCGCAGGCCACAGGGGAACGTGTCCGCCAGGGAACGGTTGAAGCGATCGAAGTCCCAGTAAACCGCATCACGGGTGTCGTCGTGGAAGGGCAGAAACCGCTCGCCGACGTTGGAAAATTCCAAGAGCTGTTTCAATGTCATTCAGAGCAAAGCCAATCCTGAGCTCCATGTGGCGGGTCAAGCCCTGAAATCAACATGTGGAAAGTTCGATCGGCCCACTGCTCTCGGCATGCCGCTTTCGAACAAGATGAGCGGGCGCGCGTCCATGCAATGTCGTCGCCTTGGTGCAGTGCCCCGTCTTCAGCTATGTACCGCTTTGCTGATCCTGCCTGAAGGCGCCTCAGCTGGCACCGCTGTTAGCCGCGTCGACCGCCTTGTTGCGCACGTCGACCCACTGCGTAGCTGCATCGGCAACCGCTTTATTCGAGCCGCCCTTCACCGTGGCCGTCAGCGCGCGCGTGCTGCCGATCAGACTGTCGATCTTCTCCTTGTACATCGCGCACACCGGATCCCTGGCCGGCGGCGCCTTCGGGTCCTTGCGCAGCGTGCCAAGCTCGGTGTTCGCGGCACTCACGGCTTGCAGCGCGGCGTCGATGGCCGGCAGATTCTGCCTCTCTTCGAGAGCGAGCCTGACGGTACCTGCGAGCTTGCGCGTCTCCAGCGACACCTTCAACTTGTGCAACCCCAGCGTACCCGGCTTGAGCGTGGCCAGTTCTGCCTCGTCGCGCTTCAGCGTCTGCGCGGACAACGCGGCACCGAAGTCCGCGGTGGCCTTGTTGGCGGCATCGAGTGCTGCGACCCAGGGGTGCATTCATCTGCCGCGCCTTGGCGCCCTTGTCGCCCAGGTATTCCTTGGTGCTTTCGTAGGTGCGCGCTTCCTTGATCAGCGGGTTGACCGCTTCGAGCGCGGCCTTGAGCACCTTGTCCGGCGCGTCTAGTTCCGGCAAGGGCTGTGCCATGGCCATGGCCTTGTCGAAGGCGCGCAGGGCGTCGTCGACATCGCCGCCCGCAAAGCTTTAACTGTCGAGCGGGGCGCCCGCTTTTGCGGCCTTCGGGTTGGCAAGCCGGTAGTCGCGCAGGATCCTGCCGAAGCTGTGCCTTTGGAGCAGCTTGGTGTAAGCCATGACATAGGCGTTCAGCTTTTCTATCTGCAGCTTCTCCGGCACCACGAGATTGGACGCGCCTGTTGGCGCTGTTGGCGCTGTCGGAGTTGTCGGAGTTGTCGGAGTTGTCGACGCTTCCGGTTTGCAACCAGTCAGGGCAACGGTCATCGGCAAGGCCAGGACGGCCACCCATCGGGCAAGGTCGCACACGCGAAATACTGTCCTGCATGTTCCTACAGAAGTGGCAAAACCGCAGACTTTAGAACGGCGACGCGCCGCTGGTCTTCAGGATGTTGTGATATAGATGCGGGACGCAGCAATGCATGTCGTCGACAACTTTTCATTTCGTCCCGCAGCAACCCGATGCTCCACTACACAACCATCCAGTCCGGTGTGCCTTCGACCGACCAGGACGACATCGGCCAGGTCGACGGCTTTGAAGCGGCCATCGCGCTTGTCAGGTCGGTCGACTGGAAGAAGGTCATGGCCGCATGGTACGAAACGCAAGAAGGACCGTTGCCCGCCATCGTGTTCCAGGCCCCGGCCTCCCGTGCGGAGCTGTACGTGAGCCATGTGCCGATGGACGAAGCGCCTTACGACCAGGTGCACTTCATGCGCACCCTAAAGACGGGGTGGCTGAGTTCGCGGAAGACCACGATCACGGCGGAGCTGCATTCACCCGCGCTGCTCGAACAATGCCTTGCGGACTGGGAAGCGGAGCGCTGGGAATCGTTGATGCAGCGCTTGCGCACCCAGGGAGTGAACGCACTTGGCTGAGGCCGCGGCGCCGTTGGCAACATTTACCGGTCTGCGTGGATTGCCGTGGATCGCACTTGCGACCAACAGCCTGAATCCCGTTTGCCGCATCGAAGGCGACCAGTTGGTCTTCCGGGTGATCCGCCCGCGCCAGCGGCCCTGTACGGACATTCGCGAGGTTGCCGTACGCGAGGCCTACGGCACGTTCAACCTGATCTTCTCATTTCGCCACACACCACTGACCTTCGTAGCCAACATGGGAACCGCAGCGCGAGGCGCCGAGGTTTTGGCTTCGCTGCCGGAGGGCGTTCCGCTCTCCGGCAGCGCGCGGTTGGCGTTGACTCGCAAGCACCCTGAGAGGTGATCTTTCGCAGCGACCGACATACTTCGCCTGTGACCAAACATGGACTTCAGATGTCGAGTGGAACCTCATCAAAAATCTTGCCGTGGCCGACCATCCAGCTCGATGCATAGCGGCGCTCCACGACAATGCCCGCGTCGAGTTTTGCACGAACGGCCTGCCGCGCAGTTGGGCATCGACCACATGCCAGTGCTCTTTGAGCTCGCAGAGCTGCAACTGGCCAAAGTAACCCTGAGCAGTTGCCTCCCGCACTTGTGGGGTGGGACCTCGAGAACCGCGGCTCCAAGCCGCCCTGGGGCGACAAGATCGCACCGCACATCGCGAGCCTTGCCAACTACTTCGTGTCGAGCAACGGACGCGAGGTGTTCGAAGTGCTTGAGAACGCTCTGGCGGCCTCTGCCGAACAACAACAGGACGCGGTAGTTCATTGATTGGCTTCTGCCGGCCAGAAACTCGTCCCTCGACGCCGCCTGGTCTTGTGCGCCGGCGGCATGCGGTTCTTGCGCGACCGTGAAAGCGCACGGCATTCAGCCGCCGACCGCAAACAGTTCAAATCACCATATCGACCCGGACTAGTCACACTGCCATGCAAGACAAGAATGCGATACCTCGAATGCCGATCGAATACCGGTTTCAATTTTCGGTACACCATTTCTGGACGGGCCTTCAACGCTACAAGCGGGAAATCTGGTGGATGCGCCCGTTTTTTCAGAATCGATGGCTGTGGGGACTTTCTTGTGTGCTGGCTTTGAGCATCTTGGCGAACAAGGCTCCGGGCGTGGCGGTAATTCTGGGTTGCCTGATCATGGTGGGGGTGCTCTTGGCGGGTTGGCCTCGCTCACTAAGCATCTGGATGCTTGAGAAGAAATTCCGAAAAAGTCCGTTCTATAACGACGAGATCACCTTTTCTCTGTCCGAGAGCGGAGCGCACGTGCGAGGCCGGGGCTCTGAATCGCGCACGGGCTGGGCGATCTTCACAAAAGCTCGTCGTTTCGATGACGGTCTCATGCTGTTCCAAGGGCCGAACGTTTTCTTGTGGCTGCCTGACACAGCTGCCGCCACAGCAGAAGATATTGCAGCGGCACAGAACCTCGCACGTTCTCAAATTCAAGACTATCGAGAGGGCTAGAGCCGTCATTGACTTGGCCAGTTCTTTCGCATCGAGTAGGAGCACCGCAGGGCGCAGCTCGAACGACCGCTACGAGGAAGCTTGACAGCCTGTATGGCCGCCAAGCTTGCGACAGGTCACAACCGGACATGCAGCACGGACGTCCACCTGGGTACATTAATACCTTCGCGATAGCTGCCATTGACGGATACCAGCGGTTCGTCTCGCCATGCAAAGGCTTCGGCTGCGCACATCGAATGCGAACGAGCGGAGCCTCCTGTTGGCGATTCGCAAAGCGAGCGGTTCGTCGCTATGCTGCATGCGCCGCCTCGGCACAAATCTTCTCGAACTCAGAAGATCAAAAAACGGCCGCCGAACCTCCGTAAGCTCCCGCCCAGCTTCTCGCTTTGGTGTCGCTGGGGCGCGAGGAAGCTGTCGGGGTGCTGCGCGTGCTGGCCGGGCTAGGGAACGTCTGATCAAGTCGTAAATTGGCTTGTCGGCGATGGTGCGTGTTTGGCCTGTTGCGCTCGCAGGCTC
>NZ_JBFUPJ010000027.1:0-57680 GCF_041355175.1 Variovorax sp. RCC_210 | reverse complement strand
TGCGCGCTGAAGGCCGAGATCAGCGGCTGGATCAGCGCGGGCTCGCGCGTGGTGTACAGCGTGAGTTCGTCGGCGGCGGCCTGAGCGGGCAGGGCCGTGACGGCAAGCCAGGCGGCGATGGCGGTGCTGGTGCCAAACAGGGCGCGCGCGGCGCGGCCGTGGACGCGGGAGCGTTCGGTCATGAAGATCCTCCGGGGGAGCAGTGAAATGTTCTGGAAACGCCGGCGCTTGTTGTTGTCGTCGTTCTGGCCGCGATGAGAATAATTATCACTGGGAGGATCGGGCGGGGAGGCCTTTGCACTTACGTGGCAAAGGCCTACTTCGCCCCGTTGCGCCGCGTTGCGCGGCTCGGCTCAGCGCGCTGGAGGAATCTCGAACACCAGGCAGGTCGTCGTGGCATGCGCGTACAGCGTGCCGTCCGGGCCGTACAGCCGCGCCTCGGCGGTGGCCAGCTGCTTGCCGCAATGAATCACCTTGCCCTCGGCGCGCACGCGCTGCACCTTGGGCGTGAGGCCCTTCACATAGTTCACGCCCAGCTCGGCGGTGGTGTAGGCGCGACCGGGCGGCATCATGGTGTGCACCGAGCAGCCCAGGGCCGAGTCGAGCATGGTCGCGACCCAGCCGCCATGGATGGTGCCCAGCGGGTTCAGGTGGCGGGGCAGCGGCGTGCCCTGGAAGACGGCCACGCCCTGGCGCACTTCCAGGATGGTGAAGTCCAGCGTCTTGGCGATGGCCGCGTAGGGAATGTCGCCGTTCAGCATGGCCTGCATGATCTCCAGGCCGGTCTTGCCCGCGAGCTGGTCGGGGCGGGCCAGGCCGGGGCCCGGGCCGGCGTCGAGCCGCTCGGCGATGTGGCGTTCTTCGGCAATCCAGGCTTCGAGCTGGTTCGGGGTCTCGGCGGTTGAGGTCATGCCTGCGTTCCTTCTGGGGGCTTTGTCGGGAGGTGTTTATTGCATATGCAATAGTTGCACATACAATAATATCCCATGGAAACCGCCGCCACCGTCACCCCAGTCGCCAACACGACGACCGCCGCCAAGCCGCGCGGCTGCACCAGCTTCAAGGTGCGCCAGCTCTCGCGCCGCCTGTCGCAGCACTACGACGCCGAGGTGTCGCAAAGCGGCCTGAAGACCACGCAGTACTCGCTGCTGTCGCACCTGGCGCGGCTGGGCCCCTCGCGGCCGGTCGACCTGGCGGGCGAACTCAAGATGACCGCCTCCACCCTCAGCCGCAACCTGCAGCCGCTGATTGCCGCGGGCTTCATCGCGCAAAGTGCCGGCGCCGATGCGCGCAGCCTGCTGGTGCAGCTCACCGAGGCGGGCGAGGCCAAGCGCCGCGAAGCGCAGCAGTACTGGAAGTCGGCGCAGCAGAAGATCAATGCGCTTCTGGGCGTGGAGCGCGTGCTCGCGCTGCACCAGCTGATCGACGACGCCATGGAACTGCTGGGCGCCGACGACGAGCCCGCCATCGAAGACTGAGCGTTTCCCGCCCCAGCGATACCCGAGACACCCCCTTATTCATCGCCGCGCAGAGGCTGCGCGCGCGACCGCGTCTTTCGTGTTTTTGCGTTTTGTATTCGCGTTTTTCCTCCATTCAATTCCAACAGCAGAGGTCCCATGTTCGCCACCCAAGTCTCCGCATGGCTGCAGCGCCGCGGCATTCACTACGGATGGATCGTCGCCGCCATCACCTTCCTGACCATGCTGACCATGTCGGCGGCGCTGGGCCTTCCGGGCGCCATGCTCAAGCCGCTGGGGCAGGAGTTCGGCTGGAGCACCGAGCAGATCTCCTCGGCGCTGGCGCTGCGCTTCGCGCTGTTCGGCCTCATGGGCCCGTTCGCCGCGGTGCTGATGGAGCGCTACGGGCTGCGCGCCGTCATCTGCACCGGCCTCACGCTGGTGGGCCTGGGCATGGCGCTGGTCACCATGGCCTCGCAGCTGTGGCAACTGTTCGTGCTGTGGAGCCTGATGCTGGGCCTGGGCACCGGCATGACGGCGCTGGTGCTCGGCGCGGTGGTGGCCAACCGCTGGTTCGTGGCGCGGCGCGGGCTGGTCATCGGCATGCTCACGGCCAGCTCGGCCACCGGGCAGCTGGCCTTCCTGCCGTTCGCGGCCTGGATGATCGAGCACTGGGGCTGGCGCTCGGCCATCGTGCCGATCGTGATCGGCAGCGTGCTCATCGGCGTGCTGGCCCTGTGCCTGATGCGCAACCGCCCGTCGGACATCGGCCTGCTGCCCTACGGTGAAAAGCCCGGCACGCAGCCCGCCGCCCCTGCCGCCGCCGTGCCCATGATGAACTTCGCCACGCCGTTCCGCGTGCTGAAGGAAGTCTCGACCAACCGCACCTTCTGGATCCTGGCGGGCACCTTCTTCATCTGCGGGCTGAGCACCAACGGCCTGGTGCAGACCCACTTCATCTCGCTGTGCGGCGACAACGGCATGGGCGCCGTGCCGGCCGCCTCGGTGCTCGCGATGATGGGCGCCTTCGACTTCGTGGGCACCATCCTGTCGGGCTGGCTGTCGGACCGCTACGACAACCGCAAGCTGCTGTTCTGGTACTACGGCCTGCGCGGGCTGTCGCTGTTCTGGCTGCCGCATTCGGAGTTCACCATCTACGGCCTGGGCATCTTCGCGATGTTCTACGGCCTCGACTGGATCGCCACCGTGCCGCCCACCGTCAAGCTCGCGGGCGCCGCCTTCGGCCCGGCCAAGGTCGGCCTGGTGTTCGGCTGGGTCTTTGCCGCGCACCAGCTGGGCGCCGCCACCGCCGCCTACGGCGCCGGCTTTGCCCGCACGCTGCTGCTGACCTACACCCCCGCGCTGTACGCCGCCGGTGCCGCCTGCCTGGTGGCCGCGGTGATCGTGATGATGATCCGCCGCCCCGCGGCCAAGTCCGGCACGCCGGCCGCCAGCACCGGTGCCGCCGCGGCGCGCGCCTGAACCCACGAGACGCACGCCGCCATGACAAGCACCACGACCCCTTCGGCACCGGCATCGCCAACGCCATCGCCGCCACCGCCGCTCCAGGGCGACCTCGACCCGCGCACCCGACGCCTGCTCGAGGCGCCCATCGTGCCCACGCTGCTGCGCCTGGCCGCGCCCAACGTGCTGGTGATGGTGGCGCAGGCCTGCGTCGGCCTCATCGAGACCTACTTCGTGGGCAAGCTGGGCACCGATGCGCTCGCGGGCATGGCGCTGGTGTTCCCCATCGTCATGCTGATGCAGATGACCTCCAGCGGCGCCATGGGCGGCGGCATCGCCTCGTCGATTGCCCGCGCGCTGGGCGCGCGCCGCCGCGCCGATGCCGACGCGCTGGTGTGGCACGCCATCGTCATCGCGCTGGGCTTCGGCCTGTGCTTCTCGCTGGCGCTGCTGCTGGGCGGGCGCTGGCTCTACGGGATCATGGGCGGCACCGGGCCCGCGCTGGAGGCCGCGCTCACGTACTCGAACTGGGTGTTCGCGGGCGCCGTGCTGGTGTGGCTCTTCAACTCGCTGTCGGCCATCATCCGCGGCACCGGCAACATGTCGGTGCCGGCCAACGTGACGGTGGTGGGCGTGGTGTTCCTCATCCCCGCGTCGCCGCTGCTGATCTTCGGCATCGGCCCGCTGCCGGGCATGGGCATCGCGGGCGGCGCGATGGCGCTGCTGCTGTACTACCTGCTGGGCTCAATGGCGCTGATCGTCTACCTGCGCTCGCCGCGCAGCCTGCTGCGGCCCACGCTGGCCGCGCTGAAGCTGCGCTGGCCGATGTTCCGCGACATCCTGCGCATCGGGCTCATCGGCGCGGTGTCGACGGTGGCCACCAACCTGTCGATCGGCATCGCCACCGCGCTCACGGGCCACTTCGGTTCCGGCGCGCTGGCGGGCTACGGCACGGCGTCGCGGCTCGAGTACCTGCTGGTGCCGCTGGTGTTCGGCCTGGGCGCGCCGCTGGTGGCCATGGTCGGCACCTGCATGGGCGCGGGCCAGCGCGAGCGCGCGCTGCGCGCCACCTGGGCCGGCGCGGCGCTGGCCTTTGCGCTCACCGAGACCATCGGCCTGGCCGCGGCGCTGTTCCCGCGGCCCTGGCTGATGCTGTTCGGCCATGACGCTGCCATGCTCGAAACGGGCGCGCACTACCTGCGCGTGGTCGGGCCGCTGTATGGCTTCTTCGGCGTCGGGCTGGTGCTGTACTTCGCGTCGCAGGGCGCGGGCCGGCTGATGTGGCCGGTGCTGGGCAACATCGCGCGCCTGGTGGTGGCGGGCACCGGCGGCTGGCTGGCGCTGCGCTGGGGCGGCGGGCTGGGCGGCGTGTTTGCCGCGCAGGGCGTGGCGCTGGTGGTGTACGGTGTGGTGAGCGCGTCGGCCATCGCGGGCGGCGCCTGGTTCGGTCGCGTGGGCTGGCCGCGCACCACCAGCGGTCTGCTGCGCCGGGTGGCGCAGGCCTGAAGCAATTTTCAACAACCTCGTTCAACGAAAAGGCTCGTCATGAAAATCAAGGACTCCGTGGTCTTCATCACCGGTGCGAACCGGGGGCTCGGCCTGGCGTTCGCCAAGGCCGCGCTCGCCGCCGGCGCGCGCAAGGTCTATGGCGCGGCGCGCGACCCGAACAGCATCACGCTGGCCGGCGTGACGCCGGTGGCGCTCGACGTGACGCAGCCCGCGCAGATCGAGGCGGCCGCGCGCGCCTGCGGCGACGTCACGCTGCTGGTCAACAACGCGGGCATCTCGCGCGGCTCCAGCTTCCTGGGTTCGCCCGATGCCGTGGCCGCCGCGCGGGCCGAGCTGGAAACCAACTTCTTCGGCCCCTGGGCGGTCACGCAGGCCTTCGCGCCGGTGCTCGCTGCCAACGGCGGCGGCGCGGTGCTCAATGCGCTGTCGGTGCTGAGCTGGGCGACCTTCCCGAGCGTGGCGACCTACTGCGCGAGCAAGTCGGCGGCCTGGTCGCTGAGCAACGGCCTGCGCAACGAGCTCGCGGGGCAGGGCACGCAGGTCACGAGCCTGCACATGGCGCTGATGGACACCGACATGGCGCGCAACGTGCCCGGCGACAAGGTCTCGCCCGACGATGTGGCGCGCCAGGCACTCGAAGGCGTGGAGGCCGGCCAGATCGAGGTGCTGGCGGACGACACCTCGCGCCACGTGAAGCAGGGCCTGTCGAGCGCCACGCCGCCTTACGCGTCGGCGCCGGGCTGAGCGCGGCAAGTGCAGCACACGCGGGCTGCACCCCAAACGACAACCCGGGCCTGGCCCGGGTTTTTTTGTATCAGTAGCGGTACGGATTGTTCGGCCGGCGGTCGTAGCGGTTGGGCACGCCGTCGCGGTCGTTGTCGCGGCGGCCGTAGTGACGGCGGTCGTCCCAGCGGCGGTCGCGGTAATGGCGATCGGGTCCGTAGTGGCGCGGGCCGTAGTACCGCGGCGGAGGCGGCGGTGCGTAGTAACGGCGCGGCGGCGGCGGTGGCACGACGTACACCTGCGCCTGGATGATGGGGCCGCCTCGCTGGGCCTGTGCCGGTGCGCTGAGCGCGGCCAGCGACAGCAGGACTGCGGCGCCGAATGCGAAAGTAAGCTTTTTCATGTGATCCCCCGGTTTGTGGTTGGAAGCCTCATCCTCGCGGCCTTGTGTGAAGCGCTTGTAAGGCTGGAGCGAAATCGGATGAAGAGCTGTAAGCCCGTGCGCGCCGCTTTTCTTGTGCGTTGCGGCATCACGACCGAGGCTCGATGCTAAAGGCGCACGGCGGCCGGCGCGCCTCATGAGGCGCGCCATTGGTTGTAGGCCGTTGGCTCAGGCGCGCAGGGCTGCCGCAGCCGTCCTGGCCGTCGGATCGGGCAGCATGCGCCGCAGCGCCTCGAAGAACAGGTCCGACTGTTCGCGCTCGCCCTGGATCTGCGCGGCCACGTGCGCGGCCAGCTTCGCATCCACCGGCACCAGCGGGCGCCCGGTCGACTGCGCGATCACCTGGTGCAGGCAGGCGCGCTCCAGGTAGTACAGGTCGTCGTAGGCGTGCGCGATGGTGCCGCCCGCCACGATCACGCCGTGGTTCGCCAGGAAGGCCACGTCCTTGCCGGCCATGGCGCGCGCGATGCGCTCGCCTTCGGCATCGTCGAGCGCCAGTCCGTTGTACTGGGCGTCGATGGCGATGCGGTTCATGTAGCGCATCGCGTTCTGGCTCGCGGTCGGGTCCAGCGCGCGGTCGACCGTGAGCGTGAGCGCGGTGGCGTAGGGCATGTGGCAGTGCAGCACCACCGCGTGGCCGGTGAGCCGGTGCACCGCGCCGTGGATGAACAGCGCCGTGGGCTCCACGCGGTGGCGGCCCGCGAGTACCTCGCCATGCACGTCGATCAGCACGATGTCGTCCGCGCCGATCTCGCTCCAGTGCAGCCCGCGCGGGTTGATGAGGTAGCGGTCTTGCGCGCCCGGCAGCATCACGCTGAAGTGGTTGCACACGCCTTCGGACAGCCCGTGGTGGGCGGCCGCGCGCAGGGCGAGGGCGAGGTCTTCGCGCAGCTTGCGCACGGTGGGGCTGGCGTAGTCGGAATCGGCGGACATGGTGGGGTTCTCCGTTGTTCTTGTGAGGAAAAAAGCGAAAGGCCGGGGCCTTGTCAGGCAAGCTTCGTGCCGGTCCACGCGGCAATGAACTGCTTCGCGTCCTCGCGCACGGCCGAGGCCTGCTTGCCGGGCTTGTAGAGCGCGGAGCCGATGCCGAAGCCGGTCGCGCCCGCGGCGCGCCATTCGTCCATGTTCGACGGCGTGATGCCGCCCACGGGCATCACCGGCGTGCCCTTGGGCAGCACGGCCAGCAGCGCCTTCACCACGGCGGGCGAGGCCAGTTCGGCCGGGAACAGCTTGAGTCCGGTGGCGCCCGATGCGAGCGCGCCGAAGGCCTCGGTCGGCGTCATCACGCCGGGCAGGCAGACCAGGCCCAGGCGCGCGGCTTCGCTCACCACCTCGGCGTTGTAGTTGGGCGAGACGATCAGCTCGCCGCCGGCCGCGTGCACGTCGCGCACCTGCTGCGCCGACAGCACTGTGCCCGCGCCCACCAGCGCCTGCGGAAAGCGCTGGCGCATCAGCGCGATGCTCTCCAGCGGCTGCGGCGAATTGAGCGGCACCTCGAGCAGCCGGAAGCCGGGCTCGACGATGGCGTCGCCCACGTCGGCGGCTTCCGCCGGCGTGAGCCCGCGCAGGATGGCCACCAGCGGCAGCGTGCGCACGGCGGCGTTGAATTTGTCGAGGGGCGTGGTCATGCGGGAATTCGTTCGGTGCGGTCGGTGTCGAGAAAGCCGGACAGCGCGTGCAATCCGGCCCAGGTGGCTTCGGCGCCCAGGGTGCGCGTGGCGACGCCGGTGGCGCGCAGGGCCAGTGTGTAGCGCTGGGTGAGGGCGGAGGAGCCGATGAGCACCACCTCGCCCACGGCCTGCAGCGACTGCGTGCGCAGTTCTTCGCCAATCAGCAGGCCCGAGAGGTAGCTGGCCAGCTCCTGCTTCGGCATGCGCTCGAACAGCGCGAGCGTGCGCGTGCCGAAGGCGTTGTGCAGCAGGCCGTGGCCGTTCTCGGAGCGCGTGACGCCCTCGAGAAACGATGCCTCGTCGAGCGGCGCCGACGCATCGAGCGTGCGCGCGAGGATCGAGTGCTGGCTCAGCAGGGCGTAGAACTCGCCCGTCATGTAGGTGCGAAAGCCCGCCACGCGGCCCTTCTTCACCGTGACCCATTTGTTGTGCGTGCCGGGCAGCACGAACACGCCGTCGTCCAGCCCGATGATCGACATGGCGCCGAAGATCTGCACTTCTTCGCCGCGCATCACGTCGGGCACGCCGGCATGCTCGTCGCTCAGCCCCGGCACGATCGCGATGCGCGAGCCCGGAACGGCGTCGATGTCGATGATCTTGCGGCCCACTTCCACGCGGCCCGCGGGGCAGGCGCAGTAGGGCGCCTCGACCCAGCCCTGCTTGCTGCCGGCCATGCCGGAGATGAGGCACCGCGCGCCGTCGAGGCGCATCCAGTCGCCGAACAGCGCCTCGAAGACGGCGGGGAAACCACCTTCAGGCACGGTGAGGATGCCGCGCGCGTCGCTGCGTTCTTCGAGCACCTTGCCGGCTTCGTCCAGCAGGGCGCCTCGCAGGGAGCTTGTGCCCCAGTCGATTGCTACCAGTCTTGTCATTTCAATGGTCGGATTTGTTCGAGGCTTGGTTGTTCGTTGCGCCCTTGTTCAGGGCGTGATCGCACCCCGAACACGACACCCCTCGCCACAAACCCTGAACCCTAGTGATTGTCGCGCGGCACGAAAGACCCGCGACGACCACGCAGGAAGTTCAGGTCGGCCCCCTGGTCGGCCTGCAGCACCGTGTCGACATACAGCTTCCAGTACCCCGAGTCGAGCGGCGCAACCGGCGCGACCCACTTCGAACGGCGTTCGGCAAGCTCCTCGTCGCTCACATGCAGGTGCAGCCTGCGGTTGGGCACGTCGAGTTCCACGATGTCGCCGTTCTGCACCAATGCCAGCGGTCCGCCGGCAGCAGCCTCGGGCGACGTGTGCAGCACCACCGTGCCGTAGGCCGTGCCGCTCATGCGGGCGTCGCTGATGCGGACCATGTCGGTGATGCCCTTGCGCAGCACCTTCGGCGGCAGCGGCATGTTGCCTGCCTCGGCCATGCCGGGGTAGCCCTTGGGGCCGCAGTTCTTCAGCACCATGATGCAGTGCTCGTCGATGTCCAGGCTCTCGTCGTCGATGCGCTTGTGCAGGTCTTCGGCGCTCTCGAACACCACCGCGCGGCCCTTGTGCACCAGCAGTTCCGGCGTGGCCGCGCTGGGCTTGATGATGGCGCCGTTGGGCGCGAGGTTGCCGCGCAGCACGCAGATGCCGGCCTTTTCCTTGAAGGGCTCGGCCACCGTGCGGATGACCTGCGGGCCGTAGTTTTCGGCGTCCTTCACGTTGTTCCACAGGCTGTCGCCGGTGACCGTGAGCACATCCTTGTGCAGGTGCTCGGCGATTTCCTTGATGACCACCGGCAGGCCGCCCGCGTAGCAGAAGTCTTCCATCAGGTACTGGCCCGAGGGCTGCAGGTTGACCAGGCAGGGCAGCTCGGAGGCCAGGCGGTCGAAGTCGTCGAGCGTCAGGTCGACGCCGATGCGCCCGGCAATCGCCAGCAGGTGGATCACCAGGTTGGTCGAGCCGCCGATGGCCGCATTGACCTTGATGGCGTTCTCGATGGCCTCGCGCGTGAGGATCTTCGACATGTTCATGTCTTCATGCACCATGCCGACGATGCGCCGGCCCGCCTGGCGCGCCAGCACGTTGCGCCGGCCGTCGACCGCGGGGTAGGCCGCGTTGCCCGGCAGGCCGATGCCCAGCGACTCGACCATGCAGGCCATGGTGCTGGCGGTGCCCATCGTCATGCAGTGCCCGTGGCTGCGGTGCATGCAGCTCTCGGCCTCGAAAAATTCCTGCAGCTTCAGCGTGCCGGCGCGCACCTGCTCGCTCATCTGCCACACGCCGGTGCCCGAGCCCAGCTCCTGGCCGCGCCACTTGCCCGAGAGCATCGGGCCACCGGACACGCCGATGGTGGGGAGGTCGACGCTGGCCGCGCCCATCATCAATGCGGGGGTCGTCTTGTCGCAGCCCATGAGCAGCACCACGCCGTCGAGCGGGTTGCCGCGAATGCTTTCCTCCACGTCCATGCTCGCGAGGTTGCGGTACAGCATGGCGGTGGGGCGCAGCAGCGTTTCGCCGAGCGACATCACCGGGAACTCGAGCGGAAAACCGCCGGCCTCGTACACGCCGATCTTCACCTGCTCGGCCAGCGTGCGGAAATGCGAGTTGCAGGGCGTGAGCTCGCTGAAGGTGTTGCAGATGCCGATGACCGGACGACCGTCGAACTGGTCGTGCGGCACGCCCTTGCCCTTCATCCAGCTGCGGTAGATGAAACCGTCGCGGTCGTTGCGGCCGAACCATTGCTGGCTGCGCAGCTCTCCGGGTTTTTTCTTCGGGGGAATGCTCATGGGGTGTCTCCGTTTTATTGGCTCCAGCAGCCCCAAGGCTCAGGGTTTGTCCTGCCGAAGGTCGATTTCAATCATCATATGATAAGCGCGAACGACTCGCCGAGCACCCCCATTTTCAGAGCGCAGAGATAGCAAATTTCGCATCGCACATGATCAAGAACATCCACGGTCGAACGCTCGAACTGCTCGGTGAAGCAGTGGTGGCGGGACGCTATGCGATCGGTGCGTCGATACCCGCGGAGCCCATCCTCGGCGAAGAGCTGGGCGTGAGCCGCACCGTGGTGCGCGAGGCCATCAAGTCGCTCGCGGCCAAGGGCCTGATCGTGACCGGCCCGAAGGTCGGCACGCGCGTGCTGCCCAAGGACAAATGGAACTGGTTCGACCCCGACGTCATCACCTGGCAGGCCCGCGCCGGGCTCACGCCCGAGTTCTTGCGCGACCTGCAGGACCTGCGCCGCGTGGTGGAGCCCGCGGCCGTGCGCCTCGCGGCCGAACGCGCCACCGAAACAGACATCGCCGAGATCGAAAGCGCCTTCGCCGGCATGAAGGAAGCCGTGGAAAACGGCGGCGACTACGTCACCTTCGACCTGCGCTTTCACAACGGCCTGCTGAGCGCCGCGGGCAACCGCATGCTGTCGCAGATGAGCAAGGTGCTCAACGCGCTGCTGCGCACCAGCTTCGAGATTTCGACCACCAAGCCCGACGGCCCCGCGCTCTCGCTGCCGCTGCACCGCGCGGTGCTCGACGCGGTGATTGCGCACGACCCGGCCAAGGCCGAGCTCGCGATCATCCGGCTCATCGACGGCGCGCGCCAGGACATCGAGGACGTGCTGGGTTCCCGCCGGCGCCTGCCGCGCCTGAGCAGGCCGCCGCCACGGCTGAAGGCGAGCTAGCCGCACAGGCCGCCCGCGCCCGCCTTCGCGTTTGTCCGCAGTTCGCATCCGGTTCTTTCACCCTACGCTCGCCCCCCGAGCCAATTCCACCAGAGAAGAGAAGGAGACAAACCCATGAAACTCGTCAAATCGCTCATTGCGCCGACGCTCGTCGCGCTGGGCCTGATCGCGTCAGGCAACGCCGCCGCACAAGAAAAGCTCACCGTCTGGTGGGTCAAGGGCTTCTACAAGGCGGAGGACGACGCGCTGTTCGCCGCCATCAAGAAGTTCGAGGAAAAGCACAAGGACGTGAAGGTCGAGCTGTCGCAGTACCCGGTGCAGGACATGATCCCCAAGACCGTGTCCGCGCTCGACTCCGGCAGCCCGCCCGACGTGGCCTATGCCGACGTGTACGACTTCCAGGTCACGGGCAAGTGGGCGTTCGACGGCAAGCTCGAAGACATCGGCAGCGTGCTCACGCCCATGAAGGACCGCTTCGCGACCAACACCATCGAGACCACGTTCCTCTACAACGACCAGACCAAGAAGAAGGCGTACTACGCCTTCCCCATCAAGCAGCAGACGATGCACATCGAGTACTGGCTCGACATGCTCGCGGAAGCCGGCTTCAAGGAGTCCGACATTCCGACGACGTGGAAGGAATACTGGCCCTTCTGGTGCGAGAAGGTGCAGCCCGCCAGCCGGCAGAAGAGCGGCAAGCGCACCTTCGGCATCGGCATGCCGATGGGCGTGGATTCGAGCGACGCGTTCTATTCGTTCCTGACCTTCATGGACGCCTACAACGTGAAGCTGGTGGACGACAACGGCAAGCTGCTGGTGGACGACCCCAAGGTGCGCACCGGCCTCATCGCCGCCATGACCGACTACACCAAGCCCTACCTCACGGGCTGCACGCCGCCTTCGTCCACCAGCTGGAAAGACCCGGACAACAACGTCGCGTTCCACAACAAGACCACCGTGATGACGCACAACGCGACCATCTCGCTGCCGGCGAAGTGGCTCGACGATTCGAACAACGCCACGCTCACGCCCGAGCAGCGTGAAGAGGCCAAGAAGAACTACACCGAGCGCATTCGCACGGCCGGTTTCCCGACCAAGCCCGACGGCACCAAGATGGTCTACCGCACGGCGGTGAAGACCGGCGTGGTGTTCAAGGACGGCAAGAACAAGGCGCGCGCCAAGGAGTTCGTGACCTTCCTGCTGCAGGAAGAAAACCTCACGCCGTACGTCGAGGGTTCGCTGGGCCGCTGGTTCCCGGTGACCAAGGCCGGGCAGGCCAGCCCGTTCTGGCAGGCCGACTCGCATCGCAAGTCGGTGTTCAACCAGTACGCGGCCGGCACCGTGACCTTCGAGTTCACGAAGAACTACCGCTTCACCGTGATCAACAACGAGAACGTCTGGGCCAAGGCCATGAGCCGCATCGTGACCGACAAGCTGCCGGTGGACAAGGCAGTGGACGAGATGATCGCGCGCATCAAGACGGTGGCGGCGCAGTAAGCGCGCAGCGCCCGCGAACGCACAGCAGTTGACGCCATGAGCTCGACCGTTACCGTCTCCGACACCGCTGTCGATGCCGCGGCCCCCGCCGCGGCACCGGTGGCGAACCTGGGTGCGCGCCACGCGCGCTGGCAGTTCTGGGGCGCGGTGATGGTCGTGCCCTACCTGCTGGTGTTCGTGGTGTTCGTGCTCTACCCGGTGGGCTACGGGCTGTGGCTTGCCCGCCATCCGCAGAGCTACGTGAAGCTGGTGGAAGACCCGATCTTCTTCCGCTCCGTGATCAACACGGCCGTGTTCCTGGTCGTGGCCATCAACATCAAGATGCTCGTGGCGCTGGTGCTGTCGGGCTTCTTCGTGACCTCGCGGTGGTGGATCAAGATCGTCTCGGCGATTTTCATCCTGCCGTGGGCGATGCCTTCGATTCCGACCATCCTGTCGTTCCGCTTCATGCTGAACCCGGAGTGGGGCGTGATCAACACCACCATCTTCCGCCTCACCGGCGCCGACGGTCCCAACTGGCTCAACGACCCGTCGCTGGCGCTGGGCTTCGCGATGCTGGTGCACGTGTGGAAGTCGCTGCCGTTCTGGACACTTATTTTGGTGGCCGGCCGGCTGGCCATTCCGGGCGAGCAGTACGAGGCGGCGTCGGTCGACGGCGCGTCGTCGTGGCAGAAGTTCCGCTTCGTGAGCTGGCCGGCGCTGAAGACGCTGTACGTCACCTCGCTCATCCTGTCGATGATCTGGACGCTGGGCGACTTCAACAGCGTGTACCTGCTGACCGGTGGCGGCCCCGCCGACCTGACGCACGTGCTCGCCACGCTGGGCATTCGCTACCTGCGGCTGGACCAGGTCGACTTGTCGATGGCGTCCATCGTCGTGGCCATGCCGCTGGTGTTGCCCCTTGTGTACTTCATGATGAAGAGGCTCTCGAAATGAAGCGCTGGACCCCCAAGGCCGTGCTGACCGAGGCCAAGCTGCTGCTCATCGGCATTCCGGTGCTGCTGTGGACGCTGGTGCCGGTCTATCACATGGCGCTGTTCGCGTTCTCGAGCAAGGACTCGGCCACCAGCGGCCACCTGTGGCCCACGCACCCGACGCTGAACAACTTTGCCACGGTGTTCCAGCAGAAGCACTTCTACCTGAGCCACTTCTGGGTGCAGCTGGGCAACTCGCTGGTCATCGCGCTGTCGGTGGGCGCGATCACGCTGTTCGTGGCGACCACCGCCGCGTTCGCCATCAGCCGGCTGCGCGTGCGCGGCGGGCGCACGGTGATGAACCTGGCGCTGTTCACGTACTTCATTCCGGCGGCGTTCCTCGCGGTGCCCATGTACAAGACCATGGGCAACTACGGGCTGCTGAACAGCCAGTGGGCGCTCATTCTCGCGATGGTGACCATCGCCTCGCCCTACTGCATCTGGGTGCTGAAGCAGGCGTCGGACAAGCTGCCCTACGAGCTCGACGAGGCCGCGCGCATGGACGGCGCCTCGCCGCTGCAGCTGTTCCGCCTGGTGTACCTGCCGCTGATGGTGCCCTCGCTGGTGGCCGTGGGCACGTACTCGCTGCTGCTCGCGTGGAACGAGTACCTCTATGCCTTCCTGCTGCTGTCGAACGACAAGAGCGTGACGCTGGCGGTGGCGCTGGGCAACTTCCTGTCGGCCGACGATTCGCCATGGGAGCTGCTGATGGCCACGGGCCTGATCTACGCGTTGCCTCCGGCGGCGATCTACTACGCATTCAAGCGCTACATGGTCGGCGGGCTGACCGCCGGCGCCGTCAAGAGCTGAACGATTTCAGGGACTACACATGGCATCCGTTTCCTTTCGCAATATCGAGAAATCCTTCGGCAAGGTCCAGATCATCAAGGGCCTGGGCTTCGACATCACCGACGGCGAGTTCGTGGTGCTGGTCGGTCCGTCGGGCTGCGGCAAGTCGACGCTGCTGCGCATGCTCGCGGGTCTGGAAGACATCAGCGGCGGCGAGATCGTGATCGACGGCCGGGTGGTCAACGACCTGGAGTCGAAGGACCGCGACATCGCCATGGTGTTCCAGAGCTACGCGCTCTACCCGCACATGACGGTGGGCGAGAACATGGGCTTCAGCCTGCGCCTGCGCAACGCCGAGAAGTCGGTGACCGACGAGCGCGTGTCGCGCGCCGCGAAGATCCTCAACCTCGACGCGCTGCTGGGCCGCTACCCGCGCGAACTCTCGGGCGGGCAGCGCCAGCGCGTGGCGATGGGGCGCGCCATCGTGCGCGATCCGAAGGTGTTTTTGTTCGACGAGCCGCTGTCCAACCTGGACGCCAAGCTGCGCGTGGCGATGCGCGCGGAGATCAAGGCGCTGCACCAGCGCCTGAAGACCACCACCGTGTACGTCACCCACGACCAGATCGAGGCCATGACCATGGCCGACCGCATCGTGGTGATGCACGACGGCATCGTGGAGCAGATCGGCACGCCGCTGGACCTGTACGACCGGCCCGACAACCTGTTCGTGGCGCAGTTCATCGGCTCGCCGTCGATGAACGTCATCGAGGGCACGGTGCGGCGTTCGGGCGGCGAGTGCTGGGTCGAGGCGCAGGGCGCGCGGTGGCCGGTGCCGGTGGGCACCTCGGCGCCCGACGGGCAGCCGGTGCACTACGGCGTGCGCCCGGGCGACATGACGCTCGGCGGCGGCTCGCACGGCGTGGAAGCCAAGGTGATCGTGGTGGAGCCCACGGGCGCGGAAACCGAGCTGCTGGTGCAGGTCGGCGAAGCCAGGCTGGTGCTCGCGGTGCACGGCCGGGTCGATGCCCGGCCCGACGAGCTCGTGCGGCTGGCCATCGAGGCCGAGAGCGTGCACCTGTTCGACCGGCAGAGCGGCAAACGCATGGGCTGACAAAGCCCCCGTGACGAGCGCTCAGTCGGTGCGCAGCCGCAGCAGCGCCCGCACGAAGCCGTGGTCGGAGCGCGAGCGGTCGCGCCCCTCGTGCAGGTGGTCGTTGAAGTAGTCGACGCGCCGCACGTCGCCCAGGCTGTGGCGGCTGGAGGCCACGAACTCCTCGCTCACCAGGATCTGGTCGAGCACATCGGGAAAGCCCTGGTGGATGTGCGAATAGGCCACGTCCTTCTTCAGCGCCGACTCGCCCTGCATCTCGTAGGCGTTGAACAGCGCCACGTCGCGCGCGGCCTTGTCGTACGCGACCTCCGATGTGGCCGCCACCAGTTGCGTGGTGACGCTGTGCGGGTTGTCGTTGAAGTCCCCCATCGCCACCAGCGGCACGTTGGTGCCCTGCAGCAGGTCGATGACGATGCAGCGCAGGGCCGCGGCCTCGGCGCCGCGCATCAGCAGCGAACGCAGCGAGGCCATCACGCCGACCTTGCGGTCGTCGCGGTCTTCCAGGTGGTTGCCCTGGGCGTCCTGCAGGAACTTGGGGCGCTTGGACTTCAGGTGCACCGTGAGCACGTGCACCTGCTGGCCGTGCTTCATGCGCACCGTGACCAGCAGGGGCGGGCGCTCGAAGCGCGTGTGCGGGCCCAGGCCGGGCACGTCGACGCCGAAGCCCGGAGGAAAGTCGACGAAGGAGCGGACGTCGTCCACCTTGAGCCGCGTGGCGATACCCACGCGCGGCGTGCCCTGCGCGCCCGGCCGTGCGGGCGAGCCCGGCGGGCTCCCGGGCAGCGGCGTGTTTTCCGCGCCGGGCGCCGACACGAAGTCGTAGCGCAGCCCGCTGCGCGCGATGCAGGCCTTGAGCGCTGCCTCGTCCCACACCTCCTGCACCGCCAGCACGTCGGCGTTGAGCGCATGGAAGCGCTCGCCGGTCCAGTCGATCTTTCGCTCGTACTCGCGCTTGGTGTAGCCGTCCTGGTTCTCGTAGTACACCCGGTTCGGGTTCGCGAGGTTCAGCAGGTTGCAGGTGGCTACGAAGAGGGTGGCGTAGTTGGGTGGGATGTACTGCATGAGGACACGATTGTGACGATTGTGTCCTGAGTCGGAATGGGCGGTCGGAGCACTGTGCGCGCCAGCGCATGCCGCGGCGCGAAAGAAAAAGGGCACCGAAGTGCCCTTGATTCATGTGCGAGGCAGCCGTGCTGCCTGCGCTATTCAGCGACCGAACGAACGGCCACCGCCGCCGCCACCACCGGAGCGGCCACCGCCGCCACCGCCGTAGCCGCCGCCACCACCCGAACGGCCACCGCCGCCCGAACGGTTGCCGCCGTAGCCGCCACCACCGCCGCCACCCGGGCGACCGCGACCGCGGCCGGCACCCATGTGGTCCACGCTCGTGCGCAACGGATCCGGCTGGCCTGCAGCGCCGCCCGCGACCGCTTCGGCGCGCAGGTGCGCGACCTGGTTGGCCTGCGTCGGGCTGTGGCTGTTGCCGTGATGGCGCGGTTGGCGCTCGTCGTGCGGCTGGTGGTTTTGCGCCTGGTGCGCCGGTGCATGGTGCGGTGCGCGTGCCGGGCCTTGTGGGCCGCGGCCTTGCGGCGCGCGTGCGCCCGGACCACGCGGGCCCTGGCCCTGGCCCTGGCCTTGACCGCCGCCCTGGCCACCGCCGTTGGCGCTGCGGCCTTGGCCGCCGCCCTGGCCGCCACCGCGACGTTGACCGCCGCCGTTGCCGCCACCACCACCGCCGTTGCCGCCGCCCTGGCCGGCCTTGTTCTCGCGGATGCGCGACAGCATCTCGGTGCGCGCGGCCTTGGCGGCCGCCTGCATCACGTCGCGGCTCGGCGGACGGCCGGCGCCGCCCCAGATCGTCTGGCGACCCATGGCGATCGGCTCGGCGCGTTCGCCGTCTTCAGGGCCGTAGCCCTCGACGATCTGCACCGGAATCGTCTGCTTGGTGAAGCGTTCGATTTCCTGCATGAAGCCTTCTTCGTCCAGGCACACGAAGCTCACGGCCTCGCCGCTCGAACCGGCGCGGCCGGTGCGGCCGATGCGGTGCACGTAGTCTTCGCTGACGTTCGGAATCTCGTAGTTCACGACGTGCGGCAGCTCGTCGATGTCGATGCCGCGCGCCGCGATGTCGGTGGCCACCAGGGCGCGGATGTCGCCGCTCTTGAAGCCGGCCAGCGCCTGCGTGCGCGCGCTCTGGCTCTTGTTGCCGTGCAGCGCCATCGCCTCGATGCCGTTCTTGGTCAGGAACTCGGCCACGCTGTTGGCGCCGAACTTGGTGCGCGTGAACACGAGCACCTGGCTCCACTTGTTCTCGTTGATGATGTGCGCGAGCAGCGCCTTCTTCTTGCCGCGGCCCACGGGGTGGATCACCTGGGTGATGCGCTGCACGGTGGTGTTGCGCGGCGTGACCTGGATGCTTTGCGGGTTCTTCAGCAGCGTGGCGGCGAGGTCGCGGATGTCGTCGCTGAAGGTGGCCGAGAACAGCAGGCTCTGCTTTTCCTTGGGCACCAGCGCCAGGATCTTCTTCACGTCGTGGATGAAGCCCATGTCCAGCATGCGGTCGGCTTCGTCCAGGATCAGCATCTGCACCTGGCTCAGGTCGAGCATGCCCTGCTGTTGCAGGTCGAGCAGGCGGCCGGGCGTGGCCACGAGGATGTCGACGCCCTTCTTGAGCTTGCTGATCTGCGGGTTCATGCCGACGCCGCCGAAGATCACGGTCGAGTCGAGCTGCAGGTACTTGCCGTAGGTGCGAACCGACTCTTCGACCTGCGCGGCGAGTTCGCGCGTGGGGGTGAGCACCAGGGCACGGATGCCGATGCCACCGAACTTGTTGGTGGCGCTGCGGCTCATGGTGAGCTTGTGCAGCATCGGCAGCGTGAAGGCGGCCGTCTTGCCGGTGCCGGTTTGTGCGCCGCCCAGCAGGTCATGACCTTCGAGCACCGCGGGGATGGCTTGCGCCTGGATGGGGGTGGGGGTGTCGTAGCCGTGCTCGTGCACAGCCTTCAAGATGGCGGGAGCCAGCTTCAGTTCATCAAAATTCATTGGAAACAATAAGCGCCATACACGGCGCAGTGGCATCGGCCCGCCAGGCGTCTTTGGCGACGCAAGGCCAGTCAAGGCAGATGAAGGTCAGGGGTGGGAGCCGAAAAACCCACTGTGATAAAGGGTTTTCTTCGTCCCCGGCAGAGAGCCGGTGTTGCGGGCAACTGGACCCGGCAACGTTGACATTGTCGCATGAGTCGATAATCGGTGGTTTGCCGCGCCCGGATGCGTTGTTCTGGCGCCCGCGCTTTTCCCCCAATTTCCGCTACCCAAGGTAACTATCCACAGATGGCTCAATACGTCTATTCGATGAACCGTGTCAGCAAGACCGTGCCGCCCAAGCGGCAGCTCTTGAAGGACATTTCGCTTTCTTTCTTCCCCGGCGCCAAGATCGGCGTGCTCGGCCTCAATGGCTCGGGCAAGTCCACGCTGCTCAAGATCATGGCGGGTGTGGACAAGGAGTTCGAGGGCGAGGCGCTGCCCATGCCGGGCATGACGATCGGCTATCTGGAGCAGGAACCCAAGCTCAACCCCGAGCACACGGTGCGTGAATCGGTCGAGGAGTCCATGGGCGCGGTGTTCGCGGCCAAGGCGCGCCTCGAAGAGGTTTACATCGCCTACGGTGCCGAAGACGCCGACTTCGACGCGCTGGCCGCCGAGCAGGCCCAGCTCGAAGCCATCATCGCCACCGCCGGCACCGATTCCGAGCATCAGCTCGAAATTGCCGCCGACGCGCTGCGCCTCCCACCATGGGACGCCAAGATCGGCCTGCTGTCGGGCGGTGAAAAGCGGCGCGTGGCGCTGTGCCGCCTTCTGCTGTCCAAGCCCGACATGCTGCTGCTCGACGAACCGACCAACCACTTGGACGCCGAATCGGTGGAGTGGCTCGAAGTGTTCCTGCAGCGCTTCACGGGCACCGTGGTGGCCATCACCCACGATCGCTACTTCCTCGACAACGCGGCCGAGTGGATCCTGGAAATGGACCGCGGTCGCGGCATTCCCTGGAAGGGCAACTACAGCACCTGGCTCGAGCAGAAGGGCGAACGCCTGGCGCAGGAGCAGAAGAGCGAAGAAGCCCACGCCAAGGCCCTGAAGAAGGAACTGGAGTGGTCGCGCCAGAACCCGAAGGCACGCCAGGCCAAGAGCAAGTCCCGCCTCGCCCGCTTCGAAGAGCTGAGCGACATGGAATACCAGAAGCGCAACGAAACGCAGGAAATCTTCATTCCTGTGGCCGAGCGGCTGGGCCAGCAGGTGTTCGAGTTCCACGGCGTGAGCAAGTCCTTCGGCGACCGCATGCTGATCGACAACCTGAGCTTCACCGTGCCCCCGGGCGCCATCGTCGGCATCATCGGGCCGAACGGCGCCGGCAAGTCGACGCTGTTCAAGCTGCTTGCAGGCAAGGAACAGCCGGACGCCGGCAGTGTGGTCATCGGCTCGACCGTCAAGGCGGCTTTCGTCGACCAGCACCGCGACGAACTCGCCAATCAGAAGACCGTGTGGGAAGACATCTCGAACGGCCTGGACATCATCAACGTCGGCAAGTTCCAGATGGCCAGCCGCGCGTACGCGGGCCGCTTCAACTTCAACGGCGCGGACCAGCAGAAGAAGGTCGGCACGCTGTCGGGCGGTGAACGCGGCCGCCTGCACCTGGCCAAGACGCTGATCGCCGGCGGTAACGTGCTGATGCTCGATGAACCGTCGAACGACCTGGACGTGGAAACCCTGCGAGCGCTCGAAGACGCGCTGCTCGAATTCGCCGGCACGGTCATGGTGATCAGCCATGACCGCTGGTTCCTCGACCGCATCGCCACGCACATCCTGGCCGCCGAAGGCGACAGCCAGTGGACCTTCTTCGACGGCAACTACCAGGAGTACGAAGCCGACAAGAAGAAGCGCCTGGGCGAAGAAGGCGCCAAGCCCAAGCGCATGCGCTACAAGGCCCTGAAGTAAGCCTTAGCCTGTTTCAGGCTCTCTCAGGCTGCTTCCAGCGAAGCGCGCGGTTCCGCAAGGGGCCGCGCGCTTTTTTCATCGTCGGCCGCGAACACCTCGCGTGCCGCGGCAAGGCCGTTCAGCGCCGCCGGAAAGCCCGCGTACACGGCCATCTGCATGATGACCTCGACGACTTCGGTGCGCGTCACGCCCACGTTCAGCGCGCCCTGGATGTGCACCTTCAGTTGCGGCGCTGCATTGCCCATGGCCGTGAGCGCGGCCACCACCGCGATCTCGCGTGCGCGCAGGTCCAGGCCGGGGCGCGAGTAGACGTCGCCGAACGGAAACTCGATCAGCAGCCGGGCGAAGTCCGGCGCGATGTCGGCCAGGCTCTCGACCACCTTGACGCCGCCTTCGCCGTCGATTTCCTGCAGCTTGGCCAGGCCGCGCACATAGCGCGTGTCGTCATGGCCATCGGGTGCTTGTGTGTTCGTCATCGCTCGTTTTTCCTTCCGGGGCTTTGCCCGACAAAGGAGGACGCCGGCCCGGCTGCTTCGGCTGCTCCAGCTTCTTCGACCCGTTCTCGACCGCACGGTAGTGGTCGATCTTCAGCGACAGCGCCTGCATGGATTGCTGCAGCGCCGCCACCTTGGCCTGGACTTCGGCGAGGTGCTGCTCGAGCATCTCGCGCCGTTCGCCGACGCTGGCGTCCCCCTGGCTTCGAAGCCTGGCGAAGGCCTGCATGCCCTGGATGGGCATGCCGGTCTCGCGCAGGCGCAACAGGAAAGCCAGCCAGTCCATGTCCGCGCGCGCATAGCGGCGCTGGCCGCCCGGTGCGCGCGGCACCGCGGCGATCAGGCCGATGCGCTCGTAGTACCGCAGCGTGTAGGCCGTGAGGCCCGTGCGCTCGGCGACTTCCGCAATGGTCAGACTGGTTTCCATGGCGTCGATTCTCGAAATTAGAGCGCGCTCCAAGTCAAGCGCCCGGCCGAACTATTTTTGCGCGGTGGCCGCTTCGGCCTCCGGCGTGCCGCGCGCCAGCACCCGCTTGCGCACCGCGTAGATGTTGTTGCGCAGCGCGTAGAGCTCGTCCGCGTACGACAGCGGCACCGCCACCTTGTTCACCGTGCGGTCGAGCTGGTCGAGGTCGTCCAGCAACGCCTTCTGGCCGCCTTCCTTCACGTCGGCCTTGGCATCGACCTTCGCCTCGATGTCGCGCAGCCGCGCATACCAGCGGAACACGCGACGGCGAACGCGGAACTGGTACAGCGGCGGCACCACGCGGCTCAGGGGCAGCATCAGCACCAGCAGGCCGCCCAGCACCAGCCACATGCGCTCGATGAGGTTGCTGGCCCAGAAGGGCAGGTAGCGCTGCCACACCGGCGGCGTGCCGTTGATGGCGCGGTCGCCCTCGGGGCTCACCGGCAGTTCGCTGGTGCGCGTGTTCGGAAAGTCGCGCGCGCGGTTGAACCAGCCCGCGCCGCTGTGCACCGTTTGCGCGGCCTGCGCGAACAGCTGGCGCAGGGCCGGGTGGGTCTCGTCGCGCGACAGCAGCGAGGTGGTGGCCGCGAGCAGCGCCACGTCGTGCGGCGGCAGGTCTTTCGACAGGTCGACCACGCCGCGCGGCAGCGTCACGGCCGACAGGAACGGAAAACGCCGCGAGTAGGCGTCGGCCTGGCCAAAGTCCATGAGCTTGATGTCGTCCGAGCGCAGCAGCCGCTGCACCTGCGGCGACTGCGGCGCCGAAGACAGCACGATGGCGTCGAGCAGGCCCGCTTCCAGCGCCGCGGCGGCCGCGCCTTGCTCCAGGTTCGACAGCAGCAGGTCGTCGGGCCCGAGCTTGTTGGCCTTGAACAGCCGCTCCATGATCTCCGGCAGCCCGCTGCCCTGCAGGTCGACGTTCACGCGCAGGCCGCGCAACTGCGTGAGCGAGCTCAGCGTGGCGGTCTTGCGGTCGATTTTCTGCGCGGTGTCGGCGCGGTAGAACAGCCACACTGGCTCGAAGAACAGGCTGCCCAGCGAGTTGAGGCCGGCCTCTTCGTCGGCCTTGGGGTCGGCGCTGCCGCCGCGCACGAAGCCCACGTCGGCGCCGCCGTTGCGCAGCAGCTCCAGGTTCTCGGTCGACCCCGAGGTGGGCTTGAGCTCGACCTCGATGCCGGTGTGCTTGAGCGCCTCCGCGTATCGCTTGCCGAACTGCGCGTAGGCGCTGCCCGTGGGGCCGGTGGCCAGCGTCACGTGCTTGGGCGGCTGCGGCTGCAGGTACCAGTAGGCCGCGACCAGCAGGCCGATGACGAGGAACACGATGGGCCCCGCCGAGGCAATCAGGTCCCGGATCGACAGCAGGATCAGCTTGAGTGTCTTGGGCATGGCCATGGTGTGTGCCGTTGTCGGTTCGTGTGCTCAGCCGCGCGGCGCGCCGAGGTCCGCCACGCAGGGAATGTGCAGCTCGCCCACCGTGACGGTGCGCGCCGCGTGCACCGCGCGCAGCGTGGCAATGGCCACGGCCTCGGCCGCCATGGTGCTCAGCACGGTCATGCCGGGGGCGTTGCCTTCGAGCGGCACGCGGCCGGTGGCCAGCGCGAACAGCGTGTCGCCGTCGCTCATGGTGTGCACCGGGTTGATGGCGCGCGCCAGGCCGTCGTGCGCCACGGTGGCCAGCCGGTTGGCCTGCACCTTGGTCAGCACCGCGTCGGTGGCGATCACGCCGATGGTGGTGTTGGTGCCCGCCAGCAGCGGCTTGGGCAGGTCGCCGCGCAGCAGGGCGCGGCGCGTGTCGAGCAAGGCGGTGCCGTCTTCGGTGCGCGCGCCTGCCACGGGCTGGCCGGTGTTGTGGTCGATCACGTCGCCCAGCGAATTGACGGCGATCAGCGCGCCCACGGTCACGCCGCCGACCGTGACCGACGCGGTGCCGATGCCGCCCTTCATCGCGCGGTGCACGCCGAAGAGCTTGCCCACCAGCGCGCCGGCGCCCGCGCCCACGTTGCCTTCGGCGGGCGCCGCAGTGCTCGCGGCCTCGCAGGCGGCGTAGCCGGCAGCGGCGTCGGGGCGGATGCGCGCGTCGCCCATCGGCAGGTCGAACAGCACGGCGGCCGGCACGATGGGCAGGGTGCCGAAGCGCACGTCCATGCCGATGTCGCGTTCTTCCATCCAGCGCATCGCGCCTTCGGCCGCCGCCAGGCCCCAGGCGCTGCCGCCCGCGAGCATCACCGCGTGCACCTGCTGCACGAGGTTGCCGGGCGCGAGCAGGTCGGTCTCGCGCGTGCCGGGCGCTGCGCCGCGCACGTCCACGCCGCCCACGGCGCCGTCGCGGGCCATGATGACGGTGCAGCCGGTGGGGCGGCGCGCGTCCGAGAAATGGCCGACTTCGATGCCGGCGACGTCGGTGATGGCACCGGCGGACGAAAGAGAGGGAGCAGGAGTGTGGGAGAGGGCGGACATGGCGGCCGATTATGGGACCGCACCCTCTACGATCCGGCGCATGACAGTTGCAAGAAGTTTCTCCGCGGGCGGCATTGGCGGCTCTAGTGGCAATGACGGTGCGCGCCGCCATGTGGTCGTGATCGGCGCGGGCGCGGTGGGCAGCGCCACCGCCCTCGAGGCCCTGCGCGCCGGCCTGCGCGTGACGGTGCTGGAACCCGGCGAACCGGGCGGCCCGCAGGCCACGAGCTACGGCAATGCCGGCTGGTTGTCGTCGCACTCCGTGGTGCCGCCCGCATTGCCCGGCGCCTGGCGCAAGGTGCCCGGCTGGCTGGCCGACCCGCTCGGCCCGCTGGCGTTGCGCTGGCGCTACCTGCCGCGCGCCGCGCCCTGGCTGCTGCGCTACCTGGCCTCGGGCTGGACCGAGGCGCGCGTGCAGCGCACCGCCGACGCGCTGCGCACCCTGCTGGCCGATGCGCCCGCATTGCATGCGCGGCTGGCCGCCGAAGCCGGCGTGCCGCAGCTTATCGAGCAGCGTGGGCTGCTGCACGCCTACCGCTCGCGCGAGGAGTTCGAGGGCGACGCGCTCGGCTGGCGCGTGCGCGGGCGCACGGGCGTCCAATGGGAGGAATGGTCGGCCAGCGAACTGCGCCGCCGCGAGCCCGACCTGGACGCGCGCTACACGCTGGGCATCTACGTGCCGGAGGCCGGGCACTGCCGCAACCCGGGCACCTACGTCGCCGCGCTGGCGCAGCATGCGCGCGACGGCGGCGCCGAGCGCGTGGCCGCGCGGGCCACGGGTTTTCGCATCGAGGGCGGGCGGCTGCGCGCCGTGCGCACCGAGTCGGGCGAGATCGCCTGCGACGCGGCCGCCGTCTGCGCCGGTGCGCGCTCAGGCCCGCTCGCCGCGGCCGCGGGCTCGCCCGTGCCGCTGGAGTCGGAGCGCGGCTACCACGTGGTCGTCGAAGACGCGAACGTGGGGCCGCGCACCCCGGTGATGGTGGCCGACGGCAAGCTCATCGCGCACTGGATGGACGGCGGCCTGCGCGCCGCAGGCCAAGTCGAGATCGGTGGCCTGGAAGCCGCGCCCGACTGGCGCCGCGCCGAGATCCTGCACAAGCATTTGCAGTCGATGTTTCCGGGTTTGGCGAGCGCGACCGGCATCCCGTCCGTCAAGCAGTGGCTCGGCCACCGGCCCAGCCTGCCCGACGGGCTGCCGTGCATCGGGCCGGCACGCGCCAGCGCCGACGTGGTGCTGGCGTTCGGGCACGGCCACGTGGGGCTGTGCGGCTCGGCGCGCACGGGGCGCGTGGTGGCGCAGTTGCTGTCGGGAGCGGGTGCGGGGCCCGAGATTGCGCTGGCGCCGTTCGACCCGCGACGTTTCAGTTAGCCGGCGCGATCGACATCACGGTCAACGCCCCGTCGACCTTGTCCGCCGTGAACTGCACCTTGTCGCCGGCCTTCACCTTGCCCAGCAGCGCCGGGTCGCTCACGCGAAACACCATCGTCATGCCGGTCATGTCGAGGTTGGGAATGTCGCCGTGCTTCAGCGTGATCTTCTTCGCGTCGGTGTCGACCTTGCGGACTTCGCCTTCGACGGAAGGCAGCGTGGCCTGCGCGAACGCGGCGGCTGCGAGCAGGGCGGTGGAAAGTGCGATGGCGAGCTTCTTCATGAGTTGGTTTCCTTGGTCGGTGAGTGAAAGATCCGGTGGGCCGGTTCAGCGGTAGGTCTGGTACACGCGCGTGCTGCCGTCGGCCAGCACGAGCAGCACTTCATAGGGATCGCGCTGGTCGCCGTAGGCGGGGCCGTCCATGCCGGGCGAGCCGACCGGCATGCCAGGCACGGCGAGGCCGACGGCCTGGGGCTTTTCCTTCAGCAGGCGTTGCACCTCGCGTGCCGGCACGTGGCCTTCGATGGCGTAGCCGCCCACCTGCCCGGTGTGGCAGGAGCCCAGCTTGGCGGGCATGCCCAGCCGGGCGCGCGCGGCGGTGTTGCCTTCGTCGTGCACGCGGGTGGCGAAGCCGTTCTTGTTCAGGTGCTTCACCCAGTCCTGGCAGCAGCCGCAGTTCGGGTCTTTCCAGATATCGATCATCGGCGCGGCGGCCAGGGCGAGGGGCGTGAAGGGCAGGCTCGCGGCCAGCGCCAGCAGGGTTCGTCTTTGCATGGGTGGGTTCCTTTCAGAAAAATCAGTGGTCGTGGGCGCCATGGCCCGAGGGCTTGCGCACGGTGGCGTCGGGCTTGCCGCCCGAGCTGCTGTCTTGGGCTTCGGGCGCATTGCGCGTGGCCGTCGGCACGTCGGCGTTCGGCACTTCGCGCGCCACGGTGCCCGGCGGGTGCTTGAACCAGCCGGGGTCGCGGTAGTCGCCGGGCTTCTGGTCGCGCCGCACCTTCAGCAGCGTGAACATGCCGCCCATCTCGGCCGCGCCGAAGGGGCCGGTGCCGGTCATCATGGGCAGGGTGTTGTCGGGAATGGGCATCTCCATGCCGCCCATGTCGGCCATGCCCTTCTCGCCCATGACCATGTAGTCGGGCACCAGCTTCCTGATCTTCTCGGCCACGCCCCTGTGGTCGACGCCGATCATGGTCGGCACCTCATGGCCCATGGGCCCCATGGTGTGGTGTGCCTTGTGGCAGTGCAGCGACCAGTCGCCTTCCTCGTCGGCGATGAACTCCATCTGCCGCATCTGGCCCACCGCCACGTCCACCGACACCTCGGGCCAGCGCGCGGTGCGCGGCACGGGGCCGCCGTCGGTGCCGGTCACCTCGAACTCGTGGCCGTGGATGTGGATCGGGTGGTTGGTCATCGTGAGGTTGCCCACGCGGATGCGCACGCGGTCGCCCTTGCGCACGTTGAGCGTGTCGATGGCCGGGAACACGCGGCTGTTGAAGCTCCAGATGTTGAAGTCGGTCATGGTGTTGACCTTGGGCGTGGCGCTGCCGGGTTCCACGTCGAAGCTGCCGAGCAAGAAGCAGAAGTCGCGCTGCACGGGGTCGATGAGCGGATGCTTCTCTTTCGGGTGCGTGACCCAGAAGCCCATCATTCCCATGGCCATCTGCACCATCTCGTCGGCGTGCGGGTGGTACATGAAGGTGCCGGGGCGGCGTGCGGTGAACTCGTAGACGAAGGTCTTGCCCGGCGGAATGTGCGGCTGCGTGATGCCGCCCACGCCGTCCATGCCGTTGGGCAGGCGCTGGCCGTGCCAGTGCACGGTGGTGTGCTCGGGCAGCCGGTTGGTCACGAAGATGCGCACGCGGTCGCCCTCGACCACCTCGATGGTCGGGCCCGGCGACTGGCCGTTGTAGCCCCACATGTTGACCTTGAAGCCGGGTGCCATCTCGCGCACGACGGGCTCGGCGACGAGGTGGAATTCCTTCACGCCTGCATTCATGCGCCAGGGAAGCGTCCAGCCGTTGAGGGTGACGACGGGGTTGTAAGGGCGGCCGTTCGGCGGCACCAGGGGCGCCGCGGTGGCGGTGGAGCTTTGCGAGACCGGCTCGGGCAGCGCGGCCATGGCCACGCGGCTGACGGTGGTGGCGGCGACCGCGGTGGCGGCACCTGCGAAGAAGTTGCGGCGGTTCATGGTGTTGGCTCCTTCCCCTTCCGGGGGAAGGTGGGGATGGGGGCTCGGCGGCGTTGGATGAGGTGGCATGGCGGGCGGCGTGGAGGCCGCTTGCCCCCACCCCGGCCCTCCCCCAGGGGGGGAGGGAGCGAATGCGGGTGCGGGCGCTGATAAGGGGTCGGGTATGAGCGGCTCATTCGGTGGCCCCTCCTGCCGCAGCGGCCTGCAGCGCCGTCATGCCGCCGGGTGAACTGCCTGTGAGCACCAGTTGCAGGTCGACGTCGGCCAGCCAGAAATCGCGCTGCGCCTCGATGCCCGCGTTCACGACCAGCATGCTGGCGCGCGTTTCGCCCAGCAGCTCCCACACGCTCGCGAGCATGCCGTTGTAGCGCAGCACCATCTCCTCGTTGACCTTCTTGCGCAGCGGCAGCACTTCGTCGCGGTAACGCCGGGCGATGGCGTAGGCGGTGTTCCAGCCCTGCCAGGCTTCGCGTGCCTCGCTCGCGGCCAGCACGCCCACGTCGCGCACGCGCGCGGCCGATTGCAGGTACAACGCCTCGGCGCGGCCGTTGCGGGCCTGGCCCCAGTCGAAGAGCGGAATGGGCAGCGCGAGCTCGAAGCCGCGCTGCGTGCGGCGCGAGCGCTCGGGGCCGTCGTCGAATTTGCTGTTGCGCGCCACGCCCAGCTCCATCGCGTCGACGACGCTGGTGGCGCGCGTGAGGCCGAGCGAGCCGGCCACGGCGGTGTTCCGCACCTGCGCGGAGCGCACGTCGAGCCGGTCGCGCAGCGCCAGCGCCTGCACGTCGCCGAGCTCGGGCGCGGCCTTGGGCAGCGGCGGCAGGCGGTCGGGCAGGGTGTAGGCGGTGCGCTCGCCGCCCAGGCCCAGCAGGCGGTTGAGCTGTTCGCGCGAGGCGAGCGCGGCCTGCTCGGCGCGCGCCAGCTGCGCCGCCGCATCGGCCAGCAGCAGCTGCTCGCGCGTGCGCTGCAGCGCGCTCCAGTTGCCGGCCTGCGCCATGCGGTGCGCGAGCTCGGCGCCGGCTTCGGCGGCGTCCTTCGCGTCGCGCAGATACACCACGCTCTGCTGCGTCGCCACCGCGCGCACCCAGGCGCGGCGCGTGTCGGCGGCCAGCGCCAGCACGCTCTGCGCGGCCTGCAGCTTGGCCGACTCGTGCCGCTGCCCTGCCCAGCGCGCCTGCCATGGCAGCGTGAGCAGGCCCACCACGTTGAAGCTGACGAGCCGGTCGATCTCGCGCTCGCTGCCCTCGGTCAGGCGGCTGAAGGCGAACACCGGGTTCGGCAGGCTCGCGGCCTGCACGCGGTCGGCGTCGCTCAGCTGCAGCGTCGCGAAGGCGTCCTGCACGCGCGGACTTTCGAGCAGCGCGATGCGCACGGCGGCCTCGGCGTCGAGCGGCTTGGCGAGCAGCGCGTCCACGCGCTGGCGCGAGGCTTCGTCGGGCGTGCGCTGGGCCGTGGCGCCCGCCATGAGCGGGTTGGCGCCGACCAGCGCCTGCAGGTCGGCGCTGCCGCCGTCCGGCGACAGGCTGGCGCAGCCGGCCAGCACCGCCGCGGCGGCCAGCGCGGCGGCCGGCCTGATGAATGAAATGCCGCCGGTGCGCGCGCCTGGCGTGCGCGGGTCGCTACCCGGTGCGGGGCGACGGATGCCGGCCAACGGCCAGCCAACAAAGGGGTTCACGCTCGATCTCCATGAGCAATACGACCAACGCCGCGAGCCTCGAAGGGCTCACCGCGGACGGACTACGGGCAGGGAGATCAGGAAATGGGTGGCTTCAGGCCCTGGGCGGGCTCTGCGCTGGCGAAGCGGCTGGCGTGTGCGGCGGGCGCCGCCTGGGGGGCACCGTGCACGGTGTCGATCAGGGGCATGCCGCCGAGCGCCACCGTGTGGCAGACCTGGCAGGCGGTGCAGGTGCCGCAGCCCTGGTGGTCGGCGCCACCGGTGGTGTCGTGGCTGGCGTGGCCGGCATGGCTGTCGGACATGTCCATGGCCATCTGCATGCCGGCGTCCGCGTCGGTGGCGTCCATGGCTTCCATCGCCTCATGGCAATGGGCTTGCGTGGCCATCGTGGCACCCGGGGCCGCTGAAACCATCGAGACGGAAGCCACCGGCAGCGAATGCCGCGCCATCTCCAGCGCCATCGCGTCGCCCAGCCAGCCGCGGATGGGCAGCAGGGCGATCATGAGGGCGAGCAGCAGGGTGCGCATGGGGCCGGATGATAAACGCGGGTGCTAAGCCACCAGCTGCCCGCGGGCCTTGTCCACCCACACCTGCAGGTTGTCGAGCAGGTCCTTCTGGCTGAACGAGCAGCTCTCCTCGCTGAACAGCGCGCTCGACTCCAGCCGGTCGAGCAGGTTCAGCAGCACCTCCGCGTAACGCGGCGGCAGGGCGGCCAGCAACTCGGTGCTGGCGCGGGCCTCGCTCGACAGCGCGGTGATGGGTCCGCCGCTCCCGCCCCGTAGGGCCGTCACGCGCGCGGCGATGGCGTCGAGTTGCAGCGCCGCGCTCATGGCGCGCTCCTGCCGGGCGGCGGCAGCGACAGCTCGCGCTCGCGCATCAGGTCGCGCAGCACGTCGGGGTAGTCCGTGATGATCCCGTCGGCGCCCGCGTCCATCAGGCGCAGCATGTCGGCGCGCTCGTTCACCGTCCAGGGCAGCACCTTCATGCCGAGCTTCTGCGCTTCCTTGATGACGGCGGGGGTCAGGTCGGCGTAGGCCGGCGACCAGACGACGGGGCCAGGCCCATTGGCCGCGGCGGCCTTCACCAGCTGCGGCGTCGACGCGTAGCCGGCCGCGTCGAGGCCCGCCGTCCAGCGGCTGTCCTTCAGCGTGCGCGGCGTGGTGAGGTAGGCGCGCGGCAGCTGCGGCGCCAGCTGGCCGACCAGCGCCAGCGTGCGCCAGTCGAAGCTCTGGATGGTCACGCGTGCGGCCATGCCGGCCTTGTCGATCTCGGCCAGCAGCGCGCGCACCATCGGCTCGGGCGCGGCGGTTTCGCCCGGCCTGGTCGGGTCGATCTTGGTCTCGATGTTGAAGCGCACCGTGGCCGCGTTCGCGCCGCGCGCCTGCACCTGCGCGAACAGCGCGGCCAACGTGGGAATGCGCTCGCCGTCGCGCGGCTGCTGCAGCGCGAACTGCTTGCCGTAGTTGCTGCCCGGGTTCAGGCGGCCCACGTCGTAGGTCTGCAGCTGCGCCAGCGTGAGCGTGCGAATGGCCGCGCCGCTCTTGGGCGCCAGCCAGTTGCCGCCGGCGTCGCGCGTGTGGTCGGGGTTGAGCGAGGTGTCGTGCGAGATCACCACCACGCCGTCGGCCGTGAGCCCGATGTCCAGTTCCAGCGTGGTCACGCCCAGGTCGATGGCGTTGTTGAACGCCGCCAGCGTGTTCTCGGGCGCCAGGCCGCGACCGCCGCGGTGGGCTTCGAGGTCGAAGTGCTGCTTGGCGGCGGGCACGACCGCCGCGCAGCCGGTGATGCCGGCAAGCCCGGCGATCCCGGCGAGGGCGCCAGCAAGCACGACAGTGGAAAGGCGTGTGAATTTCATTTGAGCTGGACCTTGATTCCGTTGTCTAGCACCGTGATGTCGCCGATCTCGTAGGTCTTGCGCCCGACCGTGAGTTCGTCGGCCGTGAAGCTGCGCAGCACCTGGCCCTGCAGCAGCTCCTGCGCCACCACCGCGCCCACGCGCTGCAGGCGTTCGGCGTCGCGGCCTTCCACGCCCTGCAGCTCCAGCCGCTCGGCCTTGGGCTGGTCCAGCCGCAGCGCGCGGGTGGCGGCGTCGTACTTCAGCGCGCTGCTCACCGCCACCACGCCCTGCACCGGCGAGGCCGCCAGCAGGGGGCTCGCGATGGTCAGGGCGGCGGTGATGGTGGCGCGGTTGGTGCCGGCGTCCAGGCCCAGCTGCGGGTCGCGCAGCCCGACCATGAACAGCTCGGCATAGCGCTCGGCCACCGGAAAACGCTTGGCGATCTGCGCCTGCAGCTCGTCGCGGGTGGCGGTGTATTCGCTGGTGAAGAAGTTGAAGCCGGCCAGCGCCGCGAACGGGGCCTGGAGCGCGGCGGCGCCCAGCAGCACGCGCAACAGGTGGCGGCGGGCGGGCACGGGCGGGGGGAGGGAGGGGGAGAACGAAGGGCGGATGTTCATACGGTTGGCGAGCTTGCCACAGCCCGGTGAAGCTGGTGAAGCCCGGTGAAGCCTGACGTCCGGTGAGGCCTGATGCACCCAGGTGCAGCACCCGAGCGAGGGGCGGCTGCATTCCCCGCCGCGGCCGCGCCCCCCGGGCCCGTTCAGAGCGCCCGGCGCCGGGCGTACCGCACCACCGTCACGCCCGGCTTGGCCTGGCGGGTCGAGGGCATCACCAGCACGCAGTCGTCGTACGGCGTGGCCACGGGCTCGCCGTCGTTCCAGCCGATGACGGTGCCGGCCTTTGCAATCACCTCGAGCCCGGTGAAGGGCTTGGCGAAGCGAAAGTCTTCGCTGCGCGCGACCACGGGGCCGGTCACGTCCAGCGCCCACTGGCGGGGCGCGTCGGGCTGCAGCCAGCCGGGCAGCGCCTGGGCGATGGCCGCGTCGTCGAGCGTGCCGGCGGCGCGCAGGAAGCGCGCGCACTGGTCCTGCGCCACGGTGCGGCTGGCCGGGTCGCCGTGGAAGCCGCATTCGACCAGCAGCGCCAGCGCGTCGCTGGCCGGGT
Source organism: Variovorax sp. RCC_210 (assembly GCF_041355175.1). Taxonomy (NCBI): domain Bacteria; kingdom Pseudomonadati; phylum Pseudomonadota; class Betaproteobacteria; order Burkholderiales; family Comamonadaceae; genus Variovorax; species Variovorax sp. RCC_210. Next base: position 25,798 of record NZ_JBFUPJ010000027.1, on the reverse strand, counting down.
CCGCGTCGGCCGCGCCGAAGCGCCCGAAGTCGCGCATGCGCACGCCGTCCTTGTGGCCCGCGTCGATCACGATGTGCTCCGGGCTGCGCAGCTGCCGCGCCAGCGCCAGGTTGCGCGGCAGCACGCCGGTGAGCGTGAGCGGGGCGGAGGGCTCGTGCATCGAGTGCAGGTCGAGCAGCCAGTCGGCTTGCGCCACGTGCGGCTGCAGCGCGGCGGCGCGGCGGCGTTCGCGCGTGCCGCCGGCCTCGAGCCGGTCGGCGGACCACTGGCGGTTGAGGTCTTCGTCGGTGAAGCGCGAGGCGTCGGCGTCGGCCGGGTCGAAGCGCTCGAAGGCCTCCAGGTTGCAGAAGGCCAGCGTCAGGCTGCCGCGCTGCGGGCGCACGCCGGCTTCCAGCAGGCCCTTGAGCGCCCAGGCACCGCATACCTCGTTGCCGTGCACCAGCGCGCTGATCATCACGCGGTGGCCGGCCTGGCCCGAGTCGAAATGCCAGACGCCTTCGGTGCCGGTGTTGCCGGCGCGCCAGGCGGAAATGTCGGGTGCGGGGAGTTCGAAAGTGGACGCGGACAAGCTCATTCCTTGATGTTGGCGAATTGCACGATGTTGCGGTATTTGTCGGTTTCGGTGGCAAGGAAGCGGTCGATGTCCAACGGCGCCAGTGGGACGACCGAGCTGGTCGCCTCCATCTTCTTGCGGAAGTCGGGCGACTGCAGCGTGTCGTCCAGCGCCTTCTTCAGCCGCGCCACCACCGGCTCGGGCAGCTTGGCCGGCCCCATCAGCGCGAACCACACGCCGATGTCCATGCGCTTGAGCGCCGGGGTCTCGCCCAGGGCGGGCAGGTCCGGCGTGATGGCCGAGCGCTTCGCCTCGGTGGTGCCCAGCGCCACCAGCTTGCCGCTGCGGATGTAGGGCAGCGCGCTGGACAGCACGAACATGCCGAAGTCGATGTTGCCGCCCATCAGGTCGTTGGTGAGCGGCGCCACGCCGCGGTAGGGCACGTGCGTCATGAACACGCCGCCCTGCTGCTTGAGCATTTCGCCCGCCAGGTGCAGCGAGGTGCCCACGCCCGAGCTGCCGTAGCTGTACCTGGCCGGGTTCTTCTTCAGCAGCGCGAGCAGCTCACCCGCCGTTTTCACGCCCACCGCCGGCGTCGCCACCAGCACCAGCGGCTGCGAGGCGACCAGGCCGATGGCGGTGAAGTTCTTCGGCTCGTAGCGCACGCTGGCGTTCACCAGCCTGCTGATGGCGATCTCGTTGTTGGCGCCCAGCAGCAGCGTGTAGCCGTCGGGCGCGGCGTTGGCCACCTTCTGCGCGCCGATGGCGCCGCCGGCACCGCCGATGTTGTCGACGATCACCGGCACGCCCAGGCGATGCGACAGCTCCACGCCGAGCGCGCGGCCGGTCAGGTCGGTCGAGCCGCCGGGCGGGTAGCCGACCACCAGGGTGATGGGCTTGGTGGGGTAGGCGTCGGCGGCGGAGGCCAGCGAGGGCACGGCGGCAAGGCCGCAGCACGCGGCCAGGGCCAGACAGGAAAGGAAAGCACGCGGAAAAGCATGGGGAAGACGCATCGTGGGCCTCGGGTTGGGAGTGGGTGCGCGAATTCTGCGAACCCGCACCCTGCCTCGTGGTGCCGTGCTGGCACCAACCGGTGCCGATTGGGTTGCGCTCAGCGCGCGGCCATGGCGCGCCAGACGTCTTCGGCCAGCGGCCCGAGCCGGCGCTTGGGCCGGTACAGCCGCACCTCGAAGCGCACTTCCATGCGCCGCCCGCCGGTGGGCACCAGCCGGCCGGCCTTGCAGTCGGCCTGCACCATCGACCACGGCAGCCAGGCCACGCCCAGGCCGCGCAGCACGTACTCGTACAGCGCATCGGCCGAGTCGCACTCGATGCGGCGCTTCAGCCGCGGCGCCTGCGGGTTGTTGGCCAGCAGGTCTTCCACCAGCCGGCCCATGGCCAGCGTACGCACGTAGGACAGAAAGGGCACGTCGCCGGGCGCGTCGAAGCTGTGGGCCGGCTGCCCGCGCGCGTCGGCGCGCGACACCGGCACCAGCTTGTCGGAGGCCACCGTCACATGCGAGAACTGCCGCCCGTCGAGCCGGAAGGTGAGGGCGGAGTGATGAAAGATGAGCGAAAAGTCGACCTCGTCGTGCTCCAGCATGCGCACCGTTTCGGCCAGCGCACCGGTCAGCACGCGCACCTCGCCGCCGCGCAGCACCGGCTGCAGCCGCACCAGCCAGTCGGCCATCACGGTGCGCGCGAGCGTGCGGCCGGTCACCACCGTCACCGTGCGCGCCTGCCGCCCGGCCACGCTCTGCATTTCTTCGCGCGAGCTTTCCACGCCGCGCACCATCTGGCCGGCGTTTTCAAGAAAGCTCTCGCCCGCGGGCGTCAGCGCCACCGGCGAACTGCCGCGCTCGACCAGCGGCGTGCCCGCCCACGATTCCAGCGCGCGAATGCGCCGGCCGAAGGCCGGATGCGTCACATGGCGCAGCTCGGCCGCGCGGGTGAAGCTGCGCGTTTGCGCCAGCACGATGAAGTCTTCCATCCACTTGAATTGCATGGCGCGGCGGGTGCGGTGATCGTCAGTTGCCGAGCGGCTTCACCGCCAGTTCGTAGCGCGCGAAGGCCCGCTCGCCCTTGTGGATCACGCTGTGCAGCGAGAAGCCGAAGCGTTCGTACAGCGCGCGCAGCGGGGCGCGGTCGGCCACGCAGTCCAGCCGCAGAAAGGGGCGGCCCAGCTCGCGTGCGCGCGCCAAGGCAAAGTCCAGCAACTGCACCGGCACGCCCTGGCCCGACCACGCGCGGCGCACCGCGAGCTTGTGCACATACAGCGAGCTGCCGCTTTCAATTTCGGGCCAGAAGTACGGGTCTTCGAGGTCGAGGCGCACGACGCCGGCGACATCACTGTTCCTGCGTGCGATGAAGTAGCCGCCGGCATCGGTGTCGCGCTGGATGCGCTCCAGCGCGACGTCGGCCGCCGACCACAGCGGGCGCCCTTCGGCGGCGATCCACTGCGCGGCTTCGTTCAACACGGCTGCGACGGTGGCAGCTTCTTCGGGGAGGGCTTGTTGGATCTGCATCGGGGGCGAGCATACCGGCGCCCCGTGCCCGTTGCCATCACTGCCAGCGGTAGCGTGCCGTGAGCGTCGCCGTGCGGCGGGTGCCCTGGTAGCACTCGCCGTGGTAGCAGATCGAGTTGTACTTCTTGTCCGCCAGGTTGGAGACGTTGAGCGCGAAGCGCCACGGGCCGCGCTCGTAGTGCGCCACCGCGTCCAGCAGCGTCACGCCGCGTTCGAAGGTGGAGTTCTGCTCGTCGTTCTGGCGTTTGCCCACGTAGCGCACCCCGCCCCCGAAGCCCAGGCCGTTGCCCAGCGTGTAGTCGAGCCACACCGAGGCGGACTGCCTGGGCACCAGCGGCGGAATCTTTCCGACCTCGCTCGCATCGGCGCTTTCGAGCACCTTCATGTCCAGCCAGGTGTAGGCGGCCGCAATGTTCAGGCCCGGGGCGACTTCGCCCTTGGCTTCCAGCTCGATGCCGCGCGAGCGCTGCCTGCCGACCTGGCGTCCCTCGCCGGTCTCCGGGTCGTAGGTGACCACGTTGGTCTTGCGCAGGTCGAATGCCGCGGCGGTGAACAGCGTGCGCGTGCCCACGGGCTGGAACTTGACGCCCACCTCGACCTGCGTGCCGCGGCTGGGCTTGAAGGGTTCGCTGTTGGCGTCGACGCCGCTGTTGGGCAGGAAGGAGGTGACATGGCTGATGTACGGCGCCCAGCCGTTGCCCAGCAGGTAGGTGAGGCCGGCGCGGCCACTGAACGCGCTGTCCGATTGGCGGGTATGGCCCACGTTCAGGTAGTCGTCGGTGAGCTGGCGCACATGGTCCTGCCGCCCGCCGAGGGTGACGACCCAGTTCTCGCCGAACTTGATCTGGTCCTGCGCGTAGAAGCCGGTCTGGCGCGTCGACTGGGCCAGATTGTTCATCGGGTCGGTGGGCGTCGCCACGGCCTGGCCGTAGACGGGGGCGAACAGGTCGAGGTCGGGGGCCGCGCCGATGAAGCGCTGTTGCCTGCCCTTCTGGTCGCTGTAGTCGACGCCCAGCAGCACCGTGTGCTGGACGGCGCCGTACTGCAGCTTGCCCTGCACGCTGGTGTCCAGCGCCGCCAGGTTCACGGGGTTGTTCCAGGTCCTGGCGATGCGCGAGAGCGTGTGCTGGTCTTCGCCGAGCGAGTCGGCCCACACCACGCGCCGGCTCATCTCGATCTGGCTGTAGCGGAAGTTCTGGCGCAGGGTCCAGCTGTCGTTCAGGGCCGTTTCGAAGCGGTAGCCAACGGCGCCGGAAGTCTGCTTGAGCTGGCCGAAGCTGTAGTCGCCCACCTTGATGGGGTAGAGCACGTAGTTCTGGGTCAGGTAATAGGGGTCTTCGCCGGTGCTGTTCCTGAGGTACTCGCCGAACACCGTCAACGAGGTCGTCGCGTTGGGCTGCCAGCGCACCGAAGGCGCGATGTAGCTGCGCGTGTGATTGAGCTTGCGGCCGTCGGGGTAGCGGTCCTGGTCGTTGCTGTCCAGTCCCAGGCCGACCACGCGGTAGCTCAGGTCGGTGTTGTTGCCGACCTGGTCGCCAAGGTCGAACGCCAGTTGCTTGCGCTGGAAGTTGCCGTACTGCAGCTCGATTTCGCGGACGCGCTCGCCGGGCTGCTTGCTCACGCGGTTGACGATGCCTCCTGCATCGCCCTTGCCGAAGACCATGGACGACGGCCCGCGCAGCACCTCCACGCGCTCCAGGCCGTAGGGCTCGGTGAGGTAGTAGGTGGGCAGGAACGCCGGCTGGCCGAGCCCGTCGCGGTAGATGCCGTTGACGCCGGCTTCGAAGCCGCGCAGCAGGATGTATTCCCAGCCCCGGTTGTCGGGGCCGTAGGTGCTGGTCGTCACGCCGGGCGTGTAGCGCACGACGTCCATCACGTCCTGCGCGCCGCGCGCGTCCATCTCTTCGCGCCCGATGATGGAGATCGACTGCGGCACCTCGATCACCGGCGTGTCGGTCTTGGTGGCCGTGGCGCTGACGCGCGCGACATAGCCGGGCACGGGGCCGGTGGCGGTGTCGCGCTCGGCGGTGGCCGTCACGCGCACGGCGGGGAGGGTGGCCGCGTCAGATGGTGATGCTGGCGGTGGGGGCGTTGTGGGCATCGGCTGGCCGCGCAGCACGTAGCCGCCGTTGTCCAGCCGCACGGCCAGCAGGCCGGAGCCGGCGAGCAGGGTGGCCAGCGCCTCTTGCGGCGTGAACTGCCCCTGCACGCCCGAAGTGAGCTTGCCCGCGGTCTGCTCGGCGACGAAAGTCAGCGGCAGGTTGGCCGCGCTGGCAAAGCTGCGCAGCGCCGGTGCGAGCGGGCCCGCGGGAACGTTGTAGCTCTGGCGGACCGGCTGGCCTTGCTGGGTTTGCTGACCTTGAAAGGGTGCATTGGCGGGTGCCTGGGCCCGGGCGGGCCCCACCATGCCGGCCTGCGCGCCCAGCAGTGCGAGGCCGCAAAGGGCCGATGCCGAAATTCCCCGAGCTGGATGCTTGTTCTTGTGTGTGTGCTGGCGCCTGTTGGTCGGCATGGTGGTCTCTCGAAGTGATTGCTGAAAAAAGCCCTCACTTGGTAGGTGCCGCGAGAAATGAAATCGGGCAGGCGAAACCCGAAAAATTCTCAAGAAAGGTCGGCCGGGCTCAGGTCGCGGGTTCCACCGTGGTCCAGTAGCGGGTGCGCAGGCGCACCTGAACCGGCAGCACGCTGGGCAGCATCGCGAGGATGCGATCGGTGTCGCCCAGCGGGAACACGCCCGAGAAGCGCAGGCCGGCCACCGCCGGGTCGCAGCGCAGGATGCCCGGGCGGTAGCGGCCGAGCTCGTCGATGAAGTCGTCCAGCCGCATGTCGTCAGCAATGATCTGGCCAAGCGACCATGCAGAGATCTGCTCGTTCACCGGAGCGGGTGCGTCGATGTCGCTCGTGCTGAAGGAGGTGCGCTCGCCGGCGCGCAGGAGGCGCGACGGGGCCGAGGCGGCGAGCGGCGTGATCTCGACCGCGCTTTCGAGCACGGCCACGCGGGTGCGGCCTTGGTCTTGCCGCACGAAAAACCGGGTGCCCAGCGCGCGGATGCGGCCTTCGGCGGTGTCGACCACGAAGGGCGGACTGCCGGGCTGCGCGTGGCCGGTGACGATCATCACCTCGCCGGCCACCAGTCGCACCAGCCGGCGCCGGGCGTCGAAGCGCACGTCGATGGCGCTGGCCGTGTCGAGCGTGATGCGCGTGCCGTCGTCCAGCAGCACGCTGCGTTGCTCTCCGGTGCCGGTACGAAAGTCGGCCACCGACTGTTGCCAGGCCTGTGTGCGCGATGCGAGCACGCCCGTGACGCCGGTGGCCCCGAGCCAGAAAAGAGCGCGCATCGCCTTGCGGCGGGCCGGCGCCCGTGCGTGGCCCGCAGGCGTGAGCACCGCGTAGGCCGCCGTGGGGTTCAGGCCTTTCAGGCGTGCGGTGAAGCTTTCGATGTGCTGCCACGCGCGCTCGTTGTCGGGGTGGCCGCGCCGCCATTGCTGCCAGCGCTGGCGGTCTTCGTCGGTGGCTTCGCCGGACATCAGCACGGTAAGCCACTCGGAGGCTTCGTCGGCGGCGCGCTCGCCGAAAGGCAGTGCCGCGGCGCTGCTCGTTGTCCCCGGCATCTCAGTCGGCCATGCCGAAGAAGCACTGTCGGTTGGCACGCGAGAGGTACTGCTTCACCGAGCTGGCCGACACGGCCAGCCGTTCGGCAATCTCCGCATAGCTGAGCCCTTCGAGATGGGCCAGCAGAAAAGCTTCCTTCACCGCGGGCGGCAGGCTGTCGAGCACGCGGTCGACTTGGTGCAGCGCCTCGATGGCCAGCAGCTGTACCTCGGGGGAAGGCGCCATGTCTTGCGGCAGGGCGGCCAGCGCCTCGAGATAGCTCTGTTCAAGCACCTGCCGGCGATGCCGGTGCGCCATCAGGCGCCGCGCGATGGTGGCCAGGAAGGGGCGCGGCTCGCGAATGTCGGCCGTTGCGCCGGTGGTGATGACGCTGACGAACGTGTCCTGGGCCAGGTCCGCCGCGGCAAAGGAATCGCCCAGCTTGCGGCGTAGCCAGGTCTGCAGCCACCCGTGGTGTTCGCAATAGAGCGCCTGCACTTCCTGGTGCATGACCGACTCGGCGGCAGACATGGCATTCCTCTCGGCCAGCGGCCTGGTGTGGATCGATCAATGAGAACGTTTCTCATTAATTTTAGATGAGTCGAAATGCCTCGCGCAACATTTGTGTCTTGCCCCTGTGTCTCGTCCCTATGCCTCGCTCCTGTGCCACCCATGTCTCACCGGTGCCGCACCACCTCGAACCCCTCCGCCTCGGCAGGCGCCACGAAATGGCTGCTGATCAGGTCGAACTGCGCATCCGTCGTCTCGAACGGGTGCTCTCCGCTCGCATTGCGCGCACGCAGGCGCTCCTTGCAGACCGCGTCGGGCACGTCCAGGAAGTGCAGGGCGTGCGCCACGCCGGCGGCTTCGAAAATGCCGCGCATCCAGCTTCGGCCGCTCACGGTGTTGGCGGGAAAGTCGAGCACCACCGACACGCCGGCACGCAGCAAGTCCGTCACGTGGCCGGCCATGGCCTGCTTCAACCGGCCTGCGCAGCGCACGTAGTCGGGCAGTTCGTGGATCTCGCCCGGGTACAGCGCCGCGAGCCAGGTGTCTTCGCTGATGAGCACCGTGGCGGGCGCCTGGGCCAGCTGCCGGGTGAGCGTCGATTTGCCGGCGCCGATCTTTCCGCAGACCATGTGAAGCGTCGGGGTGAGGGGTGCTGTCATTCGTTTCTCCTGCTGAGTCGGTTTTGAAAAAGAACCCCAGGAAACGAAAAACCCGCCTCGTGGGGCGGGTTGCATGGCGTGTGTCCGTGGAACCGCGCGCTAACCCACCATCTTTCGGATGGTGCGAATAATCGACGCGGTGTGCAGGCAAGCCATGGGCCGAGGATAGCCCAGCGCGGCCCGTTCAGTCGTGCAGCGACGACAGGAACTGCTTCAGCTCCGCCGTCTGCGGGTTGCCGAACAGCTCCGCCGGCGGCCCCATCTCGTGCACGCGGCCCTGGTGCATGAAGATGACGCGGTCGCTCACCTTGCGCGCAAAGCTCATCTCGTGCGTGACCATCAGCAGCGTCATGCCCTCGTCGGCCAGCGACTCCACCACGCGCAGCACCTCGCCCACCAGCTCGGGGTCGAGCGCGGAGGTGATCTCGTCGCACAGCAGCACGGCCGGCTCCATGGCCAGCGCGCGCGCGATGGCCACGCGCTGCTGCTGGCCGCCCGAAAGCTGGTCGGGCATGGCGTCGAATTTTTCCTGCAGCCCCACGCGGTTGAGCAGCTTGCGCGCCTGCGAGGCGGCTTCCATGCTGCCGCGCTTCTTCACCAGCGTGGGCGCGAGCATCACGTTCTTTCCGACCGTGAGGTGCGGGAACAGGTTGAAGCTCTGGAAGATCATGCCCACGCGCTGGCGCAGCTCGCGCATGGCCATGGTGCTTTCGTGCAGCAGCGGCTTGCCGTCGACCGTGAGCGAGCCTTCCTGGAACACTTCGAGCCCGTTGATGCAGCGCAGCAGCGTGCTCTTGCCCGAGCCGCTCTTGCCGATGATGGCGATCACCTCGCCGCGCTTCACGTCCAGGTCGATGCCCTTGAGCACCTCGTTGGTGCCGTAAGACTTGCGCAGCGCGGTGATGCGCACGATGGGGGCGCCCACCGAGGTGGCGGGTTGTTGCGGTTCAAGCACGGCGGCCATGGGTTTTCCTCTCGAGGGTCTTGGCGTACAGGCTCACGGGAAAGCACAGCACGAAATAAAGCAGGGCCACGCAGCTGAACACCACGAAGGGCTTGAAGGTGGCGTTCGAAATCATGCTGCCGGCCTTGGTGAGCTCGACGAAGCCGATCACCGAGGCCAGCGCCGTGCCCTTGATGACCTGCACCAGGAAGCCGACCGTCGGCGCAATCGCGATCTTCACGGCCTGCGGCAGGATCACGTGGCGCATCTGCTCGCCGAAGCTCAGCGCCAGGCTGCCCGAGGCCTCCCATTGCCCCTTCGGAATGGAGGCCACGCAGCCGCGCCAGATTTCGGTGAGAAAAGCGCTGGTGTACAGCGTGAGCGCCACGCTGGCGGCCGTCCACGCCGACACGTCGATGCCGAACAGCGCGATGCCGAAGTAGGCGAGAAACAGCTGCATCAGCAGCGGCGTGCCCTGGAAGAGTTGCACGTACAGGCTCACGGCCTTGCCCGCCACCTTGCCGCCGCGCAGCCGCACGAACAGCAGCGCCGCCCCCACGATGCCGCCGCCGACGAAGGCGATGAGCGAGAGCACGACGGTCCAGCGCAGCGCCATCAGCAGGTTGCGCAGGATGTCCCAGAGAGAAAAATCGGTCATGGCAACGGAGTTCCTGCGTTCAGCGGCCGAAGAAGAACTTCGGCCCCGCCCAGTCGAGCAGCCGGCGCAACGCGACCGACAGCGCCAGGTAGATGAGCGTGGCGACGATGAAGGCCTCGAAGGCGCGGAAGTTGCGGCTTTGGATGAGGTTGGCCGCGTAGCTGAGCTCTTCGGTCGAAATCTGCCCGCACACCGCCGAGCCCAGCATCACGATGACGATCTGGCTCACCATCGAAGGCCACACCTTCTTCAGCGCCGGCGGCAGCACCACGCGCAGGAACACCTGCGCCTTGCTCAGCGCCAGGCTCACGGCGGCCTCGATCTGCCCCTTGGGCGTGGCCTCGATGCCGGCGCGGATGATCTCGGTGGAGTAAGCCCCCAGGTTCATCACCATGGCGATCACCGAGGCCACCTCCGGCGAGAGCTTGACGCCTGCGGCCGGCAGCCCGAAGAAGATGAAGAACAGCTGCACGATGAAGGGCGTGTTGCGGATCAGCTCCACGTAGGTGCCCACCAGCAGCCGCAGCCAGCGCGGCCCGCCTGAGCGTGCCCAGGCGCAGAAGGTGCCCACGGTCATGCCCAGCACGGTGCCCACGGCGGTGAGGCCTATGGTCCACGCCACGCCGCGCAGCAGCAGCGGCCATTCCGACAGAACCGCCAAAAAGTCGAATTCGATGTTCATGGCCGCGCGGCTCGATCAGACCGGCAGGTCGCCGGCCGGGCGGCCGAGCCACTTCTTGGACATGGCGTCGATGGTGCCATCCTTGCGCGCGTTGGCGATGATCTCGTTGACCTTGGCCTTCAGCTTGTCCTCGCCCTTGGCGATGCCGACGAAGCAGGGGCTGTCTTTCAGCAGCAGCTTGTATTCGGCGTTGAGCTGCGGGTTCTTCTGCATCATGTCGCCGGCCACCGCGGCGCTGGCGGCCAGGGTCTGCGTCTGGCCCGAGACGAAGGCAGCGATGGTGGCGTTGTTGTCCTCGAAGCGCTTGTAGTCCAGCGTGGTGGGCGCCACCTTGGCGAGCTCCTGGTCTTCCATGGCGCCGCGCGTGACGGCGACGGTCTTGCCGCCCATGTCGGCGAAGGTCTTGATGTTCAGGCTCTTGGCCGCGAACACGGCCTGGAAGAAGGGCGCGTAGGCCGAGGAGAAATCGATGACCTTCTCGCGCTCCGGGTTCTTGCCGAGCGTGGAAATCACCAGGTCGGCCTTGCGCGTCTGCAGGTACGGAATGCGGTTGGCGCTGGTGACGGGCACCAGCTCGATCTTCACGCCGAGCTTGGCGGCGATGAGCTCGGCCATTTCCACGTCGAGGCCCTGCGGCTTCATGTTCTTGTCGACCGAGCCGTAGGGCGGGTAGTCGGTGGGCACGGCGATCTTGATGGTCTTGGCCTTGAGCACGTTGTCGAGCGCGTTCTGGGCCTGGGCGGCGCCGGTGGCGGCCAGCATGGCAATGGAAGCCAGTGCGAGCGCGAGGTGGCGTTTGGACGAAGAGAAGTTCATAGCAGGGCTCCTAGGTAAGTCGAAGAATCTGGATCGGAATCGGGAATGGAATCTGAAGCGGGCAATGCGGCGGGCTTGCGGCGCTTCGCCTTCGGGGCCGCTGCAGCGGCGCTTGTGTTGTTCAGCGGCGCCAGCGCGTCGCGCAGCTGCGCGAGCGGATCGGTCGGTGCCTGCACGCGCAGGGCCGACTGCACCGTGCCGATGTGCTCGGCCATCAGCGACTCGGCCGAGGCGTGGTCGCCGCGCTCCAGCGCCGCGACGATCTGCACGTGGTCTTCGCACGACTGCACCGCGTCATGCGTGGACTGGTAGAGCATGGCGATCAGCGTGGTGCGCGCCGTGTAGTCGCGCAGCGTGTCGGCCAGCAGCGTGTTGCCCAGGCATTCGGCCAGGCACACATGGAAGTCGCCCAGCAGGAAGCTGCGGTTGCCGACGTCGCTTTCTTTCAGTGCGGCCTTTTCACGCTGGAGGTGCGCCTTCAGCTGGCGCAGGGCGGTTTTCTCGATCTTTCCGGTGCTGCCGGCGCTGCGGATCAGGCCCAGCTCGATGACGCGCCGCGCCTCGAACGCCTCGCGCGCCTCGTCCTGCGAAGGCTCGATGACGAACCAGCCGCGCCGCGCGCTCACGGTGACGATGCCGCGCGCCGCCAGCCGCGTGAGCGCCTCGCGCACGATGGTGCGGCTGCAGTCGAACAGCATGGCCAGCTGCTGCTCGCCCAGGCGCGAACCGGGCGCGAGCTTTTGCGCCATCACCGCTTCGACGATGCGTGCACTGATTTCGGATGCGGAGATGGCCATGGTTCTGCATATCAGCAGCTTCTGTGCCAACTGGTATGCAAGATCTGTGCACCTGAATGGCGCACGGGCCCTGGATCAGGGCAGTAAATGGGGCGGCGGGCGGCCGCGCTCAGCGCAGCGAGCGGCCCGGCTTGCGCCCCAGCGCGCTCGCCGGCAGTGCCACCAGCATGAGCAGCGCCGACAGCACCAGCGCGCCGCTCAGCACGTACAGGCTGGCGGTGAAGCCGCCCGTCAGCGTCTTCAGCGCGCCAACCATCATCGGCGCCACCAGCCCCGCGCTGCCGCCGATGGTGCTGATGAGCGCAATGCCCGCCGCCGCCGCGCTCTTCGACATGAAGGTGCCCGGCACCGACCACAGCACGGTGAAGGCGGCGGAAATGCCCATGGACGCCAGCGCCAGGCACAGCACCGCGGCGAAGGCGTTGTGCATGAACAGCGTGGTCAGCGCCAGCCCGGTGGCGCCCACCACCGCGCTGAGCGCGAAGTGCCAGCGGCGCTCCTTGTGTTTGTCGGAATGCCGCCCGACGGCGATGTTGGCCGCGATGCCCGCCAGCGCCGGAATGACCGCATAGAAGCCGATCTGCAGCACGCTCAGCCCCATCGACTTCAGGATGGTCGGCTGCCAGAAAGAGAGCGCGTAGATGCCCAGGATGATGAGGAACGACATGAAGCCGATCAGCCACACGCGGGCGTCGCGCATCGCCGCGCCGAAGGTGTGCCGCTCGGTGGCGCCGTGGGCTGCCTGGTCTTCGGCCAGCAACCGCGCCACGCGCTGCTTCTCGGCGGGCGAGAGCCACGCCGCCTGCGCCGGGCTGTTCGACAGCCAGCGAAAGGCCGCCACGCCCAGCAGCACGCTGGGCACGCCTTCGAGCAGGAAGAGCCATTGCCAGCCGCGCAGCGACAGCACGCCGTCGAGGTAGGTCATGGTCAGCCCCGCGATCGGCCCGGCCACGATGGGCGCCGCCCCGAAGGCCATGAAGAACAGCGCCGTGGCCTGCGCGCGCCGGTGCGAGGGGAACCACAGCGTCAGGTAGAACAGCACGCCCGGCGCGAAGCCCGCCTCGAACACGCCGATGAGAAAGCGCAGCACATAGAACTGCGTGGGCGTGGTGGCGAACATCATGGCCGCCGACGCCAGGCCCCACAGACCCATGATGCGCAGCAGCGTCGCGCGCACGCCGATCTTCGCGAGCATCAGGTTGCTCGGAATCTCGAACACCGCATAGCCGATGAAGAAAATGCCCGCGCCCAGCCCGAACACGGCGTCGCTGAAGCCCAGCTGCTCCTTCATCTGCAGCTGCGCATAGCCGACGTTGGTGCGGTCGAGGTAGTTCAGCACGTAGCAGGCGCACAGCAGCGGCATCAGCCGCCAGGTGATCTTGCGGAAGAGGGCGGCGTCATCGCTGGTGGTGCTTGCGCTGCCGGTGGCGGAGGTCTGCGCTGGCGGATGCGCGCCGGTGGTGTCGAGCGTGGCGGTGTTCATCGTTGTCTCCTTCTGTTGTCTTGTTGTTCGTGGCGATGCGGGGGCCGGCGCGTCAGGCGACGGTGACCGTGCCGAAGCGCGTCTCGCCCCACAGGTGGCTGCTCGGCGCACCCGGAAACAGCCAGTGCGGCGAACATTCGCTGGACGGCACCACGTTGCTGAAGCCGTGCAGCGCCGACGTGCCCGCCAGCGTCTTCTCCAGCACCATCGACAGGTACTGGTCGTTGCTGCTTTCCTGCGTGTTGCCGTTGAGGATCACCTCCGCGCCCGTGGCCTGCGCGTAGCGTCGGATGCCGTTGTGCCGCGACTGCAGCGGTGCCCAGCTGTCGGCCGACACGCCGTTCTCGCTGCTCACGCGCAGCCCGTCGCCGGCGCGATACACCAGCGAGTGGTTGCCTTCGGTGTGCCCCGGCGTGTGCACCAGCGCCACACCGCGCCCCAGCTGGATGCTGCCGTCGAAGGCGACCAGGCGGTCGGCCGGCACGCCTTGCAGCCCCTGCGGGCAGTACCACTCGGCCTGCACCGGCAGCAGGCCTTGCACGTTCGCGAGTTCCTGCCGGTGCACCAGCAGCCGGGCGTTGGGCAGCAGCCCCGGCGTGCCCGCGCTGCCGAGCCAGCGCCGCACGTCTTGCGTGTGCAGGTGGTCGTAGGTGATGTAGTCGACCTGCTCCGGCTTCACCCCGCAGAGCGCCAGCGCCTGCAGCACGGTCTGGTAGACCGGCGCGATGGTGGTGTGCAGGAACTTGGGCGTCTGCGCGCTCAGCCGTTTGAAGTACGGCGTCTCGCCGCCCGCTTCGAAGTCGGCGGGCGTGAACAGCAGCGTGCGCAGCCGCCCTTCGAAGTCGTCGTACTGAACCAGCGTGGTCCGCGCCAGCAGGTGAACCATGTGCGGCTTGAGCAACTGCTGCGAGTACACGCCGGTGAAGGCGAACCACGCGGGGTAGGGAATGCGCAGCAGGTTGAAGCTGCGCGCGAAGCGAATCGGCGGTGCGTCCAGCAGCTGTTCGCGCAGCGCTTCGGCGCCGTGGCGAATGGCGCGCAGGCGGTCCTGCGGCATGCCCACGTTGCGCGTGCCATCGAATGCCGTCAGTTGCGCAAAGCCGGTGGGTTCGGGGTCTCGGGTCATGTCGTCTCCTGGAATTGCTTGTCGTTGGGTTGCTGTTGTTCAGGGCGCGATCACGACGGCGCGGTGGTCGATCGCAGTTCACCAACCCTGAACAACCCCTTGCGCGAAGCAGCTCAATACAAGGAGCGCCCGCCAGAAATATCGAACACCGCTCCCGTACTGAAAGAACAGTCGTCCGAAGCGAGCCACGCCGCCATGGCGGCCACCTCGTCCACTTCCACGAAGCGCCCCATCGGCACCCGCGAGAGCAGCGCGGTGCGCAACTGTTCGCGATGCTCCGCGGGCACGGCGGCGAACACTTCCGTGTCGGCGGCGGACGGTGTGATGCAGTTCACCAGCACCCCCGAAGAGGCCAACTCCTTGCCCAGCGACTTCGTCAACGCGATGAGCCCCGCCTTCGACGCCGAATACGCGGCGTTGAGTCCGTTGCCCTCCTTGCCCGCGACCGAGGCGATGTTGACGATGCGCCCGCGCCGCTGCGCGAGCATCACCGGCGCCACCGCGCGGCAACACAGCCACGCGCCCGTGAGGTTGACGTCGAGCACGTCGCGCCACTGCGCGGGCGTGTGCGCCCAGCCCGGCACCGTCGGGCCCAGTATTCCGGCGTTGTTGACGAGGATGTCGAGGCTGCCGAAGCGCTCCTGCGACTGCGCGGCGGCGCGGGCGATCTGCGCTTCGTCGCGCACATCGACCACTGCCGAAGTCGCGGCGCCCAGGGGTTCGAGCGCCTGCACGGCCGCCGACAGCACGGCCGCATCGAGGTCCCACAGCGCCACGCTGGCACCGGCCTGCAGGCAGCGCCGCGCAATGGCCAGGCCGATGCCGCGGGCGCCGCCCGTCACGATGACGTGCCGGCCCTTTAGCGCGTCGGAGCGCAGCGCTGTCATGCGGTGGCTGCTTCGGGTGCGCTGGCTGCACGGGCTGCATGGGCTTCAGCGGGCTGGCCCAGCAGGCTGCCCACCAGCGCCGCGACATGCTCCGCCGGCACGCCGACCAGCAGCTGCCGCAGCATCGTCAGGGTGTCGAAGTACACGCGCTCGCACACCAGCGTGTCGCCCTCGAAGATGAAGAAGGCGTTCATGCGGCAGCGAAAGCTGTTGCCCGTCGGCGGAATGCCCTTCAGCGGGCCGCGGTGCGTGCCCAGCAGCCAGAACTCCACGATGACCGAATCGTGCGCATGGCGCAGCTGGATGATCTCGTGGCGCTGGTCGGGAAAGGCGCGGCGCGTGTCGATGTAGTACTGGCGCACGTCCGCCGTGCCGTCATGCACCTCGCCGCTGGGAATGAGCTCGTAGTGCGGGTGCGGGAAGGTGCCGAGCACGGCGTCGAAGTCTTGCCGGGTCTCGTCGGCGAAGTGGTCGAGCACGAGGCGCTCGCGGCGGGCTTGGAGGGCGGCGAGTTCGGTGAGTTCGTTGAGTTCGTTGCGTTCGTTGGTCGAGGCGTTCATCGGGGTGTGCTCCATGTGACAGGAAATGGCAAGTAATGACAGGTGGCCTCGGGTTGCTGCGAATGCGCCGCCCCGGGCTCGCTGCGTACTATCGGCAACCCCTCGAACCAAGACTGTCCGGTGTTGGCAATCGCCGCTACGGACAAACCCGCGATGCCACGCACGCCCCCTTCATCCCCCGCCACCGCGCCGAGCGCGCAACCCTCGCCGGTGCACAACAGCGACATGCGCCTGGCCGAAGACGTGCAGCAGCGCCTGCTCGCGGTGGCGCACCGGCGCACGCTGGCGCGCGGCGAGTCGCTGTTTCACAAGGGCTCTTCGCCCGATGCGCTGTTCGGCGTGGTCGGAGGCTCGCTGCGCGTGAGCGTGGTGGCGCCGGGCGGGCGCGAGGCGGTGATTGCCATGCTCGAGCCCGGCCATTGGTTCGGCGAGGTGTCGCTGCTGGTGGGGCGCGAGCGGGTCTACGACACCTGCGCGGTCGACACGACCGAAATGGCCGTGGTGGCGGCGGCCGACTTCCACCGGCTGGTGGCCGAGTTCCCCGACGTGCACATGGCCTTCACGCGGCTGGTGTGCCTGCGGTTGCGACAGGCGCTGGCGTGGATCGACGATGTCATCCTCATGCCGCTGCCCGTGCGGCTCGCGCACCGGCTGCTCACGCTGGACCCGCACGGCCAGGTGCGTGCCGAGGGTGGTGAGCCCGGCGGCACCCTGCTGGCGGTGTCGCAGGAAGACCTGTCGTTCATGCTCGGCGTGTCGCGCCAGAGCGTGAACCGGCAGCTGAAGCTGTGGGAAGAAGACGGCACGCTGCGGGTGCGCTACCGCAGCATCGAGTTGCTGAGCCGCGCGCAGCTGGAGCGGCACGCGGCCACGCCGAACTGAATGGAGCCGGGCAGGGCCGAGCCGAACCGAGCGCCGGCGTGAAGAAAGCGCCGGCTCAGTCCATCCGCGCGCCGGACGCCTTCACCGCCTGCTGCCAGCGCGGCGTTTCCGTCGCCAGGAAGCGCGCGAAATCCTCGCTGCCCAAAAAGGCCGGGTCCGCGCCCTGGCTCACCATGCGGTCGCGCACCTCGGGGTTGTTCAGCACCTGCTTGAACGCGTCGCTCAGCCTGGCGACCACGTCCTTGGGCGTGTCCTTCGGCGCGAGAAAGCCGTAGAAGCCGACCACCTCGAAGCCCTTGACGCCGGACTCGATCACGGTCGGCACGTCGGGCAGCGCGGGGTTGCGCTCGCGGCTGGTCACGGCCAGCGCGCGCACCTTGCCTTGCTTGTGGTAGTTGGCGGCCTGCGGAATCGACTCGGCCATGAACTGCACCTGGCCGCCCATCAGGTCGGTGAAGGCCGGCGCGCTGCCGCGGTAGGGAATGTGCACCATGAAGATGCCGGTCGCGGTCTTGAACATCTCGGGCACCAGGTGGCTGATGCCGCCGTTGCCGGCCGAGCCGTAGTTGACCTGCCCGGGCCGCGCCTTGGCGTAGTCGACGAACTGCTTCAGGTTCTGCACCGGCAGCTTGGGCGTGACCAGCAGGGCCAGCGGCTGCATGGCGGTGCGCGCGATGGGCACGAAGTCGCGCTGCGTGTCGTAGGGCAGCTTGCTGTACAGCGCGCCGTTGATCACGGCCACGCCGGTGTTGGCCAGCATGAGCGTGTAGCCATCGGCGGGGCTCTTGGCGACCGCGTCGGCGCCCACCGAGCCGCCCGCGCCGGGCTTGTAGTCGACGATCAGCGGCTGGCCGAGCACGGCCTGCAGCTTGTCGGTGAGCAGGCGTGCGTGCTGGTCGAGCGGGCCGCCCGCCGGAAAGCCGATGACGACCTTGATCGGCTTGTCGGGGTAGGCGGCCAGCGCGCTCGTGCTCATCGTGCAGGTGGCGCCTGCGGCGAAAGAAAGGACCGCCAGGGCGGTCCGGATGGGGGTGTTCATGATCCGTCTCCTTTTTTGTGGAGACGATCATAAGCAGCCGGGTTCGGCCCGATCAGCTGGCCAGCGTCGCCTTCAGCGTGATCTCGGGCACGCTCGCCAGCGCCTTCGACAGCGGGCAGCCGGCCTTGGCGCCGGCCGCGATTTCCTGGAACTTGGCTTCGTCCAGGCCGGGCACGGCCGCGTCCAGTTCGAGCTGGATGCGGTCGATCTTGAAACCGGCGCCGTCCTTGGCCAGCCGCACGGCCGCCTTGGTGTCGATGCGCGTGGCGGTCAGGCCCGCCGCTTCCAGCGCGAAGGCGAAGGCCATGGTCAGGCAGGCGGCATGGGCCGCGCCGACGATTTCCTCGGGGTTGGTGCCGCGCTTGTCGTCCTCGAAGCGGCTGGCGAAGCCGTAGGGGTAGTCCTTGAGTGCGCCGGTCTCGGTGCTGACCTGGCCCTTGCCGGTCTTGCCGGCGCCTTCCCAGTGAACGCTTGCGTGCTTGTCTGCTGCCATGTCGGTTCCTTCGGTGCGGTGGGTGGTTGGGGAACCAGCAGGTATCGCCGATGCGGGGGGCGCTGTCTGTAGTCGCACATCGCGTGCGGCATCCCCCGAACGGGGTGGGGGTGGGGGGCTGGGAGCAGCTAGGAGGAGCGGGGAGTCAGTCGAAAGGGCGTCACCTTGGCGACGTTACGGGGGCTTCCCCGATGGGAGCGGCGGCCCGCTCGGCTTAGGCTGGCGAACGACCGTCCTTTTTGGCGCACTTTTCAGTTTGCCCCTCTGTCTTCCCCCTCTGTTTCCCTTTCTCCGCCTGTTCTCCACCATGCAACAACGCCCGCATCACAAGTTCTGGCCCAAACGCCTGCCGCACGCCATCACCGTTCCCGCCACCTCGCTCTGGCACAACCTGGCCACCTCGGCCGCGCGCTACCCCGACAAGCCCGCACTGGTGTTCTTCGGCCGCGTGCTCAGCTACCGAGAGTTCGCGGCGCAGGCCGAGCGGCTGGCCGGCGCGCTGCATGCGCTGGGCGTGAAGCGCGGCGACCGCGTGATCCTGGACATGCAGAACTGCCCGCAACTGGTCATCGCGCATTTCGCGATCCTGCGGGCCAATGCCGTGGTGGTGCCGGTCAACCCGATGAACCGGGCCGAGGAGCTCAAGCACTACATCACCGACCCCGACGCCAAGGTGGCCATCATCACCGGCGACCTGGCCGGCGAACTGGCCAAGGCCAGCAACGCGCTGCCGCGCGAGCAACAGCTCGACCACATGATCGTGACCCAGTTCACCGACGCCTTCGACGCCGACGTGTCGGGCGACGACGCGCCGGCCCCGGCCTGGAAAGACTGGCTCACCACCCGCCACCCGCTGCCCGAGCTGGCCCACGGCAAGGTCGTGGCCTGGACCGACGCGCTGGCCGCGAACCACGCGCCGCCCGAGCACGTGGTGGGCGCCAACGACATGGCGCTGCTGCCCTACACCAGCGGCACCACCGGCCTGCCCAAGGGCTGCGTGCACCACCACTCGAGCCTGATGCACAACGCGGTGGCCGGGCAGATGTGGGGCGGCTCCACGTCCGAAGCGGTAGTGCTGGCCGTGGTGCCCATGTTCCACATCACCGGCGTGGTGAGCATGATGCACACCGCCGTGCTGGCGGCGGCCACGCTGATCATCATGCCGCGCTGGGACCGCGACGTGGCGGGCCGGCTCATCTCGCGCTGGAAGGTGACGGCCTGGACCAACATACCGACCATGGTCATCGACCTGATGGCCAGCCCCAACTTCGCGAGCTACGACCTGTCGAGCATGAACTACATCGGCGGCGGCGGCGCGGCCATGCCGCAGGCGGTGGCGCAGCGCCTGTTCGAGCAGTACGGGCTGAAGTACCAGGAGGGCTACGGCCTGACCGAGACCGCCGCGCCTTCGCACACCAACCCGTCGGACCACCCCAAGCAGCAGTGCCTGGGCATTCCGTTCATGAGCACCGACGCGCGCGTGGTCGACCCCGACACCCTGCAGGAGATGCCCATCGGCGAGTCGGGCGAAATCATCATCCACGGGCCCGAGGTGTTCCAGGGCTACTGGAAGCGGCCCGACGCCACGGCGGCGGCCTTCGTCGAGTTCGAGGGCAGGCGCTTCTTCCGCTCGGGCGACATGGGCCGCATGGACGAGGAGGGCTACTTCTTCATCACCGACCGGCTGAAGCGGATGATCAACGCGAGCGGCTTCAAGGTGTGGCCGGCCGAGGTCGAGCTGCTGATGTTCCGCCACCCCGCCATCCAGGAGGCCTGCGTCATCTCGACCAAGGACGCCTACCGCGGCGAATCGGTCAAGGCGGTGGTGGTGCTGCGGCCCACGCACAAGGACACGAGCGAGCAGGACATCATCGACTGGTGCCGCGAGAACATGGCGGTCTACAAGATTCCGCGCAAGGTGCAGTTCGTCGACGCGCTGCCCAAGAGCGGCAGCGGCAAGGTGATGTGGCGGCTGCTGCAGGAGGACGAGGCCGCGGCCGGGAAGTGACGCGCCGGAAGTGAAACGCGCTGAGCGCGAGCGACCGGACGGCGCTTGCTGCTCGGCCGGCTGGCGCTACTTGCGCGCCATCGACTTCAGCAGGCTGCCGGCCTCCTTCTTGCCCTCCGCGCTGATGCACGGCGAGGCCGCGGCCTTGCTCAGGTAGTCGACGACCTTGCGGTGGTTCTGGTTGGGGCCTTCCCACAGAAAGAGCCGGCCCAGCTCCAGTGCCGCATCGGCGTCGCCCTGCGCGTAGGCCTTCTCGAACCAGAAGCGGGCCCAGCGGAAATTGCCCTCGTCGCGGTAGCAGATCGCCAGGTTGGCGCAGCCCGCGATGTCGCCGGCCCTGGCGGCCTTGCGGTACCACTCTCGCGCGGCCGCGGCGTCTTGCTTCACGCCGATGCCGTGGTCCAGAAAGTAGCCCACGCTGTTCAGCGCATGGGTCTCGCCCGCGGCCGCCGCCTTCAGGAACAGCGAAAGCGCCTTCTTGTGCGCGCCGGCTTCCCATGCGTCGTTGGCCGCGAGAAACCAGTCGTCGTTGGTCGGTTCTTGCATGGTGCGCAGTCTCCTTCGAAGCACCGGCTGAAAGAAAGAGGGACAAAGGAAAAAGTCTGTGTACCGCCGCGTGGCGGTGCACGAATGACTTAGCCTCGCTCCGACGGCCATTCTGCCCATCTTCGGGCGAAAGGGCTGCTTCTGTTTTGTTCGCCGGGTCTCCACCTTTCCCCCCGTTTTTTTGCCCGTCCGGTTCCCTTCGGCTATTTCATGCATCTTCGCGCGCTGTCTTCCGCCTTCCTTCTTTTCGGCCTGCTGGCCCTCCCTGTTTTCTCCCAAGCCGCTCCCCGCACCTGCCTTGTCGTCGGCATCAGCGACGGCGACACGCTCACCGCGCGCTGCGGCCGTGCCGGCGCGTACGAGCGTGTGAAGGTGCGCATCGCCGCCATCGACGCGCCCGAGAAATCGCAGCCCTACGGCCAGCGCAGCAAGCAGGCGCTGAGCAGCATTTGCTTCCAGGAAAAGGCGCGCATCACCGAGATCGACACCGACCGCTACGGCCGCACCGTGGCCGACGTCGACTGCAACGGCGAAGACGTCGGCACCCGCATGGTGAGCGACGGTTGGGCCTGGGTGTACGACTACAACCGCATCGCCACCAAGCGCGGCGGCGGCCTGTTCAAGCTGCAGGACAGCGCGCGTGCGCGGCACCTCGGGCTGTGGGCCGATTCGAAACCCACGCCGCCCTGGGACTGGCGCAAGCACCAGCGCAACGAGTCGTCGCACTGGGGCGGGTTCTTCTGAATTTGCCTTGAGTTTCGTTGGGGAGAGCGTGGCGGGCCCGGCAGTCAGCAGGCGCCGCCCACCCAGCAGCGCAGCGACGGCACGAACAGCCCGACCACGAAGCTGACCGCGCAGAACACCAGCAATATCAGCGCCGCCATGCGCAGCCCCTCGGCGCTCCAGCGCGGCGCGAAGGTGCTGACGAGAAAGCCCGAAAGCAACGTGCCCTCGAGGTAGGCCGCGCCACCCCAGCGCAGTATCCAGAGCCACAGCAGCGCCTGCGCCGCGTGCACCACGGTCCACAGCGTCAGCGACATGGCAGGCCTCTGTTCAGCATTCGGTTCAGGATTCGCGTCAGGACTCGCTTCAGGATTCGCTCTTGCCCTGCACGTCGGCCACCACGCGCGCGTTGCGCCGGAAGCTCCAGTAGGCGCCGGCCCAGTCCATCATCACAACGATGCGGTTGCGAAACCCGATCAGGAAGTACGCGTGCGCGAACAGCCAGAACAGCCACGCCAGCCGCCCGCTGAAACGCAGCGGCCCGAAGGGCGTGCCCAGGTCGACCACGGCCGAGTTGCGCCCGATGGTGGCCAGGTTGCCGTAGTCCGCATAGCGGAACGGCACCGTCGGCTGGCCCGCGATGCGCCGCAGGATGTTGGCCGCCGCGGCGCGCCCCATCTGCTTGGCGCCGGGCGACACGCCAGGCACCGGCTTGGGGGGCTTGCCCGGCGCATGGCTCATGGCGGCGGCCAGGTCGCCGACCACGCTGATCTCGGGGTAGCCGGCCAGGCTCAGGTCGGGCTCGACCTTGATGCGGCCCGCGCGGTCGCACTCCACGCCGGTGGCCGTGCCCAGCATGCGGCCCAGCGGCGAGGCCGCGACGCCGGCCGCCCAGACCACGCAGCTGCTATCGATTCGGTAGCTGGTGGCCGGCGCGCCGTCCGCGCCGCCGCCGGTCTGCACTTCGAGCCCGCTCGCGTCGATGGCCGTCACGCGCGCGTTCAGCCGCACCTCCACGCCCAGCCGTTCCAGCTGTTCGAGTGCCTTCTGGCTCAGCGACTCGGGCATGGCCTGCAGCACGCGCGCGCCACCCTCGACCAGCAGCACCTGCGAGCTGCTCGGGTCGATGTGGCGGAATTCGCCCGAGAGCGTGTGCTTGGCAATTTCGGCCAGCGTGCCCGCCATTTCCACGCCCGTCGGGCCGGCGCCGATCACCACGAAGGTGAGCAGGGCGCGGCGGCGTTCGGGGTCGGTGGTGATCTCGGCGGCCTCGAACGACAGCAGCACGCGGCGGCGAATCTCGAAGGCATCGGCCAGCGTCTTCAGCCCCGGCGCCACGCTGGCCCATTCGTCGTGGCCGAAGTAGCTGTGCGTGGCGCCTGCCGCGACGATCAGGTGGTCGTAGGGCACGCGGTCGCCGTGGGCCAGGTGCACGCTGTTGGTGGAGGGGTCGATGCCGCTCACTTCGCCCAGCAGGGTGGTGATGTTCGGCTGCTTGCGGAACAGCGAACGCACCGGCGCCGCGATGGAGGGCGCTGCCAGCCCCGCGGTCGCCACCTGGTAGAGCAGGGGCTGGAACAGGTGGTGGTTGGTCTTGTCGATCACCGTCACGTCGACGTCGGCGCCTTGCAGCTTTCGCGCGGCTTCGAGGCCGCCGAATCCGCAGCCGACGATGACGACTTGGGGCCTGCCCGAGGGGTTGGTCGTTTGCATCCGACGGATGATACGCAGCCCCCCTGCACGCCCCGGCGTCTTGTGCCACAGTGGCGGCCCGCCGATTTTTTGGCTGCGGGGCTGCGGGGTCTTGTCCTACGCGGCGCCGTAACCGGGATGGGCTACAACTTGCGGCTGACCCGACTGGAGACCCCATGACGCTTTCCCGGCCGATCACACCGGCGGCAAGCGCACTGCGCGACAAGTTTCGCGAGGTGCGTGCCACGAGCCTGGCGCTGGCCGCACCGCTTTCCGCCGAAGACCAATGCATCCAGTCCATGCCCGACGCGAGCCCGACCAAGTGGCACCTGGCGCACACGACCTGGTTCTTCGAGACGGTGCTGCTGCAGCCGCACGCCGCGGGCTACCAGCCCTTCGACGTGCGTTTTCATTACCTCTTCAACTCGTACTACGAGGCGCTGGGCCCGCGTCATCCGCGCCCGCACCGCGGCCTGCTCACGCGCCCTTCGGTGGACGAGGTGCATGCGTACCGCCGCCATGTGGACGAGGCCGTGGTCGCACTGCTCGAGGCGGGCGCCTTCGACTGGGCGGCCATCGAGCCCATCGTCACGCTCGGGCTCAACCACGAGCAGCAGCACCAGGAGCTGCTGCTCACCGACATCCTGCATGCGCTGTCGTGCAACCCGATGCTGCCGGCCTACAAGCCCGCGAGCGGGCCGGCCTTGCGGCTGGCCGCGGTGCCGCCGGCCGTGCGCTGGATTGCGCAGCCTGGCGGTGTGGTCGAGGTGGGCTTCGCGGGCCAGCCCGAGTTTTCTTTCGACAACGAGACCCCGCGCCACCAGGCGCTGGTGCAGCCGCATGCCATTGCCGACCGGCTGGTGAACTGCGGCGACTACGCGCAGTTCATTGCCGACGGTGGCTACCAGCGGCCGGAACTGTGGCTGTCCGACGGCTGGGCCGCGGTGCAGGCGAATGGATGGCGGCATCCCGCGTACTGGCTCGCCCCCGACGATCCGCGCCTGGGCTTCGGTGCGCAGACGCAGGGCGCTGCCAGCTGGCATGTGTTCGGCCTGCACGGCGTGCGGCCGATGGAGGCCGACGCGCCGGTGTCGCAGCTCAGCTTCTACGAAGCCGCCGCGTACGCCGAGTGGGCCGGTGCGCGGCTGCCGACCGAGTTCGAGTGGGAGGCCGCGTATGACGCGCCGGGCATCTCGCAGATGACCGGCCACGTGTGGCAGTGGACGCGCTCGTCGTACGACCCGTACCCCGGCTTTCGTCCCATGCCCGGCATCGCGGCCGAATACAACGGCAAGTTCATGGTGGGGCAACTGGTGTTGCGCGGTGGCAGCGTGGCCACGCCGGCCGGGCACACGCGGCCCAGCTACCGCAACTTCTTTCCGCCGGCCGCGCGCTGGCAGTTCTCGGGGCTGCGGCTCGCGAAAGACCTTTGATCATGCGCAATCCAATTCCCTCTTCGTCGCTGTCCTTCGTGCCTTCCAGCGGGCAGGCACAGAAGAAGCCGCGTGGCGCTTCTTCGTCCGCCGACGCGGCCCCTGCGCCGACGATGTCCGAGTTCGCCCGCGAGATGCAGGCAGGGCTCGCGCGGTCGCCGCGCAGCATTTCGCCGAAGTTCTTCTACGACGTGGCGGGCTCGCAGCTGTTCGACCGCATCTGCGACTTGCCCGAGTACTACCCCACGCGCACCGAGCTGCGCATATTGGGCGAGTGCGCGGGAGAAATCGCCGAGCAGGTCGGGCCGAATGCGGAAATCGTGGAGTTCGGCGCGGGGTCGCTGACCAAGGTGCGGCTGCTGCTGGACGCGCTCGATTTGCCCAAGCGCTACCTGCCGATCGATATCTCGGGGGAGCATCTGGAGGCAGCCGCGGCGCGGTTGAAGGCGGACTATCCGGCGCTCGTGGTGCAGCCGATTGCGGCGGACTACACGATGCCCTTGGTGCTGCCCGCGCCGTTGCCTGGCGCGGGGCGCCGGGTCGGGTTTTTTCCGGGGTCGACGATCGGGAATTTCGAGCCTGAGGAAGCGTTGGCGTTTCTTCAGCTGGCGGCTCGGATGTTGCGGGGCGGCGGGCTGTTGATCGGGGTCGACCTGGTGAAAGATCCGGCGCGTTTGCACGCGGCTTACAACGACGCGCAAGGGGTGACGGGGGAGTTCAACCTGAACCTGCTTCGGCGGGCCAATTCGGAGCTCGATGCGGACTTCGACGTCGACGGGTTCGCGCATGCGGCGTTCTACAACGCGCCTCGTCAACGCATCGAAATGCACCTTGTCAGTCGCCGGGCACAGAGCGTTTCTTTGAATGGGGAAAGCTTCGGGTTCGAAGAAGGGGAGACCATTCATACGGAGTACTCGCACAAGTTCACTGTGGAGGGGCTTCGGGCGTTGGCTGTGCGGGCCGGGTTTCGGCCGGGGGCTGTCTGGACGGATCCTGAGAGGTTGTTCAGCGTGCATTGGCTGGCTGCTTAGCTCTTTTGGCTCTGCGAGGGCTGCTGGCCGGGTCTCGCCCCGGCGGGCGACTTACTTTCTTTTGCTTCGCCAAAAGAAAGTAAGGGCGGTTTCAAACCTGAAGTGCAACACACTCGATCCTGAAAGGAAGAGCTTGCATGACCAGGAGTTACGAGCAACTG
>NZ_JBFUPJ010000026.1:0-58180 GCF_041355175.1 Variovorax sp. RCC_210 | reverse complement strand
CGAGCCTGCGAGCGCAACAGGCCAAACACGCACCATCGCCGACAAGCCAATTTACGACTTGATCAGACGTTCCCTAGCGAAAAACCGGCTCTGGAGCCGGTTTTTTTTCGCCTCGCTTGTAAGTCTGATGGCGGGAGAAGGCGGTAAGCGTCCTGGCAACCCATACTGACGGCGGTCTCATACTCAAGAGCAACGCGCGCAGAGGGCTGACCAGGTTACCTGGCCGCTGCTATTGCAGCATGCCCGCAGTCAGGTGCCGAGGAAGCAATGACGGCGATCGGCAGATCAGAGTGCGGGCTGGCCTGCACTGACAAAGATCGAGATAAGCGTCTCCAGCCGCTTGCCGCAGACGCGCTCGCTGGCTTCGCACAGCACGATCAGCGCCTGTCGGACCGCTTCGTCATACACCCGATTCCCTGGAGGTCGTGCCGGCTTCGGATGTGAAACGGCAAGCTCCCCTGTCGCGTGCTTGCGGTGACAGCCGGTGTAGGCCACGAATTCATCGAGGATGCGGCATGGGTCGACGTTGGATGCTTGGTCGTAACGCTCACGAATCGTATGCGTCAACGACCCAGTCCCTGCGCCCAGATGGCGTTTGAGGAAGCGATGGCAGACGAAGTGATCAGATGCTGTCGGTGGTGGGCGAGAATCCTGGTCGTTATCGCACCCCGACTCCATCGATGACCATTCCATTTTCCCCATTGAGCGAGGACGAGTTCAACGAGCTTGAGCAGTTTTTGCTCTATCACGTTGACACGGAAGATGTCATGACCCTGGACATGGCGGATGGGTTCTTGCACGCCATTGCCATCGGTCCGACCACCATACCTCCGAGTCAGTGGCTTCCCAAGGTCTGGGGCACCCAGGAGATGATGCCTCCGATGGATTCAATCGACCAGTTGAATCACATGTTGGGGCTGGTCATGCGTCACTTCAACAGCATCATTGCCGGACTCGAGGGCGACCCGCGAGAGATCAGCCCTTGCTGGACGACGATGACCTACGAAGGCGACGAGCAGGAATACGACGACGCGGAAGCGTGGGCCTATGGCTTCATTGAGGGGATGAGACTGCGCTGGAGTGACTGGCAACCGTTGCTGTCGACACCGCAAGGGCAAGCTCTGCTCAGGCCGATTGGCTTGCTCGGCGAAGGTGACTTCTCAGTGGATCAAGACGAGCTCACACGAACCCCTGCCATGCGAGCAGAACTGGCGCTTCAAATCCCACAGGCGGTCCTGGACATGCATGCGCACTGGCTGCCGCTGCGGCTCGCGGTCTATCAGCGCGAGGTGGCCAAGGCGATGCAACCCAAGGCGGGACGTAATGAGCCCTGTCCCTGCGGCAGCGGCAAGAAGTTCAAGAAGTGCTGCGGAGCAGCGGGGGATCCGCATTGAGGCGGCTTGTGAACAGGGCCCTCAGTCCCGTTGACTGCGCCAGCGCCAAGGTAGCAGCGCCTCGTAATCGTCGACGGTGTGTGCCAGAGGCAGCTTTGTGAACAAAGCGACGAAGTACCCATAGGGCGTTGGCCTTGACCGCACACCACGGATCGCCTCGGTGAGCTCCTTGCGTGTGGTCATGCTGACTTGCCTCTTTGCGTTGCTTGCTCCCGCCGGACCATCCACTGGGGAGCAAATCACGTGGGCAGCAGGTCGGCTTGGGTAGCAAAGCTACCGATCAATGCGGCCTCTCGAAGTAGTTGACGCCGGTCAGTCAACGTCGATGCTCGCCGGAACCACGATGGCATGCGCGAGCAAGGTCAGGGCGACTGCAAGGGAAGGCTCGCACGTTGATCTGCCTACCGCCCTCGTGACTCCTCGGAAAATGAATGTCAACATGCTGCAATAGTTGCTGCCAGGGACCGCGGCAGCCATAGGGGCGCTTTGGATTTCAGTCTGGGACCGCTGGCAACATGAGTTGCCAGGCCGCTTATTCTTCGTCCACTGGAGGGCGGGATTCGCCGCTGGCCGGTTGAGCCGTCTGAAGGCCGAACTCTTCAACCACGGTGCGATGGCCGTCCAGCCGGGTGCACAGTTCGCCGGACGACTGGGTGCTCACCTTCCGAACGAACCACTTTCCAGAAGACACGACCTCCTCATAGTCGGACGCTTCAAACCAGCGCGACAGCGAGGGATCAATGAGGTGGAGGTTGGCCGCGTCCCACACCCCTCCCCCGCTTACCGACTCCACCGTATGCCGAAGGGGTGAATGAGCGAGCAGCGTATGGAAATAGATTTCATCTGGCGCTTTGGAGAATCGCAAGAAGCGCTTGACCTGCGACTCATGCAGAAAGGTCGCCAGATAGCTCACGGCTTCAGGCGTGAGGGCCCACCACTGGGAACCGACATGCCAACGCGGGATCAGGCTCAGGGAGCGACGCGCAAACTTGCCCACCAACTGCAAGACCCCACGCAACAGTCGCGTCCGCGTGAATCGCCTTCCATCCACCGGAAAGTCTTCGTAGAACCAAAGGTGGCGAACGCGGCTATCCAACTCGGGAGCGCTGTCCAGCGGCATCTGCTTGATAAAGTTGACGCCTTGATTGTTCGACAGAAATGCGCTCAGCTCCTCTAGAGGACGCACCGGATAGCAACTTCCGGACAGCAGGACAAAATGGCTGACCCGCGATGGGTCGCACTGCGCAAGCGCGGCACGCATAAGGCACAGCGTCGCACTGACCTGCGAAATGCCAGCCCAGTGAACATTGACACGATCGTCGACGTAAGTCACGTCGAGGTGGTCGATCTGGAAGGCCTTGCGATCAGCCTTCGCGTCAACATGCACGATGCACGGGCCAAAAGGCACGAGCAAGCGAATCAATCGCCTGACTTGTTGAGGGTCGGCATGTACAAGCAACAGGAAGACAGGGTGCATACATCTCCGAGCGGTAACCATGAAGAGCCCCTCGTGCAGCGGGCATTCACCGGCAAGAGATTGCAGCGCCAGTCCGTGACACGAGCCTGCGATCCCCAGTCTGCGCAATCGCCATCGAGCGCTGTGGCGCCACACACCTTCGGCCGGCCTCGCGCAAATCGATGAGCAATTCGCATGCCGCGCGACGACTGCTCGCTCTATCCGAGACCGAGGTGCTCGAAACACAGGGGCTGTGGTGCTGCCGAACCCGCTGCGCGGAGCGCTCGGCACAACGCGAATTTCCGTCAAAGTCGAATCGCTGGCGCCGCCAGCGACATCCCCCGACTGCACTCGGCTGCGTGGTGGTGCAAGCGACCGCCTGGGGACGCATCGGCCCATCTGTGTGCAAGCCCAGCGGCGCTTTGAGCAATTCAATCGCCAACCGAAACAATGAGCAGGTTCGACAAACCGACCAACACTGCACTGGCCATGTTTTCATTTCTCGTGCATCGAACAAGGTCCGGCACACCCTGCGCGCTGATCACATCGACTGCCCTGCCTGCGGCTCACCTTGAAGGCAAGCCACCCAAGCGCGTCGTGGCTATCCAACGAACCTCGGTACCCATGAACGCCCGGCTTCCGAAGCGGCAACGGTCGCGATCGGAGGAAAGTTAAAAAGCAGCTCCTGCAGCATCTCGTGCACGTGCGCACCGGTCCATACTGCTGTGATCGCGCAATCTCCGTGAAAGGGCGTGCCGTTTCTCCAGCACGACCAGGTGGCGTGTATCGATCCTGAATCAACATGGGCCGCAAGGGACAGGGAGTTGAGCCGTTGGCCCTGGACACCCCACCTAAAGCCCATGCTTGGAGCGCCGCCTAGATCAGTGTCCGTGTTCCGCTCTACGTAGCATTCCACCCTGTCTCCGAGCAATTCATTCAGGTACTCTTCTGCCTGGACGAAGGCGGTGTACGCAAGCTCATCCACTCGATCACCCAATCGCTCAAGTCGAAGAAGCAGAAATTCGTTTGGATCTTTGACTCTTGTGGCGTTGCACTCGGCATCGAAAAGCTGATCGAGCAAAGGAAAGGTCGACATTCTCATTTTTACTCCAGGAAGCTGCAAAGCAATTCAATGGCGCGATGCTTCGAGCGCACTGCGTCCCAACAGGGTGATGCAAAGGATAGTGGCCTGTGCGCTTCGCCCACGGTCGTCGGCGAGACGGTGCGTTTCGCTGAAGTTCGCTTCCACATAGCCAGCAGCCTTCAGGAGGACAAGATGTCTCACTGCGTTCGAATCCTCGACCCGAACCGGAAACGACCCGTCCTCGATCGACCTCAGGTACATGACAGCAACCTTTTCCTTGTCGACGGGCGCTGCGGATGTTGAGCATCTGGGTGTGAGGTGCTCCTTGATGACATCCAATCCGTGATCGGTGATACGTAACACCACCGCTTCGACGGCTGGCCAATAGCGCCCCCTTGAGTCTGCAGGTCCCACAATCGATGCTTCCACAAGGCCGGCCGCTTTGAGCACCGATACATGCCGTATCTCTGGCGTGGTGGACGCACTCACTGGCAATCTCTCCTTTTGAAGCCAGACCAGGTAGGAGATCGGGTTCATTTGGCCGCCCGTGAATCCGGGGCGTAGCAACCGTCGATCGGATGCTTCACGCACATCACTCCGAGCCGCCGACGCGCACCGCTGCGTCTAAATCGTCCTTGGCCCGCCTGCCCGCAGCGGGCGTGCGCCACCGCTGCACTTCCTCCGGCGCGCGGCGCGAAATGGCCGGAGACTTGCCATGTCGGCGCGCGAGATAGTCGAGACCCACAGCAGTCACTCGAAGCACCTGCACCGTCTGCCTGACCACGGCAGGCTCGTCCGCGCGCTGCTCCTTCTGCACCGCATCGATCAACCCGGCTTTGAGAAGCGACAGCGCCCCATGTGTATCTCTCTCGTCTGTCAGCAGGACGGGAAGATCGGTGTGTTCGAACAAGCGCAGGTACTGCAAGGCCAAACTGTTCCTGTTGAGGCGTTCGCTCTTGGACCGCAGCCTGCTTCCAACGGCTGCATCAACCTCCGCCCTTCCTGACTCCGTCACAGCATGGACCAGCGCCGCATCCATCCTGCGAAACGTCCTGGCGGACGTAAGTGAGGGCATCAACGTCGCATCGATCAGACCGGTCGCTTGCAACTTGACCACATGTTTCAAGTCCGCCGGCGACGTGATGGTCACAGGCAACGGCATGTGATCCAACTTGATCAAATAATCCAAGTGCACCTTATTCTCCCGTTCCAATTACACGAATTCACTTCCATGGGCCGTCGCACGCGATCGCTGTGCAATAGCGCGCGCCCGCCCTTGAATGCGGCTGCAACTACCGCAGGCATTGCAAAAATGTAGTACTTTCGGCGTTCATTAACCGTTCAGGCGAGAAAAATGCGCAGCATGGAACCATGACGTCGTAATGACTTCGCCGTGTCCTACGCCGGGTCTAGTGATGCTGCGTTGGTTGGGAGCAAAGGCAGTCTGCCCAACTTGCCGATCGGCGTGATGCGCTCAGCGGGCGGGCTGCCAGTGATGCACGAGCAGCTCATCAATGCGGCCGTTCAACTGCGTTCAACAGCGTGGCTGGACACAGCCTTTTCGCACCGTAGATCGCCCCGCGCACCCCGGTTCCGACATCACGCGCAACGGCCTGGGGTATTGCGCGCTCAGCGTGCTTCGGCCATCCCCGTTGAGGCCTCGCCTGGAGCCTTCCGGGCGCCACGGCCGCGGCGCCATTGATGCGCCAGGCTGTCGTTCAACTCAACCGCCAGGGCCACTGCAGCCACCGACGCTCCGGGCTCGCCACACGCTGCCAGGACTTCGGCCCCAAGGGCGGGCCGTGCCGGCGCCGTTGCTTCAGATTGACGTGCATTTTCCTGTCCGCCAAGGTTAGATGGACAGCATGGTCCATGCCTCACGCAGCAGTCTCAAGATGGTTCAACTGGCCGCTTACAGAACGCGAGTCGATGGACTCACTTCTGAACCTGCCGCAATCCTGTGCGGACGGCTTGCGCCCGCTGTTGTTGAACCGCTTTGAGGAGGGACATCTTTTCCACGCAATCCGCTTTTGTACTGACAAGCAGAAGTGGGTTGCGTCTCCGGGCCTCGATGGCCTTCTCGATCGACGCCGACTCCTGGTTCCTCACGATTAAACCTGCCGCCACTGCGGCCCTGGACTGCTTGGAGAATTGCTTCTCAAACGCGGGGGTGCCGCATCGCGCGGCAATCACCCGATAGTCGGCTTCATTCTGAAGCGCCGGTTCATCGCGGCTGGATTGGCCGGGATCGGCATAACTCATGGACCAGGACAAGCAGCCGGCGACAAACAAGAGTGCTCGTCTTGTTCGTCGTTGAGAGTCGGCAGCGTCAGTCGGCGTGTCGGACATGAAATCCTTGGATCTTGCTAACGGTGAGTCATTGACCACCCCGATGATGCCTCACCCGTTGCCCCATTTTTGCGACCGGAGAAGTCTTCCTGAATTCGAGCGCTTCGATGCTGAGCGTCCGGTCTGCAGACGTGCTCTTCCAGAGCGATACGTCCTGCGCAACGAGTTCGTCGAGCGTTTTGAGGAGACACTGGCAAGGCCCCTGTGCCGCCCTGCCCAAGGCGGACCTGTTCCTCAGTTGCAGGCAGCGCTGCCCTTAGAACCTCGAGCTCAAACTGGCACTCGGCATTGAGATCGACCTGACTGCGCTGTATTCACATCCCTAGCGGCGTCCCGAGGTGGTCAAGGAAGCGGCGTTGTCCGACGATGAGGCGGCGGAGAGCTTCCCAGAGTGCATTGAATGAATCATGCCGAGCATCTCCCTTCGCCGACTGACAAGTTAAGGGACGGCCGCGTTGCGCCGCCATCAACGCTGCTGCTTTTAGCGGAAGGCAGAGCGGTCTTAGAGTTCGGCTCTGGCCTCGCTCTCTGGCCCTTGTTGCAGCTTGCACCTCGAGGCGACGGCCATCCTGTGCTTGTTCTGCCGGGTTTCCTGGCAGGCAATGCATCGACACTATTGATGCGGCGGTATTTCAGCACCCTTGGCTACGACGCGCAGGGTTGGAACATGGGTTTGAACCTGGGTCACCGGCAGAAATTGGAAGCCGAGATGCTTGGCCAGCTCGAAGAGATATTTGGCGAAAGCCGGCGCAAAGTCAGCATCGTCGGATGGAGCTTGGGTGGGGCGTTCGCACGGCTGCTGGCGGCTCGCCGCCCGGAAATGGTCCGCAGCGTCATCACCCTTGGGAGTCCAATCAGCGGCGGCGCTGATGTCACAAATGCCGATCGCGTCTACCGAGCTCTCAATCGCCAGGGAAAGACGGACTCCAGCGTGAAAAAGCTTGTCGCTCAGTCGCTGGACATGCCAACCACCTCGATCTTCAGCCGATCCGACGGTATCGTGTCATGGCGCGCCAGCACGATCCAAGCGGGACCCCAATCGGAAAACATCGAAGTCCACGGGAGCCACACGGGGATGGGCGGCAATCCTGCTGTGCTCTACGCAGTTGCCGATCGACTCGCACAGCCTGAAGGCGAATGGACAGATTTTCGCAGGAGCAGGCTTGCTGCCATTGCTTTCCCTGATCCTGACAGGGCTTCGTGATCGCATGCCTAAGCAGAATCCTTGAGCTCTATCCAGGCAGGGGCATGGTCACTGGCGCCCTCCAGACCACGCATGGCCTTGTCGACGCCAGCGGATCTGAGCCGGGGCATGAGTGCTTTGCTGACCAGAAGATGATCAATGCGCATGCCGGCATCACGTGGCCACCTGTTTCGCAGGTAACTCCAGAAGGTGTACGGGGACTGCTGGCCGTCGTTCGGCTTGAGCGCGTCTGCCCATCCCTGCTTCACCAATCTTCGGAACGCCGCGCGCGGCTCCGGCCGTAGCAGCGCGTTGTCTTTCCAAGACCTGGTCGAATAAATGTCGCCGTCGGTGGGAACGACATTGAAGTCGCCTGCGAGAACGGCAGGATGACCGGCCCGGACCAATGCGGAAGCATGTCGAAGCAAGCGCTCAAACCACGCCATCTTGTAGTCGAATTTTGGGCTTGGCCAAGGGTTGCCATTGGGGAGATACAGGCATGCGACCACAATGCCATTGACCGCTGCTTCGAGATACCGGCTCTGCGTGTCGGCTGCGTCGCCAGGCAGACTGCGGCGTATCTTCAAGGGAGCGGACACGCGAGAAAGGATCGCTACGCCGTTCCAAGTCTTCTGCCCATGAACCAGTGCTTCGTAGCCAAGTGCGGCGAGCTCTTCGTATGGAAACTTCCCCGCGACGCATTTGAGCTCCTGCAGGCACACCACGTCTGGCTTCGTGACTTCAAGCCAGGCGCGCAATTGAGGAAGCCGTGCGACGACGTTGTTGATGTTGTAGGTAGCGACTCGCACAACCGTTCTACAGCGCCACCACTTAAGCGGCTTTGCGTTTGGCTGCAGGCGTGGCCCTCTTGGCCGCAGCCTTGCGTGCAGGCCGCTTTTCCTTTGCTTCGCCTTCGCCCGTCGGTGCTCCTTTCGAGGGCGCCTTCACGCTCTTGCCGCTCTTCAAGCTGCGCGCAAGCAGCTCGGTGAGATCGATGACCTGAGCGGATTCCCCAGGAGCTTCTTCCTCCGGCTGGATGACGGTCTCGGTGTCGCCTGCCTTGACCTTCTTGTCCACGATCTTCATCACCGCGTGCTTGAACTCGTCCTTGAAGTCGTCGGGGTTCCACTTGCCCGACATGTCGCCGACAAGCTGCTCGGCCATCTTCATCTCGGCGGCTGTGACATTGGCGCCTTTGACTCCAGCTGCTGGCAGGTCAAGTCCGTCGAGCGTCTTCACCTCGTCGCCCCAGCGCAGCAGGTTCAGCACCAGCGCCTTGCCCGAGGGCACCAGCACGGCCAGGTGCTGCTTCGTGGCGATCACCACCTTGGCCAGGCCGACCTTGCCGGTCTTCACCAGCACCTCGCGCAGCAGCGCGTACACCTTCTGGCCCTTGTTGATGGGCGCCACGTAGTAGGGCCGCTCCAGGTACACAAAGGGGATCTCGTTGGCGTCGATGAACCGCTGAATCTCGATGGTCTGCGTGGTGCGCGGGTACACCGCCTCGATCTCGTCGGGCGAGATCACCACGTACTTGCCGTCTTCGTACTCCACGCCCTTGACGATGTTGTCCTTGTCGATCTCCTTGCCCGTCCTCTTGTTGATGCGCTTGTAGCCCACCGGATCCATGCTGCGCTTGTCGAGCCAGTCGAAGTCGACCCCTTGCTCGATGCTCGCGGTGTGCAAGCCCACGGGAATATGGACAAGCCCGAACGTGATCGCGCCCTTCCACAGGGTTCTGCTGCTGGCCATGGGAATCCTTCTTAATGAAGATCAACGCTCGCCGCCCCAAATGGGGTTGTCACTGCGGTGCTGGCTTCGCAGTCGGATCTGCGCCGCCCGCAGCGGCCCCGCTTCCGGCCTTTCCAGGCTCACCATCCCGGGTCGCCTTGCCTCCCCCTGCTGAGGCGGGCGGCCTGCTGGTCTGCGTGCGTGCCCTGGCGGTGCTCTCGTCCGTGATGATCTTTCCGCTGTCGCCGAATGCCCCGGTGGGCGACCGAGCCGCCGGCGCCTTCTGCGCGTCGCTCGAAGTCGGCGCCGCGGTTCCCTTTGGGTTTCCAGTGGACTGGGCCATGGCCTGACCGGCCACAGCACCCAAGGCGCAACAGATGAGCATTCGGCCAAGCGTTGGAGAGAACAGGTTTTTCATGCCATCTGGTGTCGGGCCATGAATGATCCTTCGACGTAGGAAATTGGGGGCTTTGTGCGTGGGCAAGGCCGCTCCCGATGCGTGTCAGGGCGAAGCGCTTCGTGCGCTGGACGGGCTCTTCGGGTTTCGCACCCCTGCTGCACCGAGCCGAGCCGAGCCGAGCCGAGCCGAGCCGAGCCGAGCCGAGCCGGCAGAGCGTTCTCCCGCTTGCTTCACTTTGTCTTCGACAGGCCCCGGAGATTGAGCGCAGCGAGGCAGACCTGCAGGGCGATGAGCGCATGGGCCGACGTGTGCACGCCCCAGACAGTCCAGGCCACATTGCTGAGAAGGAACACCCAGAAGCCGACGTTCCTACGGCGCTCCTGCGTGGACGCCACCAGCCAGGCCGCGAGGAGGGACAGCGCAAATGCTGCCCATTGAATCAGGTCGAGAGCTTTGTACATTGCTTCCCAGGTGTTTCGATTCCAAAGTTGTCCCTACGGGGCGTCGAAGCGCGATGTCGACGGCTGGGCTCTCAGATGAGCGCGGCCCTTGAGCTCGAACGGGCCTATGCCATCAGCCCATGTTTCATCGCGTAGTACGTGAGATCGCTGTTGCTGGCCAATGCCAGCTTTCGCAACAGGCTGGTTCGGTACGTCGACACGGTTTTGTGAGAAAGAGCGAGATTGCGTCCCACGTCGCCCACCCTTTCCCCGCGTGCCAGCCGTAAGAAGATCTGGAACTCGCGCGTCGACAGGGCGTCATGAAGTTGGGGTGGTCGCTGGTCGACCACGTGCGACACGAGCATCGACGCGACCTTCACGCTCCAGTAGCGCTTGCCGGCGCCGACAACCCGGATGGCATCAATCAATTCCTGAGGCGCAGTGTCTTTGCAGAGGTAGCCCGCAGCGCCGAGCCGGATCAGGGCGAGGGCGAACTGTTCTTCAGGAAATCCCGACACAATCAAGACCGACACGCCGGGGAACTGCGCACGCAGGCTTCCCAGAGCGTCCAGGCCGCCCCTGTGAGGCATGGCGATATCCATCAGCAGCACATCCATCTCCACGCGTCGGGCGAGCTCGACCGCTTGACGTCCATCGCAGGCCTCTCCCACCACCTTGATGTCAGCGAGTCCCGAAAGTACATCTTTCATGCCCTCGCGAACGATCGCGTGGTCATCTGCAATTCCCACCCTGAGTGGGCTGCGCGCTCGTCCCCCCCGAACGCGCCCAGGGGAGACGTCCGTCGCGCGACCAGATGCCGCCGCGTCCGTCTTGTCAGGCAATTCGATGCCAGAGACCAGAGAAGAGGCGGTGATAGGACCGGGATCAGCGTCGCGCATGGCTGCCGTCTAGCGGGAATAAGAGTGCCGCCCGGTCGTCGGCCAAAGCCGCGGACCCCTGGTTGGAACATGCAGGTCTCGGCTGTGTAGGAGGGGAGACGTCATAAAAATCATCTTTTGTCTTGAGGTTGTTCCGGTCCCAGAAATTCATGATCGCTCACTTCGGGACACAGTTCACTGCTCGATGACTTGGCAACAGGCTTCCATTTGAAAATTTCGAGGGGCAGTGTTCCACCCGCAACAGCACTTCGGTGCAGGTG
Organism: Variovorax sp. RCC_210; assembly: GCF_041355175.1. Taxonomy (NCBI): domain Bacteria; kingdom Pseudomonadati; phylum Pseudomonadota; class Betaproteobacteria; order Burkholderiales; family Comamonadaceae; genus Variovorax; species Variovorax sp. RCC_210. Next base: position 46,984 of record NZ_JBFUPJ010000026.1, on the reverse strand, counting down.
ACGGTTTGATAAATAACTGGGAGGGGGCATGCCAGGCAGGCTCAGGGTGATCCGCGTTGTCGTCGAAACGGCAGCATTTCCATTCGTGGTTCTTGCGCTGCTTTCATTTGGGCTTCTGGTGTCCATGACGCACTTGATCGCAATGCCTGCCTTGTATCTCTGGGAACACTCGCAGGAAAGAAAATTGACCCGCCGACTCAGAACGCTTGCAAAGAAGGAGGTTGAATGATGGACAACCCTCGCCAGCACTTTCGCCGCGGGTTGGGAGGTGAATTGTGGTTGCTCATCGCTGTCTTGGCGCTGCTGGCGACGATCGCGCTTTTACACCTTGCCGTTCAAAGGGAGCGCAACTCGGGCCTGACAGCCGTTGATGTGCAGACACTGTCCGAAATGTTCACAGCTCCCAGCAACACGCCGGCTGTTCACACTGCTCGTTCGCCGAGCTAGGAGATGGCTTTGGAAGGACATACACGCGACCCTGGGCCCGCTTCTTCTCAGACGGCATCCTTCTTCTTGAAGACCCAACCTTTGCAAATCGAGGCGCGCGTGGACGTCACGCCGAAAGGCTTGTTGGCCATTGGCGCGTTGGTAGCCAGCATTCTTCTTGCCACGGCCGCTGTCGTGCGCTCTGCAAGAAGCGGTCCGTAGGAGCAGCAACACGTTGGAAGGTGCAAGAGTCAGGTGCACGGGCGACGTCCCTAAACTTTCTTTGCGAACATGTCAGGGTCGCCTCGTCCGAGCGGCCGCAGCCCATCGTCGTCTCGTCGAAGCTCCGCGCGGCCCAGCGACGTGATTTTCAGGATGGTACCAACGCTCATTTCGTCGAAGGGCTCCGGCGGCACGATCGCCTCGAGCATGCCCGCGGCACGCAACACGGCAGCACTGCGTATATCTCGAGGGCTTCTCACCTCCATCGGAAGAGCCACCCGCTCGATCCTGCGCAAGAAATCCCTAGGCATGCAACGCTCGCGCAAACGCAGTCACTGTCGGTATCGCAAGCGGGCGCAGCCTCGGACGTTTACCCAGGCCTCCCACCTTCACCTCGGGAAACGCACTGGAAGGTCGATCGTCACCCGCCCTCCAATGGACGCGCGCATGGAGGAAGCTCATGGTGCGGCGCGGAGCTCATCTGTGGGGTCGGGTCCCGCGCCTGTGTGACGACGGGCTTCGTTCGCAGCCGCATGCAGGCTGTCTGCCGTTTGGGCGGCAGCGTCCGCTGTCATCGTCACAGCCACTCCATCGGGACCGTCCAGAACGACCACGCCATCGATCGCCGTGGCCACGCCCGCGTCTTCACGCGGCTTGAGCGAGGACCTGCTATTCATGATGAGAGTCTCCAATGTGTCCAACCGCCTGCGCGGCCACGTGAGCATTCAAGTAAAGGTATCCGGGGTCGAACGATCCGACTTTCACCAACCCCGCGATGTCGAGGATCTGGACCCGTGATGAGCGAACCTGGCACAGCCCCATCTCTCGCAGATCTCGCAAGACGCGATTGACGTGCACGTTCGTCAAACTGCACACCTCGCCGATGTCGGACTGTGTCATCGGCAGCGGGAACCCATGGCCATGAGACCAACCGACCGCTAGGAGCCGGGCGTGGGTCTCGCACAAGAAGTGAGCCACACGCTGCTGCGCAGTGAGGCTGGAAAGCCGATAAATCCACTGTCGATGCTGTGCGGCATCGAGCATCGTGATAAACCAAAGGCGCTTGGCGAGGGCGGCGTCCTCGAACAGGATCTTTTCCAGCGCTTCGTGCGTGAAGACTGCGACGCTGACGTCTGTGAGCGCGCCGACGTCGTGATCAAGCTGCTTCAACGTAAAGGCGTGCAGGTCCACGAAGTCGCCCGGCACATGCACGGCCACAAGGTGCCGCTTGCCGTCGCGTGCGTCGACGTGACGCGTCATGAAACCTTCCACAAGCAGCAAGCTGGTATTGATCGGCGTGTCCTGGCGCACCGCCGTCTCACCCGCACGAAGTGTCCGGACACTCGCGATCGCGCTCTCCAGACGGTCCCGCTCGGCGTCGGACAGTGAGGTGGTGCGGTTCAGGAGTACGGACTTTGTCAGCATATATCAGGCGAGGGCGCCATCGTGCGTCATGTTCTTGGTCGCTGCATTAACCCAGATTAAGTTTGAACCTGAATTTGCTGCTGGCCCTCTAGAGGGGTTGCGTCCTACAAAAAAAGGCGCGTCACGGTCCATACCCTGCATGACGTCGCCCTTCCCAACCCTCTAACAACACACCACCATGGCCAAGAAAACCACTCCCGAGATCGTTGCGGCACGTGCCGCCGCGCGCAACACCGACAGCGCTCCTGCGCATCCTGCACCGCCTGCGGCTGGTGCTGGCGATTCGCCCGCCCAAAAGGCCATCGACACCCAGACGTTGGCCGCTGGCATGCCTGCCAACGAGAACAAGCCGCTGGAACACGGAGCCACCAACGCCGCCGCGACTCCAGCCGGGGTGACCGTCGCACCGCCGTCGCGGTTGCCAGGCGCGAGCACGCTGTCAGAGAGCAATGCCTCAGACAAGACGGGCACCGCGGCGCCTGAGGGTCTCAATGCCACGATTGGCACGCTGGACCGCGTGCGCGTCGACTCGTCCGGCCGGGTACTCACCACCAATCAGGGCGTGGCCGTCGCCGACAACCAGAACTCGCTCAAGGCAGGCGCGCGCGGGCCCGCGCTGCTCGAGGACTTCATCCTGCGCGAGAAGATCACGCACTTCGATCACGAGCGTATTCCCGAACGCATCGTGCATGCGCGCGGATCGGGTGCCCACGGCTTCTTCGAATGCTACGAGCCGCTCACGCAGTACACCAAGGCCGCGCCCTTCAAGGAGGCCGGCAAGGTGACGCCAGTGTTCGTGCGCTTTTCGACCGTGGCCGGCGAGCGCGGCTCCAAGGACACCGCGCGCGACGTGCGCGGCTTTGCCGTCAAGTTCTATACAGACGAAGGCAACTGGGACCTGGTCGGCAACAACATTCCGGTCTTCTTCATCCAGGATGCAATGAAGTTCCCGGACCTCGTGCATGCGGTGAAGCCGGAGCCGCATCACCAGATGCCGCAGGCGGCAAGCGCTCACGACACCTTCTGGGATTTCGTGTCGCTGATGCCCGAGTCCACACACATGCTCATGTGGCAGATGAGCGACCGTGCCATTCCGCGCAGCTACCGGATGATGCAGGGCTTCGGCGTGCACACCTTCCGCCTGGTCAACGATGCAGGTGAAAGCGTGCTGGTGAAGTTCCACTGGCAGCCCAAGCTGGGCACGCATTCGTTGGTCTGGGAAGAAGCCGTGAAGATCTCGGGCGCCGATCCCGACTTCCATCGCCGCGACTTGTGGGAAGCGATTGAAGCGGGCGAGTATCCCGAATGGGAGCTGGGGTTGCAGATCTTCACCGAAGAGCAGGCCGAGCAGTTCAGCTTTGACATCCTCGACGCCACCAAGCTCATCCCCGAGGAGCTGGTGCCTGTGCAAATCGTCGGTCGCATGGTGCTCAACCGCAACCCCGACAACTTCTTTGCTGAGACAGAGCAGGTCGCGTTCTGCACGGCGCATATCGTGCCCGGCCTGGACTTCACCAACGACCCGCTGCTGGCGGGGCGCATTCATTCCTACGTCGACACGCAGATCAGCCGCCTGGGAGGCCCCAACTTCCACGAGTTGCCGATCAACGCGCCCATCGCGCAGGTCCACAACAACCAGCGCGACGGCATGCACCGCCAAGCGATCAACCGCGGCCGAGTCGCCTACGAGCCGAACTCACTGGCAGGCGGCTGCCCCTTCCAAGCAGGCGCTGCACAGGGCTTCATGAGTGTGGCCCGACGCATCGACGCCAAAGAAAGCGCCGACAAGGTGCGCATCAAGCCCGAAAAGTTTGCCGACCATTACACGCAGGCGCGACTCTTCTTCGAGAGCCAGACCGACGTCGAGAAGGCGCACATCGGCAATGCGTTTCGCTTCGAGCTGTCCAAGGTCACGGTGCCTGCAATCCGGCAGCGAGTCGTAGCCAGCTTGTTGAACGCGGCGCCCGACCTCGCCCAGCGAGTGGCACAGGACCTCGGAATGGAGCTTCCCGCGCCCTTGCCCAAGGCGCTGGAGACGCCCGTCGCGCCTGAGGTGGAGGCATCGCCGGCGCTGTCCTTGATGGCGCGGCCCGGGGACGGTGGCATTCGCACGCGCAAGGTGGCCGTGCTGATCGACCATGGCGTGGAAGGCGCATCCTTGCAGAAGCTGATTTTGTCCCTCTTTGCAGCGGGTGCCATTCCGCGTTTGATTGCAGCTCGGCTTGGTACCTATGTCGGCGCAGGCGGAGAGAAGTTCGAAGCCGATGCGACGATGGAAAACTCGCCGGGCTTCCTGTTTGACGCGCTGGTACTGCCTGACGGCGCCAAGGCAGTCGAGGCACTCGACGCAGACGCTCACACGCTCGAATTCCTGCGCGACCAGTATTGGCACTGCAAAACCATTCTGGCTTTCGGCGCTTCGGAGGCGCTGCTGGCCGAAGCCCAGATCCCGCTGACGATGCCTGATGGCGCAGTGGACCCTGGCCTGATCCTGGTCGATGCTGCAGGGGCAGACGAGGGCATTGCGTCCTTCATTGCCGCCATGGGCGCGCACCGGCACTTCGGGCGTGAAAACGACCCGCCAAAAGTCTGATCGAGCACTACCCCGCCCCCTACGGGGGCGAGCCAACCAAGGAGCAAATGATGAAGCAAAGTGGTGGTCAAACGCAGATGTCGCCGGTGAACATCGACCAAGCCCGGGCCGTGGGCCAGGACAGCCCGGCCGAGGGAAGTCGAATGGGGCGGGAAGCAAACAAGTCGCACGGCTACCCGGGTGAGGCCGAACAGACCAACGTGGAAGGTTCGCCGGCCGACGAGTCCAATGAAGGCCAGGCCGATTCGGCCGTGTCCCCATTGGACAAGGACACGCCTGATGACGCGATCCGACGGGCCGCCTACGAAGCGTATCTGCGGCGCAACGGCGGGCCAGGCGATGAGACGAGCGATTGGCTGGAGGCCGAGGCGCAGGTGCGCCAGAGAAGCGGTGCTTAGCAACGAATGTCCCCCGTACACCCAAGAGAAGCCCTGCAACGGAGGTACCCCCATGATCGGCATCGTCATCCCGGCACACAACGAGGAGCAAGTCATCCGCAGCTGCCTTGCCGCCGTCACTCGCGCTGCCCAACATCCTGCCTTGAGGGGTGAGCCCGTGGAAGCGGTTGTCGTGCTCGACGACTGTACGGACGCAACGTGCGTGGCGGCGGCCGCCGCCGGTGCGATGTTGTTGAGCGTTCAGGCGCGCAACGTGGGCATGGCCCGCGCCGCAGGCGCGCAGGCGATGCTGGCACGCGGTGCCCGCTGGCTCGCCTTCACCGATGCGGATACGGTGGTCTCCGAGGCGTGGCTGGCGAACCAGCTCGAACTGCAGGCGGATGTGGTCTGCGGCACCGTCTGCGTTCAGGACTGGTCGCCGCACGGTGCCAATGCCGAACTGCTGGAAGCGCACTTCAGTGAGACGTACTTTGATCGCGACGACCATCGTCATGTGCACGGCGCGAACCTCGGTGTGTCGGCCGAGGCGTACCGCGCGGTCGGTGGTTTCAGGCACCTCGCTTGCGGAGAAGATGAGGCGTTGGTGGCCGCACTGGTTGCCGCCGGCCGCCATGTCGCTTGGAGTTCGCTGCCGCGCGTGGTGACGAGCGCGCGCGTCCATGCACGGGCACCGGGCGGCTTCGCAGGCGCGCTGTTGAACGCCGTGGCACACCGCCTCGCCGAGGCGGCCGCGCCACTGCATACCGCGACGGCTGCAACGTGATATGCGCGCACCGCGTGCGCCGCCGCCCGAATGAATGACCTCGCAGAACTGTTCGCCCGTGAGTATCCGGTATGGCACATGGTGCTGCGCGGGACCCTCGTCTACTGGTTCCTGCTGCTGGTCTTTCGTTTCGTGCTGCGCCGCGACCTCGGTTCGATGGGCGTGGCCGATCTTCTGTCGTCGTGCTCGTGGCCGATGCGTCGAGCAACGCAATGCAGGGAGAGTACAAGTCCATCAACGATGGCCTTGTGCTGCTTTCCACCCTCATCGCTTGGAACTTCGGTCTTGATTGGCTGAGTTACAGATCGCCGATGGTCGAGCGCTTTCTCGAGCCGGTGCCCGAGGCGCTTGTGCGCCACGGGCGGGTGAACCGGCGGGCCATGAAGCGGGAGATGATCACCCGCGAAGAACTCGACGGCAAGCTGCGCGAACAAGGCGTTGAAGACATTGCGGAGGTACGCATCGCCCGCCTTGAAAGCGACGGCACATTGAGCGTGTTCAAGGTGCGGGGCGGTGGAGAGCCACCACCGACTGGCGATAGCCCTCGCGCGTCCGGCCCGCCCGGTGCTTGAGCGACCCCATGCCACCCTGCCCCTCCGCCCCTCTTCATCGCCTTCGAACCCCACCGGATCGCTGGCTTCAACCCGGTGGCTTGCAAGCGCCAAGACAAAGCAACCCGGCGTGTCTTCCTGGTTGCCCAGCAAGACTGTCGAGACGAAGCCTCGGGGCGCCTGCAATTGCGCACTGATCACATCGTCCCCGTAAGGGAAATCCGAGTGGCAGGCGGACGAGGCCATTCATGACGGAATACTCGAAGGACTCACATGCTTTCTCCAGCAGGTCGAAGCGGACTGCGCGCGCAAAAACTCGCTGCGCGATTGGGATGCGAAGTGCGGGAAAAACTGCCGAAGGTCGGGTGGTCCCAACCTGCCCTTCTTGCAGCAGATGATGCGCTGGCCACGCGACTCAAGGCCGCTGGAGGGCGCTGGAGTTCCGCCGACGAGGTGATCCTGTTTCCAACCTGGTCGACGCTTGAAGAGGTGCTCGAGGAGATCATCGGCAACCGCCGTCGCCAGAACGTTTGAGCAAGAGAACACAAACCGGTGCAGGTGACGCGCGCAAGACGGCACATGCGCGAACATCGCCCTCGACTCAGATGAAAGGCACGCCGCCCGTCACGGGAATGGTCGCGCCGGAGATGTAGCTCGCCTGGTCCGACGCCAGCAGCACGTACACCGCCTGCAGCTCGGCCGGCTGGCCCGGGCGCTTCATCGGCGTCTGCGTGCCGAACTCCTTCACCTTGTCCGGCGGCATGGTTGAGGGAATCAGCGGCGTCCAGAAAGGACCCGGCGCCACGCAGTTCACGCGAATGCCCTTCTCGGCCAACAACTGCGCCATGCCACCCGACATGTTCTGGATGGCGCCCTTCGTTGCCGCATACGCGACGAGCGTGGCGTTCGGCTTGTCGGCGTTGACCGAGGCCGTGCTGATGATCGCGCTTCCCGGCTTCATGTGCGCCGCGGCAGCCTTGCAAAGAAAGAAGTTGGCGTACACATTGGTGCGGAAAGTACGATCGAACTCTTCGGCTGTGATGTCGCTCAGGTCCTTGTGACTCATCTGGAACGCCGCGTTGTTCACCAGCACGTCGAGCTTGCCGAAGCGCTGCACCGCCGTATCGACCAATTGGTTGCAATGCGCCTCGTCGCAGATATCACCCGGCACCGCGACGCACACCCGGCCCTCGCGCTCGACCAGTTCCTTGCAGGCCTGCGCATCGGACTCTTCCTGCGCCAGGTAGGAGATCAGCACGTCGGCGCCTTCTCGCGCGAAGGCGAGCGCCACGGCGCGTCCAATGCCGCTGTCACCGCCCGTGATCAACGCGGCCTTGCCCTTGAGCTTGCCGCTGCCGACATAGGAGGACTCGCCGAAGTCCGGGCGCGGTGTCATCATCGACTCCAGGCCTGGCGGCGACTGCTCCGGCGTATCGAAGGGTGGACGGGGGCCAGCGTGCTGGGGGTCGGTCATGGTGCGCTCCTTTGTGTTGCGGGTGGAAGACAGGTTCAGCGCTCAAGCTATGCATGGGCTCGCGTGCGTCCATCGGACAAGTGCCCGAACTGGGCCCGACCATGCCCCCTACCCGAAGCTCGAACAGCGCCCTGCATCCGGCGCAGCTGCGCAAGGGGTCGCTAAAACTGCCCTCGCCCGTCGCCCGTGCGGTCGTGAACCCAGCGCATGGCTTGTTGCTCGGCATGCCGGATCGCTTCCGCCGCCGTCCCGTAGACGATTTCCTCGGTGTCGTTGGGCAGTAAAGCTTCTTCTTGAGCTGCAGGGGAGCGGAGAAGGACGACGACCGGCCGGTAGCCGCCCTGCTGCGGCTCCACGCGAAGCTCAAATCGAAAACCGCGGTACTCGAGTGAGTGCCCGTCGGTGGGAGTGGTGTCATTGCTCATGGATATGCCCTTGCGAGTTGCACAGAGCGTGCGCGCATTTGGGCTCGCGAGACGCAGGCACGCAGGGGCAAGCTTTGAAGGACGCAACGCCGTAGGAATGCGACCGCGACCTCGGCATCAGAGACCGCTCGCACGTACGCGCTGGACACTGGCTTCCGCCTCAAACGCTGCAGTTCAGAAGGTGCGACCAGGGGACGCCGCTCGCGCCGAGGCCCCGGCGCCCCGCGCCCCCCCCGCGTGCTACTTCGCCTTCGCCGCGTCTTCCGCAGTGTCCGCATTGGTCGAGCTGCGACTGCCCTTCAGATACAGCTCTACGTCGGCCGCCTTGTTGCCCACCTTGGCAATGGCTTCGGTCAACTGTTCGCCCGTCACGTTGAGTTCGCGCGTCCAACGTTCGACCTGCGTCGAGTCATTCTTGTCGATGCGGGGTGTTGCGGGATCGTGAGCATCTGCCATGAGGCCTCCAGTTAAGAATTCGAAGGAATTTCGATCAGCGCGGCAACGCGCCGTTGGTCTCGAGCGTGACGGTCGCCAGGGGCGGCGGCCCGGAGGGCGTGAGTACGACCTTTCGGCACTCCTCCTCAGCCTTCTCGAAGATGTCGTAGCCGCGCGCAGCATCCTCCAGCGCCATGTGGTGCGTGATGATCACCTCGGGCTTCAGCTCGCCTGCCTGGATGTGCTCAAGCAGCTTGGGCATGTGCTGCTGCGCATGTGTCTGGCCCATCTTGAAGGTCAAGCCCTTCTCGAACGCGTCGCCGAAGAGGAAGCCGTGGATGAAGCCCGCGTACACGCCGGGCACGCTGACGACGCCGCCGCGCCGCGTGGCCGCGATGGCCTGCCGCAGCGCCTTGCCGCTGGAGCCTTCGAGCTTGAGGTCGGTCATGACCGTCTCCAGCGTGCTGCCCTTGGCCTCGAACCCGACGGCGTCGATGGAAGCATCCACGCCGCGGAAATCGGTGCGCTCGATGATGGCACCTGCAGGGTCGTCGATGTCCTTGAAGTTGATAGGCTCCACGCCGTACGTGGCACGCGCGAACTCGAGGCGGTACGCGTGCTCGTCGACCATGAAGATGCGCTCTGCGCCAAGCAGCCGGGCAGAGGCCGCGGCCATCAGACCCACCGGGCCGGCGCCGAAGATGGCCACCGTCGAGCCCGGCCCCACTTCGCCGTTCAACGCCGCCTGGTAGCCCGTGGGCAGGATGTCCGAAAGGAACAGCACCTGCTCATCGGCCAGCCCGGGCGGGATCACGAGCGGGCCCACGTTGGCCTTGGGCACGCGCACGTATTCCGCCTGGCCGCCGGGATAGCCGCCATACAGGTGCGAGTAGCCGAACAGTCCCGCACCGGAGCGAACGTTCTTCTTGTTGAGGATGGCGCCGCGTCCAGGATTGGTGGTCTCGCAGGCCGCGAACAGCGTCTTGTTGCAGAAGAAGCACTGGCCGCAGGCGATGGTGAAGGGCACAACCACGCGGTCGCCCTTCTTCAGCCGGGTGACGCCCTTTCCTGTCTCCTCGACGATGCCCATGAACTCGTGGCCGAGGATGTCGCCGGACTCCATGTCGGGAATCTTGCCGCGAAAAATGTGGAGGTCGGAGCCGCAGATGGCCGTGGCGGTGACGCGCAGCAGCACGTCGTCATCCTGCTCCAGCACCGGGTCGGGCACCGTCTCGACACTGACGTTCTTTGAGGATTGGTAGGTCAGGGCTTTCATGGCGCAGTTTTCCTTGGCGGGTTGGTAGGCGGGAGGAGGTGCAGGGAAGGGGAAAGCCCCCGGTGCTGAAACCTAGGTCTCGCCATCCAGCCTCCATGTAGGAGTACAGGCATTCGGGCTGCGCGCCGGTTTGCCGGGTGGCGCTGGAAGGGGTCGCTCCCGGCGCCCGGCCTTCCTCGGAATTCACGCGCCACCCTCCTACACACGCACGTTTTCAAGGTGCCATCGTGAATTCCTTTACATACTGGAGACCGGTCATGACCCAGCGACGAAGCGTTCATTCAGCGGGCAGTCCCACCAAGACGCCCAAGCCCACCACGGGCGCCAATCCCGATGGGCGTACGCCGGCTGAACTGCCAAGTGATTCGACGACCAAGAAGGGAGCGCAGGAAGCGGCACAGCCGCCGGCCAAGCGCACGTCATGAGAAATCAATCCTTATAGAAGGAGCCACGGGATGTCTTCCGCGGCTGCTCAGAAGGCTTCATTCCCCATGGTCGCAACCAGACATTCTTGAAACGAAAGTGGGCCAGGGAAAAGCCCGCCCCGCCCAGGTAGCCTGGCTCCGTGCCAAGCCATGCGGGGCGGCGAAGGCGACTGGGTCGCGGGTTGGGAAAGCGACTGCCGGCCCCATCGGCACACAAAAGCACACAAACACGGTCTTCCGTGTTTGGCCGAGCAGCACACAGCGATAGCGCCGCCCCCCGACCGCGAAACCCTGAGCTTTCAGCAGGCGTCTAGCTGCTCACGCGCGCTTCGTGACCATCCCGTAAATGACCAGGACGATGATCGCACCAACGACTGACGCAATGAATCCCGCGCCAGTTCCCGCGGCATACCACCCCAGCGCCTGCCCAATGTAAGTGGCGATCACCGACCCGGCAATACCAAGCAAAGTTGTCCAGATAATGCCAAGCGACTGACGCCCGGGCAGTACCGCCCGCGCTACCAAGCCTGCAAGAAATCCGATGATGATGGTCCAGATGAGTGACATGTGTAGTCCTTAAAAATCGCGGGCGCTGCGCTCCCGCCTCAAGCCTGTGGGTTCATTTGCCGGTCTTGGCGGCGAGATCCTGCGCATGTTGGAGATGGCCTTGCACGACGGGAAGCATCTTGGTGGCAAGGGCCTTGAGGTCCGCATCTTTGGCTTCGGCCTGAGTCTTCTGCAAGAGCTTCGCGGTGGCCTCATGGTCACCCACGCCCGCCTGCTTCACGTAGCGGCTGTCGAACAGACCGCCCGACAGCGTCTTGAATTCGATCATCACTGCTTTGTGCTTCGCATCGGGGCCGTCAGGCAAGCTTGCACTCTTGGACGACGCCAACGCCTTCGTGTCCGCCAAACCCTTTGAATGGTCGTCGACCATCATCTGGGCGAATTTCTTGATCTCGGGATTTGTCGATTTTTCGAGCGCAAGCCTGCCGCTGTCGATTTCCGCGATGTTGGCTTGCGCGATGTCCTTGAGCATCGACTCGTCTGCGGATGAGAGTTTGCCGGCTGCCTGGGCAACGGGAGCGAACATCGACATCGCCAACGTGGCTGAGGCCGCAGCGATAACGGCGGAGTTTGGGAGCTTGAACATGGAATCTCCAGGTCGTTCGTGAAGCGGACACGCTGGCATGCACGGACCGAGCGCTTTGTAGGAAGTTGCCATTTCGCCTTGACTGGCGTCGGCTGTCAGGCGTGCAGTGCTACCGCAGGAACGCCTGCGAGGCTGTAACCGCGCCAAAAAAAAAATCCAGGTGGTCCTCTTGAAAACTTTTCGGGAGGCGCCTAACTTCCACACCGTCGGAACCTGGTCACCCGCAAAAGGAGGTATCGAATGACCATGAACTTGCTCAAGCAAATTGCCGGCTCCCGCTTGCCTTTGACGTTCTATCGCACCGAGGACATCGATCAAGTCAGGGTGTTGCGTGCAGCCGGCTTGGTGGTGGCGATGTTCTCGTCCGCCGCACACGCTCCTCACGCGCCATCTATGGCCCAGGTACTGGCCATCACGCAAAAGGGCCGCGAAGAACTCGCGAAATTTCCATACCCCGAATCACGCCCTCCTCGGTGGCGCTTCAGGATGCCTCGGATCAAAACCGCGCCCTGGGCCAAGCTCCTTCGCCCGACGTCCGAATCGCGCGAGCCAACTCGGATGCAGTAGAGCCTGCGGCGCCGAACCAAGGCGCCTCGCGCCGCCACACGTTTCTGCTTTGATGGCCGCCCCGGCGACCGGGGTGTGCCTGCAACTTTCTGGAGGTTTGTCATGTACCGTTCCCTTTTTCCCCGCGACGTCCTGGCCGAGCTTGATCGGCTCCAACGAGACATCCGGCAAGCCGCTGACCTGTCGCCCAACATCCGCGGACTTCCGCGCGACGGGTTTCCAGCGTTGAACGTTGGGAGCACTGATCATTCGCTGGAGATCTACGCCTTTGCCCCTGGCGTGGATCCCGCCACGCTCGAGGTCCATTTAGAGCGGGGTCTGCTTACCATTGCCGGAGAGCGAAAGGGCATTGCGCCACCGCCCGAAGGCAAGGCCGCAGTTCATATTCATGAGCGTTTCGAAGGCGCATTTCGTCGTGTGATGACATTGCCCGAAGACGCAGATCCTGAAGCCGTGGATGCGAAACTGAGAGACGGCCTTCTTCACATCACCGTTCAGCGTCGCGCCTCCGCACAGCCGCGTCGAATCGATATTCAATAGCTGTTCAGATCGAAAGGAGATGACCATGAACCACGATGTCCAGACCGCCGCTCGCGCAATGCGCCAAGACGCTGCCGCCCCCGATGCTTCTCGCTACGATGCGGCAGCACTCACACCTCCTGTCGATGTGATCGAGGATGTCAGCGGCATCACGCTGTATGCAGACTTGCCTGGCGTGCGCCGCGAGGGACTGAACCTGCATGTCGAGGGGGCTACGCTGACCATCGACGCCGCGTCCTCCCTGAAGACACCCGAAGGGCTGAAGACAAGCCATACCGAGGTGGAGTTTGGCCGCTTTCGGCGCGTGTTCACTCTCAGCAAGGAGCTGGACACCGAGAAGGTGACGGCGGAGTTGTCGCAGGGCGTCCTGAAGCTTCGAATCCCCAAGACGTCCCACGCGCAGCCCAGACGTATTGAGGTGAAGGTCGACTGAGCCAAGGCTTTCAAGCGCCGGGCGACGGCCTTCGCTGCGCCAAGACTTGCGTGGATGACCGTTCAGCTGCGCGCATCGATGTTGCGGACCGGCCCAGTAAGGTCGGGTTCGATGCGCACGGGGGCGCTGGGCGCGCTCCACCCTCATGAGAAAACCGGTGGTGTTTCGGAGCGTTCGTCGATGGAGTGACGCTCCTTGCACGCGCCGGTTCCACGCGCGCGGCAATTGAACGTAGAACCCAGCGACATCGCGCAGCTCTGTCATCGAGCTCTTCGATCCCGATCCTTCGCTTGCTCGTCACTTGCATGCTGGCAGCAACTCATTGAGCTTCAAGTGCAGCGCGACGCTGTCCTTAATCTGGCTTTGTTGAATCAGCAACACCGTCAGAAACGTCGCGACGGCAGCGGCGACTGGACCCGACGGGGCGTGCGGCACCGGTGCTCAATCCTCCGCGCGGCTGCGCAAACTGCCACCATCTGAGCCGCGCTCGCGACGAACGCCTACAGGGGCAGTCCGCGAATCCTTGCAAGGTATTTATTTCTTTTGGAGACGCGCATGACAGAGGACAGCAAGAAAACCGCGTGGGACCGCAAACTCATTTCGCTTGAAGAAGATTACGAAGTGCGGGACTGGACCCAGAGCCTGGGCTGCACACCGGGCGAGTTGCGCGAAGCCGTGAAGGCTGCAGGCAATTCGGCAGAGAAGGTCCGCGAGTACCTGGCAAAGAAACAGTAGCAAGGGGCCGTCATGCCGAAGGCCGACGCACTGTCCGTCTACAAGGCGAAGCGCAATTTCGCCGTGACCGCAGAGCCTGCAGAGGGCGGCGTGGCCAACCCGCACGCGCTGTCGTTCGTGATCCAGAAGCACGCAGCTTCTCGACTGCACTACGACTTCCGCCTCGAGTTGGATGGAGTCATGCTATCTTGGGCTGTGCCCAAAGGCCCCAGCTTCGACCCCAAAGAAAAGCGGATGGCGATCCACGTGGAGGACCATCCGATTTCCTATTCCTCCTTCGAGGGCACCATTCCGGCGAAGCAGTACGGCGCCGGCACAGTGATCGTTTGGGACAACGGCACCTGGGAGCCTGTGGGCGATCCCCGCCAGGGCCTGGCCGACGGAAAGCTGGTGTTCAGGCTGCATGGCCAGAAGCTCGAAGGCCTGTGGGAACTTGTGAAGATCGCCAAGGGGGGCGAGCGGCAGGAACCTTGGATTCTTTTCAAGAAAAAAGACGACTTCGCGAGGCCGCACTCGGCGTACGACGTACTCACCGCCTTGCCCGACAGCGTCATTTCCAAGCCGTTGAAGAAGGCTGCAGCTCGCCCTGTAGCGGACCCTGGACGCAGGACGACCAGAAAGGCAGATCCGCTGGCCCACGCGCGCAAAGCCGTTCTGCCCGCCAGGATCGAGCCCCAGCTCGCCACGCTGGCCGCCGGTATTCCGTCGTCGGGCGAGTGGCTCTACGAAATCAAATTCGACGGCTACAGACTCATGGCTCGCATCGAGAAGGGCAAGGCGGCCCTGCTCACCCGCGGTGGGCATGACTGGGCGGCCAAGATGCCAGGTCTCGTTGTCGAACTCAGCGCGCTCGGCCTGAATTCGGCGTTCCTGGACGGCGAAATTGTGGTGTTGGGCGCCAATGGCGCGCCGGACTTCAATGCCCTGCAGAACGCTTTCGAACAGCGCAAAGGCGCCGAGCGGATTGTGTATTTCGTCTTCGACGCCCCCTTCTTCGAAGGCGCGGACCTTCGCCAAGTGCCGTTGAAGGAGCGTCGAGCGCTTCTTCGAGATTTCTTTGAAGCGCGCGCCTCTGAGCACGTGCGTTTCAGCGCTGATTTCCCAGCCGATCCGGTTTCGATTCTGAAGTCTGCCTGCCAGATGCACCTGGAGGGCGTCATCGCCAAACGGGCCGATGCCCCGTATGTGTCGCGGCGCAGCGAGACCTGGCTGAAGCTGAAATGCAAGCTCCGCCAGGAATTCGTCGTGTGCGGATATACGGACCGGACGGACAACAGCGCCCAGATCGGAAGCTTGCTGCTCGGCATTCATGATGACCAGGGCAATCTGGTCCCTGCAGGCAGCGTAGGAACCGGCTGGAGCGGCGACGAGGCGGCTGAATTCAAGCGCAAGCTCCTGCCGCTGGCGGTCGACGCATCTCCCTTCGACAAAGGCACCTCGAAGCCGGGCCGATGGTCCAAGCGCAAGGTGGGCAGCGAGCGGTGGGTGAAGCCAGTCCTGCTGGCAGAGGCTTCGTTTGCCGAATGGACGCCTGACGGTCAAGTGAGGCATGCATCCTTCATCGGGCTGCGCGACGACAAGCCGGCCGAGGCCATCGTGAGAGAGCAACCGAAGGTGGTTGGCGCGCCTGCAGCTATGGGCGCCGACAGCGACATTGCCGTCGCCGGCGCCAGCCGCAGGGACGCCGGAAAAACGATCAAGGTGAGTCACGGCGAGCGGGTGATCGACGCCGCCACTGGCGTCACCAAACTCGACCTGGTGAGGTATTACGAATCGGTCGCCGATTTCATCCTGCCACACCTGAAGGGGCGCCCTTGTTCTCTCGTTCGCGGTCCTGCAGGCGTCACGGGGGAGCTGTTCTTCCAGAAGCATGGCGAAAAAATCGGCATTCCCGGCATCACGGAGTTGCCGGAAGCCCTCTGGCCCGGCCATACGTCGCTGCTCGAGGTGGGCAACGCAAAGGCGCTGATCGGCGCCGCGCAGATGAACGTGATTGAGTTCCACACGTGGAATTCGACGGCCAAGGCCATCGACAAGCCCGACCGGATGATTTTCGACCTCGACCCCGGCGAAGGGACGACCTGGGAACACATCCAGGAAGCTGCGGCGCTCATGCGGACCATGCTCAACGCTCTGGGGCTGGAGTCCTGGCTGAAGACCAGTGGCGGCAAGGGGCTGCATGTGGTCGTCCCGCTGGCGCCGCGCTATGACTACGACACGGTGAAGGGGTTTTCTCAAGCCATTGTCCAGCACATGGCCAGGACGATCCCCATTCGATTCGTGGCCAAGAGCGGCCCAAGCAACCGAGTCGGCAAACTTTTCATCGACTACCTGCGAAATGGCCATGGCGCGACGACCGCTGCAGCATTCTCCGCACGTGCGCGGCCGGGCCTGGGCGTGTCGATCCCTGTGAGCTGGGACGATCTTCCCAAGCTGAAGAGCGGCGCCCAATGGACCGTGCGCACCGCGCGCGAGCACCTGTCTTTCCAGACGTCAGACCCGTGGGCCGGGTATTGGAAGACGCGCCAGCCGCTTGCAGAGGCAATGAAGCTGGTGGGGTACAAGCGATGACAAGCATCGGTCGCCAGGGAGGACGCTAAACCAATGGACGGCCTCGGAGATCGCCAGCGCTCGACGGCGTCGCAGCGGAACACATCGGGACCGGCAAGGAAGCGTAGGCCCTGTTCGAACGCTGGTTTTGCCGGCCCGACCTTCTGTCGGATGAAATGCTTTCCTTTCGCCGACCCTATTTCCTACAAATGAGACGGATTTACAGCTTAGCTTCGCAGCATGGTCATTCATGCATTGCTCGTCGAAGACAACAAGGTAATCCGCGACAACCTAATTCCGACGCTTGAGGCGTTGTCCGAGGCCCGCGTGGAAGGTGTCGCCGAGACCGAAGCCGAGGCGATCGCCTGGCTTGAGTCTCACGACGGTTGGGACGTGGCGGTGGTGGACCTCTTCCTGCGCGAGGGGTCGGGCCTGGGCGTCCTCGCGAGCTGTGCGAATCGACGCGCTGGCCAGCGCGTGGTCATCTTCTCTAACTATGCCACCGAGGAAATCCGTCGCCGAGCGAACGAGCTCGGGGCAGACGCGATTTTCGACAAGTCCACCGAAATAGACGGGCTCCTGGATTTCCTCGAGCGTCTTCCGCCGCCTCCCTAGACGTCGGGCTTGAGTGTCCCTGCGAGCGCCGCCCTGCCTTCCGGCGTGATGCGCTTGATGAGTGCACAGCACGGATCAGGGTCGCCATCAACGGCTTCAACGAGTTCTGCTTCGATGAGTCCAGCTGCTTTCAACACCGCTGCGTTGTTGACGTCTCGGAAGTCTTCCACTGCCAGCGGAAACTCGGCGTGTTCAATCCTGCGTAAAAAATCCATCGGCATCATTCATCCCCTACGGGTCGATAACCCCGCGATAGGACTCGTCTTGTTCTCGGGGCATGAACAGGGGTTTAAGCAACTCGTCGTTTGCCCACCCCGAGGGTACCCGGGTGCCACCGGAGAATGTCTCAGCCCGCCCGTGGGGCGCTGGCTGAAAAAGTGCGCCACCGCTCACCCTCAGGTGCGTCGCGGAATCATCGCCCGGCTGACCAGGCGAAGAACTTGGTATCGTCATCCGGTCATTTTGCACCCGCGTATGACAGCACTGAGAGATTCCGGCGAGTCCTGCCTGTTCCCGAGAGACCTTTGATAGGTGGCATGTTGATCCTCTGGACGAAGCGATCACCATGGCCGCCCTCGATCGATTGCGTCGCTTCACTTGCTCTCGGCCTGGCGCCGATACCGGTTTTGCGCCACAGAGCGACGCAGAGTTCGGCGTTCGTCCACTTCAACATGCTCTCCAAGGGAAGGCTCCCGAGTCAGGCAGCAATACGTCGCGGCGAACCAAGCAAAGAAGATCGTGCCGCGGGCCGAGATAGTCAAGGGTTACGAGTTCGACGAAGACCGCTTCGGATCTCAATACCGAAAAGTTGAAGGCGCTGCAGGGACGCACGAGCCACTTGATCAATATCGTCGCTTCCACCCTTGCCGCATCCAACCGATCAGCACTCCGCGGCTTCAGTCGGGGGCATCGGTCCGCCCGCGTCCCCGCACAAAACCTGCCTGGTTCCTTCACCGCATGGATCGGGTCAGTCCTGCATTGCGTCCCCCATCACACCATGCCTAGAAATCGCACGTTTTTCCACTCCGGTGAATTGGAGGCGGCACTGTTCATTCCAACCCTGTGAACACTGAGAGCGCTACTCGGTCCGGGAGCAAGTCATGAAGCTGATCGCTGCCCAACTGAATCAGGTCGATGGGGAGCACTTCGCCACATGGGCGACTTTTGGCGCGGCCAGTCGGCCTGAGGCCGTCGGCAGCAAGTGGATCTCGACATGTTGCTGGCGCCTCTGCCAGCGCTGGCAGGCCTGCCAGGAATCCGCCGGCTGCCTGACCAGGTGATTCGCAACGGCGCGGCCTGATACGACGCTAACTAGCCCCGTGCAATGAGTTCCGAGTAGCTACGCCGGTTGGCGCGGTAGCAGTCGCAGGCCGCGTTCTCCAGTCCCTGGCGGTCGGTGATGGCGATGACGCCGCGCCGGTAGTAGATGAGGCCACGCGCGTGCAGCGCCGTGGCCGCGTTGGTGATGCCTACCCGGCGCACACCCAGCATGCGCCCCAGCACCTCGTGCGTGAGCGCCAGTTGCGCGGAATGCGCACAGTCCTGCGTGGTGAGCAGCCAGCGCGCCAGGCGCTCCTCGATCTGGTGGAACTGATGGCACAGGCCCGAGCGGCCGAACTCGGTCAGCAGCACGCACACATAGCGGTGCAGCACGCGCTTCAGCGCGGTGCTGGCCGCCAGTTCCTGCTCGAACGACTCCGCCGAGAGTCGCCACGCCAAGCCGGCACCCTGGACCAGCGTGCGCAATGGAGCGCGTTGCGCGCCGAGCGACAGCTCGTAGCCCAATGCGCCTTCGTTGCCCACCATGCCAGCTTGCAGACCATCGTGCCCATCCGCGGTGGACACCAGCGACACGAAGGCCGAGGTGGGAAAGTGCACGTGGCGGATGATGTCGCCCGGCTCGTACAGCACCTGCGCGGCCTCCAACTGCACCTGATCGCAGCGCGCGAGCAGCCGGGTGTGGTCGTTGGGAGGCAAGGCCTCGAGCAGCCGGTTAACCATGAAGGCGGACGGATCTGAAGTCACGGAACCGCCTGTCAGGAAGAGGAAGAAGTCAGGAACGCCAGCGCTGCAAGAGCGCTGGCGAGCCATTCTTGCCCGTCGGCGGCCCGCCCTCTGTGCGCCGCCGCACCCACACACCGCCTCAGATGGCCGGCCGCTGCGGCAGCAGCCGGTCGGTCTCACGCTTGACGACTTCGTAGCATTCGCACACCTGCCGCTCCAGCCCCTGCCGGTCGAGCACCGTGATGTGGCCGCGCGCGTACTTGATGAGGCTCAGGCGCTGCAGCTTGCCCGCCGCCTCGGTCACCCCTTCACGCCGCACGCCGAGCATGTTGGCAATGAGCTCCTGCGTCATCACCAGTTCGTTGCCGGGCAGGCGGTCCAGGCTCAACAGCAGCCAGCGGCACAGCTGCTGCTCCAGCGAATGGTGCCGGTTGCACACCGCCGTCTGAGACATCTGCGTGATCAGCGACTGCGTGTAGCGCAGCAGCAGATGCAGCAGCGGCCCACCCTTGTCCGTCAGTTCCTTGATATGGCTGGCACTCAAGCGAAAGGCATGGCCGGCGCTTTGCACCACCGCGCGGTTGGGCGTGCTGCCCCCGCCCATGAGCAGCGACACGCCCACCATGCCCTCGAAGCCCACGACCGCAATCTCGGCCGACTGGCCGTTCTCCAGCACATACAGCAGCGAAACGATGCTGTCGGTCGGGAAAAACACGTGCTGCTGCACCACGCCAGACTCATAGAGCACCTCGCCCAGGCTCAGTCGCACCAGTTCCAGGGACGGTGCCATTCGGACCATCACTTCGGGCGGGATGGCATCCAGGAGGCCGTTGTGCGCGGTGGCGACATTGAGCGAAGACGAACGCGGGGGCAACGCCATAGTGGGGAGGATCCTTCCAAAGCTCACATGATTCCGCGGCGAAACTCCGCATGTCTGTACGGTGGCGCACACACCCGAGCCATATTGCCAGATGAGCGCGTCGGTGCGCTGGCGAACGGTGCTCGAGCCTGTTTCTGGCTAGCGTGGGAGCCAGACCCATCTGTTCTGGAGGAACAAACGATGCACTCGACGAACCATTCGGAAATCGCCGCCGACAAGCTGGTTCGGGCCTACCTGAGTGGCAGGCAGCTGCCGAAGATCCTGCACCACGCGGTGGTATGGATCGCGCAGACGCGCATGAGCAGCGGCAAGCAACCCGTGCTCGATGACGCTTTGCGCGCCAACATCGACCGCGAAGCCAGCGCACCCGACGCATCAGCGATTCGCACGTCCGCCAGTCGGCCCCCAGGAGCCTGAAATGCCCATGCGACTACTCAATCGCCTCTGTTGCGCGCAACTGCCCCTGAAGCTCGGCGACCAGGACGAGATCCAGAAGTGCGAAGTGCTGCGCAGTTCCGGGCTCATCGAAGCCGAGTTGCCGCCCGTACTGCACGAGCGCGGACGAACCGTCTATTCGGGTCAGGCCATCGTGATGTGCGTAACGCCTCGGGGGAAATCCGCCTCGGCGGAAAACAGCGAAGCGGCGGTGTTTCCAAGCGCCGCAGGCCCCGGGCGACGCTGACGTCCGATTGCTTTCAGGATCAACTCGGATGGCGAGGCAGCGACACGCTGCCCTGTCGGAACTCCGGTGGGCCCACGTGGCACTCGGCAAGTCGGCGACCTGTTCGCGCAGCGGGTAGCGAACGCAGCAATCCTTCCAATGACTCCCACCCATGCTGAACGGGTCGTATGGGGTCTGACGCATGTGACATGACGCCTTGCTGGCGAGGACAGTTGAGGTTGCGAATTCCAACCAGTCTGTACGGGGGCGCACAGACGCCCCCCGCCATTCCGGAGACGCTGCCAGCAGGCAGCGATGCACTTAGCCGCGGCCGCACTTCAGAGAGCTCCTATGGACATTCAACTTCTGATGCGCCTCGACCGCATGCTGCCGCCCAGGATCCTCACCCTGCAGGCCGACTTCGCCGCTGCAAAGCGACTCCATGACGATGGGTTCATCGAAGCCTCGCCTCAGATGCATTCCACAAAATCGGGCATCGGGCTCCACGCCATGCTGGTGAAGGTCATCACGGCAAAGGGAAGCTTGGCCGTCGCACAGGAAAAGGCTCGATCTGATATCAAACAAAAATGCGCGTGAAGCGCAAACGGACATGCATCGATTTCTTTCCAACAACCGCGACGAACTGGTCGCCAGATGCAAGCTGAAGGTGGCACAGCGTCCTTTGCGCGCGGCCACCGCCAAGCAGTTGGCCCACGGGGTGCCGATGTTTCTCGACCAGCTCACGCGAACGCTTGTCGCTGAGAACAACGACGACGCGGCAGCGAGCATCGCCATCTCCGGTCCCTCCGGGGGTGACTCGCTCGCGTTGTCGGAGATCGGCGTGAGTGCTACCGCGCACGGCAAGGAACTTCTGAACCTCGGCTACACCGTGGATCAGGTGGTGCATGACTACGGCGATCTTTGCCAGGCGATCACCGACCTGGCGTTCGAGCGCGACGCGCCGTTTGCGGTGGGTGAGTTCCGCACTCTGAATCGCTGCCTGTACAACGCCATTGCAGACGCGGTGACCGAGTTCAGCTCTCAGCGCGATGCATTGCTGTTGGTGCAGCAAACGGCCGGCGAGAAGCAGCGCTTGGGCTTCCTGGTTCATGAACTGCGCAACTCGCAGGGCACGGCCACCCTCGCGGTTCGGGCGCTCGAACTCGGCAACATGCAGATTGGTGGCGCCACCGGTGCGATTCTCAAGCGCAGCCTTTCCACGCTCGGCCTGTTGATCAGCAGAGCGACTGCAGAAGTCCGGGGTGAAGGATCGGACCAGCGCCAGACTTTCTCGGTCGCCACCTTCATCGTCGACGTCGAACTGGCGGCCCGCCTCGACCCGAATATGAAAGCGGCAGTTTTCGAAGTGCGTGCCGTGGACCCAGGGTTGGCAGTGCACGCCAATCGAGATCTGCTGCACGCGGCCCTGGCCAATCTGCTGCAGAACGCGTTCAAGTTCACGCGAAAGGACTCGCTGGTCACGCTGAATGCGTATGCCTTCGGCGAGCATGTCCTCATCGATGTGGAGGACCACTGCGGCGGCTTGCCTCCTGGCGGCGCGGCCAAGATGTTCGTGCCCTTCAAGCCTAACGACGACGGGCGCGCAGGCCTTGGGCTCGGGCTGTCCATCGCACGTCAAAGCATCGAAGCCGATGAGGGCGCGCTAACAGTGCGTGACGTCCCGAACTCCGGTTGCGTCTTCACCATCTCCCTGCCTCGCCAAGCGCTGCAGTAGGCCACAGGCCGTTCACCTCGTGGCGCGCCGAACCCTCCAGGGCGTCATTTTTCATTGCGCATTTCCCGTTGCCTCGGCTTCTCCAGTCAATGAATTCCCTGGGTGCTTACGGTGCGACAGCTCAATGCCGCCACTGTCGAGTCAATGTTGGAAGCTCGGAAAGTGGACGCTCGAGCTTCGAGAAATCTGGAAGTCTTTTCGATGCCTTCGAAAGCGCTCCCGAAGAAGAAGCATGCAAGCCTTCCTAGAGCTCATCGTTCACCAGCCAGTTCCACAAGGGCTGGACCCGACTGTCGCATTCCGGTCGCCACCATTTGACCCGTCCCAAGTGAGTAATGCTTTTGCTCCAGCCAATGACGGTCCGCTTCCGCGTAGGGGCATACCGCGCTGTTCCGGTAAGTGGGGGCCCGTTCGTTGGCATCCGCTGCCGCATTCTGTAAAGGTCACCGCTTCTTTGAGTCGATAGCTGTTTACCCCAATAAAACCATCGGGTCCAATGAAGTAAAAATAATGCATTAGTTTGATAAAGCGCAGTGGGAGCTGAGCTGCGCCAGAGAGAGATATCCAATGGGGATGAAACTGACTGTTCCGCCGCAATACCGCGACCGGTTCGAATTCATATTTCACATTGATCAGAGCGCCGATGGAAAAACGGTGGTGTGCCGGGCGGAAATCTTTGAGCGTTCGATTCTGAAAGCAACGCTGCAAATCGCGACAAAAAATCAAACCCGCTTGGAAGTCACCGATGCTGTCTTGGAACGATGCATACGATGGGCTGACCTTCGGCTAAAAGACAACGCGTTTCCAACCTGTTCTCATGGGACGGCTGAGCAAAGGCAACCTTCGCCGGCACCAATTTCAGATTTTCTGTAGCGCTGGTCCGGAGGCGACGGTCCGGAACCTTGACACCAAACAGCGAGGCAACCCATGCCCGGATGGGTCATCCCAAGGCCGCGTTCCATGGTGACCAGCGCGGCATCTCTCCTGGGAGTACCAACCCGTGATTCGCACGTGGATTGAACGCGGGCGCATCACGTAGTCACCAACTCTCTACCGGCATTCGAAAAGAGGCTGGATTTCCGATTGCGAAAAACTGAATGTCAACCCAACACGCTTGAACATTGTTGGACTGAACCAGCGGGGCAGGATAGGCAAAAGGCTGGCACCTGCGGTGCTCAACGGAAATCCCGTGACGCTGCCGAAAGTCTGAGTTCAGCGCTACCCTGCGCGCGTGAGGCCAATGCGTGCTGCGGATGTGGGCGGTGCAGAACTCCAGCGTCCGGTTCGATTCCGCGGCGTCGGCGCGATGAGCGGGGGCAGGCTGGCTGATCTGGAGGCGACCGAAGCCGGGGCCCTGCCTCGACCAGGGCAGCCTCCTCGAGACATTTCGACGGCAATTGCGAGTGGGGTCATGGAAGTTTTCATCGCAAGCTCCCGGGGGCGCCCGCGCCTGCCCTGCGCGCTCAAGGACGGCAGGCAATGTGAGAGCACGCCTAGATGGCCGCTCTTTCACTTCGGTTCGGAATCCGAGGTTGCGCGTGCGAACGTCGGCCCTGGTCTGCATGTCCTCCGAGAAATAGCGCTGGCGCATGCTGGATCTGTTCAGGTCCCTCGATTGAAGCCGTGACGGAGTTCCAGCTCTCTCTGCCAGGCGAAACCCCGTCGCTTGAGGCTGCTGGCTCCCACCCTGCCAACCAGGGATACTTGTAGGAAAAGGATGGCGCTTCGACGCGCTTTTTTCTGAAATGAAAACAGCCACCGTTTTTCAAAATACGGGCTCCCAGTTCTTAGACCCCTCTTGTAGCACTTAGAAATTTCTCGTTTGGCCCCAATCCTATTGTTGAGGGTTGTCCAGATCGATGCATTTCCAATGGTCGCTGCTGCGCACATTATTGCGGGAGCTGTCGCAGCGAAATTGCATTTAATCATGGTACTTTGGATTTTTTATCTGGGAAAAATAGGTGGATAGCGATCCTTTCCGTCCTAAAATTATTTGAGCAAGAGTTAAGGGCTGTCCATCGCATTTTTTATCGTCACGAGTGGCCGTTTTTCGGTTTAAAATTTCGTCGCTTCAATGACCTGATGTCATGCCCCTCAATTTTCTTCGCGTCATCGAACGAGCAACATTGCCGCTCACCGTCACTGATCCCGAAGACATCAGACAAATAGTGCTACTCCGCGCTGCGCTGGTCATCACGGCAACGGTGCAACGCACTTCACCAGATGCACAACCGCAGTCTGCGGTCGTCCACGGAATTACGCGGGAAGGCCGGCACCTCTTACAAAAAGGTGTGGTTTAACGGCCGCCACCGTTCGGGTCCTCGCTCCTGATGCAGGTCGGCCTCCTTCCTCGGGCTGATCGGGGCGGCCATTCTTCAGCTCGTTACGTCGGCGCGGCCTGCCCGGGCCTCGATGCGGACTCCCCCTGTTCGACGCCGCCCACAGCATGGGCTTGCGAAAAGCGGGTCCGTTCGACACGTCGCTATGACGCTGGCGCGCCTTCCTTTGGAAAAGGCTCAATCGCCTGCAAAAGGCCGGTGTCAATCTGGGCGCGATGCCCGCACTTGCCGGTCCCGAAACCGACGACCTGAGGACGCCGCTGAGCAGCCAACAGGCCGACCGCGTCTTCCTCGTGATGTACGAGAAGGCCGCCAACCCGGCCACGGGACTCTTCGTCGGGCTGCAGCCGATGCGCTCGGATTGGTTCGTCCCATGATTGACCGTATTTAGGCGCGCCGACAACGACCTGCCGCTGGTCAGCACCAACCAGGGTGTGACCACGATGTTCGAGTCGGCAGTCGAACCCGACCTGCGGGCCCTACGAAGCCTCATCCAGCGGTACCGCGGCGGCGGTGCGCAAGATCCTGGAGCCGAAGTTGCACGGCGACGTGCCAGACACCGAGAGCGTGTATCGCGGGCGCTTTCTCAGCGCTCGCACGCAGCGGCGTCGCCTGGCAGCGAGAGGGTGCGCTTTTCGACGCTGCTCGACAACGTCCGCCTGGAGATGGCGCAGCGCTACTTGGCGGCAGGCATCGCCACGCTGACCGAGATAGCCTTCTGCTCGGCTTTTCGGAGCCCAACTTTTCTTCCGCTCCTTCAAGCGCTGGACCGGCAAGGCCCCGGCGGATTTCAGGCAGGCCCGTTGAGGCAGTCTGGTTGACCGTGCGTACTCACGCAACTACTGGCGGAGCGCGGCGGCCAGCATGAGCGTGCAAAAACTACCGGCCTTGGCTCAATCGACGAATTCCTTGTTCGGTAAGGTGCTCGCGGCCCTGGCTGTCTTGTGTCACCAATCCATGTGACCTCAACCTGTTCGACACATGGCTTGGCTCCCCATGCGTTTTGGTCTCGCCCTCGTGGGGCAGGCTGAGCAGTTTGTTCCATTGCTCATCGTTGAGCCGAATCTTTTCGGTCATTTTTCCTCCTCCGTCCATTGAAAACCAAAGCGTCGTCCAATCGGCCACACCACCCGTGTCTGATGAGACCGATCCCCTTGCAAGCCGGTGGATCTAGCGTATGTGGGAGGCAAACCACCGAAAGATGTTCTGCTGGCTCTGCGCGCCGCCTCCAACGGTTCGCACGAAAAGAAAACCGGATTTCGCATTGCCCAGCGCGTCGACCGGAATGCCTGCAGTTCGCAGGGCCTCGATTTCTTCGTGCGCGCTGATGTCTAGCGGGAGCTTCAACGTGATGGTTGCGCTGTGGAAGATCGGCTTTTTCATCGCTCGCACCGGCGTGCTCTCAGGGGACTGGTCCCGCAACTGCTGCTATGGAGGCCCGGCAGCCAGGAGCCTCGCGCGCATCATGCCTTCGCGCAGGGCATGTGCGACATCCGCGGGCATGCCGATCTTGCAATCGAGCGTGGTTGCCTCGCCCAGCCCTGATCTAGCCACAACGGAGGCTTTCGCACCACCAGGCATGTCCTCGGCTTGCTGCAGGTACAGATCGAACCGTCCGTGAAAGCCCAGAGGGAGCAGTTCACCGTGCCCTCCCTGGATGGCTCGCCGATGACGCGGCCCCGGGTAGAAAGCAGACTTCCAGCAAATGCTTGCTGTCGTGTCGACGATGGAACTCACACGAGCTCCAACGAAGACCGCGCCGTCGGCGAACATGATGAATTTTCCGAGCGCCTCGAAATATCGAAACTGACGGTTGATATGGTCCTGAACTGAACCGATCGAATTCTCGGCAAACGGCATCTGGCAAGCGGCCCTTACGCGGACCCCGAGCATGGTGCTGCCAAAGACTTCGCTGGGCGTAGTCATGCGCAATTCATAGAAATTGCCATCACTGGACATAGGGGCTCTTCCAAGACTGCCGGTGAACTATTACCGACCGAGCCGACAGGCGCCTGATAGTAAGACTACTAAAGCGTGCGACCTACGATAGAAGTTTGGTCAAACCCAACCAAACTATCGGATCTCTAAGGATTTCCCTACCCCGATGATGGAAGAGCTATCATGGATTTTATTTCTATCTGAAACAGCGCCTACTCTAGGGCCTGTGACCAGCAGCCGTTTAATTCGCGAAGGACGCAAGCGTCTCCAGATGAGCGAGCAGCAATTTGCTGTTGCGTTGGGGGTGAGCCGTGGCGCAGTACAGCAATGGGAAAAACAAGGCGGCACAGCTCCAAAGCGGGCCAATCAAGGGCGAGTGGCGAAACTGCTCGGAATCTCCATCGCCGAGTTGGTCTCCGGGGTGTCAGCGGGTGCGCGGGGTGCCGACATGAGATTTGAAGTTCCTCTCGTGTCGGAGGTTGAGGCCGGCAACTACACCGTCATCGACAACTTCAAGCCGGCGACACAGTTCGACACTGTCCCTGTGAGCGTGCCGGTCAAGAAGCACACCTACGCGTTGCGGGTGCACGGGGACAGCATGGTCAGTGATGTCGGAGACTCGTTTCCTGCCGGGTCGATCCTGATCGTGGAGCCCGACATGGAGGCAATTCCGGGTGACTATGTCATTGCATTGAATGCAGCGCGCGAGACCACGTTCAAACAACTCGTGAAAGACGGCGGCGACCTCTATCTCAAGCCCTTGAACAGCCGCTATCCCTTGAAACCGCTCGGCGATGCCAAGGTCATTGGTGTGGTGCGCGAATTCACCAAGCGATTTCGCTAGCCGTCGCAAAAAACGCACGGCCGCATAGATAGATTTTCAATCTAGAGATATATTTTCTATCCCAAAAAACCGGTCCGATTCGATTGATTTGGGACGGCAGTGAAAGGATAGAAAAGAATGGATCCCGTGCAGTTCCCCACGGTTTCCGCGGGCTTCCCATACATATCTTCGCATCGCAAGGCCGCCTAACCTCGAGTACAGGGATGAAGCTGACCGTGCCCCCGCAATACCGGGATCGCTTTGAATTTGTGTTCCACGTCGAGCAGAGTACCGATGGACGAACCGTGGTGTGCAGAGCGGAAATTTTCGAGCACTCAGTCCTCAAAGCCGTCTTGCAGGTCGTCGACAGGAAGCGCACACGCTTGGAGGTCGCTGAAATGGTCCTGGAGCGCTGTATCCAGTGGGCGGACCTGCGACTTCGAAGCGGAGGTAATGAGTGACGTGCGGCCGCCAGTGCACGTCCTGCCGAAGGTCGGTGGACCAGCGCTTCGCCAGCGCCTGAATCCTCGTCCTGGAAATTTCCGCGGAGGGCTGGGTCGCCATGCGGGGAGCTTCTTCCGGTGCTGTCAGGGTGACGCCGCGGCGAGGCAACATGCGCCTACTTCACCAGCGTCACCGGCTGCTTCGCAGTGGCAAGTACACGCTGGGCCACGGAGCCGATCAGAAGATCCATCATCGCGCCGCGTCCCTTCGAACCCAGCACGATCATGTCGAACCTACCCTTGTTCGCGAGTGCGACGATCTCCCCGGCGATGCTGCCGGTGCGAATCACGATGTCGTGCCGAATGCCGGCGGCGTCGAGCGCCCTGATGGCGGGCCGAAGCTCCTTGTCGCTGAGTTCACGCAAATAATCCTGTACGGCCTCGCTGCCCACGAGCGCTTTGGCATGGCGCAGGCCCGCGTCGTCATGCACGCTGACCAGCGTGACCTTGTGCTCGCGCGATTCCTCCATGAGCGCGACGAGCTTCGCTGCGTACTTGACGGCCCGTAAGGCTGGGGCTGACCCATCAGTTGCAAGAAGAAATTTCATTTGCTTTTGTTTGGTGAAGTTTCATGAACCGGTCATTCTGGAGACCCACCCGGCAGGCGGTCTGTGCGACGTCGTACAGACCCGAGGGCGCAGTGCGCGCACATTCGCTCCAAGACACTGCCTGCCATCGCAGGCGCCCGCACGCCCTGACTGGAGCCCGACGCATGCCAAACCCCGCCGTTCACCCGCCCCTGGAAGACTTCACCCTGCTGGACGCCTGGTGGCGCGCCGCCAACTACCTCTCGGTGGGCCAGATCTACCTGATGGACAACCCGCTGCTGCGCGAGCCGCTGGCGCTTGAACACATCAAACCGCGCCTGCTGGGCCACTGGGGCACCACGCCGGGGCTGAACTTCATCTATGCGCACATGAACCGCGCCATCAACGCGCGCGGGCTCGACACCATCTTCATCGCCGGTCCAGGCCACGGCGGGCCGGGCGTGGTGGCCAGCACCTACCTCGAAGGCACCTACACCGAGGTGTATCCGCACATTTCGCGCGACGCGGAAGGCCTCAAGCGCCTCTTCACGCAGTTCTCGTTCCCGGGTGGCATCCCCAGCCACGTGTCGCCAGAAACGCCCGGGTCGATCCACGAAGGCGGCGAGCTCGGTTATTCGCTGCTGCACGCGCACGGCGCGGTGTTCGACAACCCCGCCCTGCTGGCCTGCTGCGTCATCGGCGACGGCGAGGCCGAGACCGGCGCGCTCGCGGCCAGCTGGCATTCGAACAAGTTCCTCAACCCCGCATGCGACGGCGCGGTGCTGCCGATCCTGCACCTGAACGG
This sequence comes from Variovorax sp. RCC_210, assembly GCF_041355175.1. NCBI lineage: Bacteria > Pseudomonadati > Pseudomonadota > Betaproteobacteria > Burkholderiales > Comamonadaceae > Variovorax > Variovorax sp. RCC_210. The sequence goes on along the minus strand of NZ_JBFUPJ010000026.1, from coordinate 17,763 downwards.
CTACAAGATCGCGGGGCCGACGGTGCTCGCACGCATCGGCGACGAACAGCTCACACAGCTGTTGCGCGGCTACGGTTACGAGCCGCGCTTCGTGTCGGGCGACGACCCCGCGCTGATGCACGGACTGATGGCGTCCACCCTGGACACCTCGCTCGATGCCATCCGCGCCATCCAGGTGGAAGCGCGCTCCGACGGCTTCAGCCGCCGACACCACTGGCCCATGATCGTGCTGCGCTCGCCCAAGGGCTGGACCGGGCCGAAGACAGTGGACGGCCTGCCCATCGAGGGCACGCAGCGCGCGCACCAAGTGCCGCTCACCGGCTTTGCCGACAAGCCCGGGCACATCGCGCTGCTGCAGCAGTGGATGCAGAGCTACCGGCCGGAAGAACTGTTCGATGCCGACGGCGCCCTGCGGGCCGACCTTGCCGCCCTGTCGCCGCAGGGCACGCGCCGCATGAGCGCCAACCCGCACGCCAACGGCGGCCTGCTGCTGAAGAATCTCAAGCTGCCCGACTTCCGCGGCTACGCCGTCACGGTGGCCAAGCCCGGCGCCGTCGATGCCGAGGCGACGCGCGTGGTGGGCGAGTTCCTGCGCGACGTGATGCGGCTCAACGCGGCGGACAGCAATTTTCGGCTCATGGGGCCCGACGAGACCGCGTCCAACCGCCTGGGTGCGGTGTTCGAGGTGAGCAACCGCACCTCGACCGCCGAGATCCTGCCCGGCGACGACCACGTGGCGCCCGACGGGCGGGTGATGGAAGTGCTGAGCGAGCACCTGTGCCAGGGCTGGCTTGAAGGCTACCTGCTGACGGGTCGGCACGGCTTCTTCTCGTGCTACGAGGCCTTCATCCACATCGTCGACTCGATGTTCAACCAGCATGCGAAGTGGCTGAAGGTGACGCGCCACATTCCGTGGCGCCGCCCCATCGCGTCGCTGAACTACCTGCTGACCAGCCACGTCTGGCGCCAGGACCACAACGGTTTCAGCCACCAGGACCCGGGCTTCATCGACCACGTCGTCAACAAGAAGGCCGAGGTGGTGCGGGTGTATCTGCCGCCCGACGCCAACACGCTGCTGTCCGTCACGAACCACTGCCTGCGCAGCCGCAACTACGTCAACGTGATCGTGGCCGGCAAGCAGCCCGAGGCGCAGTGGCTGGACATGGCCGCGGCCGAGCGCCACTGCACGGTGGGCCTGGGCATCTGGGAATGGGCCAGCAACGACCACGGCGTGGCGCCCGACGTGGTGATGGCCTGCGCCGGCGACGTGCCCACGCTGGAGACCATGGCCGCCGTCGACCTGCTGCGCACGCTGCTGCCCGATCTGAAGGTGCGCGTGGTGAACGTGGTCGACCTGATGGCGCTCGAATCGCCCTCGGGCCATCCGCACGGGCTGGAGGACGCGGTGTTCGACTCCATCTTCAGCACCGACGCGCCGGTGATCTTCGCCTTCCACGGTTATCCGGCGCTGATCCACCGGTTGACCTACAAGCGGCGCAACCACGGCAACTTCCACGTGCACGGCTACCTGGAAGAAGGCACCACCACCACACCCTTCGACATGACGGTGCTCAACCGGCTCGACCGCTTCCACCTGGCCGCCGACGCCATCGACCGCGTGCCGCGCATCCGCGACACCGCCGGTCACGTGCAGCAGCACCTGCGCGACCGGCTGCTCGAACATCGAGCCTACATCGTGCGCCACGGCAAGGACATGCCGGACATCGAGAACTGGCGCTGGGAGCAGCACTGACAGCCTGAAGGCAGGCCGGCACCAGCCTGCAAGGTGCCCGTGCGCAGACTCCGCTAGTCCGCTAGTCCGCTAGCTCACCATCCGCCACTGGGCGCCCTCGACAAACCTGGCGCTCGGCCTGCTGCTGACCTTCAATGCCGGCGCCATCAATGCGGGCGGCTTCCTGGTGCTGCACCTCTACACCCTCGCACATGACCAGCTTCGCCTCGCAGCTGCTCGACGGCATGGCGCGGCGCAATGCCACCCTGCCGCTGAATGGCGCAGGGCCCCATCCTGGCGTTCATGAGCGGCGCCGCCGTCTGCGCCATCCTCGTCAGCCAGTTCAAGTTTTGATCCTCACCCCCCGAAGGTGGAGATGGGCGGAATCCAACAGCCCCGGTCTCAGGTGAAGCAGATCGCGAACTATTTAACGCTTTGGGCGGCCGGGGCTCTGGCCTAACGCACATGTAATCTTGTGGAAGCTTCCTTGCTTCTATCGTCTTCCTTTTGGGAGCGATTGTGAAAAAGGAACGCCGAACCGCGAACGAGCTCATGGACGCGCTACTGGATTTCGTAGCTAGTGATTCGGCACTTTTCGCGTTGATCACTGACCTCGGCCGGGCCAAAGTGGTCGCAGCCGCCGAGCGCGCTGGCGCAGCAAACTGGACAGTACGCAGCGAAACGAACGTCGACCAGCATCGCCCCGAGATTGCGCGTGCAATCCGTGAACTTCAGAAGCGATTCGAACTGGCCGAGTAGACAACCAGAGGCTATGGCGGATTTGGCCGACCAGTTGCACTTGCCACGCCGGCCGAAGTTTTGAAGCGGCTTCGGATGGTCCCCGCGGAGGCTTCGCCGGGGTGAACCGGGCACATCCCGTTCCTGAACATTTCTGACCCCTCGCTCCCTCGCCGGGGGTGGTCGGGAGAGGAACGCCCCCCAGCGTCGGCGCTGTCAGTGTGGGTCGCTGATCTGCACGTCACAGGCGTGCGACCACCGCATTTGAAGATCAGCCGCCGCTCTTCGTTGCCCCTGAGTGCCATGCGCCATCGCAAAAATCCAGGTTGTTGCCGGGTGCCATTTCCATGATGCTGATTGAGGGGCTGCGTCCACCTGGATAAGGTTCTCGCATCGCCCCCGAGTTCAGGGCTGCCATTGACCGCGTCATCGCGCCCGCAAAGAAAAGGGGTGCGGTTGCGTGGCCCCGCGAGCGATGTCCACGCAAAGACGCGCGTTGCCCGCTCAGCTTGACGAGGCAAGCCATTCGCGTGGCGAAATCCCGACTCTCTGCGCAAAGGCACGGGACAGCGCTGAAGCATTCGCATAGCCCAGGCTGGCTGCGATGGCCTTCAGAGAGGCGCCCTTTCTGAGTTCAGCTTGCGCGATGCTGAGGCGCCAGCTGGCCAGGTAATCTGCCGGCGTCGTTCCGACCCTGGCCTTGAAGTGCTGGGCGAAGGCGCTGCGCGACAAACCTGCCTCCCGAGCCATGTCCTCCAGCGACCATGGTTCACCCGGCCGCTCGTGCATCGCGACCAGTACACGGGCGAGCTTCTGATCGCCCAGTCCCGTGAGCAGGCCTGTAGGTAGCTCGGCTTCCTGAGGATGGTCGAGCAGCCACCGCAAGAGCTGGATCAGCACCACATCGAACATCCTGTCCGCCAACAGCCGGTGCCCACAGAGGACCCGGGTGGTCTCGGCAAACAGCAGTGCCAGTGACTGCTCGAGGCCTTCCACGGCGTGCAATGGGAGTCGAATCAGGGCCGGCAGCGCCCGCACGAGCGGATGAGCCTCGCCCCCGTCGAAATCGAGGGTTGCGCACACGAAGTCGGATCCTTCCGTGGGCGCGTTGTGGAAGTCGTGCGCCAGCGGTCGTGGATAGAAAAGCAGGCTGGGCTCCTTCACGACCAGCTTGCGCGGCACGCCCGCGCGCGCGGAATGCGTGACCACCATTTCGCCGTGACGCAGCACATGCAGGAATCCGCGTCCCGGCTTCGCTGCGAAGTGGGTAGTGCCGCACAACGGGCCGGCGTGGAACAGATGCGCCCGCACACGGAAGCGCTCCAGCAGCGAGGACAGCCGGTCGATCGACGGCATGGTGGGCGGCGGCATTGGACGAAAAGATATGTACCTTGGACGAAACGAACCGAATCATACGGATTTGACCAAGACACTGTGGACTTCGACCACTTCCAAGGATCCCTTCATGTCCCGCATTCAACTCGTTACCCAAGCCGCAGCCATTGGCGAATCCCAGGCGCTCCTCGGCCAGATTCACGGCGCGTTCGGCGCCACGCCCAACATGTTCCGCGCCGTCGCCAACTCGCCGGCCGCGCTCAAGAGCCTGTGGGGTTCCTTCGGCGCGCTCGGCGGCGGCGTCATCTCCGCGCAGCTCGGCGAGCAGATCGCAGTGGCGGTGGCCGACCGCAACGCCTGCAACTACTGCCTGGCCGCGCACACGGCGCTGGGCCGCAAGGCTGGCGTGTCCGCCGCGGACATGGCGGCCGCGCAGGCCGGCGAATCGTCCGACCCGCCGACCGCCGCGGCGTTGCGCTTTGCGCTCAAGGTGGTCGACGAGCGCGGCCAGGTCGACGCTGCGGATGTGCAGGTGTTGCGCGATGCAGGATTCGACGACCAGCACATCGTCGAGATCCTGGCGCATGTGGCGCTGAACCTGTTCACCAACTACGTGAACGTGGCGTTCGACGTGCCGGTCGACTTCCCCTCGGTCAAGCTGCGCGCCGCTGCGTGAAAGTAACCCATTAAAAAACCGTCCCGGGAAGCGAGGGACGCTCTCTTCCCGGATTTGCCTTCAAGTCGGATATTTCCACGCCATGTCGAACCACTTCCCAGAAGGCCCCGCGCTGCAGGTCACCCGATGGCTCAACAGCGACGCCGCCCTCACGCTCGAGTCGCTGCGCGGTCGCGTGGTGGTGATGCACGCGTTCCAGATGCTGTGTCCGGCCTGCGTGACGCACGGCCTGCCGCAGGCAAAAAAGACGCGTCAACTCTTCGCCGACCGGGACGTCGCCGTGATCGGCCTGCACACCGTGTTCGAACATCACGATGTCATGACGCCCGCTGCGCTCGAGGCCTTTGTGCGTGAGTACCGCTACACCTTCCCGATCGGAATCGACTCGCCTGCGGATGGCAGCATTCCCGCGACGATGCGGGCCTATCAGCTGCAGGGCACCCCGAGCATCGTGCTCGTCGACAAGCAAGGGCGCATCCGCTTGAGCCGCTTCGGTGGGATCGACGACATGGCGCTCGGCGCGGCCATCGGCCAGTTGGCCGCCGAGACGATGCCTACGACGTTGATCACCCGCGCTTCGGGCGACACAGACGCCGACGACGCTGACGACGAGCACTGCGATGAAGACCGCTGCCGCAGCGCAAGAGGTTGACGCCATGAAATGCATCGCCCTGCAACACGTTGCCTTCGAGGGTGTCCGGCCTCTTTGAGCCAGTTCTTGCGAAAATGGCTATGACATCGACCACCTGCAGGTGGGTGTCCCGCCGCCGGCACGTCACTGACCTCGCCATCAAGCCTTCCGTCATGGCGGCAACGCTCTCACGCAGCAATTTCATCCGGAGACGGGCCATTCGCGCGCCGAGCCACGACAGGTCGGGCATGGGTGTGAACTTGCGCATGCCGGCATCGGCATGGCTGCACAAGGTGCCAGCAGCGCCCCACTCGCAGTCGTGAGCATCGGTTCAAATGCAGCGCATATCAGCCCTCGCTTTGAAGGCGATGCACCACACGCGACGCGCATGGGCAGGCGCCCGCCAGCACATGCGGCAACACCGCGTTGATCGATCGTCATGGCAAAAGCACAGCGTCAGTCCAGGGTTGGGAGCGCTGATTGGACGCGGCAAAGGCAGTCGCGTCTTCGCGAAGACATCAGACACGCACGGAGCCCGCCTGCTGCACGTCACGTTGCAGGCGGTAATGCCAGCGAAGATGCCACGGGGAAAGAGCGTTCGGAACACGGCAAGACCTCCCATGGAAAATCACAGCGGCGCACGAAGCGCCGCGTCGGCTGACAGCGAAACCAAGGCAAGGGCGAGCAGTTCAGCCTCGCCAGCGGTCAAGCGAGCGGCTGCCCTTCTGTGCAAGGCCCCTTGACGGGAACCCGCGCTGTCGGACGGGCTCGGCCGAGGCCGCCGTCCTGATCCTGGGGATGCGCGCGTGCACGGGACGCGAACGGGGATGGTCGAAGCTCGCGAGTTCCTCGCGCCCCTTTGGCGTGAGCGCCAGCACCTGCGCTGCGGTCGGCGAGCCCGACAGGGCAATCGGGTCGGAAGGGGAAGGCACCAGCGCCACCACGAGGCCGGCCGCACGCAGCAGTCTGACGCCGTCGATATCCGCTTCCCGGTAGAACGTGACGGGCAGTCGCGAGCTGGCAATTTGCTTCAACAGGTTCATGGTCATTTCAAACCTCCTTGTCGGTTGACCAGGTTCCAACGAGGTCAACGTAGGTTGGGGTTCTAGCTTTTCAAGGGTGCCGCGTTTGGTTTTTTTGCACCCTCGGAGGGGATTCAAAGGCCACCGTCACACGTGCCCCTCGACATGGGGCTGACACGCGTTTGCGCCAGGCACAACCACCTTCGCGAACGTTCCTGCTGCGTGGGGCGGCGATGTCCAGGAGCTCAGACAGTTGCGTTCGAGCCGAGCGCGGTCGAACGTGATGCGGCTGTCCCGTCGACGGGCCGTATCGCTACGGCACATCCCTCAGGCGGTTGATCTGGGTGCAACGGGGACGTCCAACTGCAGACGCACAGAGCTGCTGCGCCGATGAAGGACAAGCGGATCGTTAACGCCCGAGTCGGACCTTCAACCCCGCTGCCACCGCGAGCCTGACCTCGCAGTCCTGGTCCTAAAAGCGTCGGAGCGGCGCGCTGATGACCGATAAAAAAGACCGGCATTCGCCGGGCCATGCCTCTGGCTGTCACGCAAGAGGGTCCCGCTCCGGGGAGGAATGGTCGTAGAGCAAGACAACGGATGGTGCAAGGACCGAAGTTCCTGGCCGAGTCAGCGATCTACTCACAATTTCGTCAGAAGTCTTCCTCTGCGAGCAGTGATTGGGGTCGCGTGCACCGCGCGTACGTGCGACACGCGTCAAGGATGGGAGCTGGGATGAAAGGGACGGCACTGCAAGTGCCCGCAGCGCTTGTCGCCGCGGTGGGGAGGTCTTCCTACGCCGAGCTGGCATGCCATCGTGCCCAATGGGCGGATGATTCGTCTCTTCGTCATGACACTGCGCGATCCAGGCAGGCTCGCGGGGCCGGAGATCGCAGAATGACATCCGCTGGACAAGTTGTTCGGCGTCTGCATGGCGCCGTGTTGTCAACACCCGGCCTGCGGGTCCTGTTTCTGGCCATTCGCAACTACATCTTTCATCAGAGCGCCAACCAGGCAGGCAGCCTTGCGTTTTCCGCAGTGCTGGCGATGTTTCCACTGCTCATCCTGTTGTCTGCCACCGCAGGCTACGTGGGCGAGCCAGGCGACGCAGCAGCACTGGCCAACCGTGTCATGAGTTATGCGCCGCAGCTTGTGAAAGATGCCATGCAGCCCGTCATCCGCCAGGTGCTCGCGCAGCGCAATCAAGCCTTGGTTGCGGTGGGGCTGATCGCAACGGTTTGGACGGCGTCATCGGGCATGCAGGCTGTACGCTCCGCGTTGAATCGCGCGTACGGCATCGAGCACGGGCTCCCGTTCTGGCGTGCGCGCATCAAGTCGACGGTCTTCACCGTGGTCGTCGGCGCGGCCACCGTCGCAGCGTTCAGTTCCGTGGTCGTCATGCCATACCTGTGGGCCCTGCTGCGGGACAATGTGGGCGTCGGGGAAGAAACGGTCTGGCTGCGCAACAGCGTTCGGTATGGCACGGCATTCTTGGTTTTGACCTGCCTGTACGCCCTTCTGTACGGCTGGCTGCCCGACATCCGACAGCGCCTGTACACGGTCGTCCCTGGCGCGGTCGCGGGCGCCGCCCTGTGGGTCGCAGCAGCGGCCATGCTGTCCTATACGCTGCGCAGCGCGGGGAAGCTGGCGCTGGTCTACGGGAGCTTCGCTGGCGTGGTCGCGACGCTGGTCTTCCTGTACATCAGCGCCACGACCCTCATCTTCGGCGCAGAGATCAACGCAGTGCTTCGTGAGCGCGCGGCGACCCGACACCGCCTGCCTGAGAAGCAACCGGAGACGCCACAGGCGTGAGCTGGGAGCCGGGTCGATAGGGCAGCCCCCGAAAGCAGGGCGAGTAGGGGCATGCCGCGGCGGCCGCCAGCCATACGAGCGCAGCCTCACACCCGATCAGTCCGTGGCTGCGAGCTGGAAGCGGAACGACTGCCTGTCGGGATCGCTGAGCCATTGCTTGGCGACCTCACCCGCGCGTGCATGCGCGGCGGCCCACCGCCGCACCCGCTCGAGCTGCTGGTCACAAAGGTTCACAGGGCCCTGCGCGTCGTCCCGCCAGGCGCGGAAACAAAGCAGCAGCAGCTCGGCGCTGGAAAAGTCTTCTTCGAGCAGCCGAACGTACAGGGGTGCGGCCACCATGGCGTCTCTGAGCGTCGTGGGGGCACCTTCCACGGTGGCAGAGAACAGGCGTCCTCCGGCGGTCAGCAGGTCCTTCATGGCTCGAATTCCTCAATCGGTTCGTGTGATGGGGCGGAATGCCATGTCGAGCCGATCGCTGTCCCATGGCAGGGGCGTCAGCGAAGACGCGCCTGGCCAGGCACCCGATGGTTGCTGCGATAGGCGGAGGGCGTGGACCCGAAACGAGCGCGAAACGCCGTCGAGAAGTTGCCCGCGCTGGAAAATCCGACAGCTTGTGCCACTTCCTCGACGCTGAGTGCCGATTCGCCCAGCAGTGCGCGCGCGTGGAGCAACCTCGCATTGCGCACGAACTCGAACACCGTCATGCCGGTGTGCGCGCGAAAAGCCCGCGAAAGCCGCTTGGCATGTGTGCCGACCTGGGTCGCCAGGTCAGGAAGCGATTGCGACGTCGACAGATCGGCCTCGATGAGGCGCTGCGCGGCTTGCGCCAGCACCCTCTCGGCGTCGTGCCCAGCGTGTGCCGCCTCGTCATCGGCCTGATCGGTGCCCGGCCTCGTCACGCGGCGCGCGAGCGCGAGATGGACCGCCAAGCGCATCAGCAACGCTTCGCCGTCGACGGGGACCTGCACGCAATCAACCGCGCCTTGCACAAGGCTCGCGAGCCGCTCCTCGAGCGTGGCCCCGCGAAGCAGGAAGATCACCGGGATCTGCGACGTCGAGGGATCGGCATTGAGCAGCCGGGCCGTGGCCAGACCGCTCGGCGAGCGGGGCCGCACTTTGAGCAGGATGAGGTCGGGGCAGAGCGCCGTGGCCCGACGGTAGCCTTCCGAGCCGTCGGCCGACAAACTGACCTGATGTCCCGCTGAGCGCAAGGCCGTGAGGATCGTCTGCTGCTCCTGCGGATCGTCTTCGACGACCAGGATGTGACCACGTCCGAGCGGCCACTCATGCCTGTCAGCAGGCGGCAAAGGAGGCGACAGCTGTGGCGCGCGCGCCGATCGGCCATGAAATGCAAGGGCGGACAGATCCTGGGACCGTTGCATTGGATTCGTATACATGAAAGGGGTGCTCTTCGTCGATCGTTGACGACCGGCATGGTGCCGACGATCCCCTTGGAAAGCATGCAGGATTCCTGACGCTTTCTCACCAATCCTCACCGCCTCACCCCCTCGCGGCTCTGAGCGCGCCCGCGCCACAGGGCCCAGGGTCGCTGACTAGGTTGCGAACACGTAGCCTGTGCCGCGCACCGAGTGCACAGGCAGGCGCATGCCCAGCCTGTCGGCCTTGCGGCGCAGCCGGCTTGCGATGGCATCGATGCGGTGCTGATCGAAGTCAAACACGTCGCCGCCCAGTGCCGCAATCAAATCGTCACGACTGACAGCGCTGCCTTGGCGCTGGATCAGGCAGCCGAGCCACGCGCGTTCGGTGGCCGTGAGGGTCATTCGACGGCCTTGCGGGTCGCTGAGCACCCAGCCGCCCTCGTGAAGCGACCATTGCGCCGGGGCACCAATGGCGGCGGCAGCAGCAGCGTCTGGCGCCGCCGCGGGCAGCGATGCGACGTGCGAAGCACGCAGCCGGCGCCCGACGGCCTTCAGCGTCTCCGCCAGCTCCACCATGTCGACCGGCTTCACAAGATAGGCATCCGCGCCTCCGCGCAAGCCTGCCACCCTGTCGTCAAGGGTGCTGCGGGCCGTAAAGAGCACCATGCCGATGCTGCGCAGGGCGCGCAGGTGCGCCACGATGGACAGCCCGCTCTCGCCCGGAAGGCCGATGTCGACCACCGCGATGTCGCAAGGCGCGACCACCAGCGCCCTGTAGAACCCAGCGGCATCGCCGAAGCCCGACGCGTCGAAACCAAGTTCACCCAGGGCAAAGACGGTCTCTTCGCGAATGTCGTCGTCGTCCTCGACCACATGGATGCGAAGCGGGGGTGGTTCGCTGGGGAGTTGCATGCGCGCCAAAGTATAAAGTCGTCCCTCGCATGCCTCAGGCAACCCGTCAAGTCCATGCCCTACCGCGCGACCATGTGCACCCTGTATCCCCGCGGCCACCGCGACCGTTGGATTTTCAATGTCGTGCGACGTCTGAGAGCCTGCGTCGGCTTCGCCCTCGCCTGCATCGCGCTGCATGCGCATGGCCTCGTCCTGTCTGCAGCCGACGGCGTGGCCAAACCCCTCGGCCTGTCGACCGGCGTCGAGATCCTGCGCGACCCGTCGGGCCGATGGGACATTGCCGAGGTGGCCGCCGGCGGCGCACATCATGGCGGGTTCGCGCCCCTGGAAGGCCCCGTCCAGGAAGGTTTCAGCCGCGACGCGGTGTGGCTGCGCCTTTCCCTTTCACGCGCGCCGGACGCCCCGGCCGACTGGCTCCTGCGCCTTCGCCCGCCGCGCATCAACGAAGCGACCCTTTACGCACCGGACGGGCACGGCGGCTTCACCCGAACCGATGTGGACGAGCGCCAGCCGTTCGCCCAACGCAAGATTCCGGACCACAACCTCGTGTTTCCCCTGACAGTGACGACCGAGCGCGCAAACTACTTCCTGCGATTGCGCAACGATGGTCCCGCGCTGCGCGCCGAGCTCGATCTCTGGCAGCCTGATGGTTTCGCGCGGGACCGCACGACGGACTACGTCGTGGTGGGCCTGCTGGTCGGCGCGGCCGTGCTGTCGATCTGCATGAATCTGATCTTCATGGTCTGGCTCAAGGATCCGCTCTATGGCCACTACGCGTTGTATGTGCTCGGTGTCGCCGCACTGACGCTCAACCGGCAGGGGTTCGCGGCGCAGTGGTTCCTTGCTGCGCACCCCGAGCGGGTGGCGCAAACGCTGTTGATCGTCAACTGCCTGTTCAACGCCGTCGCCACCAGCTTCATGGCCCGCATCTTCGGGTTCCGACAGCATTGGAAACCCGCATCGACCTTCTTCCAGGCTGTGACGGCCTTTAATTTGTTGGCATGCGTCGTCGCCATGACCTCCCACCACGCGGCGGCGGCGCCTTGGGTCAGTGCCGGAAGCCTGGTATCGACCGCGTTCGGCGGTTTGTTCGTCGCCTATCTGCTGCTCGTGCGCCGCCAGTTCCAGTATCTCTTGCCCGCTTCGGCGTTTTCGGTCGGCACCATCTTGGGACTCTACGGGCTGCTGAAGCTCTGGCTGGGTGACTGGGTGCCCGGCGCCCAACCCGATCGCCTGTACGTGATCGGAAGCATGATGCACCTGGTGCTCTTGAACGCCGCAGTAGCCAACCGAACGCGCCGCGCGGAGCGCGATGTCCGCGCGGAGCGCGAGAAGGTGCTATCCGTGCGGCGCGAGGCCGAGCGCCAGCTCGAGTCGACGGTCGTGCAGCGAACCTCGCAGCTGGCACACGCCAACGCGACACTGCACGAAGAGATCGCAACGCGAGCGCGGTTGGAAGGCCAGCTGGTGCAATCGCTCGAGGTGGAGCGCGAGGCCGTCGCCCAGCAACGGGAGTTCGTCTCGATGGTCTCTCACGAATTCCGCACACCGTTGACCGTCATCGACGCCGCAGCGCAGTCGCTCGACATTTCCAGGCTGGGCGCGCAGCCCGCGGTCAAGCTGCGCACCCAGCGCATCCGTCGCGCCGTGCAGCGCCTGACGATGCTGATCGAAAACGTCATGCTGGCGGACCGCCTGCAATCGGGCACCAGACCCTTGCGGCTCGACAAGGTCGACATGGCGGCGCTGGCACATGAACTGTGCGAAAGCTTGCACTTGCCGGGACCTTCCCGGCTCTCGTTCGATAAGACCTCGCACGGGGATGCGGCGGTTCGCGGAGACCCCACGCTGCTGGACATCGCGCTTCGCAATCTGGTTCACAACGCGCTGAAATACTCGCCCGCCGATCGACCCGTGCGCATCGAACTCCGGCGCGACGAGGACCACATCGACATCGACGTCTTAGACGCCGGCGCGGGCATCTCGCCGCTGGACGCACCACGCATCTTCGACAAATATTTCCGCGCCGAAAGCGCATCCGCGGTGCCGGGCACCGGGTTGGGACTTCACCTGTCTCGCGACATCGCGCGACTCCATGGCGGTGAAGTCGCGCTCGCAGCGACGTCCAAGCAAGGTTCCTTGTTCCGGTTGCGACTGCCCCGATACCGCGACGCCTGAGTGACCCACAACAGGCATTGCCAGTTCGTTTTGCGGGAACGCAGGCTCGTTGCGGTGCGCGCATTCCCGACCGTCCACGGCGGTCCTGAAAGCCGGCGATGAGATCAATGGCAGCTCGGGGCCTTGCGCGACATGGGGCCGTTCGGCATGCCGGCGAAGAGCGCTGCCGCGGCCTTGCGTGCGATGTTGGCGACATACGCAACGGGCGTGCCGCACGGATCGTCTCCGACCAGGATCGATGGATGCACACCAAGGCAAGCACCAGGCCCCGCTGCGCAGCGTAGACGGACTGGGCCATCCGATCGTGACAGCAGCGCCTGGGCTGCCTGGACGACGGCGAACCCGGCCTGGAACTGCGCTTACCGATCGTCGGGTTCATAAGCCGCGTACCATTCCCAACCACCCGCTCAAACGGCCCATGATGGGAGTCTCGAACGTGGTACCGGTGCAGCAGCACATTTCAATGCAACGAGCGCAAGAAGCGAAGTCGAACCACATACCCTCCTAGACCAGCCGTTGTTCCACCTTTGGCGAACGTGCAGATACACGGTGTGGGCGCCTGCCGCCCTGACGCCGTTCTGCGAGTAGCTACCTCTCTAACGAAACGGGTGTCAAAACCGGCTGCCCGCCGAAATGAGCGTTCAGGTTGTCGATCACCAGTTGCACTGTGGCCGCGACGGCTTCAGGCGAACGCCCCGCGATGTGCGGCGTTAGCACGAGGTTATCGAGGCGAACCAGTTCCGCAGGGACATCGGGCTCGCCGTCTACGACGTCGAGCGCAGCGCCAGCGATTTTTGCCTGAACCAGGGCCTGCGCAAGCGCCGCAGTGTCGACCACACTGCCGCGTGCAATGTTGACCAGAAAGCCATCGGGACCCAGCGCATGGAGCACGGCGGAATCGACCAGATGCAAGGTGCCGGCGCCGCCAGGTGTCGCGATGATCACGAAGTCGGCCCATTGCGCCAATGCTATCGGCGTTTCAAAGTACAGAAACGTGGTGTTCTCACGCGGGCGGCGGCTGTGATAGCCCACCGTCATCCCGAAACCGTGCATCCCTCGTTGCGCGATCTGCATTCCGATATTCCCGAGGCCCAGGATGCCTAGTTTTTTGCCGGAGATCATTGGACGCGGCTGTCGCAATTTCGCCCACTGGCCCAGACGGACTGCGGCGTCCGCCTTCGGGATGCCCCGAACCACCGACATCAGAAGTGCCATGGCATGGTCGGCGACAGAAGCATCATTGGTCCCAGGGCCGTTTGTGACAACGATGTTTCGCGCAAGCGCGGCGTCGAGATCGATTTTTTCGTACCCGGCACCAAGTGAACAGATGATTTCCAGCTTGGGAAGCGCCGCGATGTGGGCTGCGGCAATGCCCGTCGAACCGTTGGTGAGCACGGCATGAATGCAGGGACCCAACGCTTTGATCGAAAGCACCTTATCCTGCGCGGAAAGAGCCACGTGCGCCTTGAACCCAGCGGCTTCGACACGAGCAAGTCCTTCGGGCGCCAACTCGATCAGGACCAGAAGATGTTTGAGCATGGCGAACGATGCCACATGTTCCGCGCCACCGCCCAGTTGCGGGATCTCACGACGCGGCAAGTGTGCGTGCATTGCCTGACGCTTGGCTGCCCAGTTTGCATTGAAGCGCGAGGGCGTCAACCTCGCCGTCCTCCACGAAATGATGAAGCTCGTTCACGCGCAATCTCGACGCCTTGCGCGCCGCCCAAGGTTTGGAGGTGCACTTGTACGTGTGCGGCCCGAAGGGATTCATGGATGCTGTCCTAGGCGCAGCCCGCAGGCGCGGTTGACCAAAAGAACGTTTGCACTATGAATTCTTCGGAGTCGAACTCATTCGATCGGACGCGGATCAGATCTTGAAAGTCAAACTAGGCAGTTCCGGGCGTGTCATCGAAGTAGAGCCCGAGCAGACCGTCATCGAATCGCATTCCGGCGGCAGGAATTGAGGTGCCAACATCGTCCCGACAAGGTGTCTCTGGAGCCTGCCTCGTCAGGGTGCTGCAGGGCCAACCTGACCAGCGGGAGAGCTACTTGACCTCGGGAGAGCAAGGGCACAACGATCAGTTCCTACCGTGCTGCGCACGCACCAAGTGGCGCTAACATTTCCGATGTTCGGACGGCTGGCCAACCATGAAAGCGCCCGCACGACCGGGCCCTATGACAGGCGGCAGGACCAGGTGTCGCTCGACGAGGTCGAGCGGATCAGAATCTGAGCGCGAAGTGAAAGGCCGCGTGTGCCGCGTTGCTTGAATCAGAAGCCACCTCCGCTGCGAAGTTTCACGTCCACCAAATGGATACAGCGCTCTAAGACCATTTCAGCGACCTCCAGAGGTGTCAGCTTCTTGTCGGAGATTTGCAAAACAGCTGAGCACTAAGTACTCGAAAGTTTCCGCTTCGCACATGACGGTTCGGCCATCGGTACGTCGCTCGTTCATTGACTCGCCTTCGAAGTAAATTCTAGGCAAGCAAATCGCTTGACAACATGATCCTAAACACATCTTTTTGCGAGCCTCAAGGCCTTGATTTTGGCTACCCGCTCTTGGATTTCGGCGAAAATTCCCCTCTTAAAGGCAGCATTTCCCGTCAGTTTGGAGGGATAAAAAAGAAAAATAGCTCCAATAAATCGGAAAAATTAGGGGGGCACACGTTAAACATCGGCTCGTGAATTCCCTGTAACGGAGATGAAATTCGGAAACTGAAACTCTAAACCGTTAGAAGTGCGCTCTGCCGATGTTGAACTCAGCTGTTCAACCTAAGGAGCGAGAATGATCGAAACGCTATTCATGCCCGGAGCGGCAGTGATGCGAACAGGCACGCACTATCAATTTGGCTCGTGCATGACCACAGATGGAATGCTGGCCAATGCGACGTACTTCGGCAATCCAGTCTGGGCAAAAGAGTACCTGGACAGTTGCCATAGGGACGACCATTTCCGAGCAAGGTGGCTGACAGCCGGAGGGGACTGGTCGGGCAAGGTAGTCGTTGATCTAGGATGCGGGCCGGGGAATGTTTTTGCCACACTCGGCGGACGGCCAAGCCACCTGATAGGCGTGGACGTGGCCGACGGCTCTCTTGAGATGGCTGCCCGGCTGGGATACACCACAGTTTTGGCCGACGCTGCACACACTCCGTTCCGTGCTTCCATCGCAGATATAGTCGTCATCAATGCTTCCCTGCACCACTGCGACGATATGGGCGCAGTGCTGCGCGAGGCAGCTCGACTGGTTAAACCGGGGGGGATGTTAATTACTGATCACGACCCTCAGATGACAGCGTGGGATTACAAGGGACTGGCAAAGCTTTTATGGAACGCGCGTCTGTGGATCTACAGGCTTATAGGCCACAGCTTCCACAAAAGCACCAGCCAGCAGTCTTGCGGGCTCAAAACCGAAGTGCACCACCAGCCGGGAGACGGTGTGACTCGCAAGCTTTTCGAGGAGACGCTTGCCCCCTTAGGTTTCGATGTTGCCGTGTATGCGCATAACCATCAAGTCGGAGCTGAAGTTTTCGATGGCGAAGTTGGGCCTGCAGGCTGGAAGTACAAAATTGGCAATATTCTTTCAGGGCGTAACCCCTATGCGCGAGACAGTGCGCTTTCGCTGATGTGCATAGCGAGAAAGGGACTGCCGCAAGTGCGCAAGTCTCAAGTTCACAAGCCTGTGTCGCAGGCTGCGCCACTAGAATTTTCGCCTGCTTAAATTCCAACTATCGTTTCATTCGCTTCTCTACCGCCATGTGCTGCCGGCTCGCTGCTTGGAAAACGGGGAAGCGCGCTGGCAACGTGCCGCACTATGGGCATGAATCACAGACCACTTCCGTTGCAAAGTCGCAGGTTGGGCTGCTGCCGGTCTCATAGACACCGACCTAAGGCTACGCTGAAAAAGGTCCACCGCCATCGCGGCTGATTCGTTGATCAGGGCATGAAGCAACAGACCTTGGCGATGGCAGCTGACAGAGGCTTTGAGCAATTTCGCCGCCCCACGAAGCGCGACGTGTTCCTCAACATGATGGACAAGATCATGCCCTGGGAGGAGCTTTGCGCGGTGGTGCAACCGCACTACCCCAGAGGCGAAGGCGGGCGGCCTCCCGTTGGACCGGAGCGGATGCTGCGCATGCTGTTCGTGCAGCATTGGTTCAATCTTGCGGACGAGGCATGCGAAGAGTCGCTGTACGACAGCGCGAGCCTGCGCAGCTTCGTGGGCATCGACCTGGGCCGTGAGCGTGTTCCCGATGCGACGACGCTGCTGAGGTTTCGCCGGCTGCTCGAGAAGCATTACCTTGGGCAGGCGTTGTTCGCCAAGGTGGGCGAAGTGCTGCAAGGCCATGGGATGAAGGTAGGCACCGGCACGATTGTGGATGCCACGATCATCAGCGCGCCCAGCTCCACGAAGAACGCGGACAAGAAGCGAGATCCCGAGATGCACGAGACGGCCAAGGGCAAGAACTGGTTCTTCGGCATGAAGCTGCACATTGGCGTGGACAGCCGCACGGGGCTGGCCCACAGCGCGGTGGTCACGGCGGCCAACGTGCACGACAAGCACCCGCTGCCCGAACTGCTGCACGGCGAAGAGTTGAAGGTCTACGGAGATTGCGCCTACGCGGGCCAGCAGGAACTGATCGCCAGCAAAGCGCCCGCGGCGCTGGACTGCACCAATGAGCGTGTACGCAAGGTTGCTGGAGTGCCCGATGAGGGCCAGCGGCTACGCAACCGCAACAAGTCCAAGGTGCGCGCGCAGGTCGAGCACGTGTTCGGTGTCGTCAAGAGACTGTGGGGCTTCAGCAAGGTCCGATACCGTGGACTTCACAAGAACGCGACCAGGGCATTCACGGCCCTTGCGCTGGCCAACATCTACATGAGCCGAGGACTGCTGTTGGTGCGAGTGCGCCCGTAAAACGCAGAAGGCCGCCGAAAGCAGCGCGCCGATGCACAGACACGGCAAAAACCGCCATCCCTGAGTGCCGATCAGCGCAATCCAAAGCGTGCAGCATGCTCGATGCAGAAAAAGGGGGGCTACTTCAGCGTAGCCCTAAGCTTTTTGAGCTTTCTCGAACTCTATCGGACTGACGTAGCCGAGCGTCGAATGACGACGCGTCGGGTTGTAGAACCGCTCGATGTAGTCGAACACATCGGCGCGGGCCTGTTCCCGAGTCCGGTACACCTTTCTGGCCGTGCGCTCAGTCTTCAGTGAACTGAAGAAGCTCTCCATGGCCGAGTTGTCCCAGACCTCGCCCACGCGGCTCATGCTGCACGTGATGCCTTGCTCCTTGAGCAGCTCCTGGAAGTGCTCGCTGGTGTATTGGCTTCCTTGGTCGGAGTGATGCAGCAACGCGAC
>NZ_JBFUPJ010000025.1:0-74699 GCF_041355175.1 Variovorax sp. RCC_210 | reverse complement strand
CCCGCACAGCGGCATCGGCGGCATCGCGCCTATGTCCAGAATCAAATCGTCAAGAAACAACCTCTTGACGCTTCACACCTAGCCCGCCGGGGGCGTTGCCGATGGAGGGCCCGACCTGCGCCGGTGCGACCTGCAGGGATGGCGCGGCGGTGATGCCGGGCGATGCGCCCGTGCTGGGCGCGGACAGCGCGGGCGCGCTTGCAAGGCCGGGTGCATTGCTCGTCGTGATGCCGGGTGCGTTCCCGGTGGCTGTCGTAGGCGCCGAAGACGTCGCCGGCGCAGCGACCGCACCTGTCACGCCGCCAGCCTGCGAAGGCTGCGTCATCGGGGACTGCTGCGGCTGTTGCGCTGCCTGCGACGGTTGCTGGAAGCCGCCGATGCTGCCGCCAGAACCCCGGCCGATGCCGAAGCCGCCACCCGTTCCACCCGCGCCACCAAAGCCGCCGAAGCCACCCGTGCCACCCGTGCCTCCAGGCCCGCCCGGCATGGCGGGCATCGCTGGCGCGCCGCCGGCCTGCACCCGCACGAAGCCGCCGTCCGCGAAGGTGGCGGCAATCCGGCGCGGGCGGGGCTGCGCTGTTTCACCGGCACCGGCGATGGCGCCTTCAGTCCCCGCATCCGCCACCGGCCCGGTGGTCCCCGCGAACGGCAGCGGCGTGTAGAAGTACAGCCGCACGTCGGCCTCGTCGCGCGCCATCAGCTGCGCCAGGTCGCGGCGCGAGCGCTCCGACGTGAGCCAGCCCTGGCCCTTGGGTTCGGGGGCGCGTGCCTGCAAGCTGCGCTGCAGCAGGTTCGCGTTGCGGCCTTCGGCGGCATGGCCCGAGAGCACGCGCGCGATGTCGCCCAGCTCCCACTGGCGCTGCGGCTCGGGCGGCAGCAGCATGGTCAGCGCCAGCGTCACGCCCTGCGCCACCACCAGCCCGCCGAGCAGCAGGCCCATGATCTGCAGCGCCAGGGGCGGGCCCGGCCAGCGGCGCGCGGTACCTTGGGGGTTCATGGGGCGATGCTGGCACGGACGCCGGGCGATGTCACGCCGGTGCGGCGCCCCGCGTGCGTGGCCATTCCTTTTCTTGCGGCTGTGGGAGCGCGGCAGTGTGCAGCCGGGCTGTTGCCGCCGCATTTCAGCGCATTGCAGTTCGTTGCAGCGCACGAATCGCCCGTGCCGTGCGCGGGGCTTCGGCCCGCGGCGGTGCCCGGCCTATGATCCGGCTTCCGATCCGCCGCAACGTGAACCTGTCCACCCGCATCCTCATCGTCGACGACGACGCCGGCATTCGCAGCCTGGTGGCGTCCTTCCTGGAAAAGCACGGCTTCCAGGTCGACGCGGCCGGCCATCCCGCGGAAATGCGCGAGCGGCTCGCGCAGGCCGACTACGCGCTCATCGTGCTCGACGTGATGATGCCCGGCGAAGACGGGCTGAGCGCGCTGCGCGAGCTGCAGCGCGTGGGCGGCCCGCCCGTGATCATGCTGTCGGCGGTGGGCACCGACATCGACCGCATCGTGGGCCTGGAGATCGGCGCGGAAGACTACCTGGCCAAGCCCTGCAACCCGCGCGAGCTGCTCGCGCGCATCCGCACGGTGCTGCGGCGCACGGCCAATTCCAATGCCGTGAATGCCGTGACTGCGGCGAACACTGCGGCCCCGCCCACCGCGCAGGCGACCGCGCCCTCGCAGCCCGCCACGGATGCGCCCGCCACGGTGCTGTACTTCGCGGGCTGGTGCATCGACCTCGAGACCCGCCTGCTGCACGACCCGCAGGGCCACCCCGTGGACCTCTCCGACGGCGAGTTCCGACTGCTGCGCGCGCTGGTGCAGCACCCGCGCCGCGTGCTCACGCGCGACCAGCTGGTGCAGTACGCGCTGGGCGCAGAGAGCGATTCGTACGACCGCGCCATCGACGTGCAGGTCAGCCGGCTGCGCCGCAAGCTGGCCTCGGGCGAGGTGCGCGCCGACCTGATTCGCACGGTGCGCAACGAGGGCTACATGTTCGTGCCCGCCGTCACGCGCAACCCCGCGCCAGAGGCCTGAGCGGGCCAGCTTCGCACTGCGCGGCTCCGAGGCTGCAACACGCTGAAATCCGCGGGCAACGTGCGGGCCGCAAGCTGAAGGCCTTGCATTCATCACTCCCTGGTTTCGATCCATGACCTTCTTCGACTGGCTGTGGGACTGGCGCACCCTGATCGCGCTGGCCGTGAGCGACGCCGTGCTGCTGGCGATGTTCTTCGCCTGGGACGCGAAGCACCTGGCCTTCCTCACGCTGCTCACGCGGCAGCCGCCGCGCATCAGCCCAGCAGGCCGTGGCGCGTTGCCTCGAGGATGGCCTGGGTCCGGGAGCTGACCTCCAGCTTGCGGTAGGCGTTCTTCGCGTGGAACTCGACGGTGTGGACCGACACCGCGAGCGCATGCGCGATCTGCTGGTTGCTCAGGCCGTCGGCAATGAGCCGCAGCAGCTGCAGCTCGCGCGGGCGCAGGTCGAAGGGGGCCGGTGCCGCCTTGGGCTGCGGTGATGCGCCTTCTTCGCGCTGCAGCAGCACAGACAGCATGCCCAGCACGTGCCGCGCCACGCGCGCGTCGAGCGCCACGCCGCCGTTGTTCAGGGCGCGCAGCGCGTGCGCGATCTCGGCGTCGTCCGCCTGGCTCAGCAGGTAACCCGCGGCGCCCGCGCTGAATGCGGCGACCACCAGCGCGTGGTGGTCCATGTCCGACACCGCCACCACCTGCGCGCGCGGCTGCGCGGCGCGTATGCGCCCGACCAGCGCGGCGCCGTCGCCGGCCGGGCGCAGCTGCATGTCGACCAGCACCAGGTCGAACAGGAAGGTGGCCAGCAGGCCTTCGGCTTCCGCGCGCGTGAACGCCTGCAGCACCTGCTGCCCCGGCGCCAGCGCACAGAGGATGTGCCGCAGGCGCAGCGCGACCGCGGGGTCGGCCTGCACCAGCAGGGCGCTGAAAAACGGAATGGGCCGCAGCATGTGCACGGCGGCGCTCATGGCGCCGGCTTCGGGTGCGCGACGCGGCTCGCCTTGCGCGGATGCCGGCAGCCGGCGCCATGCGGGTGGGCGGCCGCGTCGGCGCGCGAACCGGTGATGAGCGCGAGCGTCGAGCGGCTGTAGCTGCCCGCGAAGGTGCCGGGCGCTTCCTGCGCGGTGCAGGTTTCGCTGCCCGCCAGCATCACGCCGAGGGCGAGTGCGCAGAAGGCCAGCAGGCCGGCCAGGCGCGGCAGCCACGAGGCCTTGCGCAGCCTTTGTGGCGCTATCTGCGCCGAGGTGTGCGCCGACGTGTGCGCAGACCTGTGCGAGGGTGCGTGCGTGAGCTGTGCGTGGTTCCATCGGGCCTGCGTGGCGTGCCCCATGGGTTGGCGCTGCGCAGGCGATGCGGCCTGCAGGCCATGGAAGTGAAGTGCCTGCGAAGGCGCAGGCGTGTTGCGATGCCATGGGCTTTTCATGACCGCGATGGTGGCTTTCAAAACGGGAGAAAAAATGGACGCCGGGCTGCAGGCATGACACGGCATGACACGGCATGACACGGCATGACGCGGCATGGCGCGGCATGGCGCGGCATCAGCGGTTGTAGTGGCGCGGCCCGCGCGACCAGTCGCCACCCAGCAGCAGGCCCAGCCCGGTGGCGCGCAATGCCGCCGACAGCGGGTCGATGAAGAAGCCGCCGACGTAGCTGTGCGACTCCGGAAACGCCTCCGCGCGCGATACCACGACCGCGGGCTGCGGCGCTGTCTGAGGCATCGGTCGAGGCGCTGCGCCGATGGCCTGCGATGCAGGCGCCACATCGGCGCACGCGTCCGGCGGGTCGGCGCCCAGCGTCAGGTACTCGACGCCGTCGTAGTCGCAGACCAGCGCGAACTTGCCGCCGGGCAGCCAGGTGCTGGACACCATGCGGCCCTGCGCCGCGGCGCTCGCCGCGCCGAAAGTCACGCACATGCACATGCACGTGCACAGCGCCGCGCAGGCGAGCCGCGCGATGCGGTGGAACAGCGGGTTCATCGCGCCTAGAAGTCGAGCTTGGCGCTCAGGCTGAAGGTGCGCGGATCACCGGGCTTGATGTAGCTGTCGTACTGGTACTCCCAGTAGCGCCGGTTCGCCACGTTGTTGATGGCCGCGCGAAAGGTGGTGGGGTGCCCGCCCAGGCGCGTGACGTAGCTCGCGCCGATGTTGGCCACCGTGTAGCCGGGCACGCTCAGCCGGTTGGCCGCGTCGAGCATGGTGGCGCCGGTGTACTTCATGTCGGCCGACAGCTTCAGCCCCGGCACCTGGGCCACGTCGTAGGACACCTGCGCCGTCGCCACCAGCTTCGGCGCGCCTGCCACGCGGTTGCCGATGTAGCTGCTGCCGCGCCGGTACGCGCTGTCGAGCAGCATCAGGTTGCCGCCGACCTGCCACTGCGAACCCAGCCGCGTGGAGGCGCCGAGCTCCGCGCCCTGGTAGATCGACTGGCCGTCCTGCACCAGCACGTTGGCGCTGTTGGCGTATTCCGCGCCGCGCTCGATGCGGAACAGCGCCGCCGTGGCGCTCCAGCGGTCGCGCTCGGTCTTCAGGCCCAGCTCGTACTGGCGGCTCTTCAGCGGCTTGAGCAGCTCGCCGTCGTTGGCGTACAGGTTGCTCACCGTGCTGCCGGCCTCCAGCGACTCGACGTAGCTGGTGTACAGCGTGGTGTCGGGCGCGGGCTTGAACATCAGCGCCAGCGTGGGCGTGAGCACGCCGTTCTTGCGGTAGCTGGCGTTCTGCACGCCCGTGGTGTCGTAGCCGTTCTGCGTGTAGTCGGTGCTGCGCAGGCCGCCCAGCACCGACCACTGCTCCGACAGCTTCAGCGTGTCGCTGGCGAACACCGCGCGCTGCGTGATGTCGCTGGGGCGGTAGCGCGCGAAGGCGGTCGTGCTCTCGTAGCCGTTGGTGTTCTGCCCGAAGATGCTGCCGGTGCCGATGAACTGGTACACGCTGTTGGCGCTGTAGTCGTTCACCTGCTTCTGCCACGAGGCGCCCAGTGCCAGTTGGTGCTCGTAGCTGCCGGTGCGCACCTTGCCCGTGGCCATGGCCTGCCACTGGTTGAAGCGGTGGCTCTCGGCGCCGTCGTAGCGGTAGTCGTCGTAGGTGCCGCTGGCGTCCTGCAGGTAGGCGATGCTTTCGTTGCGGCTGCGCGCGGCGCTGCTGTGGCTGTAGCTGGTGGCCAGTGTCCAGTCGGGCGAAAGCTGGTACTGCAGCCCGGTGGAGAACATCGTGAAGTCGGTGGCCAGGTGCTGGCCCGGGCCCACCAGGCCGGCGTTGTTCGCGGCAATGGTGGCCGGCAGGCTGGTGCCGGTGTAGCTGCCCGTGTAGATCGACGGTGTCTGGCCGGTGGCGTTGCGCTTCTGGTAGAGCGAATCGAAGTTCCAGGTGAGCTTGTCGGTCAGCCTGGCGTCCAGCCCGAGCGACACCGAGTCGCGGCGCACGTTGCCGTCGTTGTAGGTCTTGCCTTCCTCGTGCGTGGCGTTCAGCCGGTAGCCGAAGCGGTCGTCCGCGCCGAAGCGCCCGCCCAGGTCGATGTGCTCGCTCCAGATGCCGGCTGTCTTGTAGCCGACTTCGATGCTGCGCACCGGCGTGTCGGTCGGCTTCTTCGTCACGTAGTTGACGATGCCGCCCGGCGTGCCGAAGCCGTACATGAAACCCGACGAACCCTTGAGCAGCTCGATCTGCTCGAAGTGCTCGTAGGGCAGCGTGATGGCGTAGCTGAGAAAGGGCTGGCCATCGATGCGGTAGCCGTTCTGCCAGTCCAGCGGCAGGCCGCGCACGGTGATGTAGCTGGCCCAGCTGTTGTAGGCGCCGCTGTTGTCGGAGACCGAGGCGTCCAGCGCGAACACGTCGCCCAGCTTGGACACCTGCCGCTCGGCGATGTCGTCGCTGCGCACCACGGTGGTGGAGAAGGGCGTGTCGAGCTGCGAGCGGGCGCCGAGCGCGCCGCTGCTCACCTTCGCGTTCAGGTGCTGCTGCGAGTCTTCGGGCGTGTCGGCGGTGACGGTCACGGTCGGCAGCGCGCTGGTGTCCCTGGCCTGGGCCACCGGAGCGTCTTGCGCGTCTTGCGCCAGGGCCCGGCCGCCGTGCGTGGCGGCCCACAGCACCAGCACGGTGGCGCGCGCGAAGGAGAGGGAGGAGAGGGAATGACTTGCCGCGGAGGCAAGGGTGTCGGGGCGTCTGGGGTTCAACGGTGGCTCACTCTGTAGATAAGAATGGCTCTCATCTTGGTGGCGCATCTCGTAGAAATTTGGGAAGCCGGCCCTTCCGCCGCCCGGCCCGGCCAGGTTTGCCGGGGCTTTACCTGTCAGTGCCCGTTGCCGGGCGCGGGCGCCAGGCCGCGCTGCTTCAGGAAGTCGTACAGGCTGACGGCCAGCACCTGCGCGATCGGAATCGGCAGGGTGAGGCGCAGCGCCGCGACGCGGGTGACGCTGCAGCGGTCGGAACTGTGGTCGACGCGGCTGGCATCCAGGGTGATGTGGACGCAGCCCGCGTTGACCCAGTAGCCCGATACATCATCCGCGAACACCTGCGGGGCATGCAGGTCGTCGACGTAGGTGGCTTTGGAAGGCTGGGACATGGTGGGGCTAAGAATGACGAAGGCCCGATGATCCGCAGCGATCTGGGAGAAAAAAAGAGCGCCTGCCTGAACGGCCCTTTGTCCGGCGCCCGTTCAGCGCGTAGCGACGATGAACAATCTCGGGAACGGCAACAGCACGCTGCCGTCCGCCAGTGCCGGGTACGCCTGCGCAATCGCCTCCTGGTAGCGCGCGAGGAACGCGGCCTGCTGCCCCGCGTCGAGCAGCGCCAGGTAAGGCCGCAGCGCCGAGCCCTTGAACCACTCGACCACCGCGGCGGCATCGGCCAGCGGGTGGTAGTAGGTCGTGCGCCACACGTCCACGCGGCTGCAGTGCGGGCGCAGCATCGCGTAGTAGTCGATGGCGCCGTGGCGGGGCGGATGCCGCACCGCGCCGATGCGCTCGGCGAAGGCCTTGTCGGCGGCCACCTCGCGCGCCAGCCGGTGCGCGGGCTCCTCGAGGTTGTCGGGCGTCTGGATGGCCAGCTGGCCGCCGGGCGCGAGCTGCGCCGCCAGCCGCGGGTAGAGCGTGGCGTGGTCGGGCAGCCATTGCAGCGAGGCGTTCGCCAGGATCACGTCCATCGGCTGCGCGGCGCGCCAGGTGGCGATGTCGGCCACGGCGAAGGGCACGTGGGGCATGCGCTTTGTGGCGGCGTCGATCATGTCGTCGGAGCTGTCGATGCCGCTCACGGCCGCATCGGGAAAGCGCTGCGCCAGCACCTCGGTGGAGTTGCCCGGGCCGCAGCCCAGGTCGATGGCGACACGCACCGGGCGTTCGCTGTGCGAAATGGCCGCGACCAGGTCGCGGACCGGTCGTGTGCGTTCTTCTTCGAAGGCGCTGTATTGCTTGGCGGACCAGGTCATCGGGGGTTCCTTTGTGGGCAGCTTCCTGCTGTGGTGGCCGCAGTGTGCCGAGGCACCCGCCGTTCGTAAAATGAATTTATTCTGGCCATTGATTCATAAATCTGATGAAGATCGACATCCTCGGAATCCAGGCCTTCGTGGCCATCGCCGACGAAGGCGGCTTCCAGGCGGCGGCCGATGCGCTCAACGTCACGCAGACGGCCATCACGCAGCGGCTGCGCAAGCTGGAAGACTTCCTGGGCGTGGCGTTGGTGGAGCGCACCACGCGCTCGGTGTCGCTCACCACCATCGGGCGCGACTTCGTGCCGCGCGCGCGGCGGCTGCTGGTGGAGCTGTCGGATTCGCTGCTGGAAATCCGCGAGACCGGCAAGGCCGAGCGCGGCGACGTGTCGATGGCCTGCGTGCCGACAGCGGGCGTGCAGTTTCTGCCGCGCATCATGCAGGCCTACTCGGCGCGCCATCCGCACAACCGCATCAAGATCCTCGACCACTCGTCGTCGGCCGTGGCGCATGCGGTGCTGCACCGCGAGGTGGAGTTCGGCATCGGCATGGCGGGCGCGCATTCGCCCGAGCTCACGAGCGTGCCGCTGATCGAAGACGAGTACGTGCTCGTCTGCCATGCGTCGCATCCGCTGGCCGGGCGCAGGCGCGTGGCCTGGCGGCAGCTGCAGGCGCACCCGCTGATCTTCGCGGGCCAGGCGAGCGAGAACCGGCCGCTGCTCGACGTGGCGCTGGGCGCCGCCGGCGCAAGCCTGCAGGCCTTCTACGAGGTGCAGCGCAGCTCGACGGCGGTGGGCCTGGTGGCCGAGCGCGTGGCCGCGGCGGTGGTGCCGCGGCTGGCGCTGCAGAAGGGCGCATACCCGGGGCTGAAGACCATCGAGCTGGTGGAGCCGCGCGTGTCGCGCACGCTGGTGCTGATGACGCGGCGCACGGCGCGGCTGTCGCCGGCGGCGCAGGCGCTGTACGACCTGATCGCGGCGGAGGCGGCAAGGTCGGCAAGGTCGGCGGGGTCGGCGGGGTCGGCGGGGTCGGCGCGGGGAATCAACAAGAAGCGCCGGGCCTGATCAGAGCCCTGGCGGTCGGCGCGCGCTGAAGTCCGACGCCGCCTCGAACTGGCTGGCCACCTGCAACAGCTCGGCATCGCCCTGGAAGCGCCCGACCAACTGCAGCCCGAGCGGCATCGCGTCACGGCCGAAGCCGCAGGGCAGGCTCACCGCAGGGTGGCCGGTCATGTTGAACAGCATGGTCCACGGGTACCAGTGCGCGCGCACGTTGCCGAAGCGCTGGCCGTCGATGTCGATGTCGGCGAACAGGTCTTGCGCCAGCGGCAGCGCCGAGCGCGTCAGCGTGGGCATGGCCAGCAGGTCGGCCGTGTCGAACAGGCCCTGCACGCGCTTGAACAGCGCGGAGCGCGCGAACATGGCCTCCTGGTACTCGACGCCGCTCACGCTGGCGGCCGAGGCAATCTGCCGCCTGAAGGTCTCGCTGAAGCTGTCGGGGTGCTTGTCGACCAGCGGCGCGAAGCGCGCGCGCCACACCGTGTGGTTGATGGCGCGCCAGATGGGTTCCACGTCGAAGCCGTCGCCGTCGAAGGGCTCCAGCGTCGCGCCCAGGGACGCGAGCGTTTGCAGCGCCGATGAAAAAGCCTCCGTCACGTCGCGCGACACCGGCCGGCCCGGCGGCGACAGGCAGTACAGCACGCGCTTGCCGCGCAGGTCGCCCTGGCGGCGCGCGGCTTCCACGTAGTCGTGCGCGCGCAGGCCGATGGACCACGGGTCCACCGCGGACGCACCGGCCATCGCCTGCAGCATCAGCGCGGTGTCGGCCACGGTGCGCGTCATCGGCGTCACGTAGGTCTGGTTGCCGAACAGGTCCTGTGCCTGGCTGTGCGGAATGACGCCGTTCGATTGCTTCAGTCCCACCACGCCGTTGCACGCGGCGGGAATGCGCGTGGAGCCGCCACCGTCGGTCGCGACCGCCAGCGGCGCGATGCCCGCCGCCGTGGCTGCCGCGGCACCACCGCTGGAACCGCCGCTGGTGCGCGTCAGGTCCCAGGGGTTGCAGGTGCTGCCGAACAGCGGCGAGTTGGTCATCGGCCCCGAGCCGAACTCGGGTGTGGTCGTCTTGCCGATGAGGATGGCGCCTTCGGCGCGCAGCCGCGCCACGCTCACCGCGTCTTCGGTGGGCACGTTGTCGCGGTGGATCACCGCGCCGAAGGTGGTGCGCACGCCTTCGGTGTTGACCAGGTCTTTCACGGTGAAGGGGATGCCGTGCAGGCTGCCCAGCGGCCGGCCCGCAACGATGTCTTCTTCCGCGCGGCGCGCCTCGGCCAGCGCGCGTTCGGGCACGAGGGTGACGAAGCAGTTCAGCACCGGCTGCAGGCGTTCTGCGCGCGCGAGCACGGCAGTGACCAGCTCGACGGGGGAGAGCTGGCGCGCACGGAGCAGGCCCGCGAGTTCGGTGGCGGGGGTGAAGCAGAGGGTGTCGTCTGTCATGGTCGTTGTCCGGTGCGTCGCGCGTTCACTTGTTCATTCATTCACTCGTCCACCACGATGCCCGCCGCCTTGACGATGGGCTCCCAGCTCTTGCGCTCGCGCTGCGCGCGCTGGGCAAGCTCGGCGCGGCCTTCGGCATGGGCGACCAGGCCCGCGGCCTCCAGGCTGCGCGCGAGTTCGGGCCGGGCGGCCGCGGCGAGAAAGCTGCGCTCCAGCGCGGCCAGTGCCGCGGGCGGCGTGGCGGCCGGCGCGTACACGGCGTACCAGCTCGTCGCCGCGACGAATTCAGGAAAGCCCTGCTCCTTGGCCGTCGGCACATCGGGCAGTGCCGGCAGGCGCTTGTCGCCGCTCAGGCCGAGGAACTTGATCTTGCCGCCCTTGTAGAGCGGCATCATGCTGGCCGCCGCGTCCCAGCCCATCGAGAGTTCGCCGCCGACCACGTCGACCAGCATCGGCGAGGCGCCGCGGTAGGCCACGGGCGTCACCTCGAAGCCCTGCGCCTTGCCCAGCGCGAAGGCGCCCAGGTGGCCGGAGCTGCCGATGGTCGCCAGGCCCAGCGAGGCCTTCTTCGGGTTTTGCCTGGCCCACTCGACGTACTGCTTCATCGAGCTGTAGGGCTGCGAGGCGCCGGTGACCACCGCGGTGGGAATCTCCACGAGCAGCGCGACCGGGGCCAGGTCTTTCTCGGCGTCGTAGCCGGGCGTCTTGTAGGTCAGCGGCAGGATGGTGAGCAGCGGCGAAGGCGCAAGGTACACGGTGAGCCCGTCGGGCTTCGACTTCTTCACCACGTCCCACGCGAGCCGCGCGGAGGCGCCGGGCTTGTTGTCGACCAGCACGCTGCCGAAGCCCGCGTCTTTCAGCTGTTCGGCATACAGGCGCGCGACCGTGTCGGCCGCGCCGCCGGCGGCGTAGCCCACGACGATCTTCAGGTTGCCGCCCGCGAGGCCCGGCGGCAGTTCGGCGTGCGCGGTGTGAAGAGCGGCTGCGGCAACAGCGGCAACGCCAAGGGTGCGAAGAAGAGGCAGGAGCGGGCGCATGGAAAGACCTCGAGATGAAGGAAAAGAAAAGACGCGCTCAGCCGAGCGCCTGCTCGACCAGCGCTGCGATGGCCAGCAGGCGGTCGTCGTCGTACCAGCGCCCCGCCAGTTGCAGCCCGATGGGCAGGCCCGCCGTGCTCTTGCCGCAGGGCATCGAGAGCGCCGGGTGGCCCGTGAGGTTCATCGGGTAGGTGTACGGGTACCAGGCGCCGCGGATGGTGCCGGCCGGCTTGCCGGCGATTTCGATTTCGCCGCTCACGTCCATGTCGATGGGCAGCGGCGGTGCCGACACGGTGGGCGACACCAGCACGTCGAAGCGCTCGAACAGCGCCTGCAGTTCGGCGAAGCAGCGCGTCTTGGCGAAGGTGGCCTCGTGCAGGTCGACCGCGCTGTGGCGGCGGCCCTTGTGCACGGCGTCGACCAGCGTGGCGTCGAGCCGGTCGCCGAAGCGTTCCAGGTTCGCGCCCACGCGCGCGGCCAGCATCGACTGCAGCACCACCAGAAAGTGGCGCTCCAGCGCGACGAAGTTCAGCAGCACGGTTTCCACGACCGCGCCTTCGCGCTCCATCGCGCGCACGGCGGCGGTGGTCACGGCCTCGACCTCGGGGTCGATGGGGTTGCCCGCCGTGGGCAGCCATGCCACGCGCAGGCCGCGCAGCGATGTGGGCAGTGACGGGGGCAACGCACGCCGCGGCAGCGAGGTGACCTGCCCGTAGGGGTCGCGCGCGTCGAAGCCCTTGATCGTGTCGAACAGCAGCTGCGTGTCCGCCACGTCGCGTGCCATCGGGCCGGTGAAGGAGTTGGCCGAGTACAGGTCGGGCGCCTGCAGGTTGGGCACCACGCCCAGCGTGGCCTTGAGCCCGACGATGCCGCAGCACGAGGCCGGAATGCGGATGGAGCCGCCGCCGTCGGTGCCCAGCGCGAGCGAGCCCAGGCCGGCCGCCACCGCCACGGCTGCGCCGCTGCTGGACGCGCCGGGCGTGTAGCGCGCATCGATCGGGTTCAGCGTACGCCCGAACAGCGGCGCGGTCGGCACCTGCTTGTGGCCGAACTCGGGCGTGGTCGTCTTGCCGATGAGGATGGCGCCGGCGGCCTTGGCGCGCGCTACCGCCACGGCGTCTTCCTTCGGCACGAAGTCCTGGTAGATGGCCGAGCCCATGGTGGTGCGCACGCCGGCTGTGAGCGTGAGGTCTTTCACCGAATAGGGCACGCCGTGCAGCGGGCCCAGCGCCTCGCCGGCCATCACCGCGGCTTCGGCGCGGCGCGCATCGGCCAGCGCCTGCTCGCCCGTCACGGTGATGAAGGCGTTGAGTTCACGGCGCGTCTCGATGCGCGCCAGCGCCGCGCGCACGGCCTCCACGGGCGAGGCTTGCCGGGTGCGGATCAGCGCGGCGAGGTCGCGCGCGCTGTGGTCCATCAGGTCCATGGTCGTGTCCTTCGAAAGAGGGGAGCCGTGAGGCTCAGAGCATCCAGCGCCCGCCGTCGATCAGCAGCGTCTGGCCGGTGATGAAGCGCGCCTCGTCGCTCGCCAGGAAGCGCACGGCGGCGGCCACGTCTTCGGGCGTGCCGACGAAACCCGCGGGCGTGTCGGCGACGATCTTCGCGAGCACCTCGGGGCGCAGCCCGTCGTGCGCGCGGGTGCGGATGGCGCCGGGGCACACGGCGTTCACCGTGACGCCGTGCGGCGCCAGCTCGCGCGCCAGCGAGCGCGTGAAGCCCACCACGCCCAACTTGGCGGCGGCGTAGTCGGCCAGCCCGACGTCGCCGGCAAAGGCCGCGTCGGTGCTCATGTTCACGATGCGGCCGAAGCCGCGCGCCTTCATGCCGGGCGCGATGCGGCGCGACGCGCGCAGCGTGGTCATCAACGACACCTCGATGACGAAGCGCCACACGGCCTCGCTCGATTCGGTGAACAGGCCGCCGCGCTCGCGCGCGCTTTGGCCCACGTTGTTGAACAGGATGTCGACCGGGCCCAGCTCGTTTTCCACGCGGTCGAAAAAGGCCGCGACCACGGCGGCATCGGTGCAGTCGCCCGCCACGCACAGGCAGCGCGCGGCGGCGTCGGGCCGCGCGGCGAGTTGCTGCGCGAGCGGGGTGCAGTCCAGGTCGAGCACGGCCACGCGCGCCCCTTGGCCGAGCAGGTCGAGCGCCGTGGCGGCACCGATGCCCTGGCCGCCGCCGGTGACGACGGCGATGCGTTGGTCGAAGCCCATGGCTGTGCCTCCTTTCAGTGAAAGGTGCGCCCGCCGTCCACCGCCAGCGCGGTGCCGGTGATGTAGCTGGCGCCGGGGCCGCTCAGGTAGAGCACGGCCTCGGCCACTTCCTCGGGCGCGGCGATGCGGCCCAGGGCGTACCGTTGGCGGATCTGGTCGAGCGTGCCCGCGGGGTCGCTGTCGTTCTCGTAGCTGGTGCGAAACAGCGGCGTGTCGATGGCGCCGGGGCACACCGCGTTCACGCGGATGCCGTCTGCCGCGGCCTCGATGGACAGCGCCTTGCCGAACATGATGACCGCGGCCTTGGTGGCGCAGTAGGCGGTGCGGTTCGGCAACGGCCGCAGGCCGGCGCCCGAGGCGATGTTGACGATGCTGCCGCCGCCGGCCGCGCGCAGGTGCGGCATGGCGGCGCGGCACATCAGCATGGGGCCCGTGAGGTTGACGGCCAGCGTGCGGGCCCATTCGTCGTCGTCGGTCTGCTCCAGCGGCTTGAGCGAATCGACGCCGGCGGAGTTGACGAGCGCGTCGAGTCCGCCCAGCCACTGGGCGGCGTGGTTCACCGCGGCTTTCACGGCGGGCGAATCGGTCACGTCGCACACCAGCGGCAGGGCGGCCGCGCCGAGTTCGCCCAGCTCGGCGATGCAGGCCTGCAGGCGCGGCGCGTCGCGGTCGAGCAGCACCACGCGAGCGCCGCGTTCCACCGCGAGCCGTGCCACCGCGAAGCCGATGCCGCTGGCGCCGCCGCTCACCAGCAGCCTCATGGATGCGGGCATGGCCGTGGTCATGCCGCGACCGCCGCCTTCAGCCGCGGGCGCATGTCGTCGGAGATGCGGTCGCAGCGGTCGATCCACACGCCCGAGTGCGCCAGCGCATGCTCGATGAGCCCTTCGAGCACCTTCAGCCGCGAGGGCTGGCCGATGATCTGCGGGTGCATGCCGACCATCATCATCCGGTCTTCGGCGTAGAGCATGTCGAACTCGCTGGTCCAGGCCTCCAGCACGGTGGAAGGTGCCTGCAGCGTGCGGCCCGGCAGCGTGATCGAGTACTGGAAGAAGGGCGCGTCGTCGAGCACCCAGCGAAAGGGCAGCTCCACGATGTCGGTGCGCTCGCCGCCGATCTGCAGCAGGTAGGGCGAGTCGTCGTCGAAGAAGTTCGAGGAGTAGTCGAAGCCGTACTCCTTGATCAGGTCGAGCGTGATGCTGCTGAATTCCGCCGCCGGCGAGCGCCAGCCGCGCGGTCGGGTGCCGGCCAGGCGCGTGAGCGCTTCCATGCCGCGGTCCATTTCGTCGCGCTCTTCGGCGGGGCTGAGGTTGACGATCCAGCGGTGGCTGTAGCTGTGGTGCGCCACCTCGTGGCCCTTGTCGACCACCTCGCGCACGAGGTCGGGATGCTTGTCGGCCACTTCGCCGGGAATGAAGAAGGTGGCGCTGATTCCGTAGCGCGCCAGCAGCGCGAGGATGCGCGGCATGCCCACCTTCCAGCCGTAGGCGCCCTGCGACATGAGGATGGGGCGCTGCGCGTTGGCGGGGTCGCGGCCGGTCCACATGGTCTCCGCGTCGAGGTCGAAGGTCAGCATGAGCGGAAAGCCTTTGCTCGTGGTCGGCATCGAAAAACTCCTTGGCGAATGAGGTGGGAAAGAGGAGGGTGCTCAGACGTGCTTGTGAAAACCCGTCCATCGCTCGGCAAGCACCAGCACCACGCCGGTGGTCACGATCAGCAGGGTGGACACCGCGGCCACGCTCGGGTCCACGCCCTGCTCGACCGACGTGAAGATCTTCACGGGCAGCGTGGTCTGGCTGGCGGACAGCAGGAACACCGACACCGGCACGTTGTCCAGCGAGGTGATGAAGGCGAAGAGGCCGCCCGCGACGAGCCCAGGCTTCACCAGTGGCAGCGTGACCAGCCGAAAGCTGGTGAAGCCGCTGGCGCCCAGCACGCGCGCCGCGTCTTCCAGCGACTCGTCGACGGCCGACAGGCTGCCCAGGCTGGCGCGCACCACGTAGGGCACGGTGATGACCACGTGCGCCAGCCACAGGCCCAGCGAGTTGCCGCGCAGCCCGGTCATCGTGTAGTACTGCAGCAGCGCCACGCCGAGCACCACCGAAGGCAGGATCAGCGGCGCCATGAACAGCGCGGTGAGCGCTCCCGCGCCGGGCACCATGCGCCGGTGGATGGCGTAGGCCGCGACGAGCCCCAGCACCAGCGCGGCGGCGGTGGCGGCGGCGGCAAGCCACAGGCTGGTCCAGGCGGCGCCGAGGTACTCGGGGTCGCGCAGCACCACGTCGAACCAGTGCCAGGTCAGGCCCTTGGGCGGAATGGTGAGGTAGGCCGTCTTGCTGAAGGCCGCCAGCACCACCACCAGCACCGGCACCTGCAGGAACACTACCACCGCGATGGCGGTGGCCGCGAGCAGCGGCTGCTTTCTGTTCTCGAGGCTCATGCGTGGCCTCCCCAGCGCTTGAGCATGCGGCCCGACACGCCGATGACCACCAGCGTGAGCGCGGTGAGCGCGAAGGACATGGCCGCGCCCGCGGGCCAGTCGAGCGTCTGCAGGAAGTCGTCGTAGATCAGCGTGGCCATCACCTTGTAGGTGGGCCCGCCCAGCATGCGCGGCGTGACCAGCGCGCTGATGGTCAGCACGAACACCAGGATGGAGCCCGACAGGATGCCCGGCGCGCTCATGGGCAGCGTGATCGACCAGAACACGCGCAGCCGGCTCGCGGCCAGCGTGTACGCGGCGGCCTGCACGTCCTTGGAGATCGCCTGGATCGCCGGCACCAGCATGAGCACCATGAACGGCAGGAAGATGTGCGACATGCCCACCAGCAGGCCGAACAGGTTGAACATCATCTTGATGGGCCGCTCGATCAGCCCGATGTCCATCAGCAGGTTGTTCACCAGCCCGCGGTTGGCCAGCAGCGCGATCCAGCCGAAGGAGCGCACCACCAGGTTCAGCAGCATCGGAAAGATGACCAGCATGGTGAGCGTGAGCCGCATCCGCGGGCCCGCGTTGGCGATGTAGTACGCCAGCGGGTAGCCCAGCAGCAGGCAGATGGCCGTCACGCCGAAGCCCAGCACCAGCGTGCGCACCACCACTTCGCGGTAGTACTCGTCGGTGACGATGCTGGTGTAGTTGGCCAGCGTCCAGCCGGCGGAGATGCCGGTGCCCGGCTCGTAGGGGTGCAGGCTCAGCGGCACCATCAGCAGCACCGGCGCCACGAAGGCCAGCAGCAGCACGAGCAGCAGCGGCGAGGCCAGCAGCGTGCCGGTGATGTTGCGCGGTGTCATGCCGCGCCCCGGTCGGTGGCCGCGGTCACGTAGACGTGCTGCGGCGCCACGCACACGCGCACCGGCGCGTCGACCGCCAGGCCGGCGTGCGGGCCGTTGGTGAGCGCCTCGGCGATGAGCTCGGTGGCGCCGAAGGCCAGCAGGTACTGCACGCGCGAGCCGACGAAGGAGCGCATGGCCACGCGGCCGGAGAGCATGGGGCCATGCGCCGCTGTCGCATCGGCGAAGCGGATGTCTTCCTGACGCACCACCACGTCGACCGCCGTGCCTTGCGCCATGCCTTCGGCCGCCGTGGCCGCGAGCACCGGCCCGTCGTTCAGCTGCACCGCCGCCGTGCCTTCGGGCGAGCGCACCACATGGCCCGCGAGGCGGTTGGGCCGGCCGATGAAACTCGCGACGAAGCCGGTGGCGGGGCGGTGGTAGATGGCCTCGGGCGTGTCGAACTGCTGCACCACGCCGTGCGCGAGCACGCACACGCGGTCGGACATCGACATGGCCTCGCCCTGGTCGTGCGTGACGAACAGCGTGGTGATGCCCACCTCGCGCTGCAGGCGCTTGAGCTCGATCTGCATCTCGTCGCGCAGCGAGGCGTCGAGGTTGGACAGCGGCTCGTCGAACAGCAGGATGCTGGGGCGCGGTGCAATCGATCGCGCCACCGCCACGCGCTGCTGCTGGCCGCCTGAGAGCTGCCGGGGGCTGCGGTCGCCGAGCGCGGAGAGGCGCACGCTGGCCAGCGCCTGGTCCACGCGCTGCTTCAGCTCGCTGCCCTGGATGCCTTGTCGGCGCAGGCCGAAGGCGACGTTCTCGAACACGCTCATGTGCGGGAACAAGGCGTACGACTGGAAGACCAGGCCGATGTTGCGCTTGTTGGTGGGCAGCGCCGTGATGTCGCGCCCGTCGACCAGGATGCGCCCGCCGGTCGGCTCGATCAGGCCCGCCACCATGCGCAGCACGGTGGTCTTGCCGCAGCCCGAGGGGCCCAGCAGGGAGATGAACTCGCCGTCGTGCACCGAGAGCGAGACCGATTGCGCGGCGACGTGGCCGGTGGAACCCGCGGTGCCGGGGTAGCGTTTCTCGAGGCGGTCGAGCGTGAGTGCCGGCATGTGGGTCGGTCCTGCAGCGGTGGCGGTGGAAGGCGGTGGAGGGCGATGGAAGAGGGTGCCGTGGCGACTCAGCGCGCCACTTCGCGCTGCCAGCGCTTGGTCCAGTCGGGCAGCGACTTCGCCACCGCCTCGGGCTCTGGCAGCCACAGGTTGTCGAAGGTGGCCTTGTACGGAACGATCTTCGCGGCCTTGTCGCTCAGCATGACCTGCGTGTTGACCGGGCCCGCGTACTTGCGCTCGGCGAAGCAGGTCTGGCCTTCCTTGGACAGCACCTCGTCGATGTACTTCAGCGCGAGCGCCGGCGACTTCGCGCCCTTGGGTATCACCAGCGCGGGCAGGATGCCGACCGCGCCTTCCTTCGGGTACACGATGGCCAGCGGCAGGCCCTTGTCGATGGCCGAGCCGGCGCGGTCGGGGTACCACACGGCCGCAGCGATTTCCTGGCGCTCGAACAGCGACACGATCTGGTCGGCCTGCGTGTAGAGCGTGACCGACGACTTGGCGATCGGCTTGATGGCCGCGAAGCCCGCGTCCATGTTCGCGAGCGTGCCGCCCTTCATGCGGTTGAGCGCCATGAGGAACTGCGAGCCCGAGGTGCCGCTGATGTCGCCGATGGCGAGCTTGCCGTCGTACTCGGGCTTGGCCAGGTCGGCCCAGGAGGTGGGCGGTGTCTTGATCTGCTTGGTGTCGTAAACGATGACGGTGGCACCGGTCATGAACACCACGTACTGGCCGTCCTTGTCGAGCGCGCGGGGCGAGACTTCGGCGGCGTGCGTGAGCTTGCCCTTGTCGATGGTTTCGAGCAGCTTCTCGTTCTTCAGTTGCGCGGCGAGCGAGTTGTCGATGTAGACCACGTCGAAGTCCGACTTGCCGCCGGTCGCGCGAATGGACGCCGCGAACTGCGAGGAGCTGCCCAGCTTGAGCGCGACCTTGGCCCCGGTCTTCTTCTCGAACGACGCGATGTGGCAGGTCTTGGAGTCTTCGGCGAAGGAGCCGCCGAAGATGCCGACCACCAGCTCTTCGGCCTGCGCGGCGCCCGAGAAAAGCAGGGCCGCGAAGCCGGAAACGAGACAGCGCGAGAACATGGTTTTCATGAAGAGCTCCTGTGGGGAAAACCCAAAAAGATCCGGGACAAAGGGCTGGTCAGCTGCGTTGCAATTCACTTTATCTTTCGCAAAAGATAAATGCAAGGCATTTAAGATAGGGACCAACCCGCGCCGCCGCGCTGCACCACAATGGCGGCGCAAGGGCATCAACCTGGATGGAAATCACGTCATGCCGCACAAGAAAGAAGCATCGAATCGACGTCCGCCCCAAGGCGATGCGAAGCGCGGCGACGACGCCGCGGAGGTCGTCGTCCCCTTCGATGAAGCGCCGGCGGAAAAGGGCGCCGACCTGGTCGAGCGCGGCATCCAGCAATGGCAGCGCGAGCGGCCCGACATCGACAGCAGCGGCAAGTCGGTGGTGGGGCGGCTGCTGCGGCTCGAAGAGGTGGTGCTGCGCACGCTGAACCAGGTGCTGGAGCCCTTCGGCATGAAGTACCAGGAGTACGCGGTGCTCGCCACCTTGCGCGTGGCGGGCGCGCCCTACAGGCTGTCTCCGTCGCGCTTGCAGAGCACGTTGCTGTTCACCTCGGGCGGGTTGTCGAACCTGCTCAAGCGGCTCGAGAAAGAGGGCTGGGTCAAGCGCTCCATCGATCCGAACGACGGGCGCGGCGTGCTGGTCAAGCTCACGGCCAAGGGCATCCGCCTGGCCGACGAAGCGATGCCGAGGCACGCGGCGGCGGAGCTGCACCTGCTGCGCATGTTCGACACCACGCAGCGCGATGTGCTGTCGACCCTGCTGGGCGCGATGATGACGGGCAACGCGCCGGAGACGGGACCCGAGCCGGGCCACGTCGTGCGAACGAAGAACGACTGAGCGACTGAGCGAGGGAGCTTCTGCGCTGCAGGCTCAGAACAGCCGCGTGCCCAGCGGCACCTCGCGCTCCGGCACGCACAGCGCCACATGCCCGTCCGCGTCGTGAAAGCCCGTGACCAGGCATTCGGACATCAGCGAGCCGATCTGCTTCTTCGGAAAGTTAACCACCGCCACCACCAGCTTGCCGACCAGCTCCGCGGGCTGGTACAGGTCGGTGATCTGTGCGCTCGACTTCTTCACGCCGAGCGCGCCGAAGTCGACCTGCAGCACGTAGGCGGGCTTGCGCGCCTTGGGCAGCGGCTCGGCCGAGAGCACGCGGCCGACGCGCAGCTCGACCCTGGCGAAGTCGCCCCATTCGATGAGCGGCATCGCCTCGGGTGCGGCGTCGTTCGCGTCTTCGCTCACGGCTGGCAGTCGGTGACGAAGGCGTCGAGCAGCTGCTCGAAGCGCGCCTGCTGCTCCCATTGCAATGCGTGGCCGGCATCGCTCACCACCTGCACTTGCTTTCGCCACAGCGTGGGCATCGACGGCGCCATCGCCTGCAGGTAGGGCAGGCCGACGATCTGTTCCTGCGCGCCGTGCAGCACGGCCAGCGGGCGCGTCATCGTCGCGGCGATGCCGGGCTCGTCGCGGTAGCCGAGCGTGCCGATGCTCGCGCCCAGCGCGGCACGCGCGTGGCCGTCGGTGCGCACGGCGTCTTCCAGCAGAAAGCCGGGGCCGCTGCCGCCGGGCACCAGGAAGTCGGCGACGTACTCGCGGGCCTGCGCCTCGCTCCAGTCTTTCTCGAAGCCGAGGCCGAGCTTGAGGAAGGCGCCCTGCAGGTCGGCCGGCAGCGGGTAGGGCAGCGGCGGCGTGCCGAAGATCATGAAGCCCGCGGCCTGCGGCAGCTCGGGGCTGGCCTCGAGCGCGGCGTGGCCGCCGAGGCTCCAGCCGACGACCACCGCGCGCTGCAGCGACAGCTGCTCGACCACCTGGCGGATCACCTCGGCGTAGCCGGGGATGCTGTAGGTGGTGGCGCGCTCGGCCTCGGGCGCGTCGCTCGACTGGCCGTGGCCGGGCAGGTCGATGGCGACGATGCGGTACTTGCGGCCGAGCGCGCCATCGAGCGTGCGCTGCCAGACGCGCGAGGACGACGAGTTGCCGTGCACCAGCAAGACGGCGGGGCCCTGGCCCGCGCTTTCGCGCACGGCGATGCGCAGGTTGCCGAGGGCCAGGGTGCGGGTGGGTGGAAGGGACGGGACCGATGTGTCTGGCATGGAAGAAGTCTTTCGTCGAAGGAGTCCGGAAGGGTCGTCGAATGCTAGCGAAGCGCGTGCCCGGGCCCGCTTGTTTCATGCCTCTAAAATGAGAACAGTTCTTATTTGTAGTGGCCGGCGATCCGGCCGACCCCGCCGACCCGTTCGATCCGCCCGACCCGTTTGCCAATGGCCGCCGATTCCGCCCTTCACCATCCGCACATCCACGCGCTCTACAGCGACCACCACGGCTGGCTGCAGGGCTGGCTGCGCAAGAAGCTCGGCAACGCCTTCGACGCGGTCGACCTGGCGCAGGACACCTTCGTGCGCATCCTGGCCGCGCCCGACCACACGCCGGAGAAGCAGGGCGACTGGCAGTTGAGCGAGCCGCGCGCCTACCTCACGGTGGTCGCCAAGCGGCTGCTGGCCAACCTGTACCGCCGGCGCTCGCTGGAGCAGGCCTACCTCGACGCGCTGGGCGCCATGCCCGAGCCGCTGGCACCGTCGCCGGAGCAGCAGGCGCTCATCCTCGAGACGCTGCAGGAAATCGACGCCATGCTCGACGGCCTGGCGCCGCCGGTGCGCCAGGCCTTCCTGATGGCGCAGCTCGAAGGGCTGGGCTATGCCGAGATCGCGCTGAAGCTGTCGGTCAGCGAACGCACGGTGAAGCGCTACATGGCCGAGGCGATGGCGCGCTGCATCCTGCTGGTGGAATGAGCGCCGCGGTGGACAAGGACGTCGCCCTGCAGGCGGCGCAGTGGTTCTTCCTGATGCAGTCGGGCGAGGCCACGCCGGCCGAGCACTCGCGCTGGACGCGGTGGCGCGAGGCCGACCCGTCGCACGAGGCCGCGTGGCAGCGCGCCGAGCAGGTGAGCCGCAAGTTCGGCATGCTGCCGGGCGGGCTCGCGATGCCGGCACTGGGGCGAACAGTTCGCTCTGACAGCCGCACCACGCGCGCTGACCGCCGCACCGCCGTCAAGGCGCTGGCCGTGCTGCTCACCGCGGCGCCCGCGGGCTGGCTCGCGTGGCGTGCCTCGCCCGCGCGCGAATGGCTGGCCGACCACCGCACCGCCACTGGCGAGCGCCGCGAAGTGCGCCTGCCGGACGGCACGCGCATCCGGCTGAACACCGCGACGGCCATCGACGTGGCCTACGACGACGCCCTGCGCCTGGTGCGCCTGCGCGCGGGCGAGATCCTGGTCGACACCGCGCCCGACAGCGTGGCCTCCGGCGACCCGGCCTACCGCCCGTTCGTGGTCGAGACCGCGCAGGGCCGGCTGCGCGCCCTGGGCACGCGCTTCGTGGTGCGCCAGCACGAAGACAAGCGCAGCCATGTCGCGGTGCTCGAAGGCGCGGTCGAGGTGCGGCCCGGCGACGCGCGCGGCGTGGCCGTGGTGCTGCGCGCCGGCGAGCAGGCGGGCTTCTCCGCCAGCGCGGTCGGCGTGGTCGAGCCGGTCGGGCCCGAGGCCGACGACTGGTCGCGCGGCGTGCTGCGCGCGAAGAACATGCGGCTGCACGACTTTCTTGCCGAGCTGGGCCGCTACCGCCCGGGCGTGTTGCGCTGCGACCCGGCGGTGGCCGGGCTGCGCGTGTCGGGCGTGTTCCAGCTCGACGACACCGGCCCCGTGCTCGACAGCCTGCCGCAGGCCTTGCCGGTGGACGTGCTCTTCAGGACCCGCTACTGGGTGACGGTGGTGGCGCCCGGCGGCTGAAGCGCTGCGCTGCGTTGCGTTGTAGGCGGGCGTCGAAATTTTTTTGCGCTGTCGTGTCCCTTTTCGTTTTCTCGCGTGTGAAGCCTTGAGGAACAGCAACTTCACCTTCTTTGCGAGAGAACACTTCATGGCCCGTCGCCGACCGCTTCCCTTTCCTTCCCACCTCTCGCGCGCGGTGCACGGCGCGCTGCTGGCCATGGCCTGCGCCGCGGGCCATGCAGCTGCGCAGGCAGCGCCGGCGGATGCATCGGCCGCGCAAGCCGATGCGCGCAAGCCATACAACATCGCGCCCGGCCCGCTGGACGAAGCGCTCTCCAGCTTCGCCGCCGCGGCGGGCGTGAGCATCACCATGCCGTCGGCCCTGGTGCAGAACCGCAGGTCGCCCGGCCTGCAGGGCAGCCATGCGGTGCGCGAAGGTTTCGCGCGCCTGCTGGCGGGCTCGGGCCTGGAGGCGGCGGGTGGCGCGGGCGGCTCGTATGCACTGCGCCCTTCCACCGTGGGCGGTGGTGGTGGCGATGTCGGCGCCAGCAACACCACGCTGGCGCCCGTCACCGTGGTGGCCGAGGCCGAGCGCAGCGCCACCACCGAAGGCACGCGCTCGTACACCGCGCGCGCCGTCACGCTGGGCAAGGGCGAGCAGGCGTTGAAGGACATTCCGCAGTCGGTCAGCGTGGTCACGCGCCAGCGCCTGGACGACCAGGGCCTGATCGACCTGCGCGACGCGGCCAACGCCGTCACCGGGCTGGTGGGCGTGAAGGGCGTGGGGCCGGGCACGGTGCTGTCGTCGCGCGGCTTCCAGATCGACGCCTGGCAGTACGACGGCGTGCCGGTGCCGCGCAACTGGTACTCGCTGGGCAACTGGGCCACCGAGGGCCTGGCCTTCTACGACCGGATCGAGGTGCTGCGCGGCGCCGCCGGCCTGCTGCAGGGCACGGGCAGCCCGGGCGGCGCGGTGAACCTGGTGCGCAAGCGCGGCCAGGCCGAGAAGACGCTCTCGCTCACCGGCAAGGTCGGCTCGTGGGACCACTACGGTGCACAACTCGACGCGGGCGGCCCGCTCAACGCCGAAGGTACGCTGCGCGGGCGCGTGGTGATCGACGAAGACCGCAGCCACTCGTTCACCGACTTCGTGTGGGGCAACACGCGCTCGCTGTACGCGGCCATCGACTACGACGTGTCGCCCGACACCACGGTGGGCTTCGGCATCAGCGACCAGCAGGGCCGCGGCCGGCCGATGCTGCGCGGCTTTCCGCGCTTTCCGGACGGCACCGACATCGGCCTGCCGCGCTCGGTGTACACCGGCGCCCTGTGGAACAGCCACTCGCTCGACCAGACCACGGTGTACGCCGACCTGGAGCACCGCTTCAACGACAACTGGAAGCTCAAGGCCTCGGTGCTGGGCATGAACGAGAAGAACACCTCGCAGCACCAGCGCATGCACGGCGACGTGCAGCCCGACGGCAGCGGCCTGAGCTTCGCCGACTGGGACAACCTCTTCGACTCGAAGAAGTCGGGGCTCGACGTGTACCTGCGCGGGCGCTTCAATGCGCTGTCGATGGAGCACGACGTGACCGTGGGCGCGAACTACGCCAAGTTCACCTCGAGCGACCGCTTCGGGCGCCGCTTCAGCAACGGCGGCAACATCTTCGCCATCGACCACGACCGCCCGGCGCAGAGCTACCAGACCATCATCGCGGCCGGCGGAACCAAGAGCTTCACCTACTACGACATCAGCCAGTCGGGCGTGTACGGCACCTGGCGCGCCAGGCTGGCGGAGCCGCTCACGGCCATCGTCGGGGCGCGCGCGAGTTGGTACGACTACCTCTACGCGGACAACACGCGCAACACCCGCAGCACCGTCACCACCAACGGCAAGATCACGCCGTACGTGGGCCTGGTGTATGCGCTAAACAAGCAGTGGTCGGCCTACGGCAGCGTCACCGAGGTGTTCGAGACGCAAACCGAACTGGCCAAGGGCGGCGAGCCGCTGAAGCCCATCACCGGGCGCAACTACGAGCTGGGCCTGAAGGGCGAGCTGATGGACGGCCGGCTGAACACCTCGCTGGCCCTGTTCCGCTACGACCACCGCAACCGCGCCGTGACCGACTACGACAGCGGCTACGCCTGCGACGACTGGTATTGCTACAAGTCGTCGGGCAAGGTGCGCAGCGAAGGCTTCGAGGCCGAGGTGAGCGGCGAGATCGCGCCGCGCCTGCAGCTCACGGCCGGCTACACCTACAACACCACCAAGTTCCTGGAAGACCCGGACAACCAGGGCCAGGTGTTCAGCCAGTGGACGCCCAAGCACATGCTGCGCGTCTGGAGCAGCTACCAGCTGCCGGGCGCGTGGAGCAAGCTCAGCGTGGGCGGCGGCTTCACGGTGCAGACCGGCACGCTGGGCTACGACCGCTCGTTCAAGGTGCCGGGCTTCACGGTGTGGAGCGCGCGGCTCGCGTACCAGGCCACGCCGGAGGTGAGCCTGGCGGTGAACATCAACAACGTCTTCGACAAGCGTTACTACATTCCGGCGTTCAACGAGACCAACGGCAACAACAACTACGGCGACCCGCGCAACGTGATGTTCACGGTGAAGTACACGCCGAAGCTCTGAGCGGGCGAGGGCGTCGGACGGTGGAAGGGCAGGGGAGGCCGGACAACTTTTGTCTACAATGAGAATAATTCTTATTTGTGAGCGGCAGCCCGGCCGCCGCGCCGCTCGCCCCTTGCCGAACGATGTCCGCCGAAGCCGCCTTCCAGCAAGTCCACACCCTCTATAGCGACCACCACGGCTGGCTCCAGTCGTGGTTGCGCAAGAAGCTCGGCAACTCTTTCGACGCGGCCGACCTCGCGCAAGACACCTTCGCGCGCCTGCTCACCGCGCGCAACCCCGAGGTCATCGCGCAGCCGCGCGCCTACCTCACGAGCGTGGCGAAGAACATCCTGGTGAACTGGTACCAGCGCCAGGCGCTGGAGCGCGCCTACCTCGAGGCGCTGGCCGTCATGCCCGAGCCCGAGGCGCCGTCGCCCGAGCAGCGCCTGCTCATCCTGCAGACGCTGCACGAGATCGACGCCATGCTCGACGCGCTGAAGCCGCTGGCGCGCCGCGCCTTCCTGCTGTCGCAGATCGAGGGCATGAAATACGAGGACATCGCGCGCGAGCTCGGCGTGTCCCTGGCGAGCGTCAAGCGCTACATGCAGCAGGGCTTTCGCGGCTGCCTGGCGGTGATGGAATGAGCGCGGGCAAGTCCGCGGCCTTCGACGCGCCCGTGCATCACGCGCCGCCAGCGCCCCAGTCGCCTGCGCCGCTTGCACCGATTGCGCCGCACGTTCTCGACGAGGCCGCCGAGTGGCT
Source organism: Variovorax sp. RCC_210 (assembly GCF_041355175.1). Taxonomy (NCBI): domain Bacteria; kingdom Pseudomonadati; phylum Pseudomonadota; class Betaproteobacteria; order Burkholderiales; family Comamonadaceae; genus Variovorax; species Variovorax sp. RCC_210. Next base: position 48,907 of record NZ_JBFUPJ010000025.1, on the reverse strand, counting down.
CATGCGCCTGCACGACAGCGCCGCCACCGACGCCGACCGCCGCGCCTGCGAGCGCTGGCGCCAGAGCCACCCCGACCACGCGCGTGCCTGGGCGCGCGCCGAGTTGCTGATGAACAAGTTTGGCGGCCTGCCGTCGGCGTTGGCCATGCCGTCGCTCGCGCGGCCCGCTGGCACGGGCACTGGCATTGGCGCTGGTGGGCGCCGCGCGGCCATCGGCCGGCTCGCCGCCTTGCTCGCTGCCGTTCCCGCCGGCTGGCTGGGTTGGCAACTGGCCAGCGAGCGCGGCTGGACGGCCGAGCACCGCACCGCCACCGGCGAGCGCCGCGAACTGCGCCTGGCCGACGGCACCCGCCTGGTGCTGAACACCGCGAGCGCGGTCGACGTGCGCTTCGACGCGGCGCAGCGCCTTGTGGTGCTGCACGCGGGCGAAATCCTGGTCACCACCGCGCCCGACACCGCCGCCGCGCATCGCCCGTTTCGCGTGGCGACGGGCAGCGGCACGGCGCAGGCGCTGGGCACGCGCTTCAGCGTGCGCAAGGAAGACGGCGCCACGCACATCGCGGTGTTCGAAGGCGCGGTGCGCATCGCGCCACGCGGGGCCGCGTCGCGCGTGCTTCCCGCCGGCCAGCAGGCGCGCTTCAGGGCCGACGCCATCGACGCCGCCACCCCCGCCGACGAAGCCGGCGTGGCCTGGGCGCAAGGCATGCTGCTGGCCGACGGCATGCGGCTGGCCGACTTTGCGGCCGAGCTGTCGCGCTACCGGTCCGGTGCGCTGCAGTGCGACGCGGCCGTGGCCAACCTGCGCATCTCGGGCGCCTTCCCCATCGACGACACCGACCGCGTGCTGCAGATGCTGGTGTCGACCTACCCGGTGGATGCGGTGACGCGGCTGCGCGGCTACTGGGTCACGCTGGTGCCGCGGGTGGAGACCGATGCGGTCACGGGCGCTGCAACGGGCGCCGCATCACGTACCGCATCACGTACCGCATCGCGCACCACCAAAAATATTTCGACCGACGGGTGAGACTTTTTTTCGTCTCGGCTGGCAAGGAAGGTGAAGACCTCACCCTTGCCCAACCGAAAGGCCCGTTTCCAATGTCCGCATCCCGTCCGACCGCCTTGCGCCCGCCCGCAGAGCGCCGCCTGAACACCGCCCTTCGCCATGCCTTGATGGTGCTCGCCCTGGGCGGTGCGGTCGGCATGGCCGGCACCGCGCTGCCTGCCTTCGCCGCTGACGCGGTGTCGCTGGACGCCCCCACCGCCAAGGCCTACGACATTCCCGCCGGCCCGCTGGGCCGCACGCTCGCGAGCTTCGCCGTCGGCAGCGGCATCGCGCTGTCGTTCGACCCCGCGCTGACGCAAGGGCGCAGCAGCCCGGCCGTCTCGGGCCGCTACACGGCGCGCGAAGTCGTCGAGCGCCTGCTCGCCGGCAGCGGCCTGCAGGTGGTGGCGCGCACCGACGGCAACTACACGCTGAGCCGGCGCGAGCCCGGCGCGCAAGCAGGTGCTCAAGCCGGCACGCCACCCGGCGTCGACACGCTGCTGCCCGTCACCGTGGTGGCCGATGCCGACCGCAGCGGCACCACCGAGGGCACCGGCTCGTACACCACGCCCGCCACGGCGGCGGCCACCGGGTTGTCGCTGTCGCTGCGCGACACGCCGCAGTCGGTCACCGTGCTCACGCGCCAGCAGATCGACGACCAGAACCTGCTGTCGCTCGGCCAGGCCATGAAGAGCGTGCCCGGCGTGTTCGCCGTGAGCTCCGACAGCGACCGCACCGACCTGTATTCGCGCGGCTTCTACGTGGACAACTACCAGTACGACGGCGTGCCCACCACGGTGACCACCGACTTCTTCGGCGCCTCCAACAACGATCCGGTGCTGTACGACCGCATCGAGGTGGTGCGCGGCTCCACCGGGCTGATGACCGGCGCGGGCAACCCCTCGGCCTCGGTCAACCTGGTGCGCAAGCACGCCGACAGCAAGGTGTTCGCGGGCAGCGCCTCGCTGGCGCTGGGCTCGTGGAACCTGCGCCGCGCCACCGTCGACCTGCAGGCCCCGCTGAGCGAAGACGGCCGCGTGCGCGCGCGCGTCATCGGCATGACGGAGGACAAGGACTCCTTCATCGACATGTACCACGGCCGCAGGCACGTGCTGTACGGCGTGGTCGACGCCGACCTCACGCCCGACACCACGCTGAGCGTGGGCATCGACTCGCAGGCCAACCGGCCCACCTCGTCGACCTGGGGCGGCCTGCCGCTGACCTTCAGCGACGGCACCCCCACGCGCTGGGACAGTTCCAAGACCATCGGCACGCCCTGGACGCATTGGGACACGACCACCACCACGGGCTTTGCCAACCTCACGCAGCGCTTCGACAACGGTTGGAAGCTCAAGGTCAACGCCTCGCACCGCGAGAGCAAGCAGAACGCCAAGCTGTTGTACCTGTACGGCGACCTCGACCGGCTCACCGGCACCGGGCTGGGCTCGCTGCCCGGCTACTTCGAGCACGCCTTCCGCCAGAACAGCCTCGACCTGCAGGCCACCGGCCCCTTCGAGCTGCTGGGCCGCAAGCACGAGCTGGTGGTGGGCATGACCAACAGCCAGTCGCGCTACGCGGAGGCCAACCACCCGCGCACCAGCGCGCTGCCTTCCACGGGCAACTTCTACGAATGGAACGGCGCGTACCCCGAGCCGACCTGGGGCGCGCTGAACGTCTCGGCCGTCACCAAGACGCGGCAGGCCGGCTACTACGGCGCGGCGCGGCTGTCGCTGGCCGACTCGCTCAAGCTCATCGTGGGCGGCCGGCAGAACAGCTGGCGCTCCAACCGCCAGACCGCCGACGACAGCGCCACGCGCCGCCACGACGTGTTCACGCCCTACGCCGGGCTGGTGTACGACCTGAGCGAGAGCTACTCGGTGTACGCGAGCTACACCGACATCTTCCAGCCGCAGAACTACCGCGACGCCAGCGGCAACTACCTCGACCCCGTCACCGGCAAGAGCTACGAGGTGGGCGTGAAGGGCGAGCACCTGGGCGGCAAGCTCAACACCTCGGTGGCGCTGTACCGCGCCGAGCAGGAGAACGTGGCGCAGCGCGACGGCACGCGGCTGGTGCCCAACTCCACCGACGGCGCCTACCACGGCGCGCGCGGCGTGGTCAGCAAGGGCATCGAGCTGCAGGCCTCGGGCGAGTTGGCGCCCGGCTGGCAACTGAGCGCGGGCATCTCGCGCACCCTGGGGCGCGACGGCGACGGCGTGCGCATCAACCCCACCATGCCGACCACGCAGGCCACGCTGTTCACCACCTACCGCCTGCCGGGCAGCTGGCAGCGGCTCACCGTGGGCGGCGGCGTCAACTGGCAGAACCGCATGTACTCGCCGTACACCGTGGGCGACGTCGACCTGCGCTACCAGCAGGGCTCCTTCGCCGTCGTGAGCCTGATGGCGCGCTACGCGTTCTCGCCGAAGCTGTCCCTGCAGCTGAACATCGAAAACCTCTTCAACAAGAAGTACTACAGCAACATCGACGGCCAGGCCTTCTTCGGCACGCCGCGCAACGCGGTGGCCACGCTGAGCTACAAGTTCTGACAAAAAAGGCGGTCGCAACGGGCGGTTTATGGCGCCCGGCCTGACCCTTTTTGCGATCTCGTTTGTCATGCAGGGAAGGGGGCGCGTTTTCTTGCGCCCCATTTTTTTGCGCACGATGAACTCCTCCTCCTTGTCCCCGGGCCTGCTTCGCCTGTCCCGCATCGCGGCCGCCGTGCTTGGCGGCTATGCGCTGGCCGCGTCTGTGGCCGTTTTTCTTGCGGCCGTGCTGCCGGCCGGCCGCGCCGAGGCGGTGGTCGGGGGCATGCAATGGAGCTTCGTGGCCTACGCTGCGGCGGTGATCTGGGCGTTCTCGCCCGTGCCGCTGCTGCGCGTGTGGCTGGGGTTGCTGCTGCCGGCCCTGGTGCTCGGCGGCCTCGGCTGGGCACTGGGCGGGGCACTGGGCGGGATGGGCGCCTGATGGCGACCAGGACGGAGGGCGGCTTTCGCCAGGCGCAGGCCTGGCTGCACACCTGGTGCGGCCTGTGGTTTTCGTGGCTGCTGTTCGCGGTGTTCCTCACCGGCACGCTGGCGGTGTTCGACGAGCCGATCACGCACTGGATGACGCCCGAGCACCATGCCGAGGAAGCCGCCGCGCAATCTGCGTCGGCGAACGCGCCCACCGCCGACCGCGCGCAGCGCCTGGCCTGGGGCATGGCCTACATGGCCGAGCACCATCCCACCGCGCGCATGTGGGAGCTGTGGCCCTCCGACGCGAAGGGCGGCGGCGAGCTCAAGGTGTACTGGTTCGACGCCGACAACCAGTACGCGTCGGCGGAGCTCGATCCGGCCGACGGCCGGCCGGTGGCGCAGAAGCCCGGCCAGGCAGCGCGCGCCACGCTGGGCGGCCACCACTTCGTCGACTTTCACTACGAGCTGCACGCCGGCACCGTCGGCCTGTGGATCGTGGGCATCGCCGCGATGGCGATGCTGGTGGCGCTGGTGTCGGGCGTGATCACGCACAAGCGCATCTTCAAGGACTTCTTCACCTTCCGGCCGAAGAAGGGCCAGCGCAGCTGGCTCGATGCGCACAACGCGGTGGCGGTGCTGACGCTGCCTTTCCAATTCATGATCGCCTACACCGGCCTCGTCATCTCGGGCACCACCTTCATGCCCGCCGGCAAGTTGCTGCACTACGGCGCGGGCAACGCGGCGCAGGCGCGGTTCGCGTCGGAACTGGGCGATGGCGGCAAGCCCGAGCGCACCGGCCGCGCCATGCCCATGCCCGCGCTCGCGCTCGAGGCCTTCGCCGCGCGCGGCCAGCAGCTGATGGGCCAGCCGGTGCGCGCCGTGGTCATCGACCACCCGGGCGACGCGGGCGCGCGCATGGGCGTCTACGGCTGGAACGGGGAGGACGAGGCGCTGCGCCGCCTCAGCGCCACCACCGGCATGGCCATGTTCTCGGCCGCCACCCGCGAGGTGCAGCGCGTGCGCCTGCCGGGCGAGGCCGATGGCGGCAGCGTGCTGCTCGCGCAGTCGGCCATGGGCGGGCTGCACATGGTGAGCTTCGGCGGCTGGGGCATGAAGTGGCTGTACTTCTTGTGCGGGCTCGCGGGCACCGCCATGATGGGCAGCGGCGCGGTGCTGTTCATGGTGAAGCGGCGGCACAGGCACCTGGGCGAATTCGGCGGCGAGACCGCGCGGGTCTATCGGCTGGTGGAGGCGCTGAACGTCGCGGCCATCGCCGGACTGGCCCTGGCCTGCGTCGGCTACCTGTGGGCCAACCGGCTGTTGCCGGTGGGGCTGGCGCATCGTGCCGACCGCGAACTGCAGGTGTTCTTCGCGCTGTGGGCGGTGGCGTTGCTGCACGCCTTCGTTCGCCAGCCCGCGCGGGCCTGGCGCGAGCAACTCGCGGCGCTGGCTGCGCTGTGCCTGCTGCTGCCGGCGCTCAACCTGCTGACCACGGGCGACCACCTGCTGGCGCAGTGGCTGCGCGGCGACTGGGAAAGCGCCGGCGTGGAAATGGGCGCGGTGGCCTTCGGGCTCGCCGCCATCGGTGGGTGGCGCCATCTGCGAAAGGCTGCGACATGACGACGGCGCATGCATCGTTGATCGCCCTGGCGCTGGCGCTCGCGGGCATGGCCTGCCTCAGCTTCGCCATGGACCGGCACCACGAACAACTGACGAACCAGCGCGATGTGCCGGTGCGCGCGCGGTGGCTGCTGCGCGTGGCCGGCGTCGCGCTGCTGGCCGCCGCCATCGCGCGCTGCGTGGCGGCATGGGGCGCGAGCGTGGGCGTTGTCGCGTGGCTTGGCTTTCTGTCGGCCGGCGCGTTGTCGGTCGCGCTGCTGCTGGCGTACCGGCCGCGTGGCTTGGCGGGGCTTGCCGTCTGCGCTTCTGTCGCGGGCCTGAGCGGGATCGCGCTGACGCTCGGTGGGCTCGCGCTGGCATTCAACGGGGCTCCGCGCTGAGCGCAAGGCCCCGCGCCGTCAGGCGTCGAGCTGCCGCGCCGCCGGCGGTTGCCGGCCCCACCGGCCCGCCATCCGCTTCACCCCCAGGTAGAACAGCGGCACGAAGAATATCCCCAGCGCCGTCGCCGCCAGCACCCCGCCGAACACGCCGGTGCCGATGGCCATCTGGCTGGCCGAGCCCGCCCCCGTGGCCAGCGCCAGCGGCACCACGCCGGCCAGGAAGGCGAGCGAGGTCATCAGGATGGGTCGCAGCCGCAGGCGCGCGCCTTCGGCCACCGCCTCGAGCAGCGGCACGCCGCGGCGCAGCGCGGCCTCGGCGAACTCGATGATCAGGATCGCGTTCTTCGCCGACAGGCCGATGGTCGCGAGCAGGCCGACCTGGAAGTAGATGTCGTTCGACAGCCCGCGCAGCGACGCCGCAATCACCGCGCCCAGCACGCCCAGCGGAATCACCAGCATCACCGAGAACGGCACCGACCAGCTCTCGTACAGCGCAGCCAGGCACAGGAACACCACCAGGATCGACAGCGCGAACAGCAGCGGCGCCTGCCCGCCCGACAGGCGCTCCTGGTAAGACAGCCCGCTCCACGCTTGGCCGGTGCCGGCCTGCTTCTTCGCGATGGCCTCGACCGACGCCATCGCCGTGCCCGAGCTGGTGCCCTGCGCGGCCGCGCCCTGGATCTGCACCGCCGGCAGGCCGTTGTAGCGCTCGAGCTGCGAAGCGCCCTGCGCCCAGCGCGTGGTCGCGAAAGCCGAGAACGGCGTCATCGCGCCGGTGCTGCCGCGCACCGACCACTGCCCCATGTCCTCGGGCGCCGAGCGGTAGGGCGCGTCGGCCTGCACGTACACGCGCTTCACGCGGCCGCGGTCGATGAAGTCGTTCACGTAGCTGCCGCCCCAGGCGATGCCCAGCGTGGTGTTCACGTCGTCCAGCGACAGCCGCAGCGCGGAGGCCTTGACCTGGTCGATGTCCACCTGCAGCTGCGGCGTGTCGGCAATCGCGTTGGCGCGCACGGACTGCAGGCGCTTGTCCCTGGCGGCGTCGCGCACCAGCGCCTGGCGCGCCTGCACCAGCCGCTCGGGCCCCATGCCGGAGGTGTCCTGCAGCCAGAACTCGAAGCCGTTGGACTGGCCCAGCCCCTCGATGGGCGGTGGCACCATGCCGTAGACCTCGGCGTCGCGCTGCTGCCTGGACAACGCCTTGCTTGCGCGCTCGACGATGGCGTGCGCGCTCTGGCCCGCGCCCTTGCGCTCGGACCAGTCCTTCAGCGAGACGAAGGCCATGCCCGTGTGCTGCCCCGAGCCGGCGTAGCTCCAGCCCGAGAGCGTGAAGATGGTGTCGGTGGTGTCGCGCTCGGTTTGCAGAAAGTGCTTTTCCACGGCCAGGTTCACCGCGTCGGTGCGGCCCTGCGTGGCGCCGGCCGGCAGCGTGACCTGCACCATCACGCTGCCCTGGTCTTCCTCGGGCAGGAAGCCGCCGGGCAGCCCGAGGTAGAGCAGGCCCATGCCCGCGACGATGGCGGCGTAGAGCGCGGTGAAGCGCAGCGGCTTGCGCAGCATGCGCCCCAGCAAGCTCACGTAGCGGCCCTGCGCGGCGTCGAAGCGGCGGTTGAAGGCGCCCAGCAGCCCGCGCGTGCGCGGCGGCACGCCCGGCTTCAGGAAGCGCGCGCACAGCGCCGGAATGAGCACGATGGCCACCACCACCGACAGCGCCATCGACGCGATGATGGTCACCGAGAACTGCCGGTAGATCACGCCCACCGAGCCGCCGAAGAAAGTCATCGGCAGGAACACCGCCGACACCACCACCGCGATGCCGACCAGCGCGCCGGTAATTTCCTGCATCGACTTGACCGTCGCTTCCCTGGGCCCCAGGCCTTCCTCGTGCATCACGCGCTCGACGTTCTCCACCACCACGATGGCGTCGTCCACCAGCAGCCCGATGGCCAGCACCATGGCGAACAGCGTGAGCACGTTGATCGAATAGCCGAAGGCCGCCAGCACGCCGAAGGTGCCCAGCAGCACCACGGGCACCGTGAGCGCCGGGATCACGGTCGCGCGCCAGTTCTGCAGAAAGAGAAACATCACGACCACCACCAGCGCGATGGCCTCCAGCAGCGTCTTGACGACCGAGCGGATGGAGATCTTCACGAAGCGCGTGGTGTCTTCCGCGTAGGCCACGCGCAGGCCGGCCGGCAGCGAAGGTTCCATCTCGGCGATGCGCGCCTTCACCGCGTTGGCGGTGGTCAGCGCATTGGCGCCCGGCGCCAGCATGATCGCCGCGCCCGCCGCGGGGTGGCCGTTCAGCCGCGTGCTCTCGGCGTAAGACTCGCTGCCCATTTCCACGCGCGCCACGTCGCCCAGGCGCACCACGGCGCCGTCGGCCTGCGTCTTCAGCACGATGTCGCGGAACTGCGCGGGCGTCTGCAGCCGCGACATCGCGGTGACGGTGGCGTTGAGCTGCTGCGTCGCGGACGAGGGCCGCGCGCCGATTTCTCCGACCGACACCTGCGCGTTCTGCGCGGTGACGGCGGCGCTGACGTCCGAGGGCATCAACTGGTAGCCGGCCAGGCGGTGCGGGTCGAGCCAGATGCGCATGGCATACGCCGCGCCGAAGGCCTGCACCGAGCCCACGCCGTCGACCCGGCTCACCGGGTCGCGCAGGTTGCTGGCCATCCAGTCGGCCACGTCGGTGTCGGTGCGGCGGTCGGTCTGGTCGTACAGCGCCACGATCAGCAGGAAGTTGTTCTGCGACTTGGCCACCGTCACGCCCTGCTGCTGCACCGCCTGCGGCAGCCGGCTCGCGGCCTGCGCGACCTTGTTCTGCACCTGCACCTGGGCCGTGTCGGGGTCCACGCCCTGGCGGAAGGTGACGCTGATCTCGGCATAGCCCGCCGAGCTGCTGGTCGACTTGAAGTACATCAGCCCGTCGATGCCCTTGAGCTGCTGCTCCAGCAGCTGCGTGACGCTGGTTTCCACCGCCTGCGCCGAGGCGCCCGGGTAGTTGGCGGAAACGACGACGGTGGGCGGCGCGATGTCCGGGTACTGCGACACCGGCAGCGTGCGAATGGCCACGCCGCCGGCCAGCATGATGAGGATGGCGATGACCCAGGCGAAGACGGGCCGCTGGATGAAGAAGTTGGCGATCACTGGAGTCTCAGTCTGCGGATGCGTTTGGCGTGGGGGTGGGTACCGGTGTGGGCGTGGGCACCAGCACCGGCTTGACCTTCTCGCCCGGCTGCGCGCGCTGCAGGCCGTCGACCACGAGCCGGTCGCCTTCGCGCAGGCCGCGCGTCACGACCCACTGGTCGCCCGCTACGCTGCGCGCCTCGAGCGCGCGCAGCTCGACCTTGTCGCCCGCGCCCACCACCAGCGCGGTCGGCTCGCCTTTCTCGTTGCGCGCCACGCCGCGCTGCGGCGCCAGCACGGCCTGGCGTTCCACGCCGGCCTCGACCTGCGCGCGCACGTACATGCCGGGCAGCAGCAGGCCCTGCGGGTTGGGAAACTCCGCGCGCAGGGTGACCGAGCCGGTCGCCGCGTCCACGCCCACCTCGGTGAACTTCAGCGTGCCCGCGTGCGGGTAGGGCAGGCCGTCTTCCAGCCGCAGGCCGACGCGCGTGCTCGCGGGTGCCATGTCGCCCGCGAGCACGCGGCGCTTGAGCCGCGTGAGCTCCAGGCTGGACTGCACCACGTCGACGTAGATCGGGTCGATGCGCTGGATGGTCGCCAGCGCCACGGCCTGGCCCGGCGCCACCAGCGCGCCTTCGGTCACGCTGGAGCGGCCGATGCGCCCTGCGATGGGCGCGACGATGCGCGTGAACCCGAGGTTGATGCGTGACGCCTTCACCGCCGCCTGCGCCGCCTTCACGCCGGCCTCGGCCTGCACCAGCGCGGCTTGCGCCTCTTCGTGTTCCTGGTGGCTCACGGCATTGGCCTTCACCAGTTCGCCGAAGCGCCCGGCCTTGCCGCGCAGGCTGGCGATGCCGGCCTGCGCGGTGGCGAGCGCGGCCTGTGCCTGCTCGTGCGCGGCTTCGAACGGGCCGGGCTCGATCTCGTACAGCACCTGGCCCGCGCGCACCGTGCTGCCTTCCTCGAACAGGCGCTTGCGCACGATACCGTTCACCTGCGGGCGCACCTCCGACACGCGGAACGCGGCGGTGCGGCCGGAAAGCTCGGTGTGCACCGGCACGTCGCTCGCGTGCAGCGCGACCACGCCGACTTCGGGCGGTGCGGTATCGGCGTCCGGGGCTTGCCTGGTGTTGCAGGCGGCGAGCGCGAGGAGGGCGACGGGAAGGAGCAGGAGCTTGGGGGTCATGGCCATCTGGAGGCGAGGGGCCGCGAGAACGCGGCAACAGAAAAAAGCGGCAACGGAAAAAGCCCATGCAGACACGGGCCGGTCACCACGTCGATACGTGGCGATCGGCCCGGCCGCATGGGCTGGCATGGAAACGCAATCGGGCGCGTGGCCGTCGTCGCTGGAACGACGGCGCAGCGCCGGCGAACCTAGCTGGCGCCTTGCTGGTGGCGCCGCCCCAGTGCGAACACCGAGTTCGGCGCGTCGACGATGAAGGGTTTGCGTGCCGGCGCGCCGGGTGCGGCGCGGCGCGGCTCGGGCCGGGTGGCGGCCTGCACGCCCTTGGCCTTCTGCTCGTCGACCAGGCTTTGCAGCGTGATCGATTTCAGGAACTCGACCGCGCGCAGGTTCACGGTGGCCCACAGGTCGTCGATCTGGCAGCGGCCGGTGTCGCCCGGCTCGGCGGCATCGCGCCGGCGGGCGTCGGTGTCGTGCTCTTCGATGGACAGCACGATGTCGGCCACCGAAATGTCCGTGGCCTTGCGGCTGAGCGAGTAGCCGCCGCCCGGGCCGCGGGTCGACTCGACCAGGTCGGCGCGGCGCAGCTTGCCGAACAAGAGTTCCAGATAAGACAGCGACACGCGCTGGCGCAGGCTGATCGAGGCCAGCGTGACGGGGCCCGAACGGCCGTGCAGTGCGATGTCGATCATCGCGGTGACCGCGAAGCGGCCCTTGGTGGTGAGGCGCATGGAAATATTCCTTTGTGGGGATTACTCGTCGCGGCCGCCGGCGATGCCCAGCAGGGCCAGCAGCGACTGGAACACGTTGTAGATGCTGAGGTACACGCCCAGCGTGGCGGAGATGTAGTTCGTTTCCAGGCCGTCCTTCACGCGCTTCAGGTCGTGCAGGATGAAGGCCGAGAAGATGCCGATGGCCGCGACCGACAGCGTCATCATCAGCGCGCTCGACTGGATGAAGAAGTTGGCAATGCCGGCCACCAGCAGCAGGATGGCGCCGATGAACAGCCACTTGCCCATGGCCGACAGGTCGCGCTTGATGACCGACGACAGCGTGGCCATGCCGAAGAAGATCGCGCCGGTGCCGGCAAAGGCCGTCATCACCAGGCTGGCGCCGTTGGCCAGGCCGAGCACGGTGCCCACCAGGCGCGACAGCATCAGGCCCATGAAGAAGGTGAAGGCCAGCAGCACCGGAACGCCGGCGGCCGATTCCTTGGTTTTCTCGATGGCGTACATGAAGCCGAAGGCGCCGCCGAGGAAGACCATCAGGCCGATGCCGGGCGACATGGCGCGCGAGAAGCCGGTCGAGACGCCGATCCAGGCGCCCAGCACGGTGGGCACCATCGACAGCGCGAGCAGCCAGTAGGTGTTGCGCAGCACGCGGTTGCGTTCCTGCACCGAGGCGATGGGCGCCTCGAAAGCGGGGTTGAAGGCGGTAGGGCTGTTGTTCATTGTGATGATTCCTTGAAGGTGGACCGGCGCCGGCTGGACGGAATGACGCGTTCAGATGGCAGTCGGCCCGAAATGGGGGATGTCGTCGTGTGGATGCGGGTGCGGCCGGATGGCCGGCAGGGCCCGGATCGGGGGCGGGAGCCGTGGCGGCTCCCGGTCGCGAAGGCTTCTAGGGCCTAGGCGACGAAGGAAGCGGCCCGGGGTGGGCGCTTGGGCCGCGCGAGGAACGGCGCGACGGTGGTGGTCAGGCCCAGCTTGGGCGGCTGTTCGGTGAAGCGCAGCAGCGCGGGCGCGCCGTTGCGTGCGTCGACCAGCTCGGCATGTTCGGAGCCGGCTTCGTCGACGGAAAGGGAATCGTCCGATGCGGCGTCGGCATCGGGGTTGCCGGTGTCGAGCTTGGCGTGCGTGCTGCTGTCGGATGCGTCCGCCAGCGCGACGCTGCCTGCGAGCATTTTGGTAGCCTGGTTTGAGGTCGGCGCGGTAGACGCCGTCTGCTCGACCTGCGCATGCCCGCCACCGAGCATGCTGTGCGCGAGCACGGCAAAGCCGTAGCAGGACAGCATGAAGGCAAGGACAGTGGCGGTAAACCAGCGGGACATAAGGGTTAATTTTACCCGGCGCGCAACCGGATTTCCGTCGCGCGCGAATTCAACCTTTTTTCAATCGACCGATTTGCAGGAATGTTCGCTCAGGCCGGCGCGGTCGGGGTGTCGCTGCCTGGAGGCTGCAGCCACTCGCTCGCGTGGGTGCGCAAGGCGTCGATCTGCAGCCATATCAGACCGAGTTCGGTGTGAAAAGTTCGCGCCTGCGGGTCGCTGCCCGCGCCGTCGGCAATGGCCTGCACGAGCGCGGCGCGTGCGCTGACTTCGCCCGCCGCATCCGCCGGCGCGGCCACTTCGCCTTGTTCCAGGCCCGCCGCCAGTGCTTCCAGCGCCGCGATCGCGCCTTCGGCCGCCGTGCGCAGCACCGCCATCTGCGCCGAGTCGGGCAATGCCGCGCGGTGGGCGCCCAGCGCCGAGAGATAGCTCAGCAGCGTGTGCGACCGGATGAGAAAGCGCAGCGCCACCCCCGCGCGCGGCCGCACATAGCCGGGCTCGCGGAACATGTCCGACACCGCGGTGGACAGCGCCGCGTCCGCGTTGTGGTCGTTGCGCCGGGCCAGCCGGTAGTCGAGGTGGTCGCGCGCGCCGCTGCGGTACTGCGCGACGATCTGACGCAGGTAGCCCGCATGGCCGCGCAGCGCGGCGGCCGCCAGCTCGTTGATGCGCCGCGCCTGCCAGTGCGGCAGCACCAGCAGCACGGCCAGCCCGGCGATCACGCTGCCGATGGCGGTGTCGACCAGCCGCGGCACCAGCAGCACGCCGCTGTCGCCCACCTGGTTGAAGCACATCAGCACCAGCAGCGTCATCGAGGCGGTGGCCAGCAGGTAGCGCGTGGTGCGGGTGGCGAAGAACACCACGCCGGCGGCCACCGCGATCACCGACTGCACCAGCGGCTGCGGAAACAGCTGCAGCAGCGCCCAGCCCGCCACCACGCCCAGGGCCGTGCCGGTGATGCGCTGCCCCATGCGCGCGATGGTGTCGCCATAGCTCTGCTGGCACACGAACAGCGTGGTCAGCAGGATCCAGTAGCCCTGCGCCGGGTGAATGAGCTGCATCACCCCGTAGCCGACCACCAGCGCGATCGACAGCCGCAGCGCATGGCGAAACAGCGGCGAGCGCGGCGTGAGCTGCCGCCGCACGCGCTCCACCGCGTCGCGCCACGAACGCGGCGAGCGGTCGAACAGGCCCATCTCCGTGCGGCCGGCGCGCGCCGACGGCTGGCTGGCGCCCACCAGCTGCCCGTCGAGCAGCGCAAGGTTGCGCGCCAGCGCCTCGACCGACGCCAGCAGCGCGAAGCGCTCGGGCGCGCCCGCCTGTGTCTGTGTTTGTGCATGCGCCGCCTGGCCGCGTTCATGCTCGATGGCGCTGCGCAGGTCGGCCAGCGCCTGCACGGTCTCTGTGCCGCTGTCGAAGGGCTCGCGCCGCGCGATCGAGTCGGCCAGCCGCTGGCACGCCAGCCCCTGCAGGCCCAGCACGCGCTGGCAGCGGTAGAGCAGGTCGCTGTGGAAGAAGGCGTCGGCCAGCGCGTTGTAGTCGTCGTGCGACGAGCTGGCGCGCTCGTGCACGTCCTGCGCGATCAGGTACAGCCCGCGGTAGCGCGACAGCCGCCCGGTCGGCGCGCGCGCGCCGATGCGCCGGAAGATGCTTTCCTTGGCCGCGTTCAGCTCCGTGACCACCTCGGCGTTGAGCTGCGCGAGCGCGAGCCGTTTGCGCTCGATGTCGATGCCCCGCAGCGGCTCGAACAGCGAGGCCTTGAAGCGCACGAAGTTGCCCAGCACCGTGAACAGCGACACCAGCCGCGCCTGCACCGGCTGCGCCGGAAACACGGCGCACCACAGCACCGAGAACACGCCGTACCAGGCGGCGCCCGCCAGCAGCAGCAGGGGCTCGCGCCCGCGCACCGCGCTGTCGCCGTGCGCCACCATGCTTTCGGTGCCCAGCGTGGCGTACATCGCGAGGATGAGCGTGGCGTACGCAATGGCCTTGTAGCGCGCCTCCACCGCGCCCAGCATCGTGAGCGCGAAGGCCGCGAGCGCCAACCCGGTGATGAACACCACCGGCAGCCCGAAGGCGGCCTCCACCGCGAACGCGATGGCGCCGAAGCAGGCCAGCGTGACCAGCTGCGCGCGCAGCCGGCCGCGCCAGCTGTCGTCGGTTTCGGCCAGCGCGCTGGCGATGGCGCCCAGGAACAGCGGGATCACCGCGTCGGGATGGCCGGTGGCGCCGCACAGCGCCATGAGGCTGCCGAGCGTGAGAAGAATGCGCACGGGTTGCGCGCGTGAAGCGAAGGACCGCAGCCGCTGGCGCAGCGCGTCGGGAGACAGGGGAGGCATGGCGCGATCTTGCACGATGCATGCCACGGCCGCCTGACCCGCGGCGCGCGATCTGCGACCCGCGACCCGCGGCGGGCCGGGCGGCGCGCGCGTCAGGCCGCCAGCCGCGCGCGACGCCGCCGCGCCGCCCAGGCCCACGCCAGCCACGCGAGCAGCAACACGCCCACCCCCATCGCCGGCAGGATGTACGGCTGCACCTGCGCCAGCAGCGGCCTCGGCCCGCCGGCGCGCGCCAATGCCACGTCCGCCACGCTCACGCGCGCGCCGGCGTTGCCGTAGCGCCCGAGCACGTAGTTGGAGATGTCGGCAATCTGCGTGTCGGTCAGCGGGTCGACATAAGACAGCGCGTCGAAGCGCGGCATCAGCACGTGCGTGTCGCCCACCTGCCGGTCCACCCCGTAGAGGATGGCCGCCACCAGGTTCGCCGGGTTCGACAGCCCCGTGGCCGTGTTGTGGAACAGGCTGGGGTACGCCTGGTTGCGGCTGCCCGCGCCGTTCGACTGGTGGCAGCTCGCGCAGTAGCCGTTGTAGAGCTGCTCGCCGCTCGTGAGCCGCGCCACGCTGTTGAACGGCTGGCTGCCGCGCAGCGTGGCCTCGGTGCTCGATGCCGCGCCCCAGGCGTGCGCCGGTTTTTCGTCGCCGCCCGCCTTGGCAGGCGCATCGCGGATCGGCGGCGTGCCCTTCAGGTACACCGCCATCGCGCGCAGGTCGGCCTCGGGCAGGTGCTGCAGGCTGTTCTGCACGGCTTCGGCCATGCCGCCCGCGGCCTGGGCCTTGCCCTCGACGCGGCCGGTGCGCAGGTACTGCACCAGTTCCTGTTCGCTCCAGGCGCCGATGCCGCTCACCGGGTCCGACGTGATGTTGGGCGCATACCAGGGCCCGACCGCGCCGCCCGCCAGCGCCTGGCCGCCGCGCTCGGCCATCAGCGCGTTGCGCGGCGTGTGGCAGGCGCTGCAGTGGCCCAGCGCCCCGGCCAGGTAGGCGCCGCGGTTCCACTCGGCGCTTTTCGTGACGTCGGGCACGAAGCGCTGGTTGTCCAGGAACAGCAGGTTCCAGATCGCCATCGACCAGCGCTGGCTGAAGGGGAAGGGCAGCGTCGTCTTTTCCGCGTCGGCATCGACCGGCGCCACGCCGTGCATGAAGTACGCGTACAGCGCGCCCGTGTCCTCGTCGCTCAGTTGCGTGTACGAGGTGTAGGGCATGGCCGGGTACAGGTGGCTGCCGTCGCGGCGCACGCCCTGGCGCAGCGCGCGCGCGAACTCGGCCTCGGTGTACTCACCGATGCCGGCCACCTTCGAGGGCGTGATGTTGGTCGCATAGATGCTGCCCAGCGGCGACTCGATGGCGTAGCCGCCCGCGAAGGGCTTGCCGCCGCCCGGCAGGCCCAGCGAGGCGGGCGCGGTGTGGCAGGCCATGCAGTCGGCCGCGATGGCGAGCTGGCGGCCTTTTTCGACGAGTGCCGCCGGCGGCGGGTCTTGCGCTGGTTGCGCCATGGCGCCTTGCCCGACGGCTGCGCCGAGCACCAGAAAAGCAGCCGCACAAATACGCAGGGCGCTTATGTGTTCACGCAAGGCGTTCATGTGTTCACGCGGGGCTTTCATGCGCTCAGCCCTTCGCCAGCGCGCGGCCGATCGCGTCGGCCGACTTCAGCCCCAGCGCCGCCATGGTGAGCGTGCTGTTGACCACGCTGGCCGAGGGAATGGGCCCGCCGCCGGGCAGCCACAGGTTGTCGTGGTCGTGCGCGCGGCAGTCGCCGTCGACCACCGAGTCCTTTCGGTCGGCGCCCATGATGGTGCCGCCCATGATGTGGTTGTTGGCGTTCAGCGCCGTCGTGATGTTGAACTCCGTCGCGCCGAACAGGCTGCCGATGTGCTCCAGCTGCTTGTGCGCCGCCGCCGCGCCCTTGCGCACGTAGTCGCCCACGTCGTAGTGGATCTCGGGGCAGGCCAGGCCCAGCGGGTCCTTGCGCGTGGCGCTCAGCGTGAGCCGGTTGTTCGGGTCGGGCAGCGGCTCCAGGCTGATCGACAGATCCACGCCGAAAGCCGCGCGGCGTCGAATCTCCTCGTCCAGCGCCTTGCCCACCAGCCCCAGCTTCAGCGCCTGCTGCGTGGCCGGTCCCACGCGCGTGATGTTGTTCAGGATCATCTTGTTCGACGAGTACTCGCTGCGGAACGCACCGTCGCGCGGGCCCACCAGGCAACTGCTCTGCGCCGGCCCGCGGCCGATCCACAGCGGCTCGTTGGCTAGGAAGGTGCAGTGAAAGCCCGAGTGGTCCATCATGTTGCGCCCCACCTGGTCGGAGCTGTTGGCAATGCCCTTCGGGTTGCGGTCGTTCGCGGCCAGCAGCAGCAGGCGCGGCGTTTCCAGGCTGTTGCAGGCAATGACGAACTGGCGGCCGGTGGCCTTGTGCGATTTCCGGTCCTTGTCGTACCAGTGCACGGCGGTGATGCGGTTGTTCGCGTCGGTGTCGATGCGGTAGGCCACCGCCTCGGGCAGCAGCGTGGTGCCCTTGGCCTCCGCGGTCTGCACGTGATGGATGCCGTTGTACATGGCACCGATGGGGCAGATCGGCTGGCAGTTGTTGTTGCCGCAGCAGGTCGGCCGCCCGTTCCAGGGACGCGTGCTGCGGCCCTGCGGAATCGGCACCGAGCGGTAGCCGTGCGCGTTCACCACCTCGGCGAAGCGCTTGTCGCCGTAGCTCCAGGGCACCATGTCCATCGGGTAGGGCTTGCTGCGTTCCGAGGGCGACTGCTGCGCCGGGTCGTTCGGCCCGGCCACGCCCATCTGTTCCTCGGCGCGGCAGTAGAAGGGCTCCAGCTCGTCGTAGCCGATGGGCCAGTCGCGGCCCACGCCGTAGGTCGACTTCATGCGCAGGTCCACCGGCAGGTGGCGCCAGCTCGACGCGGCCCAGTGCCAGGTGGTGCCGCCCACCACGCGCAGGTAGCCCTGCTGGAAGCCCTTGCCGTCGGGCCCCGAGAGGCCGACGTAGTCGTTGGGCGGAAAGTACAGCGGCGCGGGCGCCAGCGGCGACTGCGGGAACAGCCCCTGGAAGTCGGAGCCCACGCGGTTGGCGAAGGGCATGTTGCGCCAGTTCTCCACCGCCTGCGCGCGCTGGATGCGCGGGCCGGCCTCGAGCATGAGCACGGCGTGGCCCTGGCCCGCGAGCTGGTCGGCGATCATCGCGCCGACCACGCCGGAGCCGACGACGACCACGTCGGCCGTCGCGTTGCCATCTGAATCGAATGCTGCTTTCTTCATCGGGAAGTGTGGGTGTGTTGTGTGTGCCGTTGAAGGAAGGTGAAAGAGAAGAACGTGCCTACTGGCTGCGCATCACCGGCGGGGGCGTGGGCGAGCGGTGCGCCGCCTCTTGTGCCGCCTCTTGCGGCGTGCGCACGCCGACCTCGGGCGGCGCCGCCGTCCACCACATCGGGCCTTCGTTGCAGTAGGTGGGCACCGTGAGCGCGTCGGCCACGGGGCGGTACATCAGCGCCTGCTCGTAGGCGACCACGGTGGTCTTCTGCCCTGCGACGACGGTGCCCGTGTACCAGGCCGTGACCACGGCCAGCGCCGCCTCGCGCAGGCCGGCGCTGGTGGCCGCGCCCAGCAGCGCGTCGGGCGCGATGCCGGGCTGCACCAGGCCCGCGAGCGAGGCGGCCTGCTGCGCGAAGGCGGCGTCGCCCTGCAGCATCGCCTCGCGGATGCGCGCCGCCGTGGTGGGGTCGATGTCGTCGTGGCCGGTGATGGCCTTGGAGAACGCGAGGAAGCGTGCGATGGCTTCGCCGTCGACGGTGCCGGTGGTCGCGGCCGTTGCAGCGGTTGCAGCCGCTGCAGCCGCTGGTGCCGCAGGTGCCGTTTGCGCACCGCCCGTGCCCGGCCAGCCGAACAGCGCCGCCTGCGCGGCCACCGCCGCGGCGGCCAGCACGGCCTCGCGCCGCGTGAGCGATCCGGTGGAGGCGGGTGTGTCGGTGGGGGAAGCTGAAGCGCGTTGCTTCAGGGGAAGGTGGTCGTGGGTGTCGTGGGTGTCGTCGGACATGGGTTTCCTCCTGTGCGCTTCCCTGCTTGCAACCCGGCAGTGTGAGGCCGCGTGCGTACCCGAGCACGAGGGTGCGGGATTGGGCGGCGCTGTCCTACGCGGGACTACGCAGGCCGCATGTGTCGCGCGAACGACCGACGCGCGGCGCAGCGCCACGTATCGTCACCGCACACTGAACGAAGAAGGACGAGACACATGCATTTCGAATTCACGCCCAAGGTGATCGCGCTGCGCGACGAGCTGCTGAAGTTCATGGACGAGTACGTCTACCCGAACGAAAAGCGCCGCGAGGAAGAGCTGGCCGCCAACGCCCGCGCCGGCCGCCCCTACGCCGAGCTGCCGATGATGGCCGGCCTGAAGGCCAAGGCGCGCGAGCGCGGCCTGTGGAACCTGTTCCTGCCCGAGGCGGAGCACGGCCCCGGCCTCACCAACGTCGAGTACGCGCCGCTGTGCGAGATCATGGGCCGGCGCTACTGGTGCGCCGAGATCTTCAACTGCTCCGCGCCCGACACCGGCAACATGGAAGTGCTTGCGCGCTACGGCACCAAGGCGCAGCAGGCGCGCTGGCTCACGCCGCTGCTGGCCGGCGAAATCCGCTCGTCGTTCGCCATGACCGAGCCCGAGGTGGCCTCCAGCGACGCCACCAACATCCGCTGCAGCATCCGCCGCGAGGGTGACGAGTACGTGATCAACGGGCGCAAGTGGTACATCACCGGCGCCATGCACGAGCGCTGCGAAATCTTCGTGCTCATGGGCAAGACCGACCCCGACAACGCCGACCGCCACAAGCAGCAGTCGATGGTGCTGGTGCCGAAGAACACGCCCGGCGTGACCATCGTGCGCGACATGCAGCTGCTGGGCATGTACGACCCGCCCTTCGGCCACCCCGAGATCGTGTTCGACAACGTGCGCGTGCCGGTGGAAAACATCCTGCTGGGCGAGGGCCGCGGCTTCGAAATTGCGCAGGGCCGCCTCGGCCCCGGCCGCATCCACCACTGCATGCGCGCCATCGGCATGGCCGAGTCGGCGCTGGAAATGATGTGCCAGCGGCTGGTGTCGCGCACCGCCTTCCACAAGCCGCTGTCGGAGCAGGGCGTGTGGCGCGAGCGCATTGCCGAGTCGCGCATGCTCATCGAGCAGTCGCGCTGGATGGTGCTCAACGCCGCCTACCGCATGGACACCGTAGGCAACAAGGTCGCCGCGAAGGAGATCGCGATGATCAAGGTGCTCACGCCCAACAACTGCGTGAAGGTGATCGACTGGGCCATGCAGGCCTTCGGCGCCATGGGCCTGAGCCAGGACACGCTGCTCACGCACTTCTACGCCTACGAGCGCCACCTGCGCGTGGCCGACGGCCCCGACGAGGTGCACCGCAACGCCATCGCCAAGCAGGAGCTGGCGGCGTACCGGTAGGCACTCTCCGGGGGGCTCGGGCCTCTCGGGCCTTTTCAGGGCCGGGCTGCCTCAGCCCACCCGCTTCGCGCGTTCGAGCATCGCGTGCAGCAGCACGTTGCAGCCGGCCGTGAGGTGATCGGGCTGCGCGTCTTCTATCTCGTTGTGGCTGATGCCGTCCTTGCACGGCACGAAGATCATGCCGGCCGGCGCGAGCCGCGCCGCATAGATCGCGTCGTGGCCCGCGCCCGACACCACGTCCATGGTCGAGTAGCCGAGCCGCTCGGTGGCGCGGCGCACCGCGTCCACGCAGTCGGGGTGGAACGGGCAGGGCGGTATGTACGACACCCGTTCGATGCTCACGCCCAGCCCCGTTTCGCGCCGCGTGCGCTCGATGAAGGCCAGCATCTCGGCGTGCATGCGGTCGAGCAGCTCGTCGTTCACGTTGCGCAGGTCGATGGAGAACTTCACCTGCCCCGGGATCACGTTGCGGCTGTTCGGGTGCACCTGCACCATGCCGACCGTGCCGCGCCCGTAGGGCGGGTGGCTGTGCGCGATGGCCACCACCTCCTGCATGATGCGCGTGGCCACCTGCAGCGCGTCGCGGCGCAGGTGCATGGGCGTGGGGCCCGCGTGCGCCTCCATGCCGGTCACCACGCAGTCGTACCACGAGAGCCCCAGCACCGCCGGCACCACGCCGATGACCTTGCCCGCGTCTTCCAGCACCGGCCCCTGCTCGATGTGCGCCTCGAAGTACGCGCCGATGGGGTGGTCCCCCGGCGTCTGCGTGCCCACGTAGCCGATGCGCGCCAACTCGTCGCGCACCGTCTTGCCTTCGGTGTCGGTCGCGGCATAGGCGTGCTCCAGGCTGAAGGCGCCGCAGAACACGCCCGAGCCCATCATCACCGGCACGAAGCGCGAGCCTTCCTCGTTGGTCCAGAAGGCGACTTCGATGGGCGCCTCGGTGCGAATGCCCTGGTCGTTCAGCGTGCGCACCACCTCCAGCGCGGCCAGCACGCCGTAGTTGCCGTCGAACTTGCCGCCGGTGGGCTGGGTGTCGATGTGGCTGCCCGACACCACGGGCGGCAGCGCCGGGTTCGTGCCTTCGCGGCGCATGAAGACGTTGCCGATCTTGTCGACCGTGATCGACAGGCCCGCCTCCTTGCCCCACGCCACCACCAGGTCGCGGCCCTGCTTGTCGAGGTCGGTGAGCGCCAGGCGCTTCACGCCGCCCTTGGGCGTGGCGCCGATGCGCGCGAGTTCCATCAGCGCGCTCCACAGGCGCTCGCCGTTGATGGCGAGCGCCTGCGTGTCCATGACTGCATTCATCTGTAGCTCCTTCGTTCGTGGCATTGCGGGGTCAGGCATCAGGCATCAGGCGTCATGCGTTCGCGGCGTCGCGCGCCACGGCGCTGGGCGCGTGCTGCTGCCGCTGGCGTTCCATCGCGGTGAACATGGGCGCGAAGGCCGGGCGCTTCAGGTAGCGGCCGGTGCCGGGCTCGGCGCGCAGGTCGCCGTCGCGGTACACCCAGCGGCCGGCGCTCACGGTGTGCCTTGGCACGCCGGTGACCTGCCGGCCTTCGAAGATGTTGAAGTCGCTCTTCGAGTGCTGCGTTTTCACCGACAGGGTGCGGGTGGCCTTCGGGTCCCACACCACCAGGTCGGCATCGGCGCCGGCCTGCACCACGCCCTTGCGCGGGTACAGGTTGAAGAGCTGCGCCGCGTTGGTCGAGGTGACGCGCACGAACTCCGAGGGCGTGAGCCGCCCGGTGTTCACGCCCGCGTCCCACAGCACGGCCATGCGCTCTTCCACGCCGCCGCAGCCGTTGGGAATCTTCGTGAAGTCGTCGCGGCCCATGGCCTTCTGCCCGGCGCAGAAGGTGCAGTGGTCGGTGGCGGTGGTCTGCAGGTTGCCGCCCTGCAGGCCGCGCCACAGCATGGCCTGGTTCTCGCGCGAGCGAAAGGGCGGGCTCATCACGTGGGCGGCGGCGCGCGCGAAGTCGGGGTCGCGGTAGGCGCTCTCGTCCACCACCAGGTGGCCGGCCAGCACCTCGCCGTACACGCGCTGGCCGCGCGCGCGGGCCCGGGTGATGGCCTCCAGCGCCTCGCCGCACGACACGTGCACCACGTAGATGGGCACGCCCAGCACCTCCGCGATGGCGATGGCGCGGTTGGCCGCCTCGGCCTC
The DNA here is from genome assembly GCF_041355175.1 of Variovorax sp. RCC_210. Taxonomy (NCBI): domain Bacteria; kingdom Pseudomonadati; phylum Pseudomonadota; class Betaproteobacteria; order Burkholderiales; family Comamonadaceae; genus Variovorax; species Variovorax sp. RCC_210. Next base: position 26,597 of record NZ_JBFUPJ010000025.1, on the reverse strand, counting down.
CACCATCGGCGGGCGCGACAGCGGATGCCCCTCGGGCCCGCGAATGCCCTGGGCCAGCAGCTGCTGCTGCAGCATGGCCACCAGCTCGCCGTTTTCCGCATGCACGGTGGGCATGGCGCCCAGCTCCAGCGAGCGCTGGAAGCTCTTCACCAGGATCTCGTCGTCGGCCATGATCGCGTTCTTGTAGGCCATGAAGTGCTTGAAGCTGTTCACGCCGTGCTCGTGCACCAGCGTGCCCATGTCGCGGTGCACGCTGTCGTTCCACCAGGTCACGGCCACGTGAAAGCTGTAGTCGCCGGCCGACTTCTCGGCCCAGCCGCGCCACATGCGAAAGGCGTCCATCAGCGGCTGCTGCGGGTCGGGAATCACGAAGTCGATGATGCTGGTGGTGCCGCCCGCCAGGCCCGCCGCGGTGCCGCTGAAGAAGTCGTCGGCCGCCACCGTGCCCATGAAGGGCAGCTGCATGTGGGTGTGCGGATCGATGCCGCCGGGCACCACGTAGGCGCCGCCCGCGTCGATCACCTGCGCGCCGGCTGGCGCCTGCAGGTCGAGGCCGACCTGCACGATGGCGTCGCCCTCGCAGAGCACGTCGGCCCGGTGTTCGGCATCGGCGTTGACCACCGTGCCACCGCGAATGAGTACGGTCATGGCGTGAGTTCCTTTTTTCGGTTGGGTTCAGCTGGGGTTCTTCAACGGCGCGGCCAGGCCCTGGTGCCGCGGCGCGCGCGCCTTCATCAGCCCCAGGTACACCACGGCCGACAGCACCACGCCCACGAACCATGCGTAGGTGTAGATGGTCTTGAAGAGCTCCGGCGTGGAGGGCACGGCCTGCGGAAAGGCCGCGTTCAGGAAGCCCGGAATGTTGGGCAGCACGCCCACCACGAAGGCCGCCACCGCGGCCATGTTCCAGCCGTTGCGGTAGCTGTAGGGGCCGCTGCCGCGGTACAGCGCGTCGACGTCGAGCTCCTTGCGGCGCACGAAGTAGTAGTCTGCAATCAGGATGCCCGCCACCGGCCCCAGCAGCGCCGAGTAGCCGATGAGCCAGGTGAAGATGTAGCCCTGCGTGGTTTCCAGCACCTTCCACGGCATCATCACGATGGCGATGCCGGCGGTGATGTAGCCGCCCTTGCGGTACGAGATCTTCTCGGGGTTGAGCGCCGAGAAGTCGTAGGCCGGCCCCACCAGGTTGGCGGCCAGGTTCACGCTCACCGTGTCGATCAGCAGGATGAGCAGCGCGATCAGCACGGCCGCGCCGGTCATGCGGCTGGCCAGGTCCACCGGGTCCCACAGCGCCTTTCCATAGATGACCACCGTGGCCGAGGTGACCATCACCGCCATCATCGCGAGCAGGCCCATGGGCGCGGGCAGGCCGATGACCTGGCCCACCACCTGGTCGCGCTGCGAACGCGAGAAGCGCGTGAAGTCCGGGATGTTCAGCGCCAGCGTGGCCCAGAAGCCCACCATGGCCGTGAGCGAAGGCCAGAAAACCGCCCAGAAGAGCCCCGCCTTCTTGCCTCCGGGCTCGAACTGCGAGGGCTGCTCGAAGATGGGGCCCAGGCCGCCCGCGCGCTGCACCGCCCAGTAGAGCAGCGCCACGCACACCAGGATCTTCAGCGGCGCGGTGTAGGTCTCGAGCCGGCGGATCGACTCGATGCCGTGCACCACGAAGTACAGCTGGATCGCCCAGAAGATCAGGAAGCACACCAGCTGCGCGCCGTTGATGCCCAGCACCGGCAGCTTGTCGCCGCCCAGCGGCTGGCCCATGAGCACGCCGACCAGCGTGTAGATCATCTCGCCGCCGAACCAGGTCTGGATGCCGTACCAGCCGCAGGCCACGATGGCGCGCAGCAAGGCGGGCAGCCGCGCGCCGCGCGTGCCGAAGGAGGCGCGCGCCATCACCGCGTACGGAATGCCGTACTTGGCGCCCGCATGGCCGATGAGCAGCATCGGCACCAGCACGATCGCGTTGCCCAGGAACACCGTGAGCACCGCCTGGCGCCACGACATGCCGCCCTCGATCAGGCTGGCCGCCAGCGTGTAGGCGGGAATGCACATCACCATGCCGACCCACAGGGCCGCGAAGTGGTACCAGCGCCACGTTCGCTGCGCCAGCGTGGTGGGGGCGAGGTCTTCGTTCCAGAGGTTGGCGGCGGGGCCGCCGCCGGGCTGCGATGGGTTCGTCATGTGGGTTGTCTCCTGCGTGGGCTGTGTTGTTGTTCCCCTCCTGCCGCGGGCCTGGTCTGCGCCGGGCTGGATCAAGCTCTCATCGGGTTGTTCGGGTGCGTGGTCCAGTTGGCGTACTGGCCGAGCACCGGGTGGCCGGTGCGCGCGTCCATCTCGCCGGGCTTCAGCGTGCGCATCGACAGCGCACCGGGCACCGGGCAGATGGACACGCACAGGTTGCAGCCCACGCACTCTTCCTCCTTCACCTCGAAGTAGCGCATGCCGTCCTTCGTGGCGCTGATGGCCTGGTGCGAGGTGTCTTCGCACACCACGTGGCAGCGCCCGCACTGTATGCAGGCGTCCTGGTGGATCACGGCCTTGTCGACGTGGTTGAGGTTGAGCTGCTTCCAGTCGGTGATGCTGCCGATGGCGCGGCCCTGCAGCTGCGCGAGGCTGGCGTAGCCCTTCTGGTCCATGAAGTTGGAGAGGCCGTCGCACAGGTCCTGCACGATCTTGAAGCCGTACACCATGGCGGCCGTGCACACCTGCACCGAGCCGCTGCCCAGCGCGATGAACTCCGCCGCGTCGCGCCAGGTCGAGACGCCGCCGATGCCTGAGATGGGCAGGCCCGCCGTCGACGGGTCGCGCGCGATCTCGGCCACCATGTGCAGCGCGATCGGCTTGGCGCCGGGGCCGCAGTAGCCGCCGTGCGAGCCCATGCCGCCGGTGTTGGGGAACATGGCCATGGCGTCCAGGTCCACGCCCATGATGGAGTTGATGGTGTTGATGAGGCTCACCGCGTCGGCGCCGCCCTTTTTCGCGGCGCGCGCGGCGGGGCGGATGTCGGCCACGTTGGGCGTGAGCTTCACGATGAGCGGCAGCTTCGAGTAGTGCTTGCACCACTCGGCCACCATCTGGATGTACTCGGGCACCTGGCCCACGGCCGCGCCCATGCCGCGCTCGCTCATGCCGTGCGGGCAGCCGAAGTTCAGCTCCAGGCCGTCGCAGCCGGTGTCTTCCACCATCGGCAGGATGTTCTTCCACGACGCCTCGGTGCACGGCACCATCACCGACGCGACCAGCGCGCGGTCGGGCCAGTTGCGCTTCACGCGCGTCATCTCCTCGAGGTTGGTGCGCAGCGGGCGGTCGGAAATCAGCTCGATGTTGTTGAAGCCCGTCACGCGGCGGTCGGCGGCGTACGACACCGCATAGCGCGGGCCGTGCACATTGACCACGTTCGGGTCTTCGCCCACGGTCTTCCACACCACGCCGCCCCAGCCGGCCTCGAAGGCGCGCACCACGTTGACCTCCTTGTCGGTCGGTGGCGCGGAGGCGAGCCAGAAGGGGTTGGGGCTGCGGATGCCCACGAAATCGGTGCTCAGGTCTGCCATGTGAATTGCTCCTGTCGCGACGGTGCGCGAACGGATGGGATGGAGTGAAGAGAAGAGAGGGAAGGCGTCGCCGGCGCTTCAAGCGGCCCGCAGGTGCTGCACGTCCCGCAGGTGCCGGTCGATGGACAGCGCGGCCTGCTTGCCGTCTTCCACCGCCTCCACCGTCAGGTCGCGCCCGCCGAAGCGCGCGTCGCCGCCGGCCCACACCTTGGGCCGCGAGCTGCGGCATTCGGCGTCGGTGCTGATGCGCCCGCCCTGCAGCTGCACGCCGCCGTCTTCCAGCACCGTGGCCACGAAGCTCTGGCCGATGGCGCACAGCACCATGTCGGCCTGCAGCGCCAGGCTTTCACCCGTTTCGACCAGCCGGCCGTCGGCCAGCGCGGTGCGCGCGAAGTCGATGCCGCGCAGCACGCCGCCCTTGGCGCGCAGGGCCTTGGGCGCGGCCCAGTGCACGATGCGCACGCCGTTCTCCTTGGCCCAGCTCTGCTCGTCGGGCGAGGCGCCCATGCTCTGCTCGCCGCGCCGGTACACGATGCTCACGTCTTCCGCGCCGAGCTTGCGCGACTGCACCGCGGCATCGACCGCCGTCATGCCGCCGCCGATCACCACCACGTGGCGGCCGATGGCCACGTCGGCCGGCGACGCGGCCTGGCGCAGCTCGGCGATGAAGTCGACCGCGTCGCGCACGCCGGCCTGCTCGCCCAGCCCCAGCGTGTTCACGCCGGCCAGGCCCAGCCCGAGAAACACCGCGTCGTAGCCGGCGGCGAGCGCGTCCAGGTGCAGCTCGCGGCCCAGCGCCTGGTTGTTGCGCACCTCGATGCCGCCGACCGACAGCAGCCACTCGATCTCGCGCTGCGCGAAGCCGTCCACCGTCTTGTAGCTGGCGAGCCCGTACTCGTTCAGGCCGCCGAGCTTGGGGCGTGCGTCGAACAGCGTCACCTGGTGGCCCAGCACCGCGAGCCGGTGCGCGCAGGCCAGGCCGGCCGGGCCCGCGCCGACCACGGCCACGCGCTTGCCGGTGTCGGCGCCGCGCACGAACAGCGGGGCGCCGGGCGCGTCGAAGAAGGCGTCGGTCGCGTGGCGCTGCAGCAGGCCGATTTCCACCGGCTTGCTCTCGTTGGTGTTGCGCACGCAGGCCTGCTCGCACAGCACCTCGGTCGGGCAGACGCGCGCGCACATGCCGCCCAGCGGGTTCTCCTCGAGGATGGTGCGCGCCGCGCCACGCAGGTTGCCGTCGGCGATGCGGCGGATGAAGGTGGGAATGTCGATGCCCGTGGGGCAGGCCGTCTGGCAGGGCGCGTCGTAGCAGTAGTAGCAGCGCTCGGCCTCGATGTTGGCCTGCACCACGTTCAGCGGTGGGTGGGCGTCGCAGAAGTTCTTCGCGTACTGGGCGGGGTCCAGGCGACCGGCGCGCACATCGGAGGCGATGTGCGCGGTGGGCGCGACGGGGTTCATCGTGCTGCTCATGGGCGTTCAGGCTCCAGGATCGTGGTGGGGAATCTGTGTTCGACACGGGGGAGCGAGCCCTCGTGAAGTTTGACCAAGTGGTCGAATGTCGCGATGATTCAGCAAACGAAGGGTGCCGCCCATACACAGTTGGCGCGGCGCGCAAGAAAGTGTTTGCCGCCGATTCGCTGGCTGTCCGGTGCACCGGGCAGCACGCATCCTTCGGGCAAACCCTGTCTTTCGCCGGCCCGCGACCATCGACGCGCCTGTCGAGTTCGAAGGAGACAAACGCAATGCAGAGTTCGAGCAACCCCACGCTCAATCCCGTGGCGCTCAACCCCCTGGCGCGCGACCTCGTGCAGCCTCCTGCGGCCCTGTCCGGCGCGGGCTGGATGCAGGGCCTCATGGGCGACATGAACCAGGCCGCCCCCGGCCTGGGCCTGGCGCAACGCCTGGTGGAGGGCGTGGAACTCCGCGTGACCGACGGGCGTCTCGCGCCCGGCACCAAGATGCCCTCGGTGCGCGCGCTCGCGGGCAAGCTGGGCGTCAGCACCTTCACCGTCACCGAGTCGTACAGCGCCTTGCGCGCGCGCTCGGTGCTGGGCTCGCGACCGGGCAGCGGCTACTACGTGCTGCACCGCCCCGCGCGCCTGGGCGACACCGCCGGCTTGCCCGAGGCGGTGCCGCGCATCGCCGATGCTTCGGCCGGCCACGACCGCCCGCCGCCCGCCGAGTACCGCGGCGACGACCTGGTGCGCGAGGCCCTGCGCCGCGTGGCGCGCGCCGCGCCCGACTGGGAAGGCGGCGTGCGCCCCAGCTTCGGCCTGCCGCGCCTGCGCGAGCTGATCGCGGCGCGCCACCGCGCCGAGCTGCCTTCGCTGCTGCCGCAGCAGGTGATGACGGCCGCCGGCAGCCTGGGCGCCGCCATGTGCCTGCTGCAGGCTTGGACCGAGCCCGGCGACGCCGTGCTGCTCGAGTCGCCCGCCTCGCGCCAGCTGCGCAACCTGGTGCTCACGCTGGGCCGGCGCATTCTCGAAGTGCCGCGGCGCGGCGCCTGCCTGGACATCGCCGCGCTCGACCTGCTCGCGCCGCGGCTGCCGGGCGACGGGCGCCGGCGCCTGCTGCTCGTGTCGACCGCCGTGTCCAACCCGCTGGGCGTGTCCATGAGCGCGCAGGGCGCGCACCAGGCCCTGCAGGCGGCCGAGCGGCACGACCTGCGCGTGATCGAGCTCGACACCTGGCGCGGGCTGTCGCCGGTGCAGGCGCCGAGCCTGGCCGCCATGGACGGGCTGCAGCGCGTGGCGCAGGTGGGCGGCGTGTCGACCACGCTGTCGGCCAAGCTGCGGCTCGCGCATGTGCTGCTGCCGCAGCGCTGGGTCGACGACCCCGCGCTGCGCTGCCTGCACACCACGCTGGGCCCCAGCGAGTTCGAAGAGCGCGTGGCCTGCGAGGTGCTGGCCGACGCGGGCTACCCGCGCTTCCTGCAGAAGCTGAACACGGCGTTGAAGATCGCGGGCGAGCGCACGCTCTCGCTGCTCACCGGCGCGGGCCTGCAGGCGCTGCACGTGCCCGACGGCGGCCCCTTCCTGTGCGCCGGCTGGCCGCCCGGCAGCGAGCCGCGCCCCGGCGCCGAGGCCGTGCTGCAGGAGGCGCGCAAGCAGGGCCTGCCGCTGGCCGCGGCGAGCGACTTCGGCGGCACGCCGCAACCCCTGGCCTGGTACCGCTTCAACGTGGCGCAGTGCGGCGACGACCGGCTGGTGCGCTTTCTCGCGCGCATGAAGAACCCATGAGCGTCCCCCGCCCCCCCGCCGTCAAGCGGCAGGCCCGCCGGCAGAACCTCGAAAGCGCCATCCTCGCCGTGGCGCAGGAGCGCTTCGCCGTGCATGGCTACGGCGGCGTGTCGGTGGACGACATCGCGGCCGACGCGGGCCTTTCCAAGCAGAGCCTGCTGTACTACTTCCCTTCGAAGAAGGCGCTGTACCGGCGGGTGTTCAACGACGTGCTCGACGCCTGGCTGTCCAACCTCGACAGCCTGGCCGCCGCCGACCTCGACCCCTACGCCGCGCTGGAGCGCTACGTGACGCAGAAGCTGCAGTTCTCCTGGGACCACCCGTCGGGCTCGCGCCTGTTCGCGCAGGAAATCATTTCGCAGGCGCCGCAGTGCGCCGAGGACATCGAGGCCAAGCTGGTGCCCGCGTTCCGCGCCGAGGCGGCCGTGCTGCACCGCTGGATGGCCAACGGCGACGTGTCGCCGCTGCCGGTGGCGCACCTGCTGTTCACGCTGTGGGCCATGACGCAGACCTACGCCGACTTCGCGTGGCAGATGCGCATGCTGCTGGGCAAGAAGACGCTGGAGCCCGAAGACTTCGAGCAGGCGCGCGAGACGGTCATGCGCATGCTCGAGGGCGCGCTGGGGCTGAAGAAGAAGCCGGCGTTGCCTGCTGAATAGACCGTGCAGGCCAGGCCAGGCTCAAGCTAGGTTCAGGCCGGCACCGGCGCCTCCCACGCGAAGCCCACGCCGTACACCGAGCGGATCCAGTCGTGCTCGGGCGCCGCGGCGCCCAGCTTGCGGCGCAGGTTCTTCACATGGCTGTCGATGGCGCGCTCGGTCACGTCCACCGTGTCGTCGTAGGCCAGCTCGAGCAGCCGGGCGCGCGAGAAAATGCGCCCCGGGTGACGCGACAGCACCTGCAGCAGCCCGAACTCGCGCCGCGTGAGGTTCAGCGGCGTGCCTTCGAGCGACGCGCGCCAGTGCACGTCGTCCAGCACCAGGCCGGGAGCGTCGCCAGCGCCGTCCGCCGCCGAACCCGGCGCGCCGGGCGAACCCGAGGCCGGCCCGGCCGTGCGCCGCAGCACCGCGCGCACCCGCGCCACCAGCTCGCGCGGCGAGAAGGGCTTGCACACGTAGTCGTCCGCGCCCAGCTCCAGCCCGAGCAGGCGGTCGACCTCCTCGATGCGCGCGGTGAGCATGATGATCGGGTGCGCCGTGTGCTCGCGCGCGCGGCGCAGCACCTCGATGCCGTCCATGCGCGGCAGCATGACGTCCAGCAGCGTGAGGTCGGGCGGCGCGGCCACGATGGCCTCCAGCGCGCTGCGCCCGTCGCTGAAATGCGTGGTCTCGTAGCCCGCGTGGCGCAGGTAGTCCTGCACCACGGAGGCGATGTCGGCTTCGTCTTCGACGATGGCAATGCGTGTCATGGCGATGCGCTCAGTGGCAGGGTAAGGGTCACGCGCAGCCCGCCCAGCGGCGAGGCCGACGCGTCGATGGTGCCGCCGTGCGCCTCCACGGTGGCGCGGCAGATCGACAGGCCCAGCCCCGAGCCGCCGTGTTCGCGGCTGCGCGAGGTCTCGCCGCGGAACAGGCGGTCGAACAGGCGCGGCAGCTCGCTCTCTGGCACGCCGGGCGCGCTGTCGTCGAACAGCAGCGTGAGGCAGTTGCCGGTCCACGCGCCTTCCACCGTCACGTCGATGCGCAGCGCGCCGCCTTCGTCGGTGTAGGCCAGCGTGTTCTCCAGCAGGTTCATGAACACCTGGTGCAGCCGGTGCGCGTCGCCGTCGATCGTGGGTTGCGAGAAGCTGTCGATGCGGTCGACGGCGGCGCGGTCGACCTGCACGCCGCGCTTGGCGAAGCGGTCGCGCGTATGGTCCAGCGCCTCTTTGAGCAGCGACAGCGGGTACACCGTGGCGGTGAGCACGTCGCTGCGCGGCTCGCGCATGCTGCTGCGCAGGTCGTCCACCAGCTGGCCGAGTCGGATCACCTGGCGGTGCAGGCGCAGCGCGGTGCGCTCGTCGAAGGTGCGCACGCCGTCCTGCAGCGCCTCTATTTCCGCGCGCATGGCCGCCAGCGGCGTGCGCAGCTCGTGCGCCGCGTCGGCCAGCCAGGCGCGGCGCGAGGCCTCCACCGTGTCCAGCCGCTGCGCCATGTCGTTGAAGGTCTTGCCCAGCAGCGCCAGCTCGTCCGAGCCCTGCACCGCCACGCGGGTGGAGAGCCGCCCGCGCGCCACGTCCTGCGCGGCCTGCGTGAGCTCGTCGATGGGCTTGAACCAGCGCCGCGCCAGCAGCCACGACAGCACCAGCGCAAAGCCCAGGCCGCACAGGCCGGTGAGCACGATCACGCCCGACTGGCGCGCGATGAAGGCGCGGTCGGCCTCGCTCTCCAGCCCCTGCAGCGGGGCCAGCGCCAGGTAGCCGACGACCGACTTGTTGTGCCGTATCGGCATGCGCGCGGCGTTGGCGAGGTCGAGGTCGGCGCCGACCACGCGCGCGCCGCCGGCGTCGAGCACGGCCAGGCGCTGGAAGATGGAGTCGTGCATGCCGCGCGGATCGGGGAACACCCAGGGCGGCGGCATGCCGGGCAGCCGGCGCGGCAGCAGGTCGAGCTGCGGGGAGGGGGGCGGTGGCGGCGGGGCGTTGACGTCGACGGCACCCGTGGTGCCTGTGGTGGAGGTGGTGCCGGTGGGGCCGCCCGGCGTTCCGTCTGCGGCATTGCCCGGCGGTGCTGCGCGCATGGCGCGGTACTCGTACCACGGCGGCAGCCGGCGCTCGTCGCCGTTGGCGGCGGCGCTGTCGAGCACGTTGGCGAAGCGGCCCATCTGCAGGCGCTGCCAGGCGTCTTCGTTGTCGCGCAGGTTCTTCCAGTCGCCGGTGGCCACGTAGTTCTTCAGCACCAGCTGCGCCAGCCAGTCCATGCGGCGGATCTCGATCTCGGCCACGTAGGAGCCCAGCCCGCGCTGCAGCGCAATGATCGACAGCCCCGCGAAGCTGATGAGCAGCACGATCAACAAGGCGGCCAGCGCCAGGAAGATCTTGCGGGAGAGGGTCAGTTGCGGCATGGGCGGGAGGCGGGCATGGCCGCATTCTGCGACATGCATGGGAGGCGGACCGGCGTGAGGTGAACAGGGCGCGAACGGCGTCGCGCAGGGGTGGAAACGGTGCGAAAACCAATGATGTCGGCCAAATGTGGAGGAAATTGGGAGAAACCGGCCGCGCCCTTGCGCGCTCCTTTTTCTTCGCCTTTTTTCCGTCTCTTCTCCATCTTTTCTCCCGGATGCGGCCGCAGCATGGGCCCATGAATCCGGAACTGAGACTGGCGCTGCTGGGTGCGATCACCGTGTTTTTCTGGCTGGTCGCCCAGGCATGGACGCTGCTCGTGCTGTGGGCCGAAGGTTGCGCCACGCGCCCGGCCCGGCCCGGCGCCACCCCCGAGGAGAAGACACCATGACCCCTTCGAACACACCCGCCCTGGGCCGCCGCGGCCTGCTGGCCGGCCTGGGCGCGGCCACGCTGGCGGCCACGGCACGCACCACAGCTGCCACCAGCGCCACTGCCGCCACCACACAGAAGCTCCCGCTGACCGCGCAGACCACCGAGGGCCCGTACTACCTCGACTTGGCGCAGGTGCGCAGCGACATCACCGAAGGCCTGGAGGGCGTGCCGCTGCAGGTGCGCTTCACCGTGTGCGACACCGCCGGGCGGCCGCTGCCCCGGCTGCGCGTGGACCTGTGGCACTGCGACATGCAGGGCCGCTACTCGGGCTTCGGCGGGCAGGGCGACGACCGCGCGGGCGCCTTCGAGGGCAAGACCTTTCTGCGCGGCAGCCAGTTCACCGACCGCGACGGCATCGCCGCCTTCGCCACCGTGTACCCGGGCTGGTACGCGGGGCGCACCACGCACATCCACATGAAGGTGCTAAACGGCGCGCGCGCCGTGCTCACCTCGCAGTTCTTCCTGCCCGATGCGCTGAGCGAGTTCCTCTACACGCAGGTTTCGCCGTACCAGCGCTCGCGGGTGCGCGACACGCTCAACAGCGTCGACGGCATCGCGCTGCGCGCCGGCGACACCGTGCTGGGCGCGGTGCGCGAAGAGCGCCAGCGCTACGTGGCCACGCTCGCGCTGGTGGTCGACCCGGCGGCGAACCCGGTGGTCGACCGGCCGCCGCAAGGCGGGCCGGGCATGTCGGGAATGTCGGGCATGTCGGGGCCGCCGGGAATGCCCCCGATGCCAGGCATGACCGGGGCGCCGGGCCCGCAGATGGGCGCAGGCTTGCGGCCCGGTCGCCCGCGCACGCTGGAAGGCGCCGCGCGCATCAAGGCCCTGGTGCCGCCGCGCCCCGCGGGCTGACACGAGCAAACGTCCGCGCCTCCATCAACCCGCCGGCCGGTCCGCGAAGCTGAAGCCCACCCCATACACCGAGCGGATCCAGTCGTGCAGCGGCGCGACGTCCGCCAGCTTCTTGCGCAGGTTCTTGATGTGCCCGTCCACCGCGCGCTCGTTCACGTCGAGCGCGTCGAAGAACGCCGCCTCCAGCAGCTTTGCGCGCGTGAACACGCGCCCCGGGTCGTTCGACAGCGCGCGCAGCAGCAGCCACTCGCGGCGCGTGAGCGCCAGCGGCCGGTCTTCCAGCCGGGCGTTGCCGCGCGTGCCCGGCGCGCTGTCGAGCTTCACCGCGGCGGAGGGCCGTCCGGCCGCCATCACCGCATCGCGCATCGCATGCCGGCGCAGCACCGTGTTCACGCGCGCCACCACCTCGCGCGGCGAGAAGGGCTTGCACACGTAGTCGTCGGCGCCCATGTCGAGCGCGCGCAGTCGGTCGTGCTCCTGCGCGCGCGCCGTCAGCATGATGATCGGGTGGTTGCTGTGCGAGCGCACCTGCTGCAGCACGTCGATGCCGTCCGAGATCGCCCGCGTGGCCACGCCCGCGGTCTTGCCCAACACGGCCGGTGCGGGCTGCTGCGCGGGCGGCAGCACGATGTCGAGCAGCGTGAGCGCCGGCGGCGCCGTCAGGATGCGCTCCAGCGCGGCCGCGCCGTCGCCGATCTGCTCCACCTCGTGGCCCGCGCCGTGCAGGTGCGCGAACAGTTCCGCGCGCAGTTGTGCGGCGCTGTCGCGCCCGTCTTCCACCAGCAGGATGCGTCCCATGGCTGCGGCCCTCCGGCTCAGAAAGAAGTGCCGATCTGGAACTGGAAGCGCTGCGTGCGGTCGGCCGCGATGTTGTTGGCCGTGTCCTCCTTCTGGTACAGCAGCGGCAGCGCGTATGCCAGGCGCAGCGGCCCCAGCGGAGAGATCCAGCTGATGCCGATGCCGGTGGAAGCGCGAATGCGGTTCTGCGCCTTCCACTGCGCGTCGGTCATGCTCGCCGTGCGGTCGGCAAACACGTTGCCCGCGTCGAGAAAGGAGTACAGCCGCAGCGTCTTGTCGTTGCCCGCGCCGGGAAAGGGCGTGCTGAACTCCATGTTGAAGATCGCCTTGCGCGTGCCGCCCAGCGAGCCCGCCGTGACCGCGTCGGTCGGGCCCAGCGAGTTCTGCTCGAACCCGCGGATCGAGCCCAGCCCGCCCGCGTAGAAGTTCTTGAAGATCGGGAACGTGCTGTTGCCCAGCGCCCGCGCGTAGCCCAGCTGCCCGTTCACGGCCAGCGTGTACTGCTTGGACAGCGGAAAGTACTGCTGGTACTGGTAGTTCGACTTCATGTAGCGCAGCTCGCTGCCCACGCCCACTTCGAGGTTGGCGCTCTGCAGCACGCCGCGCGTGGGCACCAGCGCACTGTCGCGGTCGTCGCGCGACCAGCCCAGCGTGGCCGGAATGCCCACGATGCTCGAGCTGGCGCAGCTCACGCTCGGCGCGGTGCCGGTGCACTTGAAGTAGTCCAGGTAGGCCTGCGGCGTGGCCGTGTAGACGTAAGAGCCGTCCACCAGCGCATAGGTGCCGTTGGTGCCCGGCGTGAACGAATAGCGCTCCACGCCGATGCCCAGGAACACCGTGTCCTGCTCGCCCACCGGAAAGCCGAAGCGCACCGAGCCGCCGTCGCTCGCGAGCTTGTAGTTGCCGTCGGCCTCGTAGTAGGGCCGCGTGGTGGTGTGGAACACGTTCAGCGTGCGCGAGATGCCGTCCTTGGTGAAGTAGGGGTCGGTCGCGGTCAGCGAGATGGTGCGGTTGTACGAGCTGGTGTTCACGTTCAGCCCCAGGTAGTTGCCGCTGCCGAACACGTTCTCCTGCGTGATGCCGAAGGTGAGCGACACCTTGTCGGTCGACGAGTACCCCGCGCCCAGCTGCAGCGAGCCCGTGGGCTTCTCGGTGACGCTCACCGCCAGGTCGACCTGGTCGGGCGAGCCGGGCACGTCGACCGTGTCGACGTTCACGTCGGTGAAGAAGCCCAGCCGGTCGATGCGGTCGCGCGAGGCGCGGATCTTGTTGCCGTCGTACCAGGCGCCTTCGTACTGGCGAAACTCGCGGCGGATCACTTCGTCGCGCGTCTTGGCGTTGCCGCCGATGTTGATGCGCCGCACGTACGCGCGCCGCGAGGCCTCGGCGCGCAGCACCATGGTCACGCGGTTGTTCTCGCGGTCGATCTCCGGCTCGGCCTTCACGCGCGCGAAGGCGTAGCCGAAGGTGCCGAAGTAGTCGCTGAAGGCCTTGGTGGTGGCGGCCACTTCTTCGCCGTTGTAGGGCGCGCCGGGGCGGATGGTGACCAGCGTCTTGAACTCGTCTTCGCGGCCCATGTAGTCGCCCGCGAGCTTCACGCCGGCCACGACGAACTTGTGGCCTTCGGTGATGTTGATGGTGAGGGTGAGCGTCTGGCGGTCGGGCGAAATCGCGACCTGCGAGGAGTCGATGCGAAATTCGAGATAGCCGCGCGTGATGTAGTACGAGCGCAGGGTTTCGAGGTCGCCGTTGAACTTGGTGCGCGAGTACTGGTTGGACTTGGTGTACCAGTCGAGCCAGCCGCCGGTGTCCTGGTCGAACAGGTCGAGCAGGGTGCTTTCGCTGAAGTCCTTGTTGCCGACCACGTGCACTTCCTTGATGCGCGCGGACTCGCCCTCGGTCACGGTGAAGGTCAGGTTCACGCGGTTGTTTTCCAGCGGCGTGACGGTGGTCACGACCTGGGCGTTGTAGAGGCTGCGGCTGATGTACTGCCGCTTGAGCTCTTGCTCGGCGCGGTCGGCCAGCGCCTTGTCGAAGGCCTGCCCTTCGGCCAGGCCGATCTCGCGCAGCGCCTTCTGCAGCGCGGCCTTGTCGAACTCCTTGGTGCCGACGAAGTCGACGTCGGCCACCGTGGGCCGCTCTTCGACCACTACCACCAGCACGTTGCCGTTGACGTCGATGCGCACGTCCTTGAACAGGCCCAGCTTGAACAGTTCGCGAATGGCGTTGCTGCCGCGCTCGTCGCTGTAGGTGTCGCCGGCCTTCAGGCCCATGGTGGCGAACACGGTGCCGGGCTCCACGCGCTGCAGGCCTTCGAGGCGGATGTCCCGCACGGTGAACGGATCGGTGGCCCATGCGGGAAACGCGGCCAGCGAGGCAAGCAGCACGGCGGCCGCTGCGAGGGACTTCGGTAAATGCATCGCCGCATGGTCTTCGCCAATGTCGGAGAAATTTTGGACTTCCCCGTGGCGCTCGGGGCTGTGTTTTGGCTTTACTTTTCTTTGTTCAGTGTGTGGTCAGGGTGCTTGTCTCTTGGCGCTCTGCAGTGCGTTCTTTCGGTGTTTTTTAACCCGGCGGCCTGTTCTCACCCCACGAGCAGCAGCAACAACTACTGCAACAACAGAGCCCGAGTAGCGTCCTGTATCTCCAGCAGCCGCTCCACAGTTCGATCGATACCTTCCGCATCCATCAGCCGGTAGGTGCGCGCCGTGCGGCCGTTGTTGCGAACCAGGCGTGCGATGTAGGGCAGGTCTTGCTGGGTGATGACAGCCGCCGGCATCACGCCTTCCAGCTCGACGCCTTCGCACGGCAACAGCACGAAGTACTGGAGCCGCAGGTCGTCGGGCAACAGGCTGCGCAACTGCGTCGTCTTGCGTCCGCCCTGCCACGCCGGGTCTTTCACCTCGCGCGCGCTCTTGCAGCCGTTGATGCGCAGGAACCAGCGGGGTGGCGACTCGTCGGACTTCTCCCGGTAGACGAAGGCGTTGCGCCAGGCCTTGATCTCGAACAGGTACACGCCCGTCTCGCAGACCAGCACCGCGTCGATGCGGGCCGTGCGCGCCGCATGCCCTTCGGGCATCGGAATGACGAGGTTGCGAAGAATGCGCAGGTGCGAAAAGGTGGGGCTGAACGCGCTGGCGAGCTGCTGTACGCCCAGCGTCGAGGCAGTGTCGCTGTGCAAGGCAATGGTCATTGGGGGGCTCCTTCGGTTGCGGAGCATCGCGCGGCTTTTGGGAGATTTTTCGTACGAGGTGTTTTCACGGCGAGTGCACGTGCATGCGCTTCACCGCCACTTCACATGCGCGCCCGCAACTTTTTCTGCGAACACGCGGCGTTCTCAAGATTCCTCCGAATTTGGACGAGAGCATGCGTGTCGGCGGCTCGATGAAGAGCAGCCCGCAACGCCACAACGAGTTTTTCAATGAACCGAATCCCGATCCGTTTTCTTGCAGCCGCGCTGGCGGCCGGCAGCCTCGCGGGCTGCATCGTGCTGCCCCCGCCACCCATGCCCTACCGTCCGCCGCCGCCGGGCTGGCGCGGCGAACCGCCGCCGATGGCCGGACCGCAGATGCCTTATGGCCCCGTGGGTGGCCCACGCAGGCCGCCGTCGCCCGAATGGCGCGAAGGCTGCGGAGGCTCCGAGGACCGACGCGGCCCGCCCGGCCCCGGCAACGACTGCGCACGCACGGCGCCGGGCGAACCCGAGGCGCCGCCTCAAGGGGCTCGCTGATGGCGGCCGCGGGGCAACTGCAAACCGGCAACCTCGGCGTGGTCATTGCCAGCGTGATCGCGCTGGGGCTCGGCGGCGTGGCGTGCCTGATGGTGTCGCTGTTCCTCGCCAACCTGCGCCAGGGCGCGAAGGCGCGCGAGCTGGCCGCGCAAGCCCGGCAGCACGCGCGGCAGCGGCTGGAAGACAGCCGCGTGCAAGACCTGCGGCCGCTGCTCGATGCGGCGTCGTGCGAGGCAGGCGGCAAGCCGCTTCGCGTTGACCTCCACTTGCCGCCGCAAGCCGTGCCCGTGCTCGCGATAGAGACCGAGCTGCGTGAGCTGCTCGCCAAGGTCACGGCCTATGCGGCCAGCGTGATGCATGCGGGGGCCACGCTGCAGGTGCGCGCGCACACCGAAGGCGAGCAGGCGGTGATTCATTGGCACGACCTCGATGCCGTCGATGCGCGGCCACCGCTCGCGCGCTTCTTCGACAGCGCGCACGCCGCGGCGGCGCTTGCGAGCGCCAGGGCGTGCGAGCGCATTGCCAGCGGGCACGGAGGGCGCATCTACTCGGCGCCGGACGCGGGCGGCGTGCTGGGGCTGACGTTGCGCTTGCCGTTGCTGCAGGCGTAGCGGACTCCAGCTTCGGCGCGGGCCCCGGCCCAGGCCAACATGGACAAACGGTAATGAAACCCCTGCGCTTTCTCTGCTTCAATCGCGGCTAGGATGGCCCCGGCGGCACCCGGATGGACGGTGGGCCGGCCGACTCCATCGCCATGAGCATCCGAACGCAGTCACTCCCCGATCTTTCTTCCCTCCCGGCCCGTCCCGTTGTCCCGCGCCGGGGCATGGCGCCGGCGTGCTAGGCGCCACCGCCATGTGGCGCTGCCTCATCGTGGAGGACGACGCCGACAACGCGCGCTATATCGCCGAGGGCTTCCGCTCGCTCGGCCATGTGGCGGTGATCAGCCGCGACGGCGCCGACGCGCTCGCGCGCGCCACGGGCGAGTCGTGGGACCTGGTCATCCTCGACCGCATGCTGCCCAACGACGTGGACGGGCTTTCGATCCTCTCGACGATGCGCGCCCTCGGCAAGAAGACGCCGGTGCTGGTGCTCAGCGCACTGAGCGCGCTCGACGAGCGCGTGCGCGGCCTGAAGGCCGGCGGCGACGACTACCTGGCCAAGCCCTTCGCTTTCTCCGAGCTCGCCGCGCGCGCCGAGGCGCTGGTGCGGCGCTCGCGCACCGGGCCCGAGATCCGCACGCTGCAGCTGGCCGACCTCACGCTCGACCTGGCGCGCCGCCACGTGGAGCGCGCCGGCCGGCCCATCGCGCTGCAGCCGCGCGAGTTCAGGCTGCTGGCGTACCTGATGATGCATCCGGGCCAGGTGGTCACGCGCACCATGCTGCTGGAGGCGGTGTGGGACTACCAGTTCGACCCGCAGACCAACGTGATCGACGTGCAGGTGAGCCGCCTGCGCGGCAAGCTCGACGCGGGCGGCGCGCCCACGCTGATCCACACGGTGCGCGGCGTGGGCTACACGCTGGCCCCGCCGGAACAGCAACAACAACAGCAACAGCCACCGCAATGACCCAGGCCCTGCGCCAGCTGTGGCGCTCGGTGGGCTTCAGGCTCGCCTTCTACTACGGGCTGCTGGTGGCCATCACCATGCTGGCGGCGCTGGCCATCGTGTACATGCAGACGGTGGGCGTGCTGCAGCAGCGCATGGTGCGCCAGGTGGCCGCGAGCATGCAGCAGCTCATGGTGCGCTACGACGCGCGCGGCGCCGACGGCGTGGCGGGCGAGATATCGAACGCGCTGTCGGACGGGCGCAACTCCGACAACGAGATCTACCTGCTGACCGACCGCGACGGCAACAAGCGCGCCGGCAACCTCGACCAGAT
Source organism: Variovorax sp. RCC_210 (assembly GCF_041355175.1). NCBI lineage: Bacteria > Pseudomonadati > Pseudomonadota > Betaproteobacteria > Burkholderiales > Comamonadaceae > Variovorax > Variovorax sp. RCC_210. Next base: position 9,067 of record NZ_JBFUPJ010000025.1, on the reverse strand, counting down.
GCCCTCGGCCGCGCCCGACGCGGGCGACGGCGTGCACCGCCGCGTGGTGCGTGCGGGCCAGACGGTGGTGGCGTACATCGTGATCCGCCACCTGCCGGACGGCGGCCAGCTGGTGGTCGGCCATGACCTGCGCGACCAGGAGTCGATTGAGTCGCTGGTGGCCAGCGCCAGCGCGGCGGCGGGCATCGTGGCGGTGCTGCTGCTGATCGGCGGCACCTTCGTGTTCCGCCAGGAGCTGGAGCGCAGCGTGGGCGCGGTGCGCCGCACGGCCGCGCGCATCGCGGCCGGGGAGCTGCAGGAGCGCGTGGCGCCCTCGGGGCAGGAGGACGAGTTCGCGCTGCTGGAGCACGACATCAACGCCATGCTCGACCGCATCCAGTCGCTGATGGACGGCGTGCGCCACGTGTCCAACACCATTGCGCACAACCTGCGCACGCCGCTCACGCGGGTGCTGGTGCGGCTGCGCACGGTGGAGGAGGCGCTGCAGGCGAAAGAGGGGCGCGACCCGCTAGGCCCGCAAGGCCCGCACGATCACCCGCAGCGCGAGGCCGTGGCCACCGCCATCCGCGAGCTGGAAGAGCTGGCCGTGGTGTTCGAGAAGCTGCTGCAGATCGCCGAGGTCGAGGCCGGCGCGCGCCGCCAGCAGTTCGCCCCCGTGGCGCTGCACGTGATTGCCGACGACGTGGCCGAGCTGTACGAGGCGGTGGCCGAGGCGCGCGGCATCATGCTGCTGCGCGAGCCCGCAGACATGGCCGTGGCGCTGGGCGACCGCGACCTGCTCGCGGGCGCGGCGGCCAACCTGCTGGACAACGCGCTGAAGTACGCCGGCAATGCGATGGAGGGCGGCACCGGCGCCACGGTGCGCATCGGCACGCACACCGTCGACGGCCGCGCGCAGCTCTTCGTGCAGGACAACGGCCCCGGCATTCCCGCGGCCGAGTACGAGCGCATCGGCGTGCGCTTCCACCGGCTGGACCGCAGCACGCCGGGCCACGGCCTGGGCCTGGCCAGCGTGCAGGCGGTGGTGGCGCTGCACGGCGGGCGGCTGCAGTTCGCCGATGCGCGCCCGGGCCTGCGCGCGTGCATCGACCTGCCGATGGCGGACGACTGAACGCACCACGCGCGCCGGCCACATTGCCGAACGGCAATGTGTTGGTCATACACAGGAGCGCCCCGAATTCCTAGGATCGCTCGGCGCACAACCTGTGCCGATCAACGCAGTTCCAGGAGACATCAACGGTGAGAATCAAGAGTCAGAGAGACTTCTGCTCGGGCGTGCTTTTCAGCGCCTTCGGCGTGGCCTTCGCATGGGGCGCCACGACCTACAACGTGGGCTCGGGTGCCCGCATGGGGCCCGGCTACTTTCCCCTGATCGTGGGCATCCTCATTGCCCTCATGGGCGTGGCCATCACGCTCAAGGCGCTCAGCGTCGAGACGGAAGACGGCGAGCCCATCGGGCGCATCGCATGGAAGCCGCTGGTGTTCATCATCGGCGCCAACCTCATCTTCGGGGTGCTGCTGGGCGGGCTGCCGAGCATCGGGCTGCCGTCGATGGGGCTCATCGTGGCCATCTACGCGCTGACCTTCATCGCCAGCCTGGCGGGCGACAACTTCGGCTGGAAGGGCGTGACCGTGCTCGCCTCCATCCTCGCGCTGGGCAGCTACCTGGCCTTCGTGGTGGCGCTGAAGCTGCAGTTCCAGGTGTGGCCGACCTTCATCGCGGGCTGATTCACAGAAGAACAAGAAGACAAGACACATGGACCTGATTACCAACCTCTCGATCGGCTTCGGCGTCGCCTTCACGGCGCAGAACCTCGTCTACGCCTTCGTCGGCTGCCTGCTGGGCACGCTCATCGGCGTGCTGCCGGGCATCGGCCCGGTCGCGACCATCGCGATGCTGCTGCCCGCCACCTACGCGCTGCCGCCCGTGTCGGCGCTGATCATGCTGGCCGGCATCTACTACGGCGCGCAGTACGGTGGCTCGACCACCGCCATCCTGGTCAACCTGCCGGGCGAGTCGTCTTCGGTGGTGACCGTGATCGACGGCTACCAGATGGCAAGAAAGGGGCGCGCCGGACCGGCGCTCGCCGCGGCCGGGCTGGGCTCGTTCTTCGCGGGCTGCGTGGGCACGCTCATCCTGGCCGCGTTCGCGCCGCCGCTGACCGAGCTGGCCTTCAAGTTCGGCCCGGCCGAATACTTCTCGCTGATGATCCTGGGCCTGATCGGCGCGGTGGTGCTGGCCTCGGGCTCGCTGCTGAAGGCGATCACCATGATCCTGTTCGGCCTGGCGCTGGGCCTGGTGGGCACCGACGTGAACTCGGGCGTGGCGCGCTACAGCTTCGACATTCCGGAGCTCACCGACGGCATCGGCTTCATCGCCATCGCCATGGGCGTGTTCGGCTACGGCGAAATCATTGCCAACCTGGCCGTGCCCGAGCATGAGCGCGAAGTGTTCACCGCCAAGGTGAAGGGCCTGTGGCCCACCAAGCAGGACTTCAAGGACATGACGCCCGCGGTGCTGCGCGGCACGGCGCTGGGTTCGGCGCTGGGCATATTGCCCGGCGGCGGCGCGCTGCTGTCGGCCTTCGCGGCCTACACCATCGAGAAGAAGATGAAGCTCAAGGCCGGCGAAGTGCCGTTCGGCAAGGGCAACATCCGCGGCGTGGCGGGCCCCGAGTCGGCCAACAACGCCGGTGCGCAGACCTCGTTCATTCCGCTGCTCACGCTGGGCATTCCGCCCAACGCGGTGATGGCGCTGATGGTGGGTGCCATGACCATCCACAACATCCAGCCGGGCCCGCAGGTGATGACCAGCAACCCCGAACTCTTCTGGGGCCTGATCGCCTCGATGTGGATCGGCAACCTGATGCTCATCGTGCTGAACCTGCCGATGATCGGTATCTGGATCAAGCTGCTGACCATTCCCTACAAGTGGCTGTTCCCGTCGATCGTGCTGTTCTGCGCGGTGGGCGTGTACTCGGAGAACAACAACACCTTCGATGTGTGGATGGTCGCCATCTTCGGCATCGTGGGCTACCTGTTCCTGAAGCTCAAGTGCGAGCCCGCGCCGCTGCTGCTGGGCTTCATCCTCGGGCCGATGATGGAAGAGAACCTGCGCCGCGCGCTGCTGCTGTCGCGCGGCGACTGGAGCGTGTTCGTCACGCGGCCGCTGTCGGCCGGGCTGCTGGTGGTGGCGGGCCTGCTGCTGGTGATCGTGCTGCTGCCTTCGGTGAAGGCGAAGCGGGAAGAGGCCTTCGTCGAGGAGTGACGGGCATCGAAAGGGCGCTGAAAGCCTCTGAAGCCTCAAGAGCATCTGCAGGGTGAGAGACCCGTCGCGGCGGCACCATGGAACTCCGGGTCATACTCGCGGTCCCATGGTTCCGCCGCTTTTTCTCTCGATGCCGAACGTGCGCCCCTTCGCCTTGCCGACCCTTCTTCGTGCCCTCGCCGCCGGCGCAGCGCTTCTTGCCGCAGGCGCCTTGCATGCCCAGTCCCTGCCGCCGGGCGTGCGCCTGGGCATGTCGGCCGAGGAACTGCAGGCCGCCGTGCCGGCCGCGCAACGCGTGCCGCGGCCCCAGCGCCTGAGCGGCGGCCTGGTCGGCAACTGGCACGGCGCGCCGGTCGAGATGGCGGGCCTGCTGTTCGAGCCGACCTTCTTCTTCGCGGCGTCGGAGCTGCGCCGCGTCGAGTACGTGGCCACGGCGCAGGCCACGCCGGACAACGGCGCGTCGGCCTTCGCGGCGCTCGTGCAATGGGGCCGCGGTGCGTTCGGCGCCGAGCTTGCGTCGCGCGACCCCGGTAGTGCCTATGCGGCCTGGGTGAGCAACGACACCGACGTGTATGTGCAGCAGGTGAGCGACCCGCGCCGTGCCAGCGTGCGCCTGGTGTACAAGGCGCGGCAGCTGCGCGACGGCAGCGAACTCTGAAAAAGAAGGGCCACAGTGGCCCTTCTTTCGCATTCGCGGCTTCTTCAGGATATTGGAGCTATGTGCTTCAACCCGCTTCGCGCGACGCCAGCTTGCGCAGCACGCCTGAAAGCTCCTCGACGTCCACGGGCTTCAGCAAGTGGTGGTCGAAGCCGGCGCGCGCAATGCGCAGCCGGTCGTCGGGCTGGCCCCAGCCGGTGAGCGCGACCAGCCCCATGCCATGCAGTTGCGGGTGCGCGCGCAGCCGCCGCGCCAGCTCGCAGCCGTCCATGCCCGGCATGCCGATGTCCAGGATGCCGAAAGACGGGCGAAAGCTCTCGGCCTTTTCCAGCGCCTCGGGGCCGCTGAAGGCCACCGCGGTCTGCGCGCCCAGCAGTCCGAGCAGCGCCGCGAGCGACTCCGCCGCGTCGCGGTTGTCGTCCACCACCAGAATGCGATGCATCGAGGCGATGGCCTCTTGCGCCGCGTCGGCCTTCTTGCCGGCGCGCACGCTGTGGTCCAGCAGCGGCAGCGAAACGATGAACTCGCTGCCCTGGTCGGGCCCCTCGCTGCGCGCGGCGACGGTGCCGCCATGCAGCTCGACCAGGCTCTTCACCAGCGTCAGGCCGATGCCAAGGCCGCCCTGCGCGGCGCGCGCCGTGTCGCTCACCTGCACGAACATGTCGAAGATGGCGCCGAGCATGGCCTGCGGAATGCCCGCGCCGCTGTCCTTCACGCGCACCACCGCGTGGCCCTGGTCGTCGCGCTCGACGAACACGTCGATGCGCCCGCCCTCCGGCGTGTACTTGGCGGCGTTGTTCAGCAGGTTGGAAAACACCTGGGTGAGGCGCACGCTGTCGCCCTCGACCGCGAGCGAGCTGTCGGCCATGTGCAGCGTGAGCGTGTGCTTGCCCGCGTCCATCAGCGGGCGGCTGAGCTCGACCGCGCCGCGAATGACCTGGTCGAGCGCGAGCTCGGCGATCTGCAGCTCGATCTTGCCGCGCGTGATGCGCGACACCTCCATCAGGTCGCTCACCAGCCGCACCATGTGTTCCAGCTGCCGGCCCATGAGCTCGTAGTAGGGCAGCGCGGCCTCGGGCGCCAGCGCCTTGCGCTTGAGGATGGCCAGCGCCGTGCTCAGCGGCGCCATCGGGTTGCGCAGCTCGTGCGCCAGCGTGGCGAGGAATTCGGTCTTGCGCTTGTCGGCCTCGTTGAGGTCTTCGAGGATGCGGCGCAGCTCGTACTGCCGCCGCCGCGCGCGCAACGCGCTGCGCAGCGCGCTCACCAGCGAGGCCACGCGAATCGGGCGCTCCAGCACGGTGACGTTGGCCGTGCCTTCCATGGCGGTGGCGATGGCGCGCGAGTCCGCGCCCTGGCGCGCCAGGATCAGCACCGGCAGGTCGGACCACGGCGGCTGCGCGGCCACCGCGGCGGCGAGCTCGGTGGCGCCGTTGCCGGCGAGCACTTCCTCGGACACCAGCAGCGCACCCGCGCCATGGCCGATTTCGCGCAGCAGCGCAGGCAGGTTGGGGCACACCTGGGTCTCGATGCCGGCGTGCGAGAGCACGGCGGAGGCCATCACTGCGTCCTTGGCGGTGGCGGTTCGCATCAGCACGCGAAGCTGGGGTTCGCGCAGCTCGGGTTCGCGAGGCAAGGCGTCGCGAGACAAGGTGTCGCGCTGCGGGGTGTCGCTCGGCGGCTTCGCGGCCGCCGGGTGCGTGGTCGTGTCAGTCACTGCGGAGGCGTGGCGATGCCGTCGATCGGCACCGGCACACCGGTCAGGATGCCGCGGAAATGGCGCAGCGGCTCGCCCACGTTCAGGCCCGTGGTGTCCATCGAGAACGCGCGAATGGAGCGCTCGTGCGCGCCACCGCGCTTCTTGAGCACCGAGATCGCCTGGCGCACCTCGCCGTCGGCCTCGAAGTAGCGCAGCAGCACCACGGCGTCGGCCAGGTAGCTGGCGTCGACCGGCGTCTGCATCTGCATGCCGATCAGCCCGTGCTGCGCGCCGACCAGGATGGTCGCCACGCCCGACTGCCCGAGGTACGTCAGCAGCTCGTGCAGCTGCACGATCAGAAAGCGCTCGTCGGGCATCGCGTTCAGGTAGCCGTTCAGGCTGTCGATGACCACCACCTTCGCGCCATGCTCGGTCACCGCCAGGCGAATCTCGTGCACCAGCTCGCCGGGCGAAAGCTCCGCCGGGTCGACCTGCTTGATGCGGATCTGGCCCGACTGCAGGTACGGGTCCAGCGTCATGCCCAGGCCCGTGCAGCGCGTGCGCAGGGTGTTGACGCTCTCGTCGAAGATGAAGAGCGCGGCCGACTCGCCGCGCTTGGCGGCCGCGATGGCGAACTGCACCGCGACCGACGACTTGCCCGTGCCGGGCGCGCCCACCAGCAGGGTGCTGGTGCCGTTCTCGAGCCCGCCGCCCAGCAGCGCGTCGAGTTCCTCGATGCCGCTGGGCAGCTTGGTGAGCGCGGCGTCGTTCACGTGCTCGGCCGCCACCAGGCGCGGAAACACCTGCAGCCCGCCGCGATGGATCTTGTAGTCGTGGTAGCCGCCGCGAAACGACTGGCCGCGGTACTTCACCACCAGCAGGCGGCGGCGCGACGCGCCGTAGTCGGAGTTCGACTGCTCCAGCCGCACCACCGCATGCGCGATGCTCTGCACCTGCAGGTCGTGCTCGGTGGCGGTCATGTCGTCGAGCAGCAGCACCGTGCACTGGCGGCCCGCGAAGAACTGCTTGAGCGCCAGGATCTGCCGCCGGTAGCGCAGCGAGGTGCCCGACAGCAGGCGCAGTTCGGAGAGCGAGTCGAACACGATGCGCGAGGGCTTCAGCGCCTCCACGTCGCTCAGGATGCGCAGCGTGGTTTCGCTGAGTTCCACCTCCGAGGGGTGGAACATGGTGTATTGCTCTTCGGGCTGCAGGCTGTCCTGCGTGGGCAGCATCTCGCGCACATGGATGCCCGACACGTCCCAGCCGTGCGAGGCGGCCACGCCGCGCAGCTCGGTCTCGGTTTCAGAGAGGGTGACGTACAGCACCGACTCGCCGCGTGCCACGCCTTCGAGCAGGAACTGCATCGCGATGGTGGTCTTGCCGGCGCCGGGTGTGCCTTCGAGCAGGTACAGGCGGTTGGGCTCGAGGCCGCCGCCGAGCACGTTGTCCAGCCCGGGCACGCCGACGCTCAGCAGTCTGTGGGAGTCCGGCGCCATGTTGCTCCTCCGTGATGAGAATCGTGGTTAGAAAAAGGTTTGATACCAAATTCAATCATCGAAGCAACGTGGCGCGTGCAGGACGGCGCCGCGTGGCGCGGCGCGCGGCGACGTGTCAGGGGCGGGTGGCGGAGTTGTCCTGCACCGCGCGTCGGAATCGTCCGGCTGGCGGGCGGGGGAGGGCGTGGACACTGCCCTTCCGGCCCTGGCCGCACCCTCACACCCCTCACTCTTTAGCTCTTCAGGAGAAGACGATGCGCGAAGACACCGAGATCCGCATTCCCCAGGACGATGAACGGATCGACGTCACCGATCTGAAGGAAGTCGACTACTGGACCCAGTGGTTCGGCGTGAGCGAGGAGCGGCTGCGCACCGCCGTGGCCTCGGCGGGCACGGTGAAGGACGACCTGCGCATCTATCTCGGCCTGCCCTGAGCCGGTCGGCCCGACGGGCCTGTGAGCCGGGCTGGCCTCTGCGTTCAGAGGCGCTGTTTCACCCTGCGGCCAGCATGCCGCGCTCTTCGATGAACGCCACCACCTCGGCCACGCCCGTGTGGGTCTTCAGGTTGGTCATCACGTAGGGGCGCTGGCGGCGCATGCGCTGCGTGTCCTGTTCCATCACGTCGAGGTTGGCGCCCACGTAGGGCGCGAGGTCGGTCTTGTTGATCACGAAGAGGTCGCTCTTGGTGATGCCCGGGCCGCCCTTGCGCGGAATTTTCTCGCCAGCGGCCACGTCGATCACGTAGATCGTCAGGTCCGACAGCTCGGGGCTGAAGGTGGCGGCGAGGTTGTCGCCGCCCGACTCGACGAACACGATGTCGGCGTTCGGAAAGTCTTCCAGCATGCGGTCGATGGCCTCGAGGTTGATGGAGGCGTCTTCGCGGATCGCGGTGTGCGGGCAGCCGCCCGTTTCCACCCCCATGATGCGTTCGGCCGGCAGCGCGCCGGCCACGGTCAGCAGGCGCTGGTCTTCCTTGGTGTAGATGTCGTTGGTGATGGCGACGAGGTCGTACTTGTCGCGCATCGCCTTGCAGAGCATTTCGAGCAGCGTGGTCTTTCCCGAGCCGACCGGGCCGCCGATGCCCACGCGCAGCGGGGGCAGTCTCTTGGTGCGATGGGGAATGTGGTGCAGGGCGGAAGTCATGTCGGGGGTCCGTTCGGTTCAGCTTCGGAAGAGGCGGGAATATTGTGTTTCATGGCGCGCCGAGAGCACGGCCAGCAGCGGGGCGAAGGCTTGCCGCTCGTCGTCGCCCAGCGCCATGGCGCGGGCCACGGCGTCGGGAATTTCCTGCGACAGCCGCCCCAGGATGCGCTGCCCCGCGCTCTGGCCCAGCGGCACGGCCTTCACGGCCGCCGCCACCATGTTCTCGGCCCAGCCGAAGGCAAAGGCCAGGCAGCCGTCGTGCACGCTGGCGTCGGTGCGGCTCACCGCGAAGGCGAAGGCCACGGGGTAGGTGGCGGGCAGGCCGGCGAAGACTTCGGCCGTGTCGGCGTGGTGCAGCTTGAGCCACTCGACGAAGGAGCGGCCCATCTGTTCGGTCTGCAGGAAGAACTCGGCGGATTCGCGCGTGTTCATCACCCACTGGTTGAGTTCGCGCACGCGCTGCATGTCGTTGGCGCGCCAGGCGCCGACGGCCTGTGCGAACAGCGCGAGGTCGCCGCGCGCGAAGCTCAGGTGCAACTGGTCTGCCAGCCATTCGGCGGCGCGCGGTTCTGAATCGATGCCCGCCCACTCGACTGCGGCCTCGACGCCTTCGGAGTACGAGAAACCGCCGACCGGCAGGGCGGGGGAGGCGAGCCAGATGAGTTGCAGGAGGCTGTGGGGGCCTGGGGTCATGTCAGGTGCGGCTTGCGCTGTTGGCACTGTTTTCATGGCGTGTGAACAGGCCGCCGGGTACTTCCCTCCGCGAATGTCCCCCGCTTCGCTCCTCCTTTATTTCGCTGCGGGAA
>NZ_JBFUPJ010000024.1:0-80228 GCF_041355175.1 Variovorax sp. RCC_210 | reverse complement strand
CCAATACCGCCTATTGAAAAACCAAACTCGCACCGCCGCTTGCGGATTGGAGAAGTCCCGGTAAAAGGAGGAGGCCGAAGGCCGGGGGACATTCGAGAAAAGGGCTACCCCGCCGGCGTGATCGCGCCCCGAACAACGCCCGACACAAGCAGCCAGCCTCATTTCAGTGCGAGTGACCGTGATGGTCATGACCGTGCGAATGGTCATGGTCATCGAGCAGTTCAGGCGCAAGCACCAGCGGCTTCGGTCCCTTGCTGCTGCCGTGCGAATGATCGTGGTTGTGGCCGTGATCGTGCGCGTGATCATGGCCATGTCCGCCGCCATGCGATCCATAAGCGCCGCCCTCGGGCTCGAAGGCTTCGTCGACGGCCACCACGATCAGGTGCATCGAACGCAGCATGTCGGCCAGCACATGGTCGGGCTCGATCTTCAGGTGGTCGGGCTTGAGCTCGATGGGCACATGCCGGTTGCCCAGGTGATAGGCCGCGCGCGTCAGGTCGAAAGGCGTGCCGTGGGCCGTGCAATGGGTGATGCGCAACACCGGCTGCGGCGCCGCGATCACGCGCACCAGCGAACCGTCTTCCGCCACCAGCACATCGCCACCCCGCACCGCAGTGCCGCGCGGCAGGAACACACCGATCTGGCGACCCTGCGAATCGGTAGCGTCGAAGCGGCTTTTCTGGCGGACGTCCCAGTCGAGCTCGATGGTGGCGGCGCGCTTGAGCAACACGGGCGCGAGGCCGCGGCCCTGGGGCATGAGTTTGTTGGCGGTGAGCATGGTGCGAAGGGAGCGCCGCGGGGGGCGCTCGTTGACTGGATGAATACCCTCGAGGATACGCAGCCTGTCAAGCAGGCGCTTGTCCTCGCGTCAGAACAGGAAATACCGCTGCGCCATCGGCAGCAGCTTCGCCGGCTCGCAGGTCAGCAGGTGCCCGTCGGCGCGCACGGCGTACGTTTGCGCGTCGATTTCCATCTTCGGCGTATAGCCGTTGTGCACCATGTGCTGCTTGCGCACGCCGCGAATGTTCTTCACCGCGCTCAGCTGCTTGCTCAGGCCGTAGCGCTCCTTGATGCCCGAGGCCAGGCCGGCCTGCGACACGAAAGTGAGCGAGCTCCTGGCCAGCGAGCCGCCGTAGGCGCCGAACATCTGGCGGAAGTGCACCGGCTGCGGCGTGGGAATCGATGCGTTCGGGTCGCCCATGGCGGCCATGGCGATGGTGCCGCCCTTCAAAATGGTGAAGGGCTTCACGCCGAAGAAGGCCGGCTTCCAGATCACGATGTCGGCCCACTTGCCGACCTCCAGCGAACCCACCTCGTGCGCGATGCCGTGCGCAATGGCGGGGTTGATCGTGTACTTGGCCACGAAGCGCTTCGCGCGGAAGTTGTCGTTGCGCTCGTTGTCCTCGGGCAGCTTGCCGCGCTGCAGCTTCATCTTGTGCGCGGTCTGCCAGGTGCGGATGATGACCTCGCCGACGCGTCCCATGGCCTGGCTGTCGGAGCTGAACATGCTGATGGCGCCCAGGTCGTGCAGCACGTCTTCGGCGGCAATGGTTTCCTTGCGGATGCGCGACTCGGCAAAGGCCAGGTCTTCCGCGATGCCGGCGTCCAGGTGGTGGCACACCATGAGCATGTCGACGTGCTCGTCGAGCGTGTTCACGGTGTAGGGCATCGTGGGGTTGGTCGACGACGGCAGGAAGTTACCCTCGCCCACCACCCGCAGAATGTCCGGCGCATGCCCGCCGCCCGCCCCCTCCGTGTGAAAGGCGCAGATGGCGCGCCCGCCCACGGCGGCGATGGTGTTCTCCACGAAACCCGACTCGTTGAGCGTGTCGCTGTGGATGGCCACCTGCGTGTCGGTGGCGTCGGCCACGTCCAGGCAGTTGCTGATGGCCGCGGGCGTGGTGCCCCAGTCTTCATGCAGCTTCAGGCCGATGACGCCGGCGTCGATCTGCTCGTGCAGCGCATCGGGCAGGCTGGCGTTGCCCTTGCCCAGGAAGCCCAGGTTCATGGGAAACGCATCGGCCGCCTGCAGCATGCGCTCGATGTGCCAGGGGCCGGGCGTGGCCGTGGTGGCGAAAGTGCCGGTGGCCGGGCCGGTGCCGCCGCCCAGCATGGTGGTCACGCCGGACGACAGCGCCTCTTCGATCTGCTGCGGGCAGATGAAGTGGATGTGGCTGTCGATGCCGCCGGCGGTGACGATGTTGCCCTCGCAACTGATGATCTCGGTGCCCGGGCCGATGACGATGTCCACGCCCGGCTGCACGTCGGGGTTGCCGGCCTTGCCGATGGCCACGATGCGCCCGCCCTTCAGGCCGATGTCGGCCTTCACGATGCCCCAGTGGTCCAGGATGAGCGCGTTGGTCAGCACCGTGTCGACGGCGCCGCCGGCGGTCGGGCCGCTGCCCGTGCCGTCGCGCGTGCGCTGCGACTGCGCCATGCCGTCGCGAATGGTCTTGCCGCCGCCGAACTTCACCTCTTCGCCGTAGCCGCCGGCGCGCAGGGTGTAGTCGGCCTCGACCTCGATCAGCAGGTCGGTGTCCGCCAGGCGAACGCGGTCGCCCACGGTGGGGCCGAAGATTTCGGCGTAGGCACGCCTTGAAATGGTGGCCATCAGAGCTTTCCTTGAACGAGGCCGCGAAAGCCGTAGACGACGCGGTCGCCCGAAAAATCGACCAGCTCGACGGTGCGCTGCTGCCCCGGCTCGAAGCGCACGGCGGCGCCCGAGGCGATGTTCAGCCGCATGCCGCGCGCGGCCTCGCGGTCGAAGCCGAGCGCGCCGTTGGTCTCGGCGAAGTGGTAGTGCGAGCCGACCTGGATGGGGCGGTCGGCGGTGTTCTGCACCACCAGCGTGAGGGTGCGGCGGCCGGGGTTGAGCGTGTGCTCGCCGTCGTCGGTGAGGAGTTCGCCGGGCGTCATGGCCGGCCTCAGATCGCTTGCGCGAGCAGCGTGGCGCCCAGGCCGACCACCGCGGCACCCGCCACGCGCGGCAGCCATGCGTTGGCATGGCGCAGCGACCAGCCCAGCGCGATGCCGGCCCCGTGCAGCAGCACCGTCGCGCCGACCATACCGGCCAGCGTGAGGGCCGCGCCGTCTTCATTCGCCAGCTCGTGGCCATGCGCCACGCCGTGGAACACCGCGAAGGCGCCCACCACCGCCATCGCCACGCCGGCCGGCAGGTGCACGCGCGTGGCCACCAGCAGGCCCAGCACCAGCAGCGAGGCCGCGATCATCGGTTCGACCGCCGGCAGCTGCACGCCGGCCAGGCCCATCAGCGCGCCCACCAGCAGCATGCCGGCGAAGGCCAGCGGCGCCCAGAGCAGGTCGGGCCAGGCGCGGCGCGCGGACAGGGCGCTCCAGAAACCGACCGCGACCATGGCGGCCAGGTGGTCGGCACCGGTCAGCGGGTGCAGAAAGCCGGTGCTGAAGCCGTGGTGCATGCCGCCGTCGACGCCGACGTGGGCGCTGGCGGCCAGCGGCAGCAGCAGGGTGGCGAGCAGGGTGGCAAGCAGGGGGAAGGACTTGGCGAAGCGCATGAAAAAGGTCTTTCTTCTTGTCGGGAGAGGTTCAGACGATGGGCTGGTGCACGGTCACGAGCTTGGTGCCGTCGGGGAAGGTGGCTTCGACCTGGATGTCCGGAATCATCTCGGCGATGCCGTCCATGACGTCGGCGCGGGTGAGCACGGCGCGCCCGTCGCTCATGAGCTCGGCCACGCTCTTGCCGTCGCGGGCGCCTTCCATCACGGCGGCGGAAATCAGCGCGATGGCTTCGGGATAGTTGAGCTTCAGGCCGCGGGCCTTGCGGCGTTCGGCCAGCAACGCCGCGGTGAAGATCAGCAGCTTGTCTTTTTCGCGCGGGGTCAGTTCCATGGGATCGGCATCGGGTGGCTGGAGGAGGCGGCCATTATGGGGAAGACGGCTTCTTTGCAACAGTCGTGCCCTGTTCGCCAAAAGCCGTACAGGTGGCATGAAAGATGCACCTTTTCGGTGTGAGTACCGACGCCCCGCCCCTTCCTCCCGACGACGCTCCGCAGCGCATCGTCAAGGTACGGCGCGACTACAACAGCTGGGTGGCCAGCGAAACGCTCGAGGACTACGCCCTGCGCTACACGCCGCAGCGCTTTCGCAAGTGGTCCGAATGGCGGGTGGCCAACACGGCCTTCGGCGCGGCGTCGTTCCTGATCCTGGAGGCGGTGGGCGCCACGCTGCTGGTGCAGTACGGCTTCGCCAACGCCTTCTGGGCGATCCTGGCAACGGGGCTCATCATCTTCCTGGCGGGCCTGCCCATCAGCGTGTACGCGGCGCGCTACGGGGTGGACATGGACCTGCTCACGCGCGGCGCCGGCTTCGGCTACATCGGCTCCACGCTCACCTCGCTGATCTACGCGAGCTTCACCTTCATCTTCTTCGCGCTCGAGGCGGCGGTGATGGCCTACGCGCTGGAGCTGGCGCTGGGCATTCCGCCGGTGTGGGGCTACCTGGTGTGCGCGCTGGTGGTGATTCCGCTGGTCACGCACGGGGTGTCGGCCATCAGCCGGTTGCAGCTGTGGACGCAGCCGCTGTGGCTGCTGATGCTGGTGGTGCCCTTCGGCTATGTGCTGGTGCGCGATCCTGGTGCGTTTGCGGGCATCACGCACTACAACGGTGTCAGGGCCGGCACACAGGGCTTCAATCTGCACCTGTTTGGCGCAGCCCTGACGGTCGGCATTGCGCTGATCACGCAGATGGGCGAGCAGGCCGACTACCTGCGCTTCATGCCCGCGCGCACCGCCGGCACCGCGCGCCGCTGGTGGGCCGGCGTGCTGGCCGGCGGGCCGGGCTGGGTGGTGCTGGGGGTCTGCAAGATGCTGGGCGGGGCGCTGCTGGCGTACCTGGCGCTCACGCACATGGTGCCGGCCGACCGCGCGGTCGACCCCAACCAGATGTACCTGGCGGCCTACGAATACGTGTTTCCCAACTACGGCTGGGCGGTGGCGGCCACGGCGTTGTTCGTGGTGATCTCGCAGCTGAAGATCAACGTGACCAACGCCTACGCCGGCTCGCTGGCGTGGAGCAACTTCTTCTCGCGCGTGGCGCACAGCCACCCGGGGCGCGTGGTGTGGGTGGTGTTCAACGCGCTCATCGCCTTCATGCTGATGGAGATGAACGTGTTCGAGGCGCTGGGCGACGTGCTGGGCCTGTTCGCCAACATCGCCATCGCCTGGATGATGGCGGTGGTGGCCGACCTGGTCATCAACAAGCCGCTGGGCCTGTCGCCACCGGGCATCGAGTTCAAGCGCGCGCACCTGTGGGACATCAACCCGGTGGGTGTGGGCGCGATGGCGCTGGCCTCGGTGCTGTCGATCACGGCGCACCTGGGGGTGTTCGGGCCGCTGGCGCAGGCGTTTTCGGCGCTCATCGCGCTGGGCACGGCGCTGGTGGCCTCGCCGCTCCTGGCCTGGGCCACCGGCGGCAAGTACTACCTGGCGCGCGGCTCCGACGAGGCGCACGGTGCGGTGGCCTTCGCGCCCGCCGAAGGCCCGCGCGCGGTGCGCTGGGCACGGGTGGAAACCGGCAGCTACCAGCGCCTGAAGGTGCAGCACTGCGTGATCTGCGAGCGCGAGTACGAAGGCCCCGACATGGCCCACTGCCCGGCCTACCAGGGCGCGATCTGCTCGCTGTGCTGCACGCTGGACGCGCGCTGCGGCGACCTGTGCAAGCCGCACGCGAGCCTGTCGTCGCAGTGGTCGGCGGTGCTGCGCTGGCTGCTGCCGCGGCGCAGCTGGCGCTACCTGGACACGGGGCTGGGCCACTTCCTGCTGCTGATGCTGGTCATCGTGCCGCTGCTGGCGGTGGTGTTCGGCGTGCTCTACCAGCAGGAGCTCCGCGCCTTCGGCGAGGGGGCGCTGGAGCTCGCCTCGCAGGCCGATGTGGCCGCGGCGCTGGCGGGGGTGCAGAAGCTGTCGCTGCGCTCGGGCTTCCTGAAGGCCTACATGGCGCTGCTGGTCATCGCGGGCATCGTGGCGTGGTGGCTGGTGCTGGCGCACCAGAGCCGCAAGGTGGCGCAAGAAGAATCGAACCGCCAGACGCACCTGCTGGTGCGCGAGATTGAGCTGCACCGCGAGACCGACCGCGCGCTGCAGGCCGCCAAGCAGACGGCCGACGAGGCACGCGAGATCGCGGAGCACGCCAAGCTCGCGGCCGAACAAGCCAAGCTCGCCGCCGAGCAGGCCAAGCAGGCCGCCGACCAGGCCAACCAGGCCAAGAGCCGCTACATCAGCGCCATCAGCCACGAGCTGCGCACGCCGCTCAACAGCATCCTGGGCTACGCGCAGCTCATGGGCGAAGACCACTCGGTGCCGCCGCACCGGCAGCAGGCCGTGGCCGTCATCAAGCGCGGCGGCGAGCACCTGCTGTCGCTCATCGAGGGCACGCTGGCCATCGCGCACATCGAGGCCGGCAAGCTCACGCTGCACGCGCAGCCGATGCGCTTCGCCGACACGCTGCGCGAGCTGGCCGACATGTTCGAGCTGCAGGCGGCGGAGAAGGGGCTGCAGTTTCGCTTCGAGGCGGCCGGCTCGCTGCCCGAGGTGGTGCGCGCGGACGAGAAGCGGGTGCTGCAGATCCTCATCAACCTGCTGGGCAACGCGATCAAGTTCACGGCGGCGGGGCAGGTCACGCTGCGGCTGGCGTATGCGCGCGAGTTCGCGTCGGTGGAAATCGAGGACACCGGGCCGGGCATGCCGGCCGAGGACATAGCGCGCATCTTCGAACCCTTTGCGCGCGGCAATTCGGCGGGCGCGTCGGCCGCGCCGGGCGCGGGGCTCGGCCTGACCATCGCCAAGATGCTGACCGACCTGATGGGCGGCGAGATGAAGGTCAGCAGCACGCCGGGCGTGGGCTCGCTCTTCTGTGTGCGGCTGTTCTTGCCGCGCGTGCACGACACGGTGCTCGGCGCCGCGCGGCCGGCGCCGGCGCAGCGCACGCGGCGCGGCTATGAAGGCCCGCGACGCCGCCTGCTGGTGGTCGACAACGAGGAGGCCGACCGCGACCTGCTGGGCCACGTGCTCGCGCCGCTGGGTTTCGAGCTGCGCAGCGCGGCCAGCGGGCACGACGCGCTGGACCTGATTGCCGCCGGCTACCGGCCCGACGCGATGTTCGTCGATCTCGCGATGCCGGGCATCGACGGCTGGGAAACCATTCGCCGCGCGCGCAGGCTGGGGCTGACCGAGGCCGCGGTGGCCATCGTGTCGGCCAATGCCTTCGACAAGGGGCTGGACAACGACGTGGCCATTGCGCCGGAAGATTTCTTCGTCAAGCCGGTGAGGCACAGCGAACTGCTCGACTGGCTCGGGCGCCGGCTTGGCCTGCAATGGACCGACACCGCCGCCAAGGCCGTGCCGGTGGCTCCGCGCACGTTGCAGGCGCCTACGCTGGCGCGCCTGCGCGCGCTGGAAGAGGCGGTCAGCCTGGGCTACTTTCGCGGCATCATGAACCAGCTCGACGCCATCGACGCGGCGCAGCCCGAATGCGCGGGCTGGAGCGAAACGCAGCGCGTGCTGGCGCGCCAGTTCCAGTTCGAAGCCATGAGCCGCGCGCTCGCCGAAGCCGTTGAAAGCGCCGCATGACACAGACGCCTCCCCACGCCATCGATCCGCACGCCGCCAGCCCCTCGCCCCTGGCGCGCACGCTGCGCGAGCAGCAGGGCGCCAACAGCGACCTGGTGCTGATCGTCGACGACGTGCCCGACAACCTGGCCGTGCTGCACGACGCGCTCGACGAGTCGGGCTACACCGTGCTCATCGCCACCAACGGCGAGCAGGCGCTGCAGCGCGCGGCGCAGGCGCGGCCCGACATCGTGCTGCTCGACGCGATGATGCCGGGCATCGACGGCTTCGAGGTGGCGCGCCGGCTGAAGGCCGATGCGGCCACGGCGCACATCCCCATCGTGTTCATGACGGGGCTCACCGAAACCGAACACCTGGTCGCGGCGCTGGAGGCCGGCGGTGTCGACTACGTCACCAAGCCCATCAAGCCCAAGGAAGTGCTGGCGCGCATGAACGTGCACCTGCAAGGCGCGCGCCGCGCGCGGCAGGACGCGCGCCAGGCCGGCCAGGCGCGCAACGCGCTCGACGCCTTCGGCTACGCGAGCATCACCGTGCGCCTGCCCGAGGGGCGGTTGATCTGGCAGACGGCGCTGGCGCGCGACCTGCTGCAGCGCTACTGCGAAACGCGCGCCCCCGAGACCCCGCCCGCCGTGCTCGAGTGGCTGCGCAAGCACACGCCCGATGCACGCCAGCGCGGCATCGAGCCGCCGGCGCTCTCCATTGCGCAGGGCGCCGGCAGCCTCACCTTGCGGCTGCACCAGCAGACCAGCAGCGACGACGACGGCGACGAGTGGATGATCATCATGCGCGAGGTGTCCGACACCGGCGTGATCGAGGCGATGAGCCTGAGCCTGAAGCTCACGGCGCGCGAGGCCGAGGTGCTGTACTGGGTGGTCAAGGGCAAGACCAACAAGGACATCGGCGAGATCCTGGGCAGCAGCCCGGCCACGGCCAAGAAGCACCTGGAGCGGGTGTACGTGAAGCTGGGCGTGGAAACGCGCACCGCCGCGGCCGGCGTGGCCATCAAGCGCATCCGCGAATTGCAGCCGCAGTTCGAGATCTGAAGGCGCACGCGGCGCGGCGGCCCGCCGGGGGCGGCAGCGTCATGGCGCCGACTTTCCGCGTCCCTAGAATGTTTCGAGGGCCCCCGGGACGCGCGCGATGAACAACAACAGGCACACGACAACCATCCGACCGCCATGCGCGGGCGGAATGCTCGCGGCTTGCTGCCTGTTGCTCGCCGCGGGCGCGCACGCGGCGGGCCACTTCGACGTCGACGACGCCAGCACGCTGGACCCCGGCCAGTGCCAGTACGAAACGTGGTGGGGCCGCACGGGCGTGGAGCCCGTCACCGGTTTTCACTTCGGACCCGCCTGCCGCGTCGGGCCGGTCGAGCTGGGGCTGAACTTCGACCGCACGTCGGTGGCCGGCGTGCACGCGGTCACGGGCGGGCCGCAGCTCAAGTGGAACTTCTACGGCCAGGCGCCTGATGCGCCCTTCAGCGCCGCCGTGTCGATGGGCGCGGTGTTCGACCTGAAGCGCGGTGGCAGGGCGGGCGGGCAGTTCGTCGTGCCGGTCACCTGGCGGCCGTTCGACAGCCTGCAGGTGCACGCCAACCTCGGCGCCGACTGGGCCAACGGCACCGGCGCGCGCACCTCGCGCAAGGGCGCGGCCGTTGAGTGGGCGCTGAACGACACGGTGTCGCTGATTGCCGAGCGCAACCGCGCGTCGAACGTATGGACCTCGCGCGTGGGCGGGCGCTTCAGCCTCACGCCGCTGATCAGCGTGGACGTGAGCACCTCGCGCACCGGGCCGCAGGGGGTGCGCGGCTTCGTGGTCGGGCTGAACCACGAGTTCACCTGGAAGTAAAGCCTTGGAACGAGGCTTGGAAGTAAAGCCTTCAAGTAGAGCCTCCGTGTAAAGCTTCTGCCGCACCGCAGATAGCGTGGCGTGCGTTCCACGAACCGGTTTTTTTATCGGCCGGGCGGCCGACCCTGCTGACTTTTATTTCCATTTGCATAAGATTTGGGCACAACCTCCAACGCAAGACCCTGTGACGACATCGCCCGTTCTGGACTTCAAGTTCGCCGTTCCTCCCCCGGATTTCCTCGCGCATCCCTCGGGAAATCCCTTGGGCATGGTGAGGGACCGGACGCCCAGGCCGCAGCGCAACCCGCGGCTTCGCGGGCTGCAGTGCCTGCGCTGCGATGCGCTCTACCCGGTGACGCTGGTGCATGACGGCTGCCCGGCCTGCCGTCGCGCGGGCTTCCACGTGGCCTTGCGCGCCAGCTACCTGCCCGGGAGCGACATCGACAACGAGGGCCACGGCGAGAGTCACGGCGAGGGATACGGCGCGCATGGCATGCCCATGCCCTATACGGCGCCCTTCACGCTCGGCGAGGGGCAGACGCCACTGCAGGACATGCCCGAGCTGGCACAGCGGTTCGGCGTGGCGCGGCTGGCGTTGAAGGACGAGTCGTGCAACCCGACCGGCTCGCACAAGGACCGCATGACGGCGATGGGCGTGTCGCAGGCGCTCGACTTCGACGCCCACACGCTGGTGCTGGCCTCGTCGGGCAACGCCGCGGTGTCGGCGGCGCACTACGCCTGGGCCGCGGGCCTG
Organism: Variovorax sp. RCC_210; assembly: GCF_041355175.1. NCBI lineage: Bacteria > Pseudomonadati > Pseudomonadota > Betaproteobacteria > Burkholderiales > Comamonadaceae > Variovorax > Variovorax sp. RCC_210. The sequence goes on along the minus strand of NZ_JBFUPJ010000024.1, from coordinate 70,022 downwards.
GGCTGCGAGGTGGCCACCTACGAAGGCATGCCCGCCACGTACACGCGCCAGCTCGACGCGCTGGGCGCTCGGCGCTACGTGTTCGCCGACAACGCAGGCCGCTGGGCCTTCGTGCGCGAGCGCTCGCAGCACCCCGGCTACTTCGCGCTCAGCAACTACCGGCTGCCCGCGCTGGGCAGCGCGCCGCTCGCCATCGAGGGCTACAAGCCCGTGGCGCTCGAGTGCGTGACGCAGGGCGGCCTGCCCGACCACATCGTGATTCCCACCGCGCGCGGCGACCTGGCCTGGGGCATCTACGCGGGCTTTCGCGACCTGCTGGCCGCCGGGCGCATCACGCGACTGCCCAAGTTGTGGCTCGTGGAGCCGTTCCCGAGGTTGTCGCGCGTGTTCGCGGGCGGCGCCATCAACGGCAGCTACCCGGGCCACACCGCGCAGTTTTCCACCGCGGGCGCGACCGTCACCTACCTGCAGTGGCAGGCGGCCACTGCCACGGGCGGCGGCGCGGTGGTGGTGAACGACGACCAGGCGCGCGAGGCGCGCGGGCTGCTCACGGCGGCCGGTGTCAGTGCCGAGCTGTGCGCGGCCGGCGGCTTGGCGGCGCTGGGGCAATTGCGCGAGAGCAACGCCATCGCGCCCGACGACCATGTGGTGCTGATGCTGACCGCGAACGCGGCAAGCGACCCGACCTGGCCCGACCGCTGATCTTTTCCGGCGGCTGGCCGGCGGGCGTCCTGAGCGTTCTGCCCGGCCTTACTTGGCGTCGCTGTAAACAGTGGCGCGCGACACGCCCATGTGCGCCGCCGCAATCTCGGCGCCGCGGCGCACCTCGAGCAATCCGGCCTTCTTCAGTTCCTGCACCAGCTGCTTGCGGTCGGCCGGCTTGAGCGAGCGCGAGGTGGTGGCGCGCGTGGCCGCGAACTCGTCGATGCGCGCGTGGATGCGCTCCGAGTGCGCGCCGCCCGCCTCCAGGTGCTCGTGCACCTCCTTGTCGTCGATGCGCGTGAACTGCGAGATCGCGCCCTGGAAGCTCTGGAACAGCGTGAGGTCGACGTTCAGGCACAGCGCGGCCACGTACTCGCCGCTCTCGTCCTTCACGCCGATGGAGGTGCTCTTGACCTTGCGCCCGTCGGGAAAGGTGTTGGCGTAGTTGGCGATCACGGCGGGGAATTCGGGGTCGCGGATGCGCGCCAGTCCCAGCTCCGTGACCGACTGGCCGACCTCGCGGCCGCTCAGGCTGTTCTCGATGGCGTAGATGGCGTTCTTCGGGTTGCTCAGGTCGTGCACCACCACCTCGCAAAAGGGCGCGAAGGTTTCGCCCAGGCCCTCGGCCAGGTGGCGCAGCGTTTCCAGGACGTGCTTGTTCGACTGCTTTTTCATGCCGCCCAATGTATCCAGCTCTGGACGAAGTATCCAGAATGTACAAAAAGTCTAGTGTTGGATGTATTATCCAAATCTGCACAAATTCATCCAACTTCGTCAGATTCATCCAGGAGCCGCGACATGACCCAGCAAGAACGCGCCCGCTACGTCGATCCCCGCACCGGCAGGCACCACGAACTCTCCGAGCGCCGCTGGCGCTCGGACGACGGCAACCCGATGCTGGTCACGCCGCTGCCCGGCATCGGCCGCGACGACATCGATTCGCGCACGCGCTCGCTGTGGCGTTACCGCGCGGCGCTGCCCGTGGCCATCGAGCGGCCCGCGAGCATGGGCGAGGGTTGCACGCCGCTGGTGCAGAAGCGCTGGGGCGGCATGGAGCCCTACTTCAAGCTGGAATGGTTCAACCCGACCTGCAGTTTCAAGGACCGTGGCGCGGCCGTGATGATGTCCTTCCTGCGCCAGATCGGCGTCGATGCGGTGCTCGAAGACAGCTCGGGCAACGGCGGCGCGGCCATTGCCGCGGCCGGGGCGGCGGCGGGCATGCGCGTGAAGGTGCTGGCGCCCAGCTACACGCCAGCGCCCAAGGTGGCGCAGATCCGGGCCTTCGGCGCCGAGGTGCAACTGGTGCCGGGGCCACGCGAGGAATCCGAGTACGAGGCGGTGCGCCAGTCGGCGTCGATCTTCTATGCGAGCCACAACTGGCACCCGTTCTTTCTGCAGGGCACGAAGACGCTGGCCTACGAGCTGTGGGAAGACCTGGGCTTTGTCGCGCCCGACAACGTGGTGATCCCGACCGGCGCGGGCAGCAACGTGCTCGGTTGCTGGATCGGCTTCAAGGAGCTGCTGGCGGCGGGGCAGATCAGCAAGCTGCCGCGCATCTTCGTGGCGCAGCCGCTGAACTGCTCGCCGATCGACGCGAGCTTCACGGCCGGCGTGGACACGCTGGTGGAGCGCGCCGTGCAGCCGACCATCGCCGAAGGCACGGCGATCAAGCGGCCGGTGCGGCTGCGGGAAATCCTGCAGGCGCTGCGCGAGACCGACGGCAAGACGGTGGCGCTGACCGAAGCGCAGATCAAGGCGGCGGTGCAGCGGCTGGCCGCGAGCGGGCTCTACGCCGAGCCGACTTCCGCGTCCGCCGCGGCGGCGGTCGACGTGCTGGCGCAGCGCGGGGACATCCGGCCGACCGAGACCACGGTGGTCCTGCTGACAGGCACAGGGCTGAAGTCGACGCAGTTCATGACGGAGCTGTTCGGCGCCGCCGCCTGAGCGGCCCCCGTCTTTTGTTCTTTCTATTTACCAGGGCCACGCGATGCGTGTGCCCGAGCCGGTTTCCGTCGCCCGCGCGTGAAGCCGGCGCGCGACGGTCAGGTCCTGCAGCGCGAGGCCGGTCATGTCGAACACGGTGATGTCGCCCGGGGCTCGCTCGAAGGGCGCCTTGCCGCTCAGCAGGTCGCCGAGTTCGAGGCTCGGCGTGTCGGGCGCCCACTGGGTCTCGCCGATCTGCTGCGCCTGCGTGCGGTCGTCCACCACCAGGCGGGCGCGCGACAGCAGGCCGTCGGGCAGTTCGCGCTTGCCCTTGGTGTCGGCGCCCACGCAGTTCAAGTGTGTGCCGGGTTGCACGGCCTCCATTGCGAAGAGCGCGCCGCCGCCGGGGGTGGCGGTGATCACGATGTCGCTCTGCGCGACCGCGGCGTTGCGCTCCGGCGCGGGCGCGATGGTGCAGCGGCCGGCGAACTGCGCCTCGAAGTCGGTGTTGCGCTGGCCATTCGCACTCACGTAACGCACCTCTTTCAGCGTCGGCACCAGCCGCAGCGCGAAGTCGAGCTGGATGCGCGCCTGCACGCCCGTTCCGAACAGGCACAGCCGCGCGCTGCCGGGCCGCGCGAGCTGCTGCAGGCCGAGGCCGCCCGCGGCACCCGTGCGCACGGTGGTCACGGTGTTGCCGTCGATGACGCACAGCGGCCGGCCGGTGGCGGGGTCGATCAGCAGGATGGTCGCCTGGTGCGGCTCGCCGCCGCGCTGCCGGTTGGCGGGCCAGAAGCCGGCAGCCTTGAAGCCGAGCAGGCCCTGTGCCTGCACGTCGCCCGACTTGATGCCGAACACGCCGCCGGTCTTCAGCGGCTCGCGCACGACCGGGAACACGCGGCCCTCGCGGTCGCTGTGCAGCACGAAGGCCTCGCGCACGGCCTGCAGTACGTCGTCGGGGGAGAGGAGGGCGTCGACCTGGTGCTTGTCGAGCAGCAGGAGCGTGGCGTCGGCAGGGGCGTCAGCAAGGGCGTCAGCAGGGGTGTCGGTGGGCCGTGGAGATGATGTCATCTGGAAATATTATCCAAGTCCAGACGAAAAATCAAAGACAACCTTCGGCGTCAGCGGCCCCCGGTGTACAGCTTGATGCGGATCGTCGCCACGTCCCAGCCCTTGTTCTTCAGCCGGGTCACCAGCATCGGCGACAGCTGGCGCAGCTTCGCGGCCGCGGCGCTGCCCTTCACCAGCAGGCACCACACGTCGCCCTCGGCCGGGCCGGGCAGGATGGCCGCGCGCATGGCCGGGGGAATGAGCCCTTCCACGGCTTTCAGCCGCTCCGCGGTGTCGCGGGCACGCGCCATCAGGCTGCCCAGGGTGGGCGAGCCTTCCGCTGCCTGCTGCAGCGAAATCGGGGGGGGCGTGCGGCGATACATGGGTAATCCAGGGGTTAGAAACAAGACAGCTAAAATGCCCGGTTTGCCGGCGTTCGCGCCGGAAAAAAGGCTGCTCGCTTTCAAAACTTGTTTTTGAAGAGGGCGCGCCCAACTGCTTTCACCATATCTTAGGGAATCCGGTCGCAGTGCCTGTCGTCTCAGGTGCCCGCCCATCTCCACCCATGGCAACCAACTTCCTGACCCAGATTTTCGGCAGTCGCAACGATCGGCTGCTCAAGCAGTATCGCAAGACGGTGGAACGCATCAATGCGCTCGAACCCGAGTTCGAGAAGCTCAGCGACGACGGGCTGCGCGCCAAGACGCAGGAGTTCAAGGACCGCATCGCCAAGGGCGAAACCCTGGACGCCCTGCTGCCCGAAGCCTTCGCCACCGTGCGCGAAGGCTCCAAGCGCATCATGAAGATGCGGCATTTCGACGTACAGCTCCTGGGCGGCATGGCGCTGCACAACGGCAAGATCTCCGAAATGCGCACCGGCGAAGGCAAGACCCTGACCGCCACGCTGCCGGTGTACCTGAACGCGCTGTCCGGCAAGGGCGTGCACGTGGTCACGGTGAACGACTACCTGGCCAACCGCGACGCGACCTGGATGGGCCGCCTCTACAACTTCCTGGGTCTCACGGTGGGCATCAACCTGCCGCAGATGCCACGCGAGGAAAAGCAGGCCGCTTACGGCAGCGACATCACGTACGGCACGAACAACGAGTACGGCTTCGACTACCTGCGCGACAACATGGTGTACGAGCCGGGCGACCGGGTGCAGCGCGCGCTGAACTACGCCATCGTCGACGAGGTCGACTCCATCCTGATCGACGAAGCCCGCACGCCGCTGATCATCAGCGGCCAGGCCGAAGACCACACCGACCTCTACCTGGCCATCAACAAGGTGGTGCCCCTGCTGACCAAGCAGGAAGGCGAGGCCGACCCGCGCACCGGCGAAGGCGTCACCGTGCCCGGCGACTTCACGGTCGACGAAAAGACCCACCAGGTGTTCCTGACCGAAGACGGCCACGAGAACGCCGAGCGCATCCTGGGCGAGTTCAAGCTGCTGCCCGAGGGCGCTTCGCTGTACGACCCGGCCAACATCACGCTGATGCATCACCTGAATGCAGCGCTGCGGGCCCGCCACCTCTACCACCGCGACCAGAGCTACGTGGTGCAGCAGGGCGAAGTGGTCATCGTCGACGAGTTCACCGGCCGCCTGATGACGGGCCGCCGCTGGAGCGACGGCCTGCACCAGGCCGTGGAAGCCAAGGAAGGCGTGGAGATCCAGGCCGAGAACCAGACGATGGCCTCGATCACCTTCCAGAACTACTTCCGCCTGTACGGCAAGCTGGCCGGCATGACCGGCACGGCCGACACCGAGGCCTACGAGTTCCAGGAAATCTATGGTCTGGAGACCATGATCATTCCGCCGAACCGCATCAGCAAGCGCGATGACCAGCTCGACCGCGTCTACAAGACGACGCGCGAGAAGTACGAGGCGGCCATCCAGGACATCCGCGAGTGCTACGAGCGCGGCCAGCCGGTGCTGGTGGGCACCTCGTCCATCGAGAACTCCGAAATCATCGACGCGCTGCTCACCAAGGCCGACCTGCCGCACCAGGTGCTCAACGCCAAGCAGCACGCCCGCGAAGCCGATATCGTGGCGCAGGCCGGCCGCACGAAGATGATCACCATCGCGACCAACATGGCCGGCCGCGGTACCGACATCGTGCTGGGTGGCAACATCGAGAAGATGATCGAGGCCATCGAGAACGACGAAGGCCGCGACGACGCCGCCAAGGAAGCCGACATTGCGCTGGTTCGTGCCGAATGGGCCAAGGACCACGAGTTCGTGAAGTCGCTGGGCGGCCTGCGCATCATCGCCACCGAGCGCCACGAGTCGCGCCGCATCGACAACCAGCTGCGCGGCCGTTCGGGCCGCCAGGGCGACCCGGGCTCCTCGCGCTTCTACCTGAGCCTGGACGATCCGCTGATGCGCATCTTCGCGGGCGACCGCGTGAAGGCGATCATGGACCGCCTGAAGATGCCCGACGGCGAGGCCATCGAGGCCGGCATCGTCACGCGCAGCATCGAGAGCGCGCAGCGCAAGGTCGAGGCGCGCAACTTCGACATCCGCAAGCAGCTGCTCGAGTACGACGACGTGTCGAACGACCAGCGCAAGGTGATCTACCAGCAGCGCAACGACATCCTCGACGCGGGCGACCTCACGGCGCAGATCGCGGGCCTGCGCGAAGGCTGCTTCGGCGACCTGGTGCGCCAGTACGTGCCCAGGGAATCGGTCGAGGAGCAGTGGGACCTGGACGGCCTGGAGAAGAGCCTCTTCAACGAGTGGGGCATCGACATGCCGCTCAAGAAGGAAGTGGAAGCCGCCGACGCCATTGCCGACGACGACATCGTCGAGAAGGTGCTGCAACACGCAAACGAGACCTTCGACGCCAAGGTGGCGCTGATCGGCCAGGAGAACTTCACCCAGTTCGAGCGCATGGTGCTGCTGCAGAGCATCGACACCCACTGGCGCGAACACCTGGCCTCGCTCGACTACCTGCGCCAGGGCATCCACCTGCGCGGCTACGCGCAGAAGCAGCCCAAGCAGGAATACAAGCGCGAAGCCTTCGAGCTCTTCGGCCAGCTGCTCGACTCGGTCAAGAACGAGGTCACGCGCCAGTTGATGACGGTGCGCGTGCAGTCGGGCGAACAGCTCGAGGAAGCCGCCGAAGCGCTGGAAAGCCGCGGCGAGAACGTGGCCAACATCACCTACAGCGCCCCCACCGAGACCGGCGAGGTCGAGGTGCGCGTCGACGAGGAAAGCCAGCGCCGCGCGGCAGCCGCCGCGGGCGTCATCAGCGCCGAGGCCGCGGCCTTCGGCCGTGTCGGGCGCAACGATCCGTGCCCTTGCGGCAGTGGCAAGAAATTCAAGCAGTGCCACGGCAAGCTCAGCTGACCCACCCAACTTCCGAAGAGAAATCCCCATGCCTGTGAACCTGTCCGCCCCTGATCCCGCCGCCTTGTTCGCGGTGCCCGGCGTCCGCATCGGCGTGGCCGAAGCGGGCGTGCGCAAGGCCAATCGCAAGGACCTGACGGTCGTGCTGATCGACGAAGGCTCGGCGGTCGGTGGCGTGTTCACGCAGAACCGCTTCTGCGCCGCGCCGGTGCAGGTCTGCCGCGACCACCTGGGCGCGAACTTCGGCATTCGCGCGATGGTGATCAACACCGGCAACGCCAATGCCGGCACCGGCGAAGACGGCCTGATGCGCACGCGCTCCACCTGCATCGCGCTGGCGCGCCACCTGGACATCGCGCCCGAGCAGATCCTGCCGTTCTCCACCGGCGTGATCATGGAGCCGCTGCCCGTGGACCGCATCGAGGCGGGCCTGCCGGCCGCGCTGGCCGACGCATCGGAAAGCCACTGGGCGCGCGCGGCCGAGGGCATCATGACCACCGACACCATCCCCAAGGCGTTCAGCCAGCAGGTGCAGCTCGGCGGTGCCACGGTCACCATCACCGGCATCAGCAAGGGCGCCGGCATGATCCGCCCAAACATGGCGACCATGCTGGGCTTCATGGCCACCGACGCGAAGATCGACCCGTCGCTGATCCAGCCGCTGGCCAGGCTGCTGGCCGATGGCTCGTTCAACCGCGTGACCATCGACGGCGACACCTCGACCAACGACTCGTTCGTGGTCATCGCCACGCAGAAGGCGTCGCACGCCACCATCACCTCGCTCGACTCGGCGGATGGCCAGGCGCTGGTGGCGGCCATGCAGAACGTGGCGCGCCTGCTGGCGCAGGCCATCGTGCGCGATGGCGAAGGCGCGACCAAGTTCATCACCATCCAGGTCGAAGGCGGCAAGAACGCCGCCGAGTGCAAGCAGGTGGGCTATGCCGTGGCGCATTCGCCGCTGGTGAAGACGGCGTTTTTCGCCAGCGACCCGAACCTGGGCCGCATCCTGGCGGCGGTGGGCTATGCGGGCATCGACGACCTCGACCAGACCGGCATCGACCTGTTCCTGGACGATGTGCACGTGGCAGTGAAGGGCGGGCGCAACCCGGCCTACCGCGAGGAAGACGGCCAGCGCGTGATGAAGCAGAGCGAGATCACGGTGCGCATCGGCCTGGGCCGCGGCAACGCCAGCGAAACCGTGTGGACCTGCGACCTGAGCCACGACTACGTGACCATCAACGCCGACTACCGGTCATGAACGAGCAGTTCCAGAAACTGATCGAGCGCGCCGAGCAGCTCATAACCCGCATCGAATCGGTTCTTCCGCAGCCGCTGTCCGCGCCCGCCGACTGGAACGCATCCATCGCCTGGCGCTACCGCCGCCGCAACTCGGGCCACGGCGTGCTCGAGCCGGTGAAGCACGTGGCCGCGATGTCGCTCGATTCGCTGAAGGAAATCGACGTCCAGAAGGAAAAGATCGCGCGCAACACGCAGCAGTTCGTCGAGGGCAAGCCGGCCAACAACGTGCTGCTGACCGGCGCGCGCGGCACGGGCAAGTCGTCGCTCATTCGCGCCTGCCTGCAGACCTACGCGCCGCAGGGCCTGCGCCTGATCGAGGTGGACAAGGCCGAGCTGGTCGACCTGCCCGACATCGTCGAGGTGGTGTCGCAGCGGCCCGAGAAATTCATCGTGTTCAGCGACGACCTGAGCTTCGACGAGGGCGAGCCGGGCTACAAGGCGCTGAAGTCGATCCTCGACGGATCGATCGCGGCGTCCACGCCCAACGTGCTGATCTACGCGACCAGCAACCGGCGCCACCTGCTGCCCGAGTACATGAAGGACAACCTCTCGTACACCCACACCGAGGACGGCGAAGTCCACCCCGGCGAGGTGATCGAGGAAAAGATCTCGCTGTCGGAGCGCTTCGGCCTCTGGGTGAGCTTCTACCCCTTCAGCCAGAACGAATACCTGACGATCGTGGCCCAGTGGCTGTCGTCGTTCGGCGTGACGCCGGCCGCCATCGAGGCCGCGCGGCCCGAGGCGCTGGTGTGGGCGCTGGAGCGCGGCTCGCGCAGCGGGCGCGTGGCCTACCAGTTCGCGCGTGACTACGCAGGGCGTGCGGGGAACGACGCGGGCCTGGGTGCCGGGCAGGGCGCCGCGTGAGCGAGCCGCGCAAGCACACGGAGGTCGCGGTCGGCGTGCTGATTCGCCTGGCCGACGACGCGCTGCTGCTGTCGACCCGGCCCGAAGGCAAGGCCTATGCGGGCTTCTGGGAATTTCCCGGCGGCAAGATCGAGGCGGGCGAAACGGTCGAGGAGGCACTGCGGCGCGAGCTGCACGAAGAGCTCGGCATCACCGTCGAGGGCGCCGAGGTCTGGAAGGTCACCGAGCACGACTACCCGCATGCGCTGGTGCGCCTGCACTGGTGCAAGGTGACGGCGTGGAGCGGCGAATTCGAGATGCGCGAAGGCCAGCAGATGGCGTGGCAGCAACTGCCTCTGGACGTGAACCCGGTGCTCCCGGGCGCGTTCCCGGTGCTGCAGTGGCTGTGCGAGGAGCGTGGGCTGCCCTTCGTGGCGCCGCCCGTCGTCACTCCGGACATCGCGCCGTCCCGCTGACCGACTGATGCACCCCAAGTACCGTCCGGACATCGACGGCCTGCGCGCGATCGCGGTGGGCTCCGTGGTGCTGTACCACGCGTTCCCGAAGGCGCTGCTGGGTGGCTTCGTCGGGGTCGACATCTTCTTCGTGATCTCGGGCTTCCTGATCACGACCATCATCCTGCAGAGCCTCGCGGCGGGCGATTTCAGCTACCGCGACTTCTATGCGCGGCGCATCCGGCGCATCTTTCCGGCGTTGATCGTGGTGCTGCTGACCACGCTGCTGGTCGGCTGGTACATGCTGCTGTCCGACGAGTTCGCCGAGCTCGGCAAGCAGACCGTGGGCGGGGCGGCCTTTGTCGCCAACCTGGTGTTCTGGGGCGAGTCGGGGTACTTCGACACGGCCGCGGAGACCAAGCCGCTGCTGCACCTGTGGTCTCTGGGCATCGAGGAACAGTTCTACATCTTCTGGCCGCTGCTGCTGGGGCTGGCCTGGCGCAAGCGCTGGCCCATCGTGCGGGTGGTGCTGGCGGTGGCCGTCATTTCTTTCCTCGTCAACGTGACCACCGTGCACCCGCTGCCGGCGGCCTCGTTCTACTCGCCGGCCTCCCGCTTCTGGGAGCTGATGGTGGGCGGCATCCTGGCGTGCATGCGGCTGAAGCCCCCGGCACCCAATGTGTGGCGCAGCCACGTGCAATCGGTGCTGGGCGTGGGGCTGATCGTGCTCGGGCTGGTCATGATCCGCAGCAGCAAGGCCTTCCCCGGCTGGTGGGCGCTGCTGCCCACGCTGGGCGCGGTGAGCTGCATCGCCGCCGGCCCGAATGGTGTGCTGAACAAGCACCTGCTGTCGAACCGGGTGATGGTGTGGGTCGGGCTGATCAGCTATCCGCTGTACCTGTGGCACTGGCCGTTGCTGGCGTTCGTGCGCATCCTGGAGGCCGACCCGCTGCACCCGTCGCCGGTGTACCGCGCCTGCGCGATGGTGGCGAGCGTGCTGCTGGCGTGGGGCACCTACCGATTCGTGGAGCGCTTCGCCAGGAATCGCCTCGGCGCCGGCACGCTCAAGCTGCTGGGCGGGGGCATGGTGCTGGTGGCCGTTGCCGGCACCGCGATCTTCTTCGGCGTGCCCGAGCCGCGCAACAGCAGCGCACGGCTGCAGGTCGTGGCCAACGCCACGCTGGACGCCGACTACTACGAGGGCTACAAGCTCGACCAGATCGGCGAACAGCTGATCTACAAGGTCGGCGGCGGCCCGAAGCGGGTGCTGTTCCTGGGCGACAGCCACATTCAGCAGTACGCGCCGCGCGTGATGGAGCTGGCGCGCACCCTGGCCATGCCGGACAAGTCGGCCTGGTTCGCGACCCAGGGCGCATGCCCGGCCGTGCCCGGCGTGCACGCGGACAAGAACATCGGCTGTGCCGAGCGGCGGGACGCCATGCTGGCCTACGCACTGGGACCGCAGGTCGACTCGGTGGTGATCGGCGGCTGCTGGAACTGCTACTTCGTCGGCCAGGGCGCGCTGGCGTACTACTTTCGCGACGCTGACAACAAGGTGCACCCGTTCCAGAACGGCGACGGCATCGAGCGCTCGCTGGCCTCGCTGGAGTACACGCTGCGCGAACTGGCGCGCCACAAGAAGGTTTACCTGCTGCTGGACAACCCGGCCGGTGCGGCGTTCGAGCCCAAGCACCTGATCGAGGGCAGTCGCCTCACGCACATGGAAGCGCTGGCGACGACGCCGACCGCGCCGCTGTCGGCCGACCAGAAGCAACTGAACGACCGGCTGCGCGCCATCGCCGAAGCGGCCGGCGCCGAGCCCATCGACGCGATGGCCGTGCTGTGCAAGGACGGCCAGTGCCTGCGAACGCTGCCCGACGGCGCGCCCGCGTACAAGGATGCCGACCACCTGCGTCCGCGCTTCACGCGGGAAGAGGGCAGCTACTTCGACCGCACGGTGCGCACGGCCCCAGCCACCGCCGCGCCGCAGCCAGCGCGCTGAGCGCACCTACGCGAACGATGCACCCCAAGTACCGTCCGGACATCGACGGCCTGCGCGCGATCGCGGTGGGCTCCGTGGTGCTGTACCACGCGTTCCCGAAGGCGCTGCTGGGCGGCTTTGTCGGAGTCGACATCTTCTTCGTGATCTCGGGCTTCCTGATCACGACCATCATTTTGCAGAGCCTCGCGGCGGGCGATTTCAGCTACCGCGACTTCTATGCGCGGCGCATCCGGCGCATCTTTCCGGCGCTGATCGTGGTGCTGCTGACCACGCTGCTGGTCGGCTGGTACATGCTGCTGTCCGACGAGTTCGCCGAGCTCGGCAAGCAGACCGTGGGCGGGGCGGCCTTTGTCGCCAACCTGGTGTTCTGGGGCGAGTCGGGGTACTTCGACACGGCCGCGGAGACCAAGCCGCTGTTGCACCTATGGTCGCTGGGCATCGAGGAGCAGTTCTACATCTTCTGGCCGCTGCTGCTGGGGCTGGCCTGGCGCAAGCGCTGGCCCATCGTGCGCGTGGTGCTGGCGGTGGCCGTCATTTCTTTCCTCGTCAACGTGACCACCGTGCACCCGCTGCCGGCCGCCTCGTTCTACTCGCCGGCCTCCCGCTTCTGGGAGCTGATGGTGGGCGGCATCCTGGCGTGCATGCGGCTGAAGGCGCCAGCACCCAATGTGTGGCGCAGTCATGTGCAATCGGTGCTGGGCGTGGGGCTGATCGTGCTCGGGCTGGTCATGATCCGCAGCAACAAGGCCTTCCCCGGCTGGTGGGCGCTGCTGCCCACGCTGGGTGCGGTGAGCTGCATTGCCGCCGGCCCGAACGGCGTGCTGAACAAGTACCTGCTGTCGAACCGGGTGATGGTGTGGATCGGGCTCATCAGCTATCCGCTATACCTGTGGCATTGGCCGCTGCTGGCGTTCGTGCGCATCCTGGAGGACGACCCGCTGAACCTGAACCCGTCGTTCGCGCACCGTGCCGGCGCGTTGGTGGCCAGCGTGCTGCTCGCGTGGGCCACGTACCGCTTCGTCGAGCGCCATGCGCGGAACCGTCCCGGTCCGGGCACGCTCAAGGCGCTGGGCGCCGGGATGGCGTTGCTGGCCGCCTTGGGCGCCGTGATCTTCTTCGGCGTGCTGGAGCCGCGCCACAACGGCGCCAGGCTGCAGGTCGTGGCCAACGCCACGTTCGACGCCGACTACTACGGCGGATTCAAGCGCGAGATGATCGGCGACCAGGTGGCCTACAAGGTCGGCGACGGGCCCAAGCGGGTGCTGTTCCTGGGCGACAGCCACATGCAGCAGTACGCCCCGCGCGCGCTGGAAATGGCCCGCACGTCGATGCTGGACAAGGACAAGTCGGCCTGGTTCGTGACCCGGGGCGCATGTCCGGCGGTGCCGGGCGTGCAGGCGGACAAGAACGTCGGCTGCTCCGAGCAGCGCGACGCCATGCTGGCCTACGCGATGCGTCCCGAGGTCGACTCGGTGGTGATCGGCAGCTGCTGGAACTGCTACTTCGTCGACCATGGTGCGCTCGAGTATTACTTCCGCGGCGCCGACAAGCAGGTTCATCCGTTCCAGAACGGCGATGGCATCGAGCGCTCGCTGGCCTCGCTGGAATTCATGCTGCGCGAACTGGCGCGCCAAAAGAAGGTCTACCTCCTGCTCGACAACCCCGGCGGGCCGGAGTTCGAGCCCAAGCACCTGATCGAAGGCGGCCGCCTGACGCACATGGACGCGACAACCTCGACCCCGACGACCCTGCTGCCGCCTGGCCAGAAGCAACTCAACGAGCGGCTGCGCGCCATCGCAGAGGCGAGCGGGGCCGAGCCTATCGACGCGGTGGCGGCACTGTGCAAGGACGACCAGTGCCTGCGCACGATGCCCGACGGGGCGCCCGCCTACAAGGACGCCAACCACTTGCGTCCGCGCTATACGCGGGAAGAGGCGAGCTATTTCGACCGCACCTTGCGCGCCGCGCCGGGCAGCGCCGCGCAACAACCGGCGCGCTGAGCGCCCCCGAAGCGAACGATGCACCCCAAATACCGCCCGGACATCGACGGCCTGCGCGCGATCGCGGTGGGCTCGGTGCTGACGTACCACGCCTTTCCGAGCCTGTTGCCGGGCGGCTTCATCGGGGTGGACATCTTCTTCGTGATCTCGGGCTTCCTGATCACGACCATTCTTCTGCAGAGCCTGGCCGCGGGCGAGTTCAGCTACCGCGACTTTTATGCGCGACGCATCCGGCGGATTTTTCCGGCGCTGGTGCTGGTGCTGCTGGCCACGCTGGCCTTCGGCTGGTACGTGCTGCTGCCCGGCGAGTTCTCGCAGCTGGGCAAGCAGACCACGGGCGGGGCGGCGTTCTTCGCCAACCTGGTGTTCCTGGGCGAAGCCGGCTACTTCGACGCCAGCGCCGAAACCAAGCCGCTGCTGCACCTGTGGTCGCTGGGCATCGAGGAGCAGTTCTACATCTTCTGGCCGTTGCTGCTGGGCCTGGCCTGGCGCAAGCGCTGGCCGATCCTGCGGGTGACGCTGGCGGTGGCCATCGCCTCGTTCCTGGTCAACGTGCTCACGGTGCAACCGCACCGCGCAGCCGCCTTCTACTCGCCGCTGTCGAGGGCATGGGAGCTGATGGCCGGCGGTCTGCTGGCGGCGATGCGGCTGCAGGCGATGAACGCGCCGGCGGGCGCGGCGGATTCATCTGCATCACAACCCTGGACGAAGCACCTGCAGTCCGTCGTCGGCGTGGGCCTGATCGTGCTGGGCCTGTTCATGACGCGCAGCACCAAGGCGTTTCCGGGCTGGTGGGCGCTGCTGCCGGTGCTGGGCGCGGTGAGCTGCATCGCGGCGGGGCCGAACGGCGTGCTCAACAGATACCTGCTGTCGAACCGGGTGATGGTGTGGATCGGCCTGATCAGCTATCCGCTGTACCTGTGGCACTGGCCGCTGCTGTCCTACGCGCGCATCGTGGCGGGCGGAGAGCCTTCGCTGCAGGTGCGCATCGCGATGGTGGTGGCCTCCGTCGTGCTGGCGTGGGCCACCTACCGCTTTCTCGAACGCTTCGTGAAGCTGCACCTGTCGCAGGGCATGCTGCGCGGCCTGGCCGGCGGCGGCGCGGCGCTGGCGGTGGCCGGCGTGCTGGTGTTCCTGGGCACCCCGCTGCCGCGCAACGACAGCCCGGCCCTGCAGGCGGTGGCCGACGCCACGCGCGAGGACAACTACTACGCGGGCTTCGAGGAGGCGGCGCTGGGCGGGCAGTTCGTCTACCGCGCCGGCAACGGCAAGCACAACGTGCTGCTGATCGGCGACAGCCACGTCGAGCAGTACGCGCCGCGCGCGCTCGAGCTGCTGCGCACGCAACCCGACAAGGCGCGCACGGCCTATTTCGCGACCCGGGGCTCCTGCCCGCCGGTGCCGGGCCTGTTCAGCGGCAGCGACACCGGCTGCGACGAGCGGCGCGCGGCGGTGCTCGACCTGGCGCTCAAGCCGGAAGTCGATTCGGTGGTGATCGGTGCCTGCTGGAGCTGCTACTTCACCGGCGCCGGCCCCACGGTGAACTACTTCGTGGACGACAAGAAGGCCGTGCACCCCTTCCTCGGCGGCGACGGCATCGACCTGTCGCTCAAGTCGCTGGGCGAGGTGCTGAAGCGGCTGTCGGCGCACAAGAAGGTCTACCTGGTGCTGGGCAATCCGGTGGGCATGGACTTCGATCCGCTCCGGCAGATCCAGGGCAGCCGGCTCGGCGGCATGACGGCCGCCAGCGGCCAGCTGAAGGCGCCGATGCCGGCGGACCAGGCGCAGTTCAACGCGCGGCTCAGGCAGGTGGCCGAGGCCAACGGGGCGCAAGTGATCGCGCCTTTCGACAGCCTGTGCGCCGACGGCCAGTGCCTGCGAAGCATGCCGGACGACGGATCGCCCGCGTACAAGGACATTGGCCATCTGCGCCCGCGCTACGCGCGCAGTTTCGCGACCTACATCGACCCGGCGTTGCTGGACCAAGAAGCGAGCGGCAAGTAATCCGGGGCCTCTGGAAAGAGGCCCGAGGCCGCCGGTTTCGCCGGTCTTATTGGATCTTGGGGTCGCCGAACGGGTTGTCGTCGGGCGGTGCTTCGGCGGGCATGCGGAATTCCTCGCTGGCCCAGGCCCCCAGGTCGACGCCCTTGCAGCGCGCGCTGCAGAACGGCCGGTAGGCGTTGCTCGGGGCGTAGATGCTGTCGCCGCCGCAGGTGGGGCAGCGCACGATGCGCTCGCCCTTCGCGTTCAACTTGCTCATTGCAATACCTTCGTGGGGCGTCCCGGCGCCGCGCTCATGCGCAGAGGGTCAGCTCGAAGGGCGCGTCGTCCGAGCTTTGGTGCATGCGGTCGTCCTTGTCGTGGCGCATGAGGCGCACGGACACCATGAGACGGTTGCCGCTGATTTCGGGAATCAACGCCAGCCGCGGGTCGATGCGCAGGCGCAGCAACTGGAAGCTGCGGCCCTGGGGCAGGTTCTGCTGGAACTGGCCGTGGGTGGCGATCACCTTGTAGGGCACGTCGGCGTCGCGCAGCAGCTTGAGCAGCAGGTAGATCGACGAGGCCAGCGGCGACAGGGTGTTCGACCAGCGCTCCAGGTCGGCACGGCGGCTGGGAGCGGGGCGATGCTGCCAGGCGTAGTAGGCCGGCAGGTCGAACTCGCAGGTGCCGCCCGGAATGCCGGCGCGGCTGCGGATGCTCATGAGCCACTCGTTCTCGGTCAATGCCTGGCCAGCCTTGCCCGCCACGCCGTTCAGCGTGGTGAAGTTGCGCTCGAGCTGGCCGACGACCTGGTCGAGCACGGTCTCGGCAATGGCCGGATTGCCTCGGTAGCTGTTGAAGACGTTCTTGTGCTTGTCCAGGTCGCGCAGCACGTCGGCCTTCAGGTCGGCGCGGGCGGCGACGTCCATGATCTCGAAGATCGTGATGAGGGCGTAGTGGTGGGACAGCGGCGATTCAGAGGGCACCAGCTCGCCGAGCCGGCGAAACAGGTGCTCCAGCCGCAGGTAGGTGCGGATGCGCTCGTTGAAGGGGTACTCGTAGAGGATCACGCGTCTCGTTTTTTCACGTCAGGGGCGAGCGCATTGCGCTCATTGTGATTTGGCGGCCGGTGCTGGCAGCACCTGGCGCACAGCCTCCAGCATACGCTGACCGAAAAGAATGTAACCCCGGGTTGACACATGTGTCTCGTTGGCGGGGAAGAGGTCCATGACCTTGTAGCGGTTCTGCTCGGCAAGCTCGAACAGGTCCGGTCCGATATTTTGCGGGTTGAACTCGGCCCTGAACGCATCGGCATGGTTTTGTTGCAAATACACGGTGCTCTTGTTCGGCACCACCATCCACACGACCTTGTAGGGCGCGGCGTTGCTTTCGAAACGCTTCATGAACCGTGCGGATTCGGCCGTCAGCGCCGGTTTGAGGCGGTCCTCGGCGGTCATCAGCAGCTTGTCGCAGGCGCGATGGCTGAACTGCTTGCAGCCGTCGGGCACCTTGCGCGCGTCGATCAGCTGGCCCCAGCGTTCCGGTTTGTTCGACCAGCTGTCGGAGGCCATGATCCCGCGTGTGTTCACGAAGGTCAGCCAGCCGCTGAGCAGTTCGGCGTCCCAGTTGAGCTGGAAGCCGGGAGCGGGCCTGGCCGGATTCTCGAACGGCGGCGGCGTGGGCTTGAAGGCGTGCTTCATGGTCGCGCACGTCTCGGACTTTTCGATGCGCTCCTGCAGCAGGCGCTCGATGCTCTCGACGATCACGACCTTGCCCTTGAAGCCGGACTTCTGGAGCCAGCCCGAGAAGTCGTCGCACACCGTGCTGTCGAGGTTGTCCCAGTGCGTGGTGGTCACCTTGTAGCCCGCGCCCACGAGCGAGGCCTGCCAGGCGTAGCGCACCGAGAAGCTGTCGCCGATGACCAGGATGTCCGATTCGTTGATGGGCCAGGTCTTGACGTCCGCGTCCGGAATGGGCGGCGGCGGCGCGTGCCAGCCGAATTCGCGCTCCGAGATGCGGCCGATGCGGGTCAGGTCGCCATAGGGAATGGGCGTGAACAGGCTCACGACGAGCAGGGCGCAGCACACCAGGAAACCCACCGCGAAGATGCCAAGCCAGGTCCTGGCCGATTTCGTGTCTTCCATGTCAGAACTGGAAATAGAGGAACGGGCTGTAGTTGCCGAACTTCGACACGCACAGGCCAAAAAGATAGATGCAGCCCAGGCCCGTGACCCAGGTGGCCACGCGCTGCAGGCGCGGGCGCCCGGCCAGGCCCGCGACGTTGGGAATCCAGCGGTCGAGCGTGATGGTGGGTGGCAGCGCCAGGCAGATCACCAGGGCCACCAGCAGGGTCTGGAAGAACTCCGGCTTGCGGAAGGGCACGCGGAATTCGCCGAAGGCCGACACCGGCGCACCGTGCAGGCCCAGCATGCCCTTGTAGATCTCGATGGCGGCCGACAGGCTGTCGGCGCGGAACACCACCCAGGCGATCATCACGCACAGGAAGGTGATGAACCAGCCGGCCACGCGGCCGTACCAGGTCGTCCTGGTGCTGCCGCGGCGCACCTTGGCGTTCCAGAAGTGATTGACCATGAGGTATGCGCCGTGCAGCGCGCCCCAGATCACGAAGGTCCAGGCCGCGCCGTGCCACAGGCCGCCCAGCAGCATCGTCAGGAACAGGTTGATGTAGCGGCGCGCCGGGCCCTTGCGGTTGCCGCCCAGCGGCACGTAGAGGTAGTCGCGCAGGAAGGTCGACAGCGAGATGTGCCAGCGCCGCCAGAACTCGATCATGTTGGTCGACTTGTAGGGCGAGCGGAAATTCAGCGGCAGCTGCACGCCCAGGCACAGCGACAGGCCCACCGCCATGTCGGAGTAGCCCGAGAAGTCGAAGTAGATCTGCAGCGTGTACGCCAGCACCCCGAACCACGCGGTGTACAGCGAAGGCATCACGCCTTCGTGCACGCCCTTGAACATCATGTCCGCGTACTGGCCCAGCGGGTCGGCGATGAGCATCTTCTTGGCCAGGCCGAAGACGAAGATGCCCAGCCCGAGTGCCACGCTGTTGGCATTGAAGCGGTAGGTGGCCGGGCTGTTGAACTGCGGCATCATCTGCGCGTGATGCAGCACGGGCCCCGCGATCAGGTGCGGGAAGTAGGTGACGAACAGCAGGTAGTGAATGAAGCTGCGCTCGTGCACCTTGCCCTGCCAGCAGTCGACCAGGAAGGCGATCTGCGTGAAGGTGTAGAACGAGATGCCGATCGGCAGCACGATGTGCACCAGGTCGATCTGCGCAAAGCCCGCGGCGGCCAGCCCGGCGTCGATGTTCTCCAGGAAGAAGTTGGCGTACTTGAAGACGGCCAGCACGCCCAGGTTGATCACCAGCGCGATGATCAGCAGCGCCTTGCGGTGCTTGTCTTCGCGGCTCGGGGACGGCGTGAGGCGTAGCCCGAACCAGTAGTTGATGCAGATCGACCCCAGCAGCAGGGGCAGTGCCTTGACGCTCCACCACCCGTAGAAGAAGAGCGAGGCCAGTGCCAGGAAACCCGCCGCCGACCGGGGGCTGCGCGCGCCGATCAGGAAGAAGCCGATCAGGACCAGCGGGAAGAAAACGAAGATGAAGGGATACGAATTGAAAAGCATCGTGAGGGGCGCTGAGGCGTGCGCCGTGTGACGTGATCGTCGTGCAGCCGTCGCGGCGTCAACCCCAAATTATCGCGTGCCGGGCCCGACCCACCGATTCCAGAGACCCCACACCTGCGCGCCGAGTTCCTCCAGGCTAAGAGTCTCGTTGTAGAGCACCGCGTCCGCCGCCGCCCGCCGCGCCCTGCGCGAGGCCTGCTGGGCAATGACGGCCTGCACGGCTTCGGGCGCCCAGCCCGAGCGCGCGACCACGCGTTTCAACTGCGTCTGCTCGGTCGCGTCCACGACCAGCACCCGGTCCACGATGGCGCGCCAGCGGCCGGACTCCACCAGCAGCGGCACGTCGAACACGACCACCGCGTCGTCCCCGGCCGCGGCGGCCTGGCGTTGGGTCTCGGTGCCGATCAGGGGGTGGAGAATGCCTTCGAGGCGAAGCTTGGCGCCGGCATCGGCGAACACGATCTGGCGCATGGCGGCCCTGTCGAGCCCGCCGTCCGCGGCGATGACGCCGGGGCCGAAGGCGGCCTCCAGGGCGGGCATCGCGATGCCGCCCGGCTGCGCGATGGCGCGCGCGATGGCGTCGGTGTCCACCAGCACGGCGCCCTGCCGCGCCAGCAGCCCGGCCACAGTGCTCTTGCCGCTGCCGATGCCGCCCGTGAGGCCGATGCGTCGCACCATGTCTGTGTCAGTGGGTCAGTGGGTCAGTGGGTCAGTGAGTTAACGGATTAGCGCGCCCAGGGGGAAGGCGAACGGAATCCATTGCTTCACCATCTCCGGCCCCGCCACCAGGCAGACCAGGCCCGCGCCGGCCAGGAAGGGGCCGAAGGCGATCGGGATGTCCTTGTGCGCCAGCTTGCCCGCCACGCGCAGCGTGATGCCGATCACGGCGCCCACCAGCGAGGACACGAGGATGATCGCGATGAGGTAGTCGGCGCCGAGCCAGACACCCAGCGCGGCCAGCAGTTTGAAGTCTCCATAGCCCATGCCCTCCTTGCCCGTGACCAGGCGAAAGGCATGGTACACAAGCCAGAGGCTCAGGTAGCCGAACACGGCGCCCCAGACGGCCGAGCTCAGCGACACGCCGGTCCAGCCCATGGCCGCGCCGATCAGGCCGAGCCACAGCAGCGGATAGTTCAGCGAGTCGGGCAGGAACTGGGTGTCGAAGTCGATCAGGAACTGGCAGACCAGGAAGGCGCCGAACGCCGCCCAGAGCGCCCCCTGCGGCGTGATGCCGAAGCGCCAGCCGCACAGCGCGAAGAGCGCGGCCGTGACCAGCTCGACCAGCGGGTAGCGCGGGCTGATGAAGGTCTTGCAGCTGCCGCAACGCCCGCGCAGCACCAGGTAGCTCAGCACGGGAATGTTCTCGTACCAGCGGATCTTGTGGCCGCAGGCGCCGCAGCGCGAGGCGGGGCGGGTCAGGTCGAAGGGGGGCTGCGCTTCGAGCACCGCCGCGGCCTTGTCCGCTTCCGCCTCGAGCCCTGCCGGGGGCACGACCTTCGGGCCGAAGGCCATGGTCCACAGCGAGGGGGCGTCCTTCGAGGACATGAGGTTGGCGACGGCGTCGGCGAGCCAGTCGCGGTACATCATCACCGGCGTGCGGTAGATGACGACGTTGAGGAAACTGCCGATCAATAGCCCCAGCACACCGGCGAACGCGGTGTCGAACTCCCTCGACACCAGCATCAGACGACCTGGCCGAGCTTGAAGATGGGCAGGTACATCGACACCACGATGCCGCCGATGATGGTGCCCAGGAACACGATGATGATGGGCTCCATCAGGCTGGACAGGCCCGCGACCATGTCGTCGACTTCCGACTCGTAGAAGTCGGCTGCCTTGCCCAGCATGTGGTCGATGGAACCCGACTCTTCGCCGATGGCCGTCATCTGGATCACCATCGAGGGGAACAGGTTGACGTTGGTCATGGCCGCCGTGAGGCTGGTGCCGGTGGACACTTCCTGCTGGATCTTGGCCGTGGCATCGCCGTACACGCTGTTGCCCGAGGCGCCGCCGACCGAGTCGAGCGCTTCGACCAACGGAACGCCCGCGGCGAACATGGTCGCCAGCGTGCGGGTCCAGCGGGCCACGCAGGATTTTTCGATCAGCGTGCCGAAGATCGGAATGCGCAGCAGCACGCGGTCCATGACCTTCTGGAAGCGCTCGTTGCGTTTCCAGGCCTGCAGGAAGAAATAGATGCCGCCGCCGATGGCGCCGAAGATCAGCCACCAGTACGACACGAAGAACTCGCTGATGGCCATCACGAACAGCGTGGGCGCGGGCAGGTCGGCGCCGAAGGAGGTGAACACCTGCTTGAACGCCGGAATCACGAAGATCATGATGATGGCCACCACCACGAAGGCCACCACGACCACCGAGGTCGGGTACATCAGCGCCGACTTGATCTTGGACTTGATCGCCTCGGTCTTCTCCATGTACGTGGCCAGGCGGTCCAGCAGGTCTTCCAGGATACCGGCCGCTTCGCCGGCTTCCACCAGGTTGCAGTAGAGGTTGTCGAAGTACTTCGGAAACTTCCGGAACGCGGCCGACAGCGAGGTGCCGGTTTCCACGTCGGTGCGAATGTCGTTGAGCAGCTTCGCCACGCTCGCGTTGGCGTTGCCGCGCCCGACGATGTCGAAGGACTGCATCAGCGGCACGCCGGCCTTCATCATGGTCGCCAGTTGGCGCGTGAAGATCGCGATGTCCTTGGGCTTGATGGCCTTGCCCGAGCGCATGCGGCGCTTCTTGATCTTCGAGGCGAGCACGCCCTGGCGGCGCAGCGCGGCCTGCACCTGGTTCTCGCCGGCGGCGCGAAGTTCGCCGCGCACCAGCTTGCCGTTGCGGTCCTTGCCCTCCCATTCGAAGACAAATTCCTTGTGCGTGGGCTTGGAGCGGGGGGATGCCACTGTTGCCATTCGATCTCCGGTCTTCGGTGTGTTCGTTATATGTTGGTGCAGGCGACCACTTCTTCGAGCGAAGTGAGACCTTGCATGACCTTGCGCAGGCCCGATTGCCGCAGCGAGCGCACGCCTTCGGCCTCGGACTGCTGGGCGATGTCCAGTGCGCTGCCGTCGCGCAGGATGATTTCCTGGATCGCCTCGGTGATCGGCATCACTTGGTAGATGCCCACGCGGCCCTTGTAGCCACCGCTGCATGCGGAGCAACCGACGGGGCGGTAGGGCTTCCATGTGCCGTCGAGCTGGTCGTCGGCGAATCCGGCTTCGATCAGCGCTTCGCGCGGCACGTCGGCGGGCACGCGGCACACGGTGCACAGGCGGCGGGCCAGCCGCTGCGCGGTGATCAGGATCACGCTGGACGCGATGTTGAACGGCGCGATGCCCATGTTGCGCATGCGCGTGAGCGTGGTCGGGGCGTCGTTGGTGTGCAGCGTGGACAGCACCAAGTGGCCCGTTTGCGCGGCCTTGATCGAGATGTCGGCGGTTTCCAGGTCGCGGATTTCGCCGACCATGATGATGTCGGGATCCTGGCGCAGGAAGGCGCGCAGGGCCGCTGCGAAGGTGAGCCCCGCCTTTTCGTTCACGTTGACCTGGTTGACGCCGGGCAGGTTGATTTCTGACGGATCTTCTGCCGTCGCGATGTTCACGCCCGGCTGGTTCAGCAGGTTCAGGCAGGTGTACAGCGACACCGTCTTGCCCGAGCCCGTGGGCCCGGTCACGAGCACCATGCCGTAGGGCCGGCCGATGGCATGCAGCAGGCGCGCCTTTTCGTCCGCGTCGTAGCCCAGCGCATCGATGCCAAGGCGCGCGCTGCTCGGGTCCAGAATACGAATGACGATCTTCTCGCCGAACAGCGTCGGCAAGGTGCTCACGCGAAAGTCGATGACCCGGTCGGGCCCGATCTTGAGCTTCATGCGGCCGTCTTGCGGCACGCGCTTTTCCGAGATGTCGAGCCGCGAGATCACCTTGATGCGCGACGCCAGCTTGTCCTTGATGACGGTGGGCGGGCTGGCAATTTCGCGCAGCTCGCCGTCGATACGAAAGCGCACGCGGTAGTTGTGCTCGTAGGGTTCGAAATGAATGTCCGACGCCCGCATGCCGATGGCGTCGAGCAGCATCTTGTGAAGAAAACGCACGACCGGCGCGTCTTCGACTTCGGCAATCGCCTGGTCGGCCGCTTCGTTCGTGGTGTCGGCGGAGACTTCGTCGAACTCGAACTCGCTGCCGACGATGTTGTTGATGGTTTCGGCCGCGCTCACAGCGGCGGCCTCGATCATTCGCGAAAGCTTGTCGTACTCGGCAATGACCCAGTCGACGCCCATCTGCGAGGCGAACTTGATCTTTTCGGCCGCCTGCTGGTCCGACGGATCGGCCGTGGCGACGATCAGCCGGTTGTTGCGCTTGCTGAGAACGACGATGCGGTACGCGTGGCACAGCTTGGCGTCGAGCAGGTCCTTGGGCAGGCGCTGCGGATCAATGGCGTCGAGGTCGAGGAGGGGGGCCCCGAAAGCGGTGGAAAGCGTGTGGGCGAGGTCGGCGGCGGAGACGGCACCCGAGCCGGTCAGCTCGGCGATGAAGCTGGTGCGACCGCTCAGCGACTTTTGATAGATGTCCTCGGCGGACTTGGAGGGAAGCTTGCCGGCCGAAACCAGGGCGCGAGCGAGCCCAGGGAGCGCGATCTGCGTGGGTTCTTTAACTGGAAGTTCGGCAGCGGCCATTCAGCGAATGCAAAAGATGTGAAAAAGTGCTTCACGATCATCGCTGAACAGTCCTGTGCTGTAAATCGCTACACAGCAACAGGCATGGCCATTTATTTATGCCAGCCAAAGGCTGGTCGGGGTGAGAGGATTCGAACCTCCGGCCTCTACGTCCCGAACGTAGCGCTCTACCAGGCTAAGCTACACCCCGATGGTTGCAAGAAAAAAGTAATCGTCCTAGATGCCAACTCAGGTGAGGTGTTCAGGCACGTCGCTCAAGCAACTGAGCCGCCAATTGTAGCAAACCTGAAGCGTGCAAATTGGACGGAAAGTCTTTGAGTGCAGAAATTGCACGTTGCGCCTCGGCCGCGGCGGCCGCACGCGAGGCGTCCAACGCGCCGGTTTCCCGAACGATCTCGACGATCTTGCTCAGTTGCGCCGTATCGCCGGCTTCGATGGCGGCGCGCACGAGCGCGCTTTGTTCTGGCGTGCCGCGCTGCATCGCGAAGATGAGGGGCAGGGTGGTCTTGCCTTCGCGCAGGTCGTCGCCGACGTTCTTTCCGGTTTCCTGGATGTCGCCCGCGTAGTCGAGCACGTCGTCGATGACCTGGAAGGCGGTGCCCAGCGCCTGGCCGTAGGTGGCGCAGGCTTCTTCCACTTCAGGCGTGGCGCCGGCCAGCACGGCCGCGAGCCGCGTGCTGGCTTCGAAGAGCTTGGCCGTCTTCGAGCGGATCACGCGCAGGTACGCTTCTTCGTCCAGCGATGCGTCGTGCATGTTCATCAGCTGTAGCACTTCGCCTTCGGCGATCACGTTGGTCGCTTCGGCAAGGATCTGCATCACGCGCATGTTGTTGGCGTCCAACATCATCTGGAATGCGCGTGAGTAGAGGAAGTCGCCGACCAACACGCTCGCCGGGTTGCCGAACGATTCGTTGGCGGTTGCCCGGCCACGGCGCAGGGTCGACTCGTCGACCACGTCGTCGTGCAGCAGGGTGGCGGTGTGAATGAACTCCACGACGGCCGCCAGGTTGAATCGCTGCTCGCCGGTGTAGCCCAGTGCGCCCGACATCAGCAGCAAGAGCGCTGGGCGCAGGCGTTTGCCGCCCGCGGAAATGATGTACTTGGAGACTTGGCTGACCAGCGGCACGCCCGTGTCGAGGCGTTGGGCAATCACACGGTCGACTTCGACCATGTCGCCGGCAATCAGGTCCAGCACGGTGGCGGTGGGGGAAGAGTCTGCGGCGGGAACTGGCAAGGCGTGGGCGCGAGGCGCTGCTGGAAATGATGAAAGCCCGTGCAAGGGGGCAGGGCCGAAGGCGCAAATTATAGGGAGCGGGCGCCGTCTGGCGGGGCGTACGGGCCTTGGGGTGGCTGTCGAAGCCAAACCGCGCTATAATCTTGGGCTCTGCGGAATTCGCCGTGGGGACTCAATTTCTAAGAGGTTTACATGTACGCGGTCATAAAAACCGGCGGCAAGCAATATCGCGTTGCTTCCGGCGAAAAAATTAAAGTAGAACAGATTGCTGCGGACGTAGGCCAGGAAATCGTGATCGACCAGGTTCTGGCAGTCGGAAACGGCGCTGAAATCAAGGTTGGCACGCCCCTGGTGTCCGGCGCAACGGTGACAGTCACGGTACTGTCGCACGGCAAGCACGACAAGGTCGGCATCTTCAAGATGCGCCGTCGCAAGCACTATCAAAAACGTCAAGGCCATCGCCAGCAGTTCACCGAACTGCAAATCGGCGCGATCGCCGGCTAAGGAGCACATTCCATGGCACAGAAAAAAGGCGGCGGCTCAACGCGAAACGGGCGCGATTCCAAGCCCAAGATGCTCGGTGTGAAGGCCTTCGGCGGCGAACTGATCAGCGCAGGCTCGATCATCGTGCGCCAGCGCGGCACCCGTTTCCACCCCGGCGTGAACGTCGGCGTGGGCAAGGACCACACGCTGTTCTCCCTGGTCGACGGCCACGTGTCGTTCGGTCAAAAGGGTGCTCTGAACAAGCACACGGTCAACGTGACCCCCGCGGCGTAAGCCTCGAGTCACTTCGACCACCCGAGGCCCCGCATTGCCGGGGCTTCTTCATTTGTAAACAGGACATCCCATGAAGTTCGTCGACGAAGCCTTCATCGACATCGCCGCCGGCGATGGCGGCAACGGCTGCGTGTCGTTCCGTCATGAGAAGTACAAGGAATTCGGCGGCCCCAACGGCGGCGACGGCGGCCGCGGCGGCCATGTCTTCGCGGTGGCCGACTCGAACCTGAACACACTGGTCGATTTCCGCTATTCGCGCCGCCACGAGGCCAGGCGCGGCGAGCACGGCATGGGCTCCGACATGTTCGGCGCCGCGGGCGACGACATCACGCTCAAGATGCCGGTCGGCACGATCATCTCCGACGCCGAAACCGGCGAGGTGCTGTTCGAACTGCTCGAAGAGGGCGAGGTCATCACCATCGCCAAGGGCGGCGACGGCGGCTTCGGCAACATGCGTTTCAAGAGCGCCATCAACCGCGCGCCGCGCCAGAAGACGCCCGGCTGGCCTGGTGAAAAGCGCAGCGTCAAGCTCGAGCTGAAAGTGCTGGCCGACGTGGGCCTGCTCGGTATGCCGAACGCGGGCAAGTCGACGCTCATCAGCGCCATTTCCAATGCGCGCCCGCGCATCGCGGACTACCCCTTCACCACGCTGCACCCCAACCTCGGGGTGGTGCGCGTCGGCCCGGAGCAGAGCTTCGTGGTGGCCGACCTGCCTGGCCTGATCGAGGGTGCCGCCGAAGGCGCCGGCCTGGGCCACCTGTTCCTGCGCCACCTGCAGCGCACCCGCCTGCTGCTGCACGTGATCGACATGGCGCCCTTCGACGACAACGTCGACCCGGTCGCGCAAGCCAAGGCCATCGTCGGCGAACTCAAGAAGTACGACGCCGCACTGTACGAGAAGCCGCGCTGGCTGGTGCTGAACAAGCTCGACATGGTGCCCGACGAAGAGCGTGCCGCACGCGTCAAGGACGTCGTGAAGCGCCTGCGCTTCAAGGGGCCCGTGTTTGAAATCTCGGCGCTCACGCGCGAGGGCTGCGAGCACCTGGTGCAGGCCGTCTACCAGCAGGTGAAGGCGCAACAGGTGGCCGAGCAGGTGCCCGTCGTCGTCGATCCGCGCTTCGTTCCGCTGCCGCCCGAAGGCACTTGAGCAGCATCGCAGCACCCCGGGGTGCTGCCAATCGATAGACAGACAGCAGCCCCGCAGCACTCACGACAGCACCGCCCGACATGACCTCGAACTCCGGATCCACAGCCTTGCGGGATGCCCGCCGAATCGTCGTCAAGGTGGGCTCCAGCCTGGTGACCAACGAGGGTCGCGGCCTGGACGAGGCAGCCATCGGCGAATGGTGCCGGCAGCTGGCGGCGCTGGTGCGCGAGGGTCGCGAGGTGGTCATGGTGTCCAGCGGCGCCATCGCCGAAGGCATGAAGCGACTCGGCTGGCGCACCCGCCCGCACGAAATCAACGAACTGCAAGCGGCGGCCGCCGTCGGTCAGATGGGCCTGGCCCAGATGTATGAGACCAAGCTGCGCCAGAACGAGATCGGCAGCGCCCAGGTGTTGCTCACGCACGCCGACCTGGCCGACCGCGAGCGCTACCTGAACGCCCGCTCGACCTTGGTCACGCTGCTCAAGCTGGGTGTGGTGCCGGTCATCAACGAGAACGACACGGTCGTCAACGACGAGATCAAGTTCGGCGACAACGACACGCTGGGCGCGCTCGTGGCCAATCTGGTCGAGGCCGATGCGCTCGTCATCCTGACCGACCAGAAGGGCCTGTACACGGCCGACCCGCGCAAGGACCCCGATGCGACGTTCGTGCACGAGGCCGCCGCCGGAGACCCGGCGCTCGAAGCCATGGCGGGCGGCGCCGGTTCCAGCATCGGCCGCGGCGGCATGCTCACCAAGATCCTCGCGGCCAAGCGCGCCGCCGGGTCGGGTGCTTCCACCGTCATCGCCTGGGGGCGCGAAGCCGACGCGCTGCTGCGCCTCACCCGTGGCGAAGCCATCGGCACACTGCTGGTCGCGCAGACCGCCAAGCACCAGGCCCGCAAGCGCTGGATGGCCGACCATCTGCAGCTGCGCGGCGCCGTGGTGGTCGACGCGGGCGCCGCCGCCAAGGTGCGCGCCGAGGGCAAGAGCCTGCTGCCGATCGGCATGACCAGCGTGTCGGGCGAGTTCTCGCGCGGCGACGTGATCGCGGTGCGTGATGCAGAAGGCGTGGAGCTGGCGCGCGGCCTGGCCAACTACTCCAGCGTGGAGGCGCGCCTCCTGTGCCGCAAGCCCTCGAGCGAGTTCGAGCGCTTGCTCGGTTATGTCGCGGAGCCTGAAATGGTCCACCGCGACAACATGGTGCTGATGCCGAGCTGAAACGACAACGGGGCCGAGGGCCCCGTTTTTCTCATTGCCGTGACGGCACGGCTCGGTCTTACTGCACTTCCCGTACCGGGTTGCGCATGTTCTGCACCATGTCTCCGACCGAAGCGCGCGGTGCGTCCCCGCGGCACAGGCCCTGAACCGCCAGCGCCTTGGTGTAGGTGGAGTTCATGTCGTTGAGCCGCTTCCACTCGGGCGTCGGCGTCTCGTGCCAGATGCCGTTGTTGAAGCGCGCGTAGCCCTTCATTTCCGCGGTCGAGCAACGCACGCCTTCGTAGAAAGCATTGACGGCGCCGCCGCTGCGGTTGTGCGCCACCACCACGTAGCGCACGATGCCGTCGCCCGTGATGGCGATCGTGCTCGGATCGACGCCGAACTTCAGGCTCATGTACGGCGGCATCGTGATGTCGAGCAGCTTGCTTTCGCTGAATGCCGGCGGCGGCGGCACGGCGGTTTCTTCCCATTCCTTGTCGGTGCCGTAGCGCTTGGGCGGGGGCGGCGAACCTGCCTGGGCCCAGTCCGGGTTGTCGGTGTCGTGCGGCCCCGATGCGCAGCCGGCGAGGATGCCGAAGCACACCAGCAGGAGCGCGCGTTCAGCGTTGCGTCGGAAAGAAGGGCGCGTTGTTGTGGGAAGGAGGTTCATCGCTCGCGGAAGGAATGTCGGGATGCGGATCGAAGCTGCCGCCGGGCGGCAGGTCCAGTCCGGGGGGCGCTCCGGCGTCCAGCGAGTGGCGCTCGAACTCACGAGCGCGCACGTTGCTGCGCAGGAAGCGGTTGCGGAAATCCTGCCTTGGCAGGTAGCGAGCAAGCTCGGTGAGCGCCATCTCGTAGACGCCGCGCTTGAACTCGACGACCACGTCGAGCGGCACCCAGTAGTCGTGCCAGCGCCAAGCGTCGAATTCGGGATGGTCGGTGGCACGCAGGTTCAGATCCCAGTCGTGTCCGACAAGTTGCAGCAAATACCAGATTTGCTTCTGGCCCTTGTAGTGGCCCCGTGCGTCACGGCGGATGAACCGATCCGGCACCTCGTAGCGCAACCAGTCACGGGTACGGGCCACGATGCGCACGTGCTCCGGATGGAGCCCCACTTCCTCATGCAGTTCCCGGAACATGGCTTGCTCGGGACTTTCGCCGCGGTCGATGCCGCCTTGCGGAAACTGCCAGGAATGTGTGCGTATGCGCTTGCCCCAGAAAACCTGGTTTCTCTGGTTGAGCAGGATGATGCCGACGTTGGGCCTGAAGCCGTCCCGGTCGAGCATAATCAAACCCCAATTTTTGAACTGAGTCGATTATGCATGCCGGGGTCCCCTCGGCAAGCTGCCGATGCCAGGCTCTCAGGGTCTCTCCGGGGGAGCAGTCCCCCACTTCCACGCTTCGAATCCAGCGAATCCATCACACCGATCCCGATGAAAGCTTCCCGATTTTTTGTCTCCACCCTCAAGGAAGCGCCGGCTGACGCAGAGGTCGCGAGCCACCGGCTCATGACGCGTGCCGGAATGATCAAGAAGCTCGGCACGGGCATCTACACGTACATGCCCATGGGCCTGCGCGTGATCCGCAAGGTCGAGGCGATCGTGCGCGAGGAAATGAACCGCGCCGGCGCCGTCGAGATGACGATGCCCGTGGTGCAGCCGGCCGAGTTCTGGCAGGAGACCGGGCGCTTCGAGAAGATGGGCCCCGAGTTGCTGCGCATCAAGGACCGCCACGACCGCGACTTCGTGATCCAGCCCACCAGCGAAGAGGTGGTGACCGACATCGCGCGCCAGGAAATCCGCAGCTACAAGCAGCTGCCGAAGAATTTCTACCAGATCCAGACCAAGTTCCGCGACGAGCGCCGTCCGCGCTTCGGCCTGATGCGCGGGCGTGAATTCATCATGAAGGACGCGTACAGCTTCGACCGCGACCTCGACGCCGCCAAGGCGAGCTACCAGGTCATGGCCCAGGCCTACCGCAACATCTTCGACCGCTTCGGCCTGCGCTACCGCGCCGTGGCGGCCGACAGCGGCGCCATCGGCGGCGACCTGAGCGAAGAGTTCCAGGTGATCGCCGCGACCGGCGAAGACGCCATCGTCTACTGCCCCGACAGCAACTACGCCGCCAACATGGAAAAGGCCGAGGCACTCGCCCCGGCCGGCCCGCGCCCCGCCGCCGCCAACGCGCTCGAGAAGACGGCCACGCCCGGCAAGAGCACCTGCGAAGACGTCGCCGTGCTGCTCGGCGTGCCGCTCTCGACCACCGTGAAGTCGCTGGTGCTGGCCACCGACATCGTCGACGCGGCCGGCAACATCAAGGGCGCGCAGGTCTGGCTGCTGCTGCTGCGCGGCGACCATGACATGAACGAGATCAAGGTCAGCAAGCTGCCCGGCCTCGACAAGGGCTTCCGCTTCGCCACGCTGGCCGAGATCGACGAGCACTTCGGCTGCAAGCCCGGCTACCTGGGCCCGCTGAACCTGAAGAAGCCGGTGAAGCTCGTGGCCGACCGCGAAGTGGCCGTGATGGCCGACTGGATCGCCGGCGCCAACGAGGTCGACTTCCACATGACCGGCGTGAACTGGGGCCGCGACCTGCCCGAACCCGAGCTCGTGGCCGACCTGCGCAACGTGGTCGCCGGCGACGCCTCGCCCGACGGCAAGGGCGTGCTGGCCATCGAGCGCGGCATCGAAGTGGGCCACGTCTTCGTGCTCGGCACCAAGTACAGCAAGGACATGAACGCCACCTACCTCGACGAAGGTGGCAAGCCGCAGTTCCTCGAGATGGGCTGCTACGGCATCGGCATCACCCGCCTGCCGGCCGCTGCCATCGAGCAGAACCACGACGAGCGCGGCATCATCTGGCCCGACGCGATCGCGCCCTTCACCGTGGTGGTGTGCCCCATCGGCATGGACCGCAGCGCCGAGGTCAAGACCGCCGCCGAGGCGCTCTACGAAGAGCTGCTGGCCAAGGGCGTCGACGTTCTGCTCGACGACCGCGGCGAGCGCCCCGGCGCGATGTTCGCCGACTGGGAACTGATCGGCGTGCCGCACCGCGTGGTCATCTCCGACCGCGGCCTGAAGGAAGGGCAGCTCGAGTACCAGCACCGCCGCGACACCGCCGCGACCAAGGTGCCTGCCGTCGGCATCGCCGAATTCATCGCCGGCAAGCTCGCGAAATGAGCCCGGAGGGCGGCCTCACGCGACGCCAGTGCATGGGCGGCGCCGTGACGGCGGGCGCCCTCGCCGCGCTGTCGCTGCCCACGACCGCCCTGGCCGGCGCGCAGATCGAGGAGCCGCTGATCGACTCGGTGCGCACCGCGCTGAGCTCGGCCATCCACAACAAGGCACCGCCGGTGCCCCAGTTTCCGAACACCGAAGCCCGGCTGGCCTACTTGCGCTGGCTCGGCGAGATGAGCGAACGGCTCAAGAAGAAGGTGCCCGACGCGCCCTCGCGCATCGAGTTCCTGCAGACCGCCTGGTACGAAGCCAAGCGCTCGGGCCTCGAGGTGAGCCTGGTGCTGGGGCTGGTGCAGGTCGAGAGCAACTTCCGCAAGTTCGCCGTGTCCAGTGCCGGTGCGCGCGGCTACATGCAGGTCATGCCGTTCTGGACGCGCGTGATCGGCGACGCCGACCCGGCCAAGCTCTTCCACATGCAGACCAACCTGCGCTTCGGCTGCGTCATCCTGCGCCACTACCTCGACCGCGAGAGCGGTGACCTGTACATGACGCTGGGCCGCTACAACGGCAGCCGCGGCAAGTCGCCGTACCCGAACGCGGTGTTCGCGAACCAGCGGCTCTGGGTGTTCAACGACAGGGAACGCGAGCGCGAGAAGGACAAGGACCGCTCGGCGGCCTGAACGCCGCAATCCGCCCTGCGGTTTCGGTGGGCGGTCAGCCGGCCGGCGCCTTCGCGGTGCCCGAGCCCTTCGTGACCATCACCTGGTCGATGCGGTAGCTGTCCACGTCCATCACCTCGAAGGTGTAGCCGCCCCAGGTCACGTTGTCGGTGCGCTTCGGCACGCGGCGCAGCATCACCATCAGGAAGCCCGCGAGCGTCTCGTACTCTTCCGAATGCGGCAGTTCGTCGATGTGCAGCGCGCGCTGCACGTCCTGGATGGGGGTGATGCCGTCGATGAGCCAGGAGTTCTCGTCGCGCTGCACGATCTGCTCTTCGTCGGGCATCGACACCAGGTCGCCCATTACCGTGCTCATCACGTCGTTGAGGGTGATCACGCCCACCACCAGGCTGTACTCGTTGACGATGATCGCGAAGTCTTCGTGCGCCTGCTGGAACTGTTCGAGCACTTCCGTGAGCGAGAGCCGGTCGGGAATCACCAGCGCCTTGTGCAGCGGCAGCCCCTGGTCGAATGCCAGCGGCTGGCCGCTGAGCACGCGCTGGAACATGTCCTTGGCATCCACGTAGCCCAGCACGTGGTCGATGTCGCCGTCGCACACCGGGTAGGCGGAAAAGGGCTCGGCCACGATGCGCGCGCGCAGCACCGACTCGGGGTCGTCGTGCAGGAACCAGGCGATGCTGTCGCGCGCGGTCATCACGCTGCTGACCAGGCGGGTTTCCAGCTCGAACACGTTGGCGATCACCTGCTGCTCGCGCACCGCGAGCACGCCGGCCCGCGCGCCGGCCTCGGTCATGGCGAGGATGTCGGCCGAGGTGATCTTGTCGTCGCGCGCCATCGGCATGCCGAGCACCTTGAACAGCAGGTCGGTGCAACGCGTGAAGAACCACACCAACGGCTTGAAGGTGGTGATGAGCAGCTGCATCGGACCGACCATGCGCACCGCGAGCTGCTCGGGGTTGCTCATGCCCAGGCGCTTGGGGAACAGGTCGGCGAACACCAGGAACACCGCGATGACGATCACGAACGAGCACAGGAACGCCACGTTGGCCGAGGCTTCCACGCTGAGCCATTTCTCGAAGAACACCGCGAAGTAGGGGCTGAGCGAGCCTTCGCCGACCACGCCGCCGAGGATGGCCACCGCGTTGAGGCCGATCTGCACCACGGTGAAGTAGTGGCCCGGCTGCTCCTGCACGCGAAGCACCTTCTCGGCCCGGGGATCGCCTTCGTCGGCCATCTGGCGCAGGCGCAGGCGGCGCGAGGCGGCCAGCGTGATTTCAGCCAGGGAGAAGAACGCGCTCAACGCGATCAGCAAGACGATGATGAGCAGGCTTTGGGTCAGGGTCATGGTGGCACGGTGAAGAGTGCCATGGTGCCATGACTCGGCCGGGTCCAGCGCTCAGACGCCGCCGTGCGGGTGCGTGGGGTCCACCCACAGCACCGATTCAGGTTTTTCGACGGGCTCGATGTCGAGGTTGACCGCTACCGCTTCACCGTCGCTGCGGCACAGCACGCACTCCAGCGGCTCGGTCGCGCTGGCGTTGATTTCCTGGTGCGGCACGAAGGGCGGCACGTAGATGAAGTCGCCCGGACCGGCCTCGGCCGTGAACTCCAGCTTGTCGCCCCAGCGCATGCGGGCTTTGCCGCGCACCACGTAGATCACCGATTCGAGCGGGCCGTGGTGATGGGCGCCGGTCTTGGCATCGGCGTGGATGGTGACGGTGCCGGCCCACAGCTTCTGCGCGCCGACGCGCGCGAAGTTGATGGCGGCCGCCCGGTTCATGCCGGGCGTCTGCGCGGTGTTGACGTCGAGCTGGTTGGCGCCGACCACGCGCACGCCGTCGTGCTTCCAGGCCGGCTCGGGCGGCACTGACGAAGGCTCGTCGTGAGAATGCGAATGGCCGTGATCGTGGCTCATTTCAGCCTCAGCGCGGTCTCGGTGCAGTTTCGGCGAAATTCCGGTGCAATCAGGCCGGGCTGCCGTTCACCACTTGCTGCAGCTCACCCGATTCGTACATCTCCATCATGATGTCCGAGCCGCCGATGAACTCGCCCTTCACGTAGAGCTGCGGAATGGTGGGCCAGTTGCTGTATTCCTTGATGCCCTGGCGGATGCCGTCGTCTTCGAGCACGTTGACGGTCTTCAGCGCCTTGGTGTCGACACCGACGGCCTTCAGGATCTGGATGGCGCGGCCCGAGAAGCCGCACATCGGAAAACTGGCGTTGCCCTTCATGAAGAGCACGAGTTCGTTGGTTTTGACGAGGTCGTCGATGCGTTGTTGAGCGTCGGACATGGGAACTCCTGAAAAGTGGGCTGGGGGGATTATTTCACCGCGCGCCAGATTCCGCCGGAGCAGCGCGCGATGCCGGCAAGGTCGTCGCGGCTTTGCACCTCGGCAAAGCCCCGCTCGGCCAGCAGCTGCCGCACGGGCGCGGCCTGGTCGTGGCCGTGTTCGAGCAGCAGCCAGCCGCCTTCGGCAAGGTGGGCGGGCGCGTCGCGCACGATGCGGCGGATGTCGTCGAGGCCGTCCGCGCCGGCCACCAGGGCCGATGCCGGCTCGTGGCGCAGGGCGGGCAGGTGCGGGTCGCCGGCGGCGATGTACGGCGGGTTGCTGGCGATGACCGTGTAGCCGGTGCCTGCGCCGGCCAGCCAGTCGGCCTGCGCGAAGCGCACCGACAGGCCCAGGCGCAGGGCGTTGGCCTGCGCCACCGCGAGCGCATCGGCGCTGGCATCGACCGCATCGACGTGGGCGTCGAGGCGTGCGTTCTGCAGGGCCAGCGCGATCGCGCCGCTGCCCGTGCCCAGGTCGAGCACGCGCGGTGCCGCATGGCCTTCGAGGCACTCCAGCGCCCATTCGACCAGCGTTTCCGTGTCCGGGCGCGGCACCAGCACGCGGGCATCGACCTTCAGGTCGAGGCCGTGGAATTCCTTTTCGCCCAGCAGGTAGGCCACCGGTTCGCCCGCCAGGCGGCGCGACAGCTGCGCGGCCAGCGCGGACCACGCCGCCTCGGGCATGGCATCGGTGTCGTGCGCCAGCAGCCAGGCGCGGTCGTGCGGGGCGCGGCCCAGCGCGTGCAGCAGCAGCAACTGCGCGTCGAGCCGCTCCACGCCCAGCGCCACGGCCGCGGCCAGCGCCTGCGCCACGGTCGACGGCAGCGGGTTGTCGGCGGTGTCCATCACGGCGGCAGGCTCGATTCCAGCTCGGCCAGCTGCTCGGCCTCGCGCGCGGCGCGCAGCGCGTCCAGCACGTCGCCCAGGTCGCCTTCCATGATGGCCAGCAACTTGTAGAGCGTGAGGTTGATGCGGTGGTCGGTGAGCCGCCCCTGCGGAAAGTTGTACGTGCGGATGCGGTCCGAGCGGTCGCCGCTGCCGATCAGGCCCTTGCGCATGGCGGCGTCCTTGGCGGCGCGCTCGCTGCGGTCCTTCTCCTGGATGCGCGCCGAAAGCACCTGCAGCGCCTTGGCCTTGTTGCGGTGCTGGCTGCGGTCGTCCTGGCACTCGGCCACGATGCCGGTCGGGATGTGCGTGATGCGCACGGCCGAGTCGGTCTTGTTGATGTGCTGCCCGCCCGCGCCGCTCGCGCGGTAGGTGTCGATGCGCAGGTCGGCCGGGTTGATCTGCACCGCCACGGTTTCGTCGGGCTCGGCCAGCACGGCGACGGTGCAGGCGCTGGTGTGGATGCGCCCCTGCGTTTCGGTGGCCGGCACGCGCTGCACGCGGTGGCCGCCGGATTCGAAGCGCAGCTTGCCGAACACTTCATCGCCGACCACGCGGATCACCACTTCCTTGTAGCCGCCGAGTTCGCTCGGGCTCTCGCTCACGATCTCGCAGCGCAGGCCCACGCGCTCGCAGTAGCGCGTGTACATGCGCAGCAGGTCGCCCGCGAACAGGGCCGATTCGTCGCCGCCGGTGCCGGCACGGATTTCAAGGAAGGCGTTGCGCGCGTCGTCGGGGTCCTTGGGCAGCAGCAGGCGTTGCAGCTCTTCTTCGAGCTGCACCAGCTCGGCTTGCGCCCCGGCGATTTCTTCCTTGGCCATCTCGGCCATGTCGGGGTCGTCGAGCATCTCGGTGGCGCCCGCGATGTCGGCCTCGCGCTGCTTGTAGCGTTCGTAGCGCCCGGCGATCTGCGTGATTTCGGCGTGCTCGCGCGAGATGGTGCGGTACTGCGCCATGTCGCTCATGATGTCTTCGCGCGAAAGCAGGAAGTCGAGCTCGCCCAGGCGCTGGACGTAGCGTTCGAGTTGGTGGCGCAGAAATGATTTCACGGCGAAGAAGGCTCGAAAAAAATGGGGAAGGGGTGCCGCGGCGGTGCAGCGGCAAGGCGCAAAAGGCCGCGGCACACAGGCCGGGCCGCTGACCAGCGTCGCTAACGCTCTTTGCGCAGGAACAGGCGCGAAATGGTCTGCGCCGTCTGCTCGCGCGAAGCGGCGTCGCCCGCATGCAGCTCGGCCATGGCGCCGTGCATCATCTTCTGCGTGAGGCCGCGCGACATGGCCTCGAGCACGGCCTCGACCGGCTCGCCCTTGGCCAGCAGCTTGCGCGCGCGCGCCATCTCGGTGGCGCGCCACTCGTCGGCCTGCGCATTGAGCTGCTGGATCAGCGGCACCGTGCCACGCTGGCCCAGCCAGTGCATGAAGCTCTGCACGCCTGCGTCGATGATCACCTCGGCCTGCGCCACGGCGGCCTGGCGGTTGGCCTGGCCCTGTTGCACGACCTGGGCGAGGTCGTCGACGGTGTAGAGATAGACGTCCTCGAGCGCCTTCACCTCGGGCTCGATGTCGCGCGGCACGGCCAGGTCGACCATGAACATGGGGCGGTGCTTGCGCGCCTTGAGCGCGCGCTCCACGGCGCCCAGGCCGATGATCGGCAGCGTGCTGGCGGTGCAGCTCACGATGATGTCGAACTCGGCCAGCCGCGAGGGCAGGTCGGCCAGCCGCATGGCCTCGCCGCCGAAGCGCGAGGCGAGCTTTTCGCCGCGCTCGAGCGTGCGGTTGGCAATGGCGATGGCCTTGGGTTCCTTGGCCGCGAAGTGCGTGGCGGCCAGGTCGATCATTTCGCCCGCGCCCACGAACAGCACGCGCGTGGTGCGCAGGTCTTCGAAGAGCTGGCCGGCCAGGCGCACGGCGGCGGCGGCCATGCTGATGGAATGCGCGCCGATCTCGGTGGCCGTGCGGACCTCTTTGGCCACGGCGAACGAGCGCTGGAACAGCTGGTTGAGCGTGCTGCCGAGGGCGCCGGCGGTTTCCGCGGCGCGCACGGCGTCCTTCATCTGGCCGAGGATCTGCGCCTCGCCCAGCACCATGGAGTCCAGCCCGCTGGCCACGCGGAAAGCATGGCGTGCGGCTTCGTCGTTGTGCAGCGTGTAGGCATGCGAGCGCAGCAGCGCCGGGGCCACGCCGCCGCTCTGGGCCAGCCAGCCGAAGGTGTGGTCGAGCGCGATGTGCTCGGAGGCGCAGTAGATCTCGGTGCGGTTGCAGGTGGAGATGATGGCCGCCTCGACCTGGGGGTGCCGGCCGGAGGCGAAGGAACTGCGCAGGCTCTGCAACGTGGGGGCGATCTGGTCGAGGGCGAACGCGAAACGACCGCGCAGATCGAGCGGCGCGGTCGTGTGGTTCAAGCCGAGAGCCCAGACTGACATGGCCGTGATTATAAAATCAGCAGCCGCACCCGGCTTGCGCAGGGACAAATGGCTTTCCCTATGACAGCCATATCACCGGCCGCATGACCCGACGCCCACGTCGCCCCTTCCGATGGACCTGCTGGCCCTGCTGAATCACCTGCTTAATTTTGTGGCACCCGCGGCCTTCCTGGCGCTGGTGCTGGTCTTTGCCGGACGTTTCGTGGGCGGCCGGCGCGCCGGCGTGCCGCGCTGGTGGGTGCAATGCGCATGCACTTTCCTGGCGGGCGTGGCGGTGTCGGTGGCCGGCCTGGTGGTGTCCGGGCGCGACGGAACCATGGTGACCTACGCCGCGCTGGTGGTGGTCTGCGGCACCGTGCAATGGCTGGCGATGCGCGGCTGGCGCCGCTGAAGAGCGCTCAGCCCAGCCGGCGCAGCATGTAGACCGAATCGCCCGGATAGGTGGCGAGCCGCGCCTGTTGCCCGGTGCCGGCGGGTTGTGCCGGCGCATAGCCCTGGCGCTCCCAGAACCCGACCGACGACTGCACCGACACCAAGGTCGAATGCCGCCAGCCGGCCTGCGCCGCATGGGTCCAGGCGTGGCGCACCAGCCGCGGCCCCAACCCCAGGCCCGATGCGTCGGGATGAACCGCCAGGTCGTGCAGGTACAGCGAATCGGCCGTGGCCGCCACCTCGAACTCCCCGTGCAGCGGCGTCAGCTTGCCCACCACCGACGGATAGCCCGCCAGATACGCCTGCACACCGCCCTGGTGTTCCCCCCGGTGTTCCACCACCCAGCCCGTGTGCGGCGCCGCCGCGAGGCGCCGCGCGATCAGCGCGCCGTCCTCCACGAAGCCCGCGCCGTAGCAGGCGAGCTGTATCGCCAGCACCGCGTCGAGGTCGTCCGCGCGCATGGCGCGCACGAGGATGGCGTCCGGCTGCGTCATCAGGCCAGCAGCAGCTTGTCGTCGTCGAGCTTTTCGCCGCGCGTCTGCTCGAACATGCGCAGCAGGTCGGGCACGTCCAGCCCCGCGCGCTGCGGCCCGGCCACGTCGAGGATCACCTGGCCCTCGTGCAGCATCACCGTGCGCGAGCCGTAGTCCAGCGCCTGGCGCATGCTGTGGGTGACCATCATCGCGGTCAGCTGGCTGCCTTCGACGATCTTGGCCGTCAGCTCCAGCACGAAGGCGGCGGTCTTCGGGTCCAGCGCGGCGGTGTGCTCGTCCAGCAGCAGGATGCGCGAGGGCTTGAGCGACGCCATCAGCAGGCTCACCGCCTGGCGCTGGCCGCCGGACAACAGGCCGATGCGGTCCGCCAGCCGGTTTTCCAGCCCCAGTTTCAAAATCGACAGCTTCTCGCGGAACAGCTCGCGCAGGTTGCGGTTCAGCGCAAAGCCGAAGGCCCGGCGCTCGCCGCGCTTCCAGGCCAGCGCCATGTTCTCCTCGATGGTCAGCGCCTCGCAGGTGCCGGCCATCGGGTCCTGGAACACGCGCGCCACCATGCCCGAGCGCTGCCAGGCGTTCAGGCGCGTCACGTCCTTGCCGTCGATCTCGATGCCGCCCTTGTCGACGATCAGGTCGCCGCTCACCGCGTTCAGGAAGGTCGACTTGCCCGCGCCGTTCGAGCCGATCACGGTGACGAACTGGCCGGTGGGAATGTCCAGGCTGAGCCCGCGCAGCACGCGGTTCTTGATGGGCGTGCCCGGGTTGAAGGTCATCTCGAGTTGTTGGGCGCGCAGCATCAGTTCTTTCCCTTGAAAAGCGCGCGCAGCTTGCGCTTGTACGTCGGCACCAGCAGCGCGAAGGCCACCAGCACGGCGGTCACCAGGTTCAGGTCCTGCGCCTGCAGGCCCATGAAGTCGGTGTTCAGCGCCATCGCGATGAAAAAGCGGTACAGCAGCGCGCCCAGCACGCAGGCCAGCGTGGTGACGACCATGCTGCGCGCGGGCAGCAGCGTCTCGCCGATGATCACCGCGGCCAGGCCGATCACGATGGTGCCAACGCCCATCGAGATGTCGGCCGTGCCCTGGCTCTGCGCGAACAGCGCGCCGGCCAGCGCCACCAGCGCGTTCGACAGCGCCAGCCCCGCCATGGTGTGGAAGTCGGTCGAAATGCCCTGCGCCCGCGCCATGCGCGCGTTGCCGCCGGTGGCGCGCATCGCCAGCCCGGCTTCAGAGGCGAAGAACATGTCGACCAGCAGCTTGGCCACGATCACGATGAGCAGCAGGAGCAGCGGCTTGGCCCACTGCTCCGGCATGCCGCCGAAGTCGACCATGCTGAACACCGTGGGTTCGGTGATGAGCGCCACGTTGGGCTTGCCCATCACGCGCAGGTTGATGGAGTACAGCGCGATCATCACCAGGATGCTGGCGAGCAGCTGCATGATCTTCAGCTTCACGTTGAGCCAGGCCGTGACCCAGCCCGCCGCGGCGCCGGCCACGCAGGCGACCGCCGTGGCGGCCACCGGGTTCCAGCCCAGGACGATCAGCGTCGCGGCCACGGCGGCGCCGAGCGGAAAGCTGCCGTCCACCGTGAGGTCGGGAAAGTTGATGATGCGAAACGACATGAAGACGCCCAGCGCGACCAGTCCGAATATCAGACCGATCTCGATGGCGCCCAGGGAGGCGATGAGGGACATGGGGCGAAGGCTTCCGGCGGAACGAAAAAACGGGCCCGCCTCGTGAAGGCCGGCCCGTCGGGTTGTCGTGCGATTACTTGGTGCTCACGACCTTGGCCGTCTTCAGCAGCGCGTCCGACAGCGTCACGCCCTGCAACTTGGCCGCGCCGGGGTTCACCACCAGCTCGAAGTTGGTGCTGGTCTGCGAGGCGATGGTGCCGGGCTTCTCGCCCTTCAGGATGCGCACCACGATCTTGCCGGTCTGGCGGCCGATGTCGCTGTAGTTCAGGCCCAGCGCCGCCACGGCGCCGCGCTCCACGGTGGCGGTGTCGGCGGCCACCACGGGCAGCTTGGCCTGCTGGGCCACCTTCACGATGCCTTCGAAGGCCGAGACCACGTTGTTGTCGGTGGGCGTGTAGATCACGTCGGCCTTGCCGACCAGGCTCTGGGCGGCGGTGGGCACGTCCACCGTGCGGGCGGCGGCGGCCTCGACCACGGTCATGCCGGCGTCGGTGGCGGCCTTCTTCAGCGCGGCCACGATGGCCACCGAGTTGGCTTCGCCCGGGCTGTAGATCACGCCGATGCGCTTGGCGCCGGGCACCACCTGCTTGATGAGGGCCACGTGCTTCTCCAGCGGCGACAGGTCGGACACGCCGGTCACGTTGGTGCCCGTGGGCTCCCAGTTCTTCACCAGCCTGGCGGCCACCGGGTCGGTGATGGCCGAGTACACCACCGGAATGGTCTTGGTCGAGGCCACCACGGCCTGCGCCGACGGCGTGGCGATGGCGACGATCACGTCGGGCGCGTCGCCCACGTACTTGCGCGCGATCTGGGCGGCGGTGCCCACGTTGCCTTGCGCGCTCTGGTAGGTGAACTTCAGGTTCTTGCCTTCTTCGTAGCCGGCGGACTTCAGCTCGGCCTTCACGCCGTCGCGCACCGCGTCCAGCGCCGGGTGCTCGACGATGGCCGTCACCGCCACCGACTTGGTGTCGGCCGCGAAGGAGGGCGCCGCGGCCAGCATGCCGAGAGCAAGGGGGAGGGCGAGCGGAAGGGCGAGGGCGATGGCGCTGAAAGGGGTGCGAAGCGAGGCGTTTTTCACGGGAAAGGGTCTCCGGGTGGGAAAAAGAGTGCGTCTGAAGCCGCCGGCGGCAGCCGGAGCCAGAGGGGCAGCAGGGTTCAGCGTCCCGGCACCGCAACGGGGCGGCGCCGGGAGGCCCGAAGTCTAGATCGTACTTTGCACAATTAAGGTGCATCGAAGGCCCGGACTTACCCCGCTTTGCGCCCTAAAATTGCATTCATTTGGTGCATTGGGAAATTAAATTGCATGACATCGCACTGGACCGGATCGACCGGAAGATCCTGGAACACCTCCAGGTGCACGGCCGCGCGTCCAACCTCGACCTGGCCGAGGCGGCCAACCTGTCGCCGGCGCAATGCCTGCGGCGGCACCGGCGGCTGGAGGAACTGGGGCTGATCCACGGCTACGCGGCGCGCCTGAACGCGCGTCACATCGGGCTGGGCGTGATCGCGTTCATCCACGTGACCATGGCGCGCGGCCATGTCGACGAGCTGCCCAAGTTCCAGGACCTGATCGCCGACATGAAGCAGATCCTGGAGTGCTATTCGGTGACCGGCGACTTCGACTACGTGCTCAAGGTGGTCGCGCACGACCTGGAGGCGCTCTCGCAGTTCCTCATGCACACGCTGATGCACATGCCGGGCGTGTCGGCGGTGCGCTCCAGCGTGTGCCTGAACGAGGTCAAGTTCACTACCGCGCTGCCGCTGGAGTGAACGGGCGCCGAAGCTGGCGCGGAAGCCAGCTTCGGTGCCGGGCCCTCAGCTCGGCATGCCGGGAATCGGCGACGCGGGCGACGAAGGCACCGCGGGCGTGGCGAGCGGCTCCGGCGTGGACGCCGCCATCACCATGGTCGGCACCGCCAAGGGCAGCGAGGCCTTCTTCAGCTCGTCGAGGATCACGAACAGCAGGTCGCTGCGCACCCCGCCCGCCAGCCGGGGGCTCGGCACGTAGGCAATGGCCTGGAAGATCAGCAGCCCGTTCTCGATGCCCTCGAGCGTGAGCGAGGGCGCCGGCGTTTCCAGCACGCCCTCGTGCGCCTTGCAGGCCGACAGGATCAGCTCGCGCACGCGCTGCGCGTCGGTGGTCAGCGGCATCGGCAGGCGAATCAGCACCCGGCCTTCGGCGTTGGCCAGCGTCATGTTGCGCACGGTCTTGGTGATGAATTCGGAGTTGGGCACGATCAGCGTCGAGCGGTCGCCCAGCTGGATCTCGGTGGCCCGCACGTTGATGCGGCGCACATCGCCCTCGGCCGTGCCCAGCACCACCCAGTCGCCCACCTTCACCGGCTGCTCGGCCAGCAGGATCAGCCCCGAGATGAAGTTCTGCACGATGGCCTGCAGGCCGAAGCCGATGCCCACCGACAGCGCGCTGGCCACCCACGCGATGCGCTCGATGCCGATGCCCAGCGCCGACAGCGTGAAGGCAATCACCAGGATGCCGCCCACGTAGCCCAGCAGCGTGGTGATGGAGCTCTGCATGCCCGGCTCGAACTGCGTGTTGGGCAGGTAGCTGCGCTCCAGCCAGCGCTTGAACACCCGCAGCACGATGAAGCCGACCAGCGCCACCGCCAGCGCGCTCAGGATGGCGCCCGGCACCAGCTGGAACTCGCCCACCTTCACGCCCGAGCCCAGCTTGCCGCTGCGCTGAAACACCTCGCCCGGCGAGGTGCCCAGCGGCGCGGCCAGCGCGATCAGCATGTACACGAACAGCGCCACACGGCTGATGCCTGAGAGCACCGTGGCCGCCTGGTCCAGCGTCTGCGGCGCCAGGCCGAAGCTCTTCTGCAGCTTCTGGCCGAAGGCGCTGCGGGACGACACGATGGCCATGAACACGTCGTCGGCGAACTTGAACAGCACGTAGAAGGCCGCCGCCACGATGCCGGTCCAGGTCAGCTGCGAGGCCAGGAAACTGCCCAGCGCCACGTAGCCCAGCGCCACCAGCACCCAGATGGCGATCATCAGCACCCCGATCAGCGCCACCAGCAGGCCGACCCACATCGGCCGCTCGGGGAGGCCGGCTTCGGGCGCGTCGGCGCGCAGTGCCTTGAGCCGGTAGATCACCGTGCCCACCAGCGCGGTGAGGATCAGCGCGGTGAGCACGTGCGTGGCCACCACGGCCGCGAAGCTGGCGTCGATCAGCGCGTTGACCTCGGCCGGCGTCCAGGCCAGCGCGGCCACCAGCGCCACCAGCCACGGCAGCGCGGCAAGCCTGGCGGCCATGGCGTCGGGAATGGGCGGCAGCCGCCACGAAGGGCGCGAGGTGGCCAGCAGCGCACGGCCCAGCCCGATGACGAAGGCCATGAAGGTCAGCGCCTGCGCCGTCGATTGCAGCGCCTTGCGCGCCTGCGCGTCCCAGGTGGCGTGCGCCTTGAGCACTTCGACGAAGCCGTGCGCGGCCACCGCCACCAGCAGCACGTGGGTCGCGACGATGGCAATCACCAGCAAAGAGCGCCGCAGCCGTCCGGCCGGCAGCACCCGCATGGCCAGGCGCACGAGCCCGTGCTCGGCCGCCCAGATGCCCGCCAGCGCCAGCAGCAGCGCGCCGAGCAGGGCGGCGACCACCGGCGTGCGCGAGGCGCTCGCCAGCGCCTGCTCGAAGCCGTCTTTCAGCGCCGAGCCCATGGCCTGCAGCCGCTCCACGTCGTCGGGCCAGGCGTCCTGCAGGTCGCTCCAGAAGGCGCCGGTCAGCGGCGAGGCCGCGCGCTCGGTGAGCTGCGCCTCGAACACCTGGCGCCGCTGCGTGACGAGGTCGGCGCCGCGCTGGCGCACGTCGATGGACAGCAGCTTGGCCAGCCGGATGT
Source organism: Variovorax sp. RCC_210 (assembly GCF_041355175.1). Taxonomy (NCBI): domain Bacteria; kingdom Pseudomonadati; phylum Pseudomonadota; class Betaproteobacteria; order Burkholderiales; family Comamonadaceae; genus Variovorax; species Variovorax sp. RCC_210. The sequence goes on along the minus strand of NZ_JBFUPJ010000024.1, from coordinate 25,786 downwards.
CAGCGTCGAGCGCGTTGCGCTCCTTGGTGAGCCGCGTGCGCTGGCGCGTGATGTCGGGGTCTTCGGTGGTGCCGGCGGCCGGCGGGTTGCCGAGCTCGCCGAGCCGCGCGTTCAGGTCGGCCAGGTCGCCGGTGCGCGCGGCCACGAACTTGTCGGCCTGCGCGCCGATGTCGTTGATGAGCGAGAGCTGCTTGCGCGGGTCTTCTTCGCTGTCCCGGGCGCCGTCCTTGCCATCCTTGCCCGGGTCCGCCGTGATCTTGTTGAACTGCGCGCGCAGGTCGGCCACCGTGGGGGCGGCGGGCGCCGGGGTGGCGGTGTTGGCGCTGTTGTTGGGGTTGCCGCTGCCGGCGTTCATGCTGGCGTCGGGCTGCGCGAAGGCAACGCCGAACATCGACAGGGCCAGCAGGATGGCGAGGCAGTGGCTCGCCAGGCGAGAGGTCCGTTTCATGGCCGCATCATAGAAGCGGCCCTGCGGTAAGGGCCTGTAAGAAACGTACGGCTCAGCCGGCAGGGCTGAACAGGTCGACCCGGTCGGTGATGATGCCGTCGGTGCCCAGCGCGATGAGCCGCTGCGCGGCCCACTCGTCGTTCACCGTGTAGCTCAGCGCGCGCAGGCCCGCGCCGTGCACCTGTGCCACCACCTCGGCGTCCCACAGGGCGTGGTTGCAGACGATGGCGACGCAACCCAGCTGCTTCGCGGTGTCGAGCCAGCCGTCCCACAGCTTGTCGAGCAGCAGGCCGCGCGGCAGCTCGGCCTGCACGGCCTGCGCGCCCTTGAGCGAATCGACCTGGAAGGAGGTGAGCAGCGGCGGCACGGCCGCGCCCTGCCACAGGCGCGCGGCTTCGCGCGCCACCACTTCGCCGGTCTGGCGCCCGGCGCCGGGCGTGGGCTTGATCTCGATGTTCAGCAGGTGGCCGTTGGCCAGGCAGAAGCGCGCGACGTTTTCCAGCGTGGGCAGCGGCTCGCCAGCGTAGCCGCGCGAATGCCAGCCGCCCGCGTCGAGCTGCGCCAGCGTGTTCCACGGCTGCTCGCCGCCGATGCCGCGGCCGCTGGTGGTGCGCTCGAGCGTGGCGTCGTGCATCAGGAAGGGCACGCCGTCGGCGCTGAGCTTGGCGTCGCACTCGAACATGCGGTAGCCGTGCGCGGCGCCCAGCTTGAAGGCGGCCAGCGTGTTCTCGGGTGCCAGCTTGCCGGCGCCGCGGTGCGCGACCCAGCGTGGGTAGGGCCAGGGTGTTGCCAGGGCCATGCTCAGTCTGCGCGCTTGCCGGAGCCGGCGTCGAACCAGTGCAGCTTGTCTTCGCGCGCGGCGATCTTCACCGTGTCGCCGGCCACCGGCGGGTGGTCGCCTTCGTCGGTGCGCATGATGATCTGCTCGTCGCCGATGCGCCCGTACACCAGGCGCTCGGCGCCCAGCAGCTCGACCTGCTCGACCTGCACGGTCCAGCCGTTCTCGTCGAGCTTCATGTGCTCGGGGCGGATGCCCAGCGTCTTGCCCGGGCGCACGCCTGGTGCCTGCTTGAGCAGGTTCATGGGCGGCGAGCCGATGAAGCTGGCCACGAAGGTGGTGGCGGGGCGGTTGTACACCTCCTCGGGCGTGGCGAACTGGTCCATCACGCCGCCGTTCATCACGATGATGCGCTGCGCCAGCGTCATGGCCTCGACCTGGTCGTGCGTGACGAACAGCGAGGTGATGCCGAGCTCGCGGTGCAGCTTCTGGATCTCGAGGCGGGTCTGCGCGCGCAGCTTGGCGTCCAGGTTGGACAGCGGCTCGTCGAACAGGAACACCTGCGGCTGGCGCACGATGGCGCGGCCCATGGCCACGCGCTGGCGCTGGCCGCCGGAGAGTTCGCGCGGCTTGCGCTCCAGCAGGTGGCCCAGCTCGAGGATCTTCGCGGCCTTGTCCACGCGCGCCTTGATCTCGGGCACCGGCACCTTCAGGATCTTCAGGCCGTAGGCCATGTTCGCGAACACCGTCATGTGCGGGTAGAGCGCGTAGTTCTGGAACACCATCGCGATGTCGCGCTCGGACGGCTCGAGGTTGTTCACCACCTTGTTGCCGATGGCGATCTCGCCGGCGGAGATTTCCTCCAGGCCGGCCACCATGCGCAGCAGCGTGGACTTGCCGCAGCCCGAGGGCCCGACGATCACGATGAATTCATGGTCGGCGATCTCGGCGCTCACGCCGTGGATGACCTGGTTGGCTTTCGGCCCGTGGCCGTAGCGCTTGATGACGTTGCGTAGAGAGAGAGCAGCCATTTTTCGTTCAGCGTTTTATTTGTCGGTATCGACCAGGCCCTTGACGAACCACTTCTGCATCAGCACCACCACGATGCCCGGCGGCAGCATGGCCAGGACGGCGGTGGCCATGACCACGTTCCAGTCCACCGGCGATTCGCCGTTGCCCGTCATGGCCTTGATGCCGACCACGATGGGGTACATGTTTTCGCTGGTCGCGGCGATCAGCGGCCACAGGTACTGGTTCCAGCCGTAGATGAACTGGATCACGAACAGCGCCGCGATGCTGGTCTTCGACAGCGGCAGCAGGATGTCCTTGAAGAAGCGCATGGCGCCCGCGCCGTCGACGCGCGCGGCCTCCACCAGCTCGTCGGGCACCGTCAGGAAGAACTGGCGGAACAGGAAGGTGGCCGTGGCCGAGGCGATCAGCGGCACCGAGAGCCCGGCGAAGGTGTTGATCATGCCGAGGCTGGCCACCACCTGGTACGTCGGGCCGATGCGCACTTCCACCGGCAGCATCAGCGTGATGAAGATCAGCCAGAAGCACAGGCTGCGCAGCGGAAAGCGGAAGTACACCACCGCGAAGGCCGACAGCAGCGAGATGCTGATCTTGCCGAAGGTGATGATGAAGGTGATGACCGAGCTGACCCAGATCATGCGGGCCACCGACACGTTGGTGCTGGTGCGCCCGCCGCCGGTGAGCGCGGCCTTGTAGGTTTCCCAGAAGTTGCCGCCCGGCAGGATGGGCATCGGCGCCTGCATGATTTCCTGCGGCGTGTGCGTGGAGGCGACGAAGGCCAGGTAGATGGGAAAGACCACCAGGATCACGCCGAAGATCATGATGGCGTGGGCCAGGATGCCCAGGGAAGCGCGGCGCTCAACCATGGCGGGCCTCCGTCGTCGAGAGAGTGGTTTGCATGGGGGTGGTGAAGGAGGTCATCAGTACTGGACCTTCTTTTCGACGTAGCGGAACTGCAGCACCGTGAGGCAGATGACGATGGCCATCAGCACCACCGACTGCGCGGCGGCGCCGCCGAAGTCCATGCCGCGGAAGCCGTCGAAGTACACGCGGTAGACCAGCGTGGCGGTTTCCTTGCCGGGGCCGCCCTGCGTGGTGGCGTCGATGATCGCGAAGGTGTCGAAGAAGGCGTACACCATGTTGATCACGAGCAGGAAGAACGTGGTGGGCGTGAGCAGCGGGAACTGGATGGTCCAGAAGCGGCGCATCGGGCGCGCGCCGTCGATGGCGGCGGCCTCGATCAGCGACTTGGGAATCGACTGCAGGCCCGCCAGGAAGAACAGGAAGTTGTACGAGATCTGCTTCCACACGGCGGCCATCACCACCAGTGCCATGGCGTCGTTGCCGTTGAGCAGGTGGTTCCAGCTGAAGCCCATCTTCTTGAGCCAGTAGGCCACGATGCCGATGGACGAGGAGAACATGAACGACCACAGCAGCCCGGTGACCACCGGCGCCACCGCGTACGGCAGGATGAGCACGCTGCGGTAGAAGCGCGAGCCGCGCACTACGCGGTCGGCGAACACGGCCAGCAGCAGCGCGATGCTCAGGCCCAGCACCGTCACCAGCGCAGAGAAGATCAGCGTGGTCTGGAACGAGGCCATGTAGGTGCTGTCGTTCCACAGCGCCACGAAGTTGTCCAGGCCCACCCAGGTGACCGAGTTGCCGAACGCGTCCTGCTGCTGCAGCGACTGCACCAGCGCCTGGCCGGCGGGCCAGAAGAAGAAGACGCCGACGATGATCAGCTGCGGGGCCAGCAAGGCCCAGGGCAGCCAGCTCGAACGGAAGAGGACGCGTTTTTCCATGGGGGGAGCGTTCAGGTCACAGACACACAAATAAGCAAACAGCCAGCACTGCACGGGGCAGGCTGGCTTGCGGCGGGGTTAAAACGAACCGAAACGAACATTCGTTCGCGCCGATCCGGGTGCAGAGCTTACTTGTTTGCGGCCTGGAATTTCACCAAAAGTTCGTTTCCGCGCTTTACCGCGCTGTCGAGGGCTTCCTTCGGGGTCTTCTTGCCGGTCCAGATCAGCTCGGTTTCCTCGTCTTCGATGGCGCGGATCTGGGGCAGGTTGCCCAGGCGCACGCCACGCGACTTGTCCGTGGTCTTCTTGATCATTTGCGTCACGGCAACGTCCGTACCCGGGTTTTCCTTGTAGAAGCCCGATTTTTCGGTCAGCTCATAGGAAGCCATGGTGATCGGCAGGTAGCCGGTGCGGATGTGGCTGTCCGACTGCACCTTGGGGCTCGACAGGAAGGTGAAGAACTGCGCAACGCCCTTGTAGTGGTCGGCCGGCTTGCCCGACATGACCCACAGGCTGGCGCCGCCCACGATCGTGTTCTGCGGTGCGCCCTGCACGTCCGGGTAGAACGGCAGCGCCGACTCGGCGAACTTGAACTTGGCATCGCGCTTCACGCTGGCGTAGCTGCCCGACGAGCCGATGAACATGGCGCACTCGCCCGAGGTGAACGAGGTGATGGGCTTGCTGGCGCGGCCCTTGTAGACGAACAGGCCTTGCTTGGCCATGTTGGACAGGTTCTCGAAGTGGCGAACATGCAACGGCGAATTGAATTCCAGGCGGGCGTCGAGGCCGCCGAAGCCGTTGTTCTTGGTCGCGTACGAGGTGTTGTGCCAGGCCGAGAAGCTCTCGAGCTGGGCCCAGCTCATCCACGAGGTGGTGAACGGGCACTGGCTGCCGCTGGCCTTCAGCTTGGCGGCGGCGGCAACGACTTCAGGCCAGGTGGCGGGGGCCTTTTCGGGGTCCAGGCCGGCGGTCTTGAAGGCGTCCTTGTTGTAATAGAACACCGTCGTGGAGCTGTTGAACGGGAACGACAGCATCTGGCCGCTGGGGGCGGTGTAGTAGCCGGCCACGGCGGGGATGTACGCCTTGGGGTCGAACTTCTGGCCACCTTCCTTCATGACGTCGGCCACGGGCTTGATGGCGCCCTTGGAATACATCATGGTGGCGGTGCCCACTTCGAACACCTGCAGGATGTCGGGTGCGTTGCCCGAGCGGAAGGCGGCGATGCCGGCGGCCATGGACTGGTCGTACTCACCCTTGTAGGTGGGGATGACCTTGTATTCTTTCTGGCTCTCGTTGAACTGCTTGGCCAGGTCGTTGACCCAGTCGTTCAGCGCACCGTCCATGGAATGCCACCATTGGATCTCGGTTTGTGCCTGGGCAATCACTGGCATCGCCAGCGTGGTGGCCAGCGCCGAGGCGATGGCAAGCGTCTTGAAGCGCATGTGGAAAACTCCTGGAGGTGGTTCTGAAAAGGACGCGATATTAGGTTACTAATGTGAACGTTTCGCGGCGTTTCTTTTCGCATGAACGCGATTTGACTCAAACCGGGGAAACCCTTTTGACCATCCGCGCTCCCGTTCAGCGCACCAACTTGTTGCGCTGCACCATGCTAGCCTTCGGTGCATGAGCAAAACCTCTCTCGACAAAAGCAAGATCAAGTTCCTTCTTCTTGAAGGTGTTCATCCCTCGGCCATCGAGGTGATCCGAGGGGCTGGCTACAGTCAGATCGAGACCCTGCCCAAGGCCCTGCAGGGCGAAGAGCTCAAGGCCAAGCTGGCCGACGTGCACTTCCTGGGCATCCGGTCGCAAAGCCAGCTCACCGCCGACGTGCTGTCGGCCGCGCCGAAGCTGGTGGCCGTGGGGTGCTTCTGCATCGGCACCAACCAGGTCGACCTGGACGCGGCCCGCGAGCGCGGCGTGGCGGTGTTCAACGCGCCTTATTCCAATACGCGCTCGGTGGCCGAACTGGTGCTGGCCGAAGCCATCCTGCTGCTGCGCGGCATTCCCGAGAAAAACGCGCTGGCGCACCGCGGTGGCTGGCTCAAGTCGGCTGTCAATTCGCATGAAATCCGCGGCAAGACCCTGGGCATCGTGGGCTACGGCTCCATCGGCACCCAGTTGTCGGTGCTGGCCGAGGCGCTGGGCATGCACGTGGCTTTCTACGACGTGGTCAGCAAGCTGCCGCTGGGCAACGCCCGCCAGGTGCCCAAGCTGCACGACCTGCTGGCGCAGAGCGACATCGTCACCCTGCACGTGCCCGAGCTCCCCTCCACCAAGTGGATGATCGGCGAGGCGGAAATCGCCGCCATGAAGCCGGGCGGCATTCTCATCAATGCCGCGCGCGGCACGGTGGTCGAGATCGAGGCGCTGGCCAACGCCATCAAGGCCAAGAAGCTCTGGGGCGCCGCCATCGACGTGTTCCCGGTCGAGCCGGGCAGCAACAAGGACGAGTTCGTGTCGGCCCTGCGCGGCCTGGACAACGTGATCCTGACCCCGCACATCGGCGGCTCCACCATGGAGGCGCAGGCCAACATCGGCGGCGAGGTGGCCGAGAAGCTGGTCAAGTACAGCGACAACGGCACCTCGATCTCGTCGGTCAATTTCCCGGAAGTGGCGCTGCCGGCGCACCCGGGCAAGCACCGGCTGCTGCACGTGCACCGCAACGTGCCGGGCGTGCTGTCGGAAATCAACAAGATCTTCTCGGACAACCACATCAACATCGCCTCGCAGTTCCTGCAGACCAACGAGAAGGTCGGCTACGTGGTGATGGACATCGACGCGGCTTCCTCCGACCTGGCGCTGGAGAAGCTGGCGAAGGTGAACGGCACCATCCGCAGCCGCGTGCTGTTCTGACGCGCTGGCTTGCTCCCTCCCCCCCGGGGAGCGGGTTGGGGTGAGGGCGCCGCGGCATTCAGCCCGCCGGCGCCCCTAGCACAAGGGCGGCCGGCACGCCACGAGGCAAGACCCCGAGGCCTGCCCTAAAATCCCCAGCCCGGCTATGGGTGCGCAGCGCCCGGCCGAGGCGCCCCACCCGATGAATGCTCCGACCGCGTTGAACACGCTGTTGGCACAGGCCGCAGAGCCTGTCCGACTGCGCGAGATCCCGTACAACTACACCAGCTTCTCCGACCGAGAAATCGTGATTCGCCTGCTGGGCGAACGCGGCTGGGACCTGCTGCAGACCCTGCGCGCCGAGCGCCGCACCGGCCGGTCGGCACGCATGCTCTACGAGGTGCTGGGCGACATCTGGGTGGTGCAGCGCAACCCCTACCTGGTCGACGACCTGCTCGACAACCCGCGCCGCCGCGGCCAGCTGGTCGATGCCCTCAAGCACCGCCTGAGCGAGGTGCAGAAGCGCCGCACCCCCGACAGCGACCCCTCGCGCGACCAGCTCGTGGGCGAGCTCACCGGCCTGGTGGGCGAGGCCGTGGCGGCCTTCGACACCAAGTTCCGCGACGTGGCCGCCCTGCGCCGCAAGGCCACGCGCGTGCTGCGCCGTCTCACGGCCAAGGACAACATCAAGTTCGACGGCCTCTCGCGCGTGTCGCACGTGACCGACGCCACCGACTGGCGCGTGGAGTATCCGTTCGTGGTGCTGTGCCCCGACACCGAGGCCGAGATGGCATTGCTGGTCAAGGGCTGCATCGAGCTGGGCCTGACCATCATTCCGCGCGGGGGCGGCACCGGCTACACCGGCGGCGCCATTCCGCTGACCTGGAACAGCGTGGTCATCAACACCGAGAAGCTCGAGGCGATGACCGAGGTCGAGCACATGCCGCTGCCCGGCCTGGCCGACCCCGTGCCCACCATCTGGACCGAGGCCGGCGTGGTCACGCAGCGCGTGGCCGACGCGGCCGAGCGCGCGGGCTTCGTGTTCGCGGTCGACCCGACCTCGGCCGAGGCGTCGTGCGTGGGCGGCAACGTGGCCATGAACGCGGGCGGCAAGAAGGCCGTGCTGTGGGGCACGGCGCTGGACAACCTGGCCTCCTGGCGCATGGTGACGCCGCAGGCCGAGTGGCTCGAGGTCACGCGCATCGGCCACAACCTGGGCAAGATCCACGACGCCGAGAGCGCCGTGTTCGAGCTGCAGTACTACGCGGCCGACGGCAAGACGAAGCTGCGTACCGAGCGGCTCGACATTCCGGGCCGCAGCTTCCGCAAGGAAGGCCTGGGCAAGGACGTGACCGACAAGTTCCTCTCGGGCCTGCCGGGCATCCAGAAAGAGGGCTGCGACGGCCTCATCACCAGCTGCCGCTGGGTGGTGCACAAGATGCCCGCGCACACGCGCACCGTGTGCCTGGAGTTCTTCGGCAACGCGAAGGACGCGGTGCCCAGCATCGTCGAGATCAAGGACTTCATGTTCGCCGAGCAGAAACGCTCGGGCGTGCTGCTGGCCGGGCTGGAGCACCTGGACGACCGCTACCTGAAGGCCGTGGGCTACGCCACCAAGTCGAAGAAGCACGGCGGCCTTCCCAAGATGGTGCTGTTCGGCGACATCGCCGGCGACGACGCCGATGCGGTGGCGCGCGTGACGTCGGAAGTGGTGCGCATCGCCAACTCGCGCAGCGGCGAAGGCTTCATTGCCATCAGCCCCGAGGCGCGCAAGAAGTTCTGGCTCGACCGCAAGCGCACGGCCGCCATCAGCAAGCACACCAACGCCTTCAAGATCAACGAAGACGTGGTGATTCCGCTGCCGCGCATGGCCGAGTACAGCGACGGCATCGAGCGCATCAACATCGAGCTGTCGCTGCAGAACAAGCTCGCGCTCACCGACGAGCTCGAGACCTTCCTCACGCGCGGCAACCTGCCGCTGGGCAAGACCGACGACGCCCACGAGATTCCGGCGGCCGAGCTGCTGGAAGATCGCGTGGCGCAGGCCGTGGCGCTGGTGCAGGAGGTGCGCGCGCTGTGGGCCGGCTGGCTGCGCAACGTGGATGCGCAGTTCGTGCAGCTGCAGGACCATTCGCTGCGCGCGAGCTGGAAGACCCAGCTGCGCCAGCCGCTGCAGGAAATTTTCTCGGGCGCCGAGTTCGCGCCCATCCTGGCCGAGTGCACGGCCATCCACAAGCGCGTGCTGAAGGGCCGGGTGTGGGTCGCGCTGCACATGCACGCGGGCGACGGCAACGTGCACACCAACATTCCCGTGAACAGCGACAACTACGACATGCTGCAGACCGCGCATGCCGCGGTGGTGCGCATCATGGCGCTGGCGCGCAGCCTGGACGGCGTGATCTCGGGCGAGCACGGCATCGGCATCACCAAGCTCGAGTTCCTGAGCGACGAAGAGCTGCGTCCGTTCACCGAGTACAAGGCCCGGGTCGACCCCGAAGGCCGCTTCAACAAGGGCAAGCTGCTGCGCGCGCCGGCGGGCGTGGCGGAGACGCTGCACGCCGACCTGACCAACGCCTACACGCCGAGCTTCGGGCTCATGGGGCACGAGTCGCTGATCATGCAGCAGAGCGACATCGGCGCCATTGCCGACAGCGTGAAGGACTGCCTGCGCTGCGGCAAGTGCAAGCCGGTGTGCGCCACCCACGTGCCGCGCGCCAACCTGCTGTACAGCCCGCGCAACAAGATCCTCGCCACCTCGCTGCTGGTGGAGGCTTTCCTGTACGAAGAGCAGACGCGCCGCGGCGTGAGCATCAAGCACTGGGAAGAGTTCGAGGACGTGGCCGACCACTGCACCGTGTGCCACAAGTGCCTCACGCCATGCCCGGTGAAGATCGACTTCGGCGACGTGTCCATGAACATGCGCAACCTGCTGCGCAAGATGGGGCAGAAGAGCTTCCGCCCCGGCAACGCGGCGGCCATGTTCTTCCTGAACGCGACCAACCCGCAGACCATCAAGGCGGTGCGCGCGGGCATGGTGGGCGTGGGCTTCAAGGCACAGCGCCTGGCCAACGACCTGCTGCGCGGCCTCGCGAAGAAGCAGACTGGCGCGCCACCGGCCACGCTGGGCCCTGCGCCGCTGAAGGAGCAGGTGGTCCACTTCATCAACAAGAAGATGCCGGGCAACCTGCCCAAGCAGACCGCGCGCGCGCTGCTCGACATCGAGGACGCGGACTACGTGCCCATCATCCGCAACCCGAAGGCGACCACGTCTGAGACGGAGGCGGTCTTCTACTTTCCGGGCTGCGGGTCGGAGCGCTTGTTCTCGCAGGTCGGGCTGGCCACGCAGGCCATGCTCTGGCATGCGGGCGTGCAGACCGTGCTGCCGCCCGGCTACCTGTGCTGCGGCTATCCACAGCGCGGCAGCGGCCAGTTCGACAAGGCCGAGAAGATGATCACCGACAACCGCGTGCTCTTCCACCGCGTGGCGAACACGCTGAACTACCTCGACATCAAGACGGTGGTGGTGAGCTGCGGCACCTGCTACGACCAGCTGCAGGGCTACCAGTTCGACAAGATCTTCCCGGGCTGCCGGATCATCGACATCCACGAGTACCTGCTCGAGAAGGGCATCACCCTGGCGGACGCGGGCGGCGGTGGCTACCTGTACCACGACCCCTGCCACAGCCCGATGAAGCAGCAGGACCCGATGAAGACGGTGAAGGCGCTGGTGGGCGACAACGTGCTCAAGAACGACCGCTGCTGCGGCGAGTCGGGCACGCTGGGCGTGTCGCGGCCCGACATCTCCACGCAGATCCGCTTCCGCAAGGAAGAAGAGCTGAAGAAAGGCGAGGCCGTGCTGCGCGACAGCGGCAAGGTCGGCGCGAACGACAACGTGAAGATCCTCACCAGCTGCCCGAGCTGCCTGCAGGGCCTCTCGCGCTACGGCAACGACCTGAACAACGGCCTGCTCGAAGCCGACTACATCGTGGTCGAGATGGCCAACAAGATCCTCGGCGCCGACTGGATGCCGACCTATGTGGCCGCGGCCAACCAGGGCGGGATCGAGCGGGTGCTGGTATGACGAGCGTGCAAGGTTGCGTGCTGTGCGACGGCCCTGGCGGCCGGCTGGTGTTCGAGGGCGCGAAGCTGCGCGTCATCCATGCGCAGGAGGCGGGCTTTCCGGCCTTCTACCGCGTGGTGTGGCGCGACCATGCGCCGGAGTTTTCCGACCTCGACGCGGCCGACCGCATGCTGTGCATGGAGGCCGTGGCGCTGGTCGAGCAGAGCCTGCGCGAGCACCTGCAACCGGCCAAGATCAACCTGGCGGCGCTGGGCAACATGGTGGCGCACCTGCACTGGCACGTGATTGCGCGCTTCACCGACGACAGCCACTTTCCGGGTTCGGTGTGGGCGCCGATGCTGCGCGAGCGCAATGCCGCGCAAGAGGCCGCCACCACCGCGCGCCTGCCGGCCGCCGAGGCTGCGATGATCGAGCGATTGAGCAACGGGAGCTTCTGATGGCAGGCTTGAAACCGGGCGCACCGACGCCGCAATCGATCACCGTGCACGGCCAGTCGCGCGTGCTCGAAGTGGGTTTTTCGGACGGCGCGAGCTTTCGCATTCCGTTCGAGCTGATGCGCATCTGTTCGCCGTCGGCCGAGGTGCAGGGGCATGGCCCGGGGCAGGAGATCTTGCAGACGGGCAAGCGCGAGGTCGAGCTGGTCGCGCTCGAGGCCGTGGGCAACTACGCCGTGCAGCCGACCTTCAGCGACGGCCACAACACCGGCATCTACTCGTGGGACCTGCTCTACGAGCTGGGCGCGAAACAGGCCGAGCTGTGGGCCACCTACGAAAGCCGCCTGGCCGCGGCGGGCGTGGACCGCGACGCGCCGATGATCGAGGACAGCGGCCCGGCCTGCAGCAGCCACTGAGCGGCGAAATCTCTCGAAACTCCGGCGCCGCACCGGGCCCCATGGCCCTACACCCCGGAAGGGCGCGACAAAAAAAGCAACGAATGCCCGCCGTGCCCGCGGGGTCGTCGGCTTGATGTGAAGGCTTCCGGCCTAACATCGGTCGCATGAGTACCACACACTTCGGCTTCGAAACAGTCGACGAAAGCGAGAAGGCCCGCCGCGTTCGCGGTGTCTTCGATTCGGTTGCCTCGCGCTACGACATCATGAACGACCTGATGTCGGCCGGCCTGCACCGCGCCTGGAAGGCGTACACCGTCATGGTCGCGAACGTGGGCGAAGGCTCGCGCGTGCTCGACATCGCGGGCGGCACCGGCGACCTCGCCCTGGCCTTCGCGAAGAAGGTCGGCGCCAGCGGCCAGGTGGTGCACACCGACATCAACGAAGCCATGCTTCGCACCGGCCGCGACCGCCTGCTCGACGCCGGCGTCTCGCTGCCCACCACGGTCTGCGACGCTGAAAAGCTCCCGTTCCCCGACAACCACTTCGACGTGGTCACCGTGGCCTTCGGCCTGCGCAACATGACGCACAAGGACGTCGCGCTCAAGGAAATGAACCGCGTGATCAAGCCGGGCGGCAAGCTGCTCGTGCTCGAGTTCTCGAAGGTTGCCAAGCCGCTGGCCAAGGCCTACGACTGGTACTCCTTCAACGTGCTGCCCCGCCTGGGCAAGCTCGTGGCCGGCGACGACGCGAGCTATCGCTACCTGGCCGAATCGATCCGGATGCACCCCTCGCAAGAGGAACTCAAGACCCTCATGAAAGAGGGCGGTTTCGGACATGTGGACTATCACAACATGACGGGTGGCATCGCCGCGCTGCATGTTGGAATCAAATGTTGATGACGCGAATCTTTCGCTCGAGAGGAGACGACATGAAGAATTTGGGTACTTTGTTTTTGGCGGCGGCTTTGGTCCTGGGCAGTGTCCAGGCCGAGGCGGCACGCATGGGTGGCGGCAAGTCGTTCGGGCGCCAGTCGTCCAACGTGACGCAACGCCAGGCCACGCCGCCCGCATCGCCCGGCGCACCCGCGCAGCAGAACGCGACCAACGCGGCAGCCAAGCCTGCAACGCCCGCACCGGCGGCCGCTGCACCGAAGCGCCCGTGGGGCGCGATGCTCGGCGGCCTCGCGGCCGGCCTGGGCCTCGCATGGCTCGCGCATTCGCTGGGCCTGGGCGCCGGCTTCGGCAACATCCTGCTGATCGGCCTGCTGGTGCTGGCCGGCGTGATGGTGTGGCGCATGTTCAAGGCGCGTTCGCAGGCCTCGGGCGCCAGCCGCCAGGGTGGCTTCGCGTTCCAGGGCGCGGGTGCCAGCCCGAGCAACGCCAGCGCCCCCGCGCAGTACAGCCCGGCCAATGTCGGCAACGACGCCTCGGCCCGTCCGTGGGAGCGCAACGCGACGTCCTTCGACGCCACACCCTCGAACGACGCGCCGCACGGCAGCAGCCTCTCGGCAGCGGGTGCCGCGGCCGGTGGCAGCATGATCGGCTCGGCGCTCGGCGGCTCGCAGTCCTGGGGCATCCCCGCGGGCTTCGATGTCGACGGCTTCCTCGGTGCCGCCAAGCGCAACTTCGTGACGCTGCAGGATGCATGGGACCGCGCCGACGTGTCGATGCTGCGTTCGATGATGACCGACAGCATGGTCGAGGAAATTCGCACGCAGCTGGCCGACCGCGCCAGCCACACGGGCGGTGCCTCGAACAAGACCGAAGTCGTGATGCTCGACGCCAAGCTGCTGGGCATCGAAGAGTTGCCCGACGCCTACATGGCCAGCGTGGAGTTCTCCGGCATGATCCGCGAAGACGCCTCGGCAGGCCCGGGTCCGTTCCGCGAAGTCTGGAACATGACCAAGCCGACCAGCGGCAACAGCGGCTGGCTGGTGGCCGGCGTGCAGGCACTGCAGTAAGAAAAACCTGAAGCGCGGCTCCCACAGGGCCGCGACACAGACGGGATAATGGGGACATGGCCACACCATCGTCCCCTTTTTCTTTTCTCGGCGACCTGTTCAACCGCGTCGGCGAGCGTCTGCAACCCCCGGACTGGGCGGTGCACGAAATCCAGCACCGCGTCGTCCTGTTCCTGAACCATGTGCTGCAGCAGGAGCCCGAGGCTCAGCAGCGGCTGCTGCGCCAGCAGGGGCGGGTGGTGCGCTTTCAGTGGCGCTTCGTCACCATGGAGCTGGTGGCCACGCCGGCCGGCCTGCTTGACCTGGCACCCGCGGGCTCGGTGCCCGAGCTGACGCTCACCGTCACCGACGACTCCCCCTTCGACATTGCCCGCGCCACGCTGCGCGGCGACAAGCCCGCGGTGCAGATCCTGGGTGACGTGCAACTGGCCGCAGAGGTCAACTGGCTGGTCGACCATGTGCGCTGGGACGTCGAGGACGACCTCGCACGCGTGATCGGCGACGTGCCAGCGCACACGCTGGGCAACGGCGTGCGCCGGGTCGTGGGCGCGCTGCGCCAGTTCGTCGGCGATCGCACGGCCAAGGCCGGCGGCTCGGCGTCTGGCTCGGCGGGCAGGGTCGAATGAGTCGCTTCTATCGCGGCCTGTTCATCGTCTGGGTCGCGCTGCGCTACGGTCTCGACGAGCTCGTGCTCACGAGCTTCCAGAAGCCCTGGCTGCGCGTGGTGGCGCGCGTGGTGTCCATCGGGCGCAACCTCGATGCGCCGCGCGGCCAGCGGTTGCGCGAGGCGCTCGAGCGGCTCGGCCCCATCTTCGTGAAGTTCGGCCAGGTGCTGTCGACGCGGCGCGACCTGCTGCCGCCCGACATCGCCGACGAGCTGGCCTTTCTGCAGGACCGCGTGCCGCCGTTTCCCTCGGCCGTGGCCATCGCGACCATCGAGCGCGCGTTCCGCCGTCCGGTGGGCGACGTGTTCGTGCAGTTCGACGAGACGCCCATCGCCAGCGCGTCCATCGCGCAGGTGCACTTCGCAACCATCCGCACCAACCAGGGCGAGGTGCGCGAGGTCGCGGTGAAGGTGCTGCGCCCCAACATGCGCGGCGTGATCGAGAAAGACCTGGCGCTCATGGCCATGATGGCCGGCTGGGTCGAAGGCCTCTCGGCCGACGGCAAGCGCCTGAAGCCGCGCGAGGTGGTGGGCGAGTTCGACAAGTACCTGCACGACGAGCTCGACCTGGTGCGCGAGGCCGCCAACGCGGCCCAGCTGCGCCGCAACATGGCCTCGCTCGACCTGGTGCTGATCCCCGAGATGTTCTGGGACTTCTGCCACCCCGAAGTCATGGTGATGGAGCGCATGAAGGGCGTGCCCATTGCGCAGATGGACCGCCTGCGCGCGGCGGGCGTCGACATTCCCAAGCTGGCCCGCGACGGCGTCACGATCTTCTTCACGCAGGTGTTCCGCGACGGCTTCTTCCATGCCGACATGCACCCCGGCAACATCCAGGTGAGCCTGGAGCCCGAGACCTTCGGGCGCTACATCTCGCTGGACTTCGGCATCATCGGCACGCTGACCGAGTCGGACAAGGAGTACCTCGCGCAGAACTTCGTGGCCTTCTTCCGGCGCGACTACAAGCGCGTGGCCGAGCTGCACCTGGAAAGCGGCTGGGTGCCGGTGGGCACGCGCATCGACGAGCTCGAAGCAGCCATCCGCACCGTGTGCGAGCCGTATTTCGACCGGCCGCTGAAGGAGCTGTCGCTGGGCATGGTGCTGATGCGGCTGTTCCAGACGTCGCGCCGCTTCCAGGTCGAGATCCAGCCGCAGCTGGTGCTGCTGCAGAAAACGCTGCTCAACATCGAGGGCCTGGGCCGCAACATCGACCCCGACCTCGACCTCTGGGCGACGGCCAAGCCTTTTCTCGAGAAATGGATGGTCGACCAGATCGGCCCCAAGAAGCTCCTGCAGCAACTCAAGGCCGAAGCGCCGCGCTACGCCAAATTGCTTCCTCAGTTTCCGCGACTTCTGCACGATTTCCTGGAAAATCGCCCCGCCGACAACCGGCGCGAACTGCTCGAACTGCTGGCCGAACAAAAGCGCACCAACCGGTTGCTCCAGACCATCGTCTACGGTGGCATAGGTTTTGTATTGGGGTTGCTCGCCATGCAGTTGCTGGTGCGGGTGCGCTTGTTCTAGAGGAGTTTTCGCTGTGCTGCTGACGTTGGTCATCGTCTATCTGCTGGTCACCATCGCCATCGGCCTGTACGCCGCCAAGCGGGTGAAGAACACCACCGACTTCGCCATTGCCGGACGGCACCTGCCGCTGTTCATGATCGTCACGACCACCTTCGCGACGTGGTTCGGCTCCGAAACGGTGCTCGGCATTCCGGCCAAGTTCATCGAAGGGGGCTTGAACGGCGTGGTGGAAGACCCGTTCGGCGCGGGCACCTGCCTGATCCTGGTGGGCCTGTTCTTCGCGGGCAAGCTCTACCGCATGACGCTGCTGACCATCAGCGACTACTACCGCGAGCGCTACGGCCGCACGGTGGAAGTGGCGTGCTCGCTGATCATCATGCTGAGCTACCTGGGCTGGGTGTCGGCGCAGGTCACGGCGCTGGGGCTGGTGTTCAACCTGCTGTCGGCCGGCGCCATCAGCATTCCGCTGGGCATGGTGATCGGGGTGGTTTCCATCCTGGCCTACACGCTGTTCGGCGGCATGTGGTCGGTGGCCGTCACCGACTTCATGCAGATGATCATCCTGGTGGCCGGCCTGGCCGTCATCGCGATGTTCGCGGGCAACATGGCCGGCGGCGCCGACAAGGTGGTCGCCTTTGCCGTCAGCAAGGACCTGTTCAAGTTCTGGCCCGAGCCGAACTGGCACGACATGGTGTTCTTCTTTGCCGCCGCCATCACGATGATGCTGGGCTCCATTCCGCAGCAGGACGTGTTCCAGCGCGTGATGTCGGCCAACAGCGTGAAGGCGGCCCAGCGCGGCCCGGTGATCGGCGGGGTGGCGTACATCCTGTTCGCCTTCGTGCCGATGTTCCTGGTGGCCAGCGCGCTGCTGATCATGCCGGAGCAGACAGCCACGCTGCTGAAGGAAGATCCGCAGAAGGTGCTGCCCACGCTGGTGCTGCAGAAGATGCCGTTCGTGATGCAGGTGCTGTTCTTCGGTGCGCTGCTCTCGGCCATCAAGTCGACCGCCTCGGCCACCTTGCTGGCGCCCAGCGTCACTTTCACGGAGAACATCTGGCGCCAGTTCCGCCCGGCCGGCACGGACCGCGAGAACCTCAGGACGATGCGCATCACGGTGCTGCTGTTCAGCGCCGCCGTGCTGGCCTACGCCATCCGCATGCAGGGCACGCCCATCTACGAGCTGGTGTCGGGCGCCTACCAGGTGCCGCTGGTGGGCGCTTTCGTGCCGCTGGTGTGCGGCCTGTACTGGCGCCGCGCCACCACGCAGGGCGCCGTGGCGTCCATCGTGTCGGGCATCGGGGTGTGGCTGCTGTTCCTGGCCATGCCCTGGGGCAACGCCTTTCCGGCGCAGCTGGCGGGCGTGCTGTGCGCGTTCGTGGGCATGGTGGCCGGTTCGCTGCTGCCGCAATGGCTCACCAACACCCACACGCCGCACCGTCCCCTGGCGACGGAGCCGGCCTGACGCAGGGGCTCGGCGGCCACGCCGGGCGCTGTTTGGCGGGGGCGCCCCTATAATCGAGGGCTTTGCGAGCGGCAGCTGCGCCGCTTTTTTTACCCCATTCCCATGCCCATCTACGCCTACAAGTGCAGCGCCTGCGGCTTTGCCAAAGACGCTTTGCAGAAGATGTCCGACGCGCCGCTCACGGTGTGTCCGAACTGTGGCGCGAGTGCCTTCGAGAAACAGGTCACGGCCGCCGGCTTCCAGCTCAAGGGCTCGGGCTGGTACGTGACCGATTTCCGGGACGGCAGCGGCAAGAAGTCCGAGCCGTCGACCGCGCCCGCGTCGAGCGACACCGCCAACGCCAAGTCCGGCGAATCGGCTTCGGCCAGCCCCGCCGCGGCGCCCAGCCCAGCGCCTGCGCCCGCCGCCCCGGCCCCCTCGCCGGCCCCGGCCCCCGCCGCCAAGAGCGGCGACTGACCCAGAACTACCTCCCCACCACCATGCTCGCCCTGCGCAAATGGTTGTTCTCCGGCTTGCTGGTGATCGTTCCGCTGTTCATCACCCTCGCGGTGCTGAAGTGGATCATCGACACGCTGGACCAGACGCTCTGGGTGCTGCCCGGCGCCTGGCAGCGCTGGCTGTACGACAACAACATCCGCGGCCTCGGCGTGCTGCTCACGCTGGCGATCCTGCTGGTGGTGGGCGCCGTGGCCAGCAACTTCGTCGGCAAGCGCCTGCTCGGCTGGGGCGACGCCGTGGTGCGGCGCATTCCGGTGGTGCGCTCGATCTACTCGAGCGTCAAGCAGGTGTCGGACACGCTGTTCTCCGAGAACGGCAACGCTTTCCGCACGGCGGTGCTGGTGCAATGGCCCCGCGAAGGGGTCTGGACCATCGCCTTCGTCACCGGCACGCCGGGTGCCGACGTGGTCGAGCACCTCGGTGGCGGCGACTACCTCGGCGTCTACGTGCCGACCACGCCCAACCCCACGGGCGGCTACTTCGTGATGCTCAAGCGCAGCGACTGCATCGAACTGAAGATGAGCGTGGACGAAGCGCTCAAGTACATCGTCTCGATGGGGGTGGTCGTTCCAGGCGGCCCCGCCACGGTGGCGGTGAAGTCTTCCAACTCATAAAAACGAACGCGCCCACAAGGCGCCGGAATGGATTCCTATGGCCATGCGTACTCACTATTGCGGTCTTGTGACCGAAGCCCTGCTGGGCCAGACCGTCACCCTGTGCGGTTGGGTCAACCGTCGCCGCGACCACGGTGGCGTGATCTTCATCGACGTGCGTGACCGCGAAGGCTACGTGCAGGTGGTGTGCGACCCCGACCGCGCCTCGACCTTCGCCGTGGCCGAGAACCTGCGCAACGAGTTCTGCGTGCAGATCACCGGCCTGGTGCGCTCGCGCCCCGAAGGCACGACCAACGACAGTCTGAAGAGCGGCAAGATCGAAGTGCTGTGCCACGAGCTGAAGGTGCTCAACCCCTCGGTCACGCCCCCGTTCCTGCTGGACGACGACAACCTGTCGGAAACCACCCGCCTCACGCACCGCGTCCTCGACCTGCGCCGCCCGGCCATGCAGCGCAACATGATGCTGCGCTACAAGGTGACGATGGAAACGCGCAAGTTCCTCGACGCCAACGGCTTCATCGACATCGAGACGCCGATGCTCGGCAAGTCCACGCCCGAAGGTGCGCGCGACTACCTCGTGCCCAGCCGCGTGCATGACGGCAGCTTCTTCGCGCTGCCGCAGTCGCCGCAGCTGTTCAAGCAGCTCTTGATGGTGGCCGGCTACGACCGCTACTACCAGATCGTGAAGTGCTTCCGCGACGAAGACCTGCGCGCCGACCGCCAGCCCGAATTCACGCAGATCGACATCGAGACCTCGTTCCTCGCCGAAGAGGAAATCCGCGAGATGTTCGAAGGCATGATCCGCAACGTGTTCCGCAACGCCGCGGGCATCGACCTGCCGGTGTTCCCGACCATGACGTACGGCGACGCGATGTTCAAGTACGGCTCGGACAAGCCCGACCTGCGCGTGAAGCTCGAGTTCACCGAGCTCACCGAGCTGATGAAGCGCGTGGAATTCAAGGTGTTCTCGAACGCCGCGACGCAAAAGGACGGCCGCGTGGTCGCATTGCGCGTGCCCGGCGGCGGTGGCGAAGGCGGTCTGTCGCGCGGTGAAATCGACGCGTACCAGGAATTCGTGAAGATCTACGGCGCCAAGGGCCTGGCGTACATCAAGGTGAACGACGCGGCCGCTGGCCGCGAAGGCCTGCAAAGCCCGATCGTGAAGAATCTGGACGACAACACGCTGGCCGAGATCATCGCCCGCACGGGTGCGCGCAACGGCGACATCCTGTTCTTCGGCGCCGACAAGGAAAAGGTCGTCAACGACGCCATCGGCGCGCTGCGCGTGAAGATCGGCCACAGCGCCTTCGGCAAGAAGAGCGGCCTGTTCGACGACCGCTGGGCACCGCTGTGGGTGGTGGACTTTCCGATGTTCGAGTTCGACGAGGAAGGCCAGCGCTGGAGCGCCGTGCACCACCCGTTCACCGCACCGAAGGACGGCCATGAAGACCTCATGGACACCGCGCCCGAGAAGTGCATCGCCAAGGCCTACGACATGGTGCTCAACGGCATCGAGATGGGCGGCGGCTCGGTGCGTATCCACCGCGAGGAAGTGCAGAGCAAGGTGTTCCGCGCGCTGAAGATCAGCGCCGAGGACGCGCAGCTGAAGTTCGGCTTCCTGCTGGACGCGCTGCAATACGGCGCCCCCCCGCACGGCGGCATCGCCATCGGCCTGGACCGCCTGGTCATGCTGATGACCGGCGCCGAGTCGATCCGCGACGTGATCGCCTTCCCCAAGACCCAGCGCGCGCAAGACCTGCTGACGCAGGCGCCCAGCCCGGTCGACGAGAAGCAGCTGCGCGAGCTGCACATCAAGCTGCGCAACACGCCCCAAGCCGCTTGATGGCCTGACGCCATGACGACCAGCCCCCGGCCCTGGAAGATCCCGGAGTCGGTGCTGGTCGTGATCCACACGCCGGCGCTCGATGTACTGCTGATCCGGCGTGCGGATGCGGAGACCGACTTCTGGCAATCGGTCACCGGCAGCAAGGATGTTGTCGACGAGCCGCTCGCGCTCACCGCTGCGCGCGAGGTGGCAGAGGAAACCGGCTTCCAATGCGGCGAGGGCACCGCGCTGGCTCTGCAGCTGGTCGACTGGCAGCTGCGCAACGTCTACGAGATCTACCCGCGCTGGCGTGCCCGCTACGCGCCCGGCGTGACCCACAACACCGAGCACTTGTTCGGCCTGTGCGTGCCCGAACGCCTCACCCCCACGCTCGCACCGCGCGAGCACGCCGACTGGCGCTGGCTGCCTTACCAGGAGGCGGCGGACGCGTGCTTTTCCCCATCGAACGCCGAAGCCATTCTGTTGCTGCCAGAATTTGCCCGATGAACCAGCCGGCAGCAGCACAGAACCTCCGGGTCGCGACCTACAACATCCACAAGGGTGTGCAGGGCATCGGGCCCGCCCGGCGACTCGAAATCCACAACCTCGGCCATGCCATCGAACAACTCGATGCGGACATCATCTGCCTGCAGGAGGTTCGCAAGATGAACCGGCAGGCCGCGCAGCGTTTCGCCCGCTGGCCCGAACTGCCGCAGGCCGACTTCCTGGCGCCCGAGGGCTATACCGCCGTCTACGAGACCAATGCCGTCACGCGCCATGGCGAGCACGGCAACGCGCTGCTCACGCGCTGGCCGGTGATCCGCACCAGCCACCAGGACATTTCCGATCACCGTTTCGAGCAGCGCGGCCTGCTGCACGTGGTGATCGACGTGGACGGCCAGCCGGTGCACGCCATCGTGGTGCACCTGGGCCTCATCAAAGGCAGCCGGGTGCGGCAGATTGCCCGCTTGCGCGAGTTCATCGACCGCGAGGTGCCGCCCGGCGAAGCCGTAGTGGTGGCCGGCGACTTCAATGACTGGGGTGCGCGCATGCGCTACGCCATGAACGCCATGGGCATGCGCGATGCCAGCGACCTGCGCGGCCCGCGCACGCTCACCTATCCCTCGCGCTTGCCGGTGGCGCAGCTCGACTTCGTCTACGGACGCAAGCTGGAGCCGCTGGCCTGTTCGGTTCCCAGGGGACCGATCTGGGCCCGCATGTCCGACCACCTGCCGTTGGTCGCCGATTTCACGCTACTCAATTGATAGCATCGCTCCAAGAAGGGACGGGCGTTGCAGCCCCGAATGTCTGGAGTCATTCACTGGTACGATCCCCGCCATGCTCAGGAAAACCGACGTCGACCCGCGCCCCGATCGAAACGACGATGACGAGGGAACGCCCGTCTCCGTGAAGATTCGCGAGCGCATTGCCGCCGCGCGCAAGCGCTTCAACGCCAACGACAACATCGCCGAATTCATCCAGCCCGGCGAGCTGGAAGCGCTGCTCGACGAGGTCGAGGTGAAGATGAAGGGCGTGCTCGACAGCCTGGTCATCGACGTCGAGAACGACCACAACACCGACAACACCGCGCGCCGCGTCGCCAAGATGTACGTGAACGAGGTGTTCCGCGGCCGCTACGTGCCGCCGCCCGCGCTCACCGAGTTTCCCAACGCCGAGCACCTGAACGAGCTGATGATCGTCGGCCCGATCACCGTGCGCAGCGCCTGCTCGCACCACTTCTGCCCGATCATCGGCAAGCTCTGGATCGGCGTGATGCCGAACGAGCACACCAACGTGATTGGCCTGTCGAAGTACGCGCGCCTGGCCGAATGGGTGATGGGGCGTCCGCAGATCCAGGAAGAAGCCATCGTGCAACTCGCCGACCTGATCCAGGAAAAGACGCGCCCCGACGGCCTCGCGCTGGTGATGGAAGCCGAACATTTCTGCATGGCCTGGCGCGGCGTGAAGGAAATGGACAGCAAGATGATCAATTCCGTGATGCGCGGCGTGTTCCTGAAAGACCCGAGCCTGCGCCGCGAATTTTTGTCTCTCCTTCCCAGAAAGAGCTGAACATGCTGGTCCGACTCCTCTACGCCAGCCGCGCCGTCGACACCAGTCCCGAGGCGATCGAGGCGATCCTCAGCAAGTCGCGCACGCACAACCCGGCCTGCGGCATCACCGGCATTCTTTGCTACGGCGCGGGCACCTTCCTGCAGGCGATCGAGGGCGGGCGCGACGCCATCAGCGACCTGTACGGCCACATCCAGCGCGATGCGCGCCACAAGGACGTGGTGCTGCTGCACTACGAGGAAATCGCCGAACGCCGTTTCGGCGGATGGACCATGGGCCAGGTCAACCTGTCGAAGCTGAACGCCTCGACGCTGCTGAAGTATTCCGAAAAGCCCGAGCTCGACCCGTACAAGGTCTCGGGCAAGGTCTCGCTGGCGCTGCTGGAAGAACTGATGGCCACCGCCGCCATCGTCGGCCGCCACTGAACGCGGGGTGCCGCTCTCCGCATTCGCGCTGATCCTGCTCGCCGGGGTCATTCATGCCGGCTGGAACATCGCCGCCAAGAAGGCGAACGGCGACGCGCGCTTCAGCTTCCAGACCAGCGTGTTCAACATGCTGATCTGGGCGCCCGTGGGCATCACGCTGGGCTGGAACGTGGTGCCGGGCTGGGGCCCGACGGAGTGGGGCTTCGTCGTGCTCAGCGGCGTGCTGCACATCTTCTATTTCATCGTGCTGCTGCGCGGCTACCGCAGGTCGGACCTGACGGTGGTCTATCCGCTCGCGCGGGGTTCGGGGCCTTTGCTGTCGTCGCTGGTGGCGGTGCTGTTTCTCGGCGAGAAGATCAGCGCGGTCGGCGTGGCAGGCATTGCCGGCGTGGTGGGCGGCGTGTTCCTGGTGGCCGGCGGGCCCAAGCTGTGGCGCAAGGCGCACGACCCGGTGCAGCGCGAGCGGGTGCTCAAGGGCATTCGCTACGGCGTGCTCACCGGCGGCTTCATCGCGGCGTATACGGTGGCCGACAGCTACGCGGTCAAGTTCCTGGCCATGTCGCCGATTCTTCTCGACTACTTCGGCAACCTCGTGCGCATGGTGCTGCTGGCCCCGGTCGCGCTGAACGACCGCGCGACCACCGCGCGGCTGTGGCGCCAGCAGTGGAAGTACGCGGTGCTGGTGGCGGCGGTCAGCCCGGTGTCCTATGTGCTCGTGCTGTACGCGGTGCAGCAGGCGCCCATCTCCCATGTGGCGCCGGCGCGCGAGGTGTCGATGCTGTTCGCCGCGCTGATCGGCGGGCACCTGCTGCGCGAGGGCGACCGGCTGCTGCGGCTGCTGGGCGCGGTGTTCATCGCCGCCGGCGTGGTGGCGTTGGCGCTGGGCTGAGGCGATGGTGCTGTTCGGCTGCGACTTCTCGAGCGCGCCGACGCGGCGCAAGCCCATCGTGGTGGCGCTCGGGGAGCTTGCCGGCGCTCGACGCGTCAGGCTGACGGGCCTGCAGCGTTTTTCCACGCTCGACGCCTGGGGAGACTGGTTGCGCGCCACGCCTTCCTGGGTCGGTGGCTTCGACTTTCCGTTCAGCCTGCCGCGCGAGCTGGTCGAGCACCTGGGCTGGCCCGTGCAATGGGCGCCGCTGATGGCGCACTACGCGGGCTTGAGCCGCGCAGAGATCCGGAGCACCTTCGCTGCGTTCTGCGCGGCCCGGCCCGTGGGTGGCAAGTTCGCGCACCGTGCGGCTGACCTGCCGGCAGGGTCCAGCCCGTCGATGAAGTGGGTGAACCCGCCGGTGGCATACATGCTGCACGCGGGCGTGCCGCGCCTGCTGGCGGCGGGTGCGCGCATTCCGGGGTTGCACGAGGGGGATGGCGCCGACCGTATTGCATTGGAGGCTTACCCCGGCCTGCTGGCACGCGAACTGATCGCACGGCGCAGCTACAAGAGCGACGACCTCGCCAGGCAAACGCCCGAGCGGCTTGCGGCGCGCACTGATTTGCTCGCGGCGCTGGAAAGCGGGAGCAGTCGACTCGGCCTTGCGCTCGACATCACCGCTGCGCAACGTGCGGAATTGCTGGGCGACAGCCGTGGTGACGACATCGACGCGGTGATGTGCCTGCTGCAGGCAGCTTGGGGTTCGCTTCGCGCGAGCAGCGTCGGGCCCGGCTATGGCTTGCCGGAGCGTTTCGACCCGCTTGAAGGATGGATCGTCACCGCCTGAGCCTCGTTGTCCTACACCGCTTCGGGCTTCCGGCGGTGTTCGGTGCCTGTGCGTGGGGCATAGATTGAAGCCAGTGGGTCAACCCGGCCCACACATTCACCTACGCAGGAAGGAACGCATCATGAACAAGGACCAAGTGGCAGGCCGAGTCGAAGAGGCCAAGGGCAAGATCAAGGAAGCCGCCGGCAAGGTGGTGGGCAATGAAAAGCTCCAGGGCGAAGGCGTGGCCGACCAAGCCGCCGGCAAGGTACAGAAGACCTACGGCGACGTGAAGGAAGACGCCAAGGACGCGATCAAGCGCGGCGCCGACAAGCTGTGACCGGACCAAGGGTTGCACGTGCCCGCCAAGCGGGTGTGTGCAGCCCTTTTTTCTTTTTTGCGTGATTCCAGGTGACTCACGCAGATTGACAGGAGGTTCTCATGAGCAAACAAGAGCAATACGCCCCATCCACTGCTATGCCGCGTTCGCGGGCATGGCTTGTCGTCTTGGCTGCAGGTGCCGCGTTGACGCTTGCCGCCTGCGACAAGTCGGACAACCGCACCGCCGGCGAGAAGCTGGACAGCGCCGTCGCGAAGACCGAGCAGGCCGCGCAGACCGCCGCCACGAAGACGGGTGAAGCAGTCAGGGAAGCCAAGGCCAAGGTCGACGCTTCAGGAACGACTGCCGAAGTGAAGGACGGCATGGCGAACGTGAAGGAAGCGGCCAAGGACGCGGGTGCTGCAGTGAGCGCGACTGTGGACGATGCGGCCATCACCGCATCTGTGTCTGCTGGGCTGGCGAAGGACCCGGACTTGAGCGCGATCAAGATCAACGTCGATACCAAGGCGGGAGCTGTGAGCCTGAAGGGGCCGGCGCCGACGGCCGCTGCGAAGGCGCGTGCAGAAGAGATTGCAAAGGGAGTGCAGGGCGTGACTTCGGTGGACAACCAGTTGGAGGTCAGGAGCTGATCTCTACGCTTCTGTGCAGGAAAAAGCCCGGCCTGTCCGGGCTTTTTTGTTGTCTGAACCGACCTGGTGCGGCGCTTGGAGGCGGCTTGAGGCAAAAAACTTGTCAGGTTCTTGCGTCAGGTGCGGAAAACTGTGCATAATCGAGAGCTCGACTGACAGTCACTGCAAGGTGAGTCGCGGTGGGTTCTTCGGAATTGACTGCGAGTGAGTCGGGTAAAAAAACTTCCTTCGAAGTTGACGCGGTTTGAAAAAGCAGTGCATAATCGAAGGCTTCGC
>NZ_JBFUPJ010000023.1:0-95751 GCF_041355175.1 Variovorax sp. RCC_210 | reverse complement strand
CCAAGTACCGCAAGCAGGCCAGCGCGCTGGTCGACAAGGTCGGCTTCGACCAGTGACCACGCGGGCCGGGCACGCCTTGCCGGCGACTGAATGAACCTGCTCCGGCGCCAGCCGCCGGGCCTGCGCGCAGCGGGCCCGGCCTGGCGCTGCGCGTCGTTGCTGATCGCCCTCGGCGTGCTCGCGCCGGTGCTCACGCTGGCGTGGCTCGCGTTCGGCTCGGGCGTGGGGCACTGGGGGCCGCTGCTGGCGCATGTGCTGCCGCAGGCGGCGCTCAACACGGCCTTGCTGCTGGCGGGCGTCGGCGCGCTGGTGCTGCTGATCGGCACCGGCTGCGCCTGGCTGGTGACGGCGCACGACTTTCCCGGGCGCGGCGTGCTGCACTGGGCGCTGCTGCTGCCGCTGGCCATGCCGACCTACATCGTCGCCTTCGCCTACCTCGACCTGCTGCACCCCATCGGCCCGGTGCAAGGCGCCATCCGCTGGATGCTGGGCTTCGACAGCCCGCGCCAGTTCCGCCTGCCCGACCTGCGCTCGCTGCCGGGCGCCGTCTTCGTGCTGGGCTTCGTGCTGTACCCGTACGTCTACCTGACGGCGCGCGCCATGTTCATGACGCAGCCCGCGCACCTGATGGAAGCCGCGCGCATGCTCGGCGAAAGCCGGCGGGGCGCGTTCTTCAGGGTGGCGCTGCCGCTGGCCCGGCCCGCGCTGGCCGTGGGGCTGAGCCTGGCGCTGCTGGAGACGCTCAATGACATCGGCGCCTCCGAGTTCCTGGGCGTGAACACGCTCACCGTGGCCGTCTACACCACGTGGATCACGCGCTCCGACCTCGCGGGCGCGGCGCAGATCGCCTGCGCCATGCTGTTCGTGGTGGTGGCGCTGGTGTGGCTGGAGCGCCATGGCCGGCAGCACCAGCGCTTCGGCTCGGCGCAGCGCATGCGGGCCGTGCAGCCGCGCCGGCTGCGTGGTGGCGCCGCCTGGGCCGCGACCGCGACGGCCTCGCTGCCGGTGCTGGTCGGCTTTGTCGCGCCCGCGCTGTACCTGGTCTGGGAAAGCGCCAAGCGGCTGTACCAGGGCGGCGGCATTTCCCGCGGGCTGGTCGCAAGCCTGGGCAACACGCTGGCGCTCGCGGCCGGTGTCACGGTCGTCGCCGTGGCCGCCGGGCTGGTCGTCGCCTGGGCCGCGCGCGGCCAGGGCTCGCGCCCCAACCGCGCGCGCTGGCAGGCGCGCGTGGCGGCGCTGGGCTACGCGGTGCCGGGCACGGTGCTGGCCATCGGGCTGCTCACGCCTGCGCTCGCCTTCGACGGGGCGCTGGCCACGGCGATGGGCTGGCAAGGCCTGCCGCTGATGGGCGCGGGCGTCGTGCTGGTCGTGGCCTGCGTCATCCGGTTCCTGGCGATGCCGGTCGGCGGCATCGAGGCCGGGCTCGCGCGCATTCCGCCGGCCATCGAACAGGCCTCGCGCCTGCTCGGCGAAACCACCGCCGGCACGCTGCGCCGCGTGCACCTGCCACTGCTGCGGCCCGCATTGGCGGCCGGCGCGCTGCTGGTGTTTGTCGATGCCATGAAGGAGCTGCCGGCCACGCTGCTGCTGCGCCCCGCCAATTTCGACACCCTCGCCACCTGGCTCTACGCCGAGGCCGCGCGCGGCACCTATGAAGAAGGCGCCATCGCCGCGCTCGCCATCGTGCTGGCCGGCCTGCTGCCCGTGGTGCTGCTCGCGCGCAACCCGCTGGGCACGCCTTCGAACACCCCCGTACCCGACAAGACATGAGCGCTCCCCTGAACCTCGATGCGGTCCAGCTCGCGTACGACACCCCGCGCGGCCCGCACACGGTCGTCGACGGCTTCTCGCTCGCACTGAAGGCGGGCGACATCGCCTGCCTGTTCGGCCCCTCGGGCTGCGGCAAGACGACGGTGCTGCGCGCCATCGCGGGCTTCGAGCCGGTGCGCGCGGGCACGGTCCGCCTGGGCGAGGTGCTGCTGTCGTCCACGCACACGCACCTGCCGCCCGAGCAGCGGCGCGTGGGCATGATGTTCCAGGAGTACGCGCTGTTCCCGCACCTGTCGGCGGCGAAGAACGTGGCCTTCGGGCTGCGCCGCCTCGACCGCGCCGCGCAGCAGTCGCGCGTGGCCGAGATGCTGGCGCTGGTGGGGCTGGCCGAGGCCGGCGAGCGTTACCCGCACGAGCTTTCCGGCGGCCAGCAGCAACGCATCGCGCTGGCCCGCGCGCTGGCGCCCTCGCCTTCCTTGCTGCTGCTCGACGAGCCCTTCTCCAACCTCGACGGCGGCACGCGCGAACGGCTCACGGCCGAGGTGCGCGGCATCCTGAAGCAGGCGGGCCAGACCGCGGTGCTGGTCACGCACAACGAGGCCGAGGCGCACGCCATGGCCGACCGCATCGGCGTGATGCACGGCGGGCGCATCACGCACTGGCTGGACACCGCCGCATAGCACAAGGCGCCCGTTCGGCGAATGGGCTTCGCGGGAAAAGGTTGTTCGGTATCGCAAGAATCGCGGCGATCCACGGTCCCCACATCCCCCGCAACAGCACACCCGAGAATGGAAAGCCCCATGCCGCAAGCCCTCACCCTCGTCAGCCACCTGCTGTGCCCGTACGTGCAGCGCGCCGCCATCGCGCTGCATGAAAAAGGCGTGCCCTTCGAGCGCGTCGTCATCGACCTCGCGAACAAGCCGCAGTGGTTCCTCGACATCTCGCCGCTGGGCAAGGTGCCGCTGCTGAAAGTACGCCAGCCCGACGGCAACGAAACCGTGCTGTTCGAAAGCAACGTGATCTGCGAGTACCTCGAAGAAACGCAGCCCGGCGCTCGCCTGCACCCCGAAGACCCGCTCGCACGTGCGCAACATCGCGCGTGGATGGAGTTCGGCTCGGCCACGCTGGCCGACCTCTGGGGTTACGAAACCACGCAGGACGCCGCCGTGTTCGAGCAGAAGCGGCTCGCCTTGGTCGCCAAGTTCGAGCGCGTGGAAGCCGCGCTGGGCGAAGGCCCCTACTTCGCGGGCACGAACTTCAGCCTGGTCGACGCGGTCTTCGCGCCCGTGTTCCGCTACTTCGAGGTGTTCGACGACATCGCCGATTCGCACGTTTTCGACACGTTGCCCAAGGTGAACGCCTGGCGCAAGGCGCTGGCCGCGCGGCCCAGCGTGCGCGCGGCGGTGGTGCCCGAGTACCCGCAGCACCTCATGGCGTTCCTGGAGCGCCACCAGGCCCACCTGCTGACGCTGGCGGCTTGATCGGCGCGCCGGGAGGCGGACAATAGCGGCCTCCCCTTTTCGATCACTCCATAACTACACGGCACCACGAGATGCGATTCCTCCACACCATGCTGCGCGTCGGCAACCTCCAGCGCTCCATCGACTTCTATACCAAGGTGCTCGGCATGAACCTGCTGCGCACCTCGGAAAACCCCGAGTACAAGTACAGCCTCGCCTTTCTCGGCTTCGACAAGGGCAACCCCGGGCAGGCCGAGATCGAGCTCACCTACAACTGGGGCACCGAGAGCTACGAGCTCGGCACCGCCTACGGCCACATCGCGCTCGGCGTGCCCGATGCGTATGCGGCCTGCGAGAAGATCAAGGCCAGCGGCGGCAACGTGACGCGCGAAGCCGGCCCGGTGAAGGGCGGCACCACCGTGATCGCGTTCGTGACGGACCCCGACGGCTACAAGATCGAGCTGATCCAGCGCGACGAAGACGCCGCCGGCGGCGGCCTGCGCTGAGCCTCCACGGGCGGCACGGGTAGCACCAGCAGCACGAACAACATCCGGTAGCACCATGGCCAGTGCGAAGCAACCCGCCGCCACGCGCCACGTCGCGCTGCTGCGCGGCGTGAACGTCAACGGCATCGCGATCAAGAGCGCCGAGCTGAAAGCGCTGTTCGCCGATGACCTCGGCTTCGGCGCGGTGCGCACCGTGCTCGCCAGCGGCAACGTGCTGTTCGACACCGACACCAGCGATGCCGCCGCGCTGCGCACGCGCATCGAGCAGGCGCTGCGCAAGCGCTTCGGTTACGACGCATGGATCGTACTGCTCACGCAGAAGCAGGTGGCGGCCATGGCCAAGGGCTACCCCTTCGAGCGCATCGACGACGAGCGGCATCCGTACATCGTGTTCGGCTCCGACGCGGCGATGCTCGACGAAGTGATGGAGAAAGCCGGCGCCGTCGATGCCGACGTCGAGCAACTGAAACGCGGCGAGGGCGTGCTGTACTGGCAATGCCCGCGCGGCGAAAGCCTGGACACCCCGGTGGCCAAGCTGCTCGCGAAAACGCGCTACAGGTCGAGCACCACCACGCGCAACCTGCGCACGGTCGAAAAGCTGGTCACCGGCTGATCAGCAGTCCAGCAGGTCCGCCAACGCGTTGATGTCGCGCGCGTGCAGGTGGTTGTCCGGCTGCGGCGACACGTCTTTCGGCTGGGCACGGCCGAACTCATACGGCCGCTCGATGTACGCCGACTTCAGGCCGCACACGCGCGCGGCGGCCAGGTCGTCGTGGTGCGCGGCGGCCAGCATCACCTGCCCGGGCGTCGCGTCGAACACGCCCGCCACGCCCAGGTAAGTGCGCGGGTCGGGCTTGTAGGCCTTGAACACTTCGGCCGACAGCACGCAGTCCCAGGGCAGGCCGGCGCGCTTGGCCATTTCGGTGAGCAGGCCGATGTTGCCGTTCGACAGCGTGCAGATGGTGAACTTCTTCTTCAGCCGCGTGAGCCCGGCGACCGCATCGGGCCAGGCCGGCAGGCGGTGCCAGGCGCGGCTCAGGTCGCGCTTGGCGGCGGTGTCGAGCCGGTCGCCCAGGCCGAAGTCGCGCAGCACCTGCTCGAGCATGCTCAGGTGCAGTTCGTCGAGCAGCGTGAAGCCGCCCTCGCCCGCGGCGATGCGCTCCATCACGGCCTTCATGGCGGGCTGGTAGCCCGCGCGCCAGGCCAGCGCGAAGGCCGCGCCGTCCACGCCCGGCAAGGCGCTTTGGGCCTCCGCGGCAATGCCGCTGTGCCAGTCGACCACCGTGCCGAAGACGTCGAACGCGATGACCTTCAGGTCGCTCGCGTCGAAATCGGTACGCATGCTCAGCGCGGCAGCTGGCTCGCGGCGCGTGCCAGTTGCTCGATGCGGGCCCAGTCGCCGTCGCGGATGGCGTCGGCCGGCACGATCCACGAACCGCCCACGCAGGCCACGTTCGACAGCGCGAGAAACTCCGCCGCGTTGCCCGCATGGATGCCGCCCGTGGGGCAGAAGGTGACGTCGCCGAACGGACCTTGCCAGGCCTTCAGCATCGGCAGGCCGCCGGCCTGCAGCGCGGGGAAGAACTTCAGCTGGGTGTAGCCGTCTTCCTGCGCCGTCATGATCTCGCTGCCGGTGGCCACGCCGGGCAGCAGCGGCAAGCCGAGGTCGTGGCAGGCCTTGCCGACCGAGCGCGTGTAGCCCGGACTCACGCCGAACTTGGCGCCGGCCAGCGCGGAGGCCTGCGCGTCGGCCGCGCTGCGGATGGTGCCCGCGCCGGCCACGGCCTCGGGCACGTCCCTGGCGATGGCCTCGATGCACTGCAGCGCCTGCGGTGTGCGCAGCGTCACTTCGAGCATGCGGATGCCGCCGGCGACCAGCGCGCGCGCCAGGGGCACGGCGTCTTTCACGTCGTTCAGCACGATGACCGGAATGACGGGTGCGTCGCGCATCACGTCGAGGGGGGTGAGTCTGTCTGTCATCTCATGGCTCCAAAAATTTCTTGCGGCCCGCGCGGGGCCCGGTCACATCCAGGTGCAGGCGCCTTCTTCGGCGGTCAGTGCGTTGCGACGCATGCCGGCGAACAGCTCGCGGCCCAGGCCGTGCCCGTCCGCGATGCGTTGCGCTTCGGACAGCGTCGCGGTTTCGCGCGCAGCCCATTCGTCTTCGGGAAGCAACACGGCGAGCGTACCCGCTACGGCGTCCAGGCGAATCAGGTCGCCGTCGCGCACCTTGGCCAGCGGGCCGCCGGCGGCCGCCTCGGGCGACACGTGGATGGCGGCCGGGATCTTGCCCGAGGCACCGCTCATGCGCCCGTCGGTCACCAGCGCCACGCGAAAGCCCTTGCCCTGCAGCACCGACAGCGGCGGCGTGAGCTTGTGCAGCTCGGGCATGCCGTTGGCCTGCGGGCCCTGCCAGCGCACCACGCAGACCACGTCGCGCTCCAGCTCGCCAGCGGTGAAGGCCTTCTGCAGCGCGGCCTGCGAGTCGAACACGCGCGCGGGCGCCTCGATGACGTGGCGGTCGTCGGGCACTGAAGACACCTTGATCACGCTGCGCCCCAGGTTGCCGCTCAGCAGCTTCAGGCCGCCGGTGGCGCTGAAGGGGCTGGCCACCGTGCGCGTGATGGCTTCGTTCTTCAGCGGCGCGGCGGGGGTCCATTGCAGGCGCTGCGCCTGTGCATCGCCCGCGGCATCCACAGGGTGGGGAATGTTCGCGAACTCGCGAATGCCGCCGGCGCGCACCGTGAGCACGTCGCCGTGCATCAGGCCCGCGTCGACCAGCTCGCCGATGACGAAGCCCGGACCGCCCGCGGCCTGGAACTCGTTCACGTCGGCGCTGCCGTTGGGGTACACGCGGGTCAGCAGCGGAACGATGTCCGAAAGCTTCGAGAAGTCGTCCCAGTCGATCACGATGCCCGCGGCGCGGGCCACGGCCACCCAGTGGATCAGGTGGTTGGTGGAGCCGCCGGTGGCCAGCAACGCGACCATGGCATTGACGATGCAGCGCTCGTCGACCATTTCGCCAATCGGCGGACAGTTGAACGCGGCGTCGCTCGCCTTGCCGAGCACCGTGCGCACGGCTTCGCGCGTGAGCGTGTCGCGCATCGCATCGCCGGGCTGGATGAAGGCCGTGCCGGGCACGTGCAGGCCCATGGCCTCGAGCAGCATCTGGTTGCTGTTGGCGGTGCCGTAGAAGGTGCAGGTGCCCACCGAGTGGTACGCGGCCATTTCAGCGTCGAGCAGGCCCTGGCGGCCCACGAGCCCCTGCGCGGCCTGCTCCCGCACCTTCGACTTGGCGCCGTTCGACAGGCCCGAGGCCATCGGGCCGGCGGGCACGAACACGGTGGGCAGATGGCCGAAGTGCAGCGCGCCGATCAGCAGGCCGGGCACGATCTTGTCGCACACGCCCAGCAGCAGCGCCGCGTCGAACATGTCGTGCGTGAGCGCGACGGCGGTGCTCATGGCGATGAGGTCGCGGCTGAACAGGCTCAGCTCCATGCCGGGCGTGCCCTGCGTCACGCCGTCGCACATGGCGGGCACGCCGCCGGCCACCTGGGCGGTGGCGCCGAGGCGGCGGGCCTCCTGCTTGATGATGTCCGGATAGCCCTGGTACGGCGCGTGGGCCGAGAGCATGTCGTTGTAGGCGGTGACGATGCCGATGTTGGGTGCGCGCTCGGTCACCACGCGGAACTTGTCGTTGGCCGGAATGCCGGCCACCGCGTGCGCCACGTTGGCGCAGCCCATGCGGTCGGAGCCGCGGTCGCGGTTGCGGATTTCCGAGAGGCGGGCGAGGTAGGCGCTGCGCAGCCCCTGGCTGCGCTCGCGGATGCGATCGGTGACGTCGCGTACGGTGGGGTGTGTGCTGCTGCTCATGGGGGTCGTGGGCTCTTGCTGCGTCTTGCTGCGTGTCGCCAGGGCGACGGTGGGCCTGGGGGCCCATCGTACCAAGCGATGCGCGAAAGCCCGATGAAATCCGGCCGGC
Organism: Variovorax sp. RCC_210; assembly: GCF_041355175.1. Classification (NCBI taxonomy): domain Bacteria; kingdom Pseudomonadati; phylum Pseudomonadota; class Betaproteobacteria; order Burkholderiales; family Comamonadaceae; genus Variovorax; species Variovorax sp. RCC_210. The sequence continues at coordinate 88,033 of NZ_JBFUPJ010000023.1, read as the reverse complement.
TGGCAATACGAATTTACCCATCCGCGCCGCCGGGCGCCGCACCCATGAAAAAGCCCGGCATCACCGGGCTTTTCTTGCAACCGAAGGTGACGCCGAGCTCAGTCGACCAGCTTCACCTCTACCCGGCGCGCCTCGGCGTTGTTGCCCGAGCCGGCCGTCACTTCGGGCTTCTGCAGGTCGATCTTCGCGGCCGGCACGCCCAGGCCCATCAGCACGTCGCGGATCATTTCGGCGCGTTTCTTGGCGAGTGACTCGTTCACGGCAGGGTCGCCGGTGGTGTCGTGGTAGCCCGAAACCACCGCCTTGCGGCCGCTTTCCACGCCCTTGATGACCGCGGCCAGCGCCTCGGCAGCGCCCGGGGCCAGGTCGGCGCTGCCGGTGGCGAAGTAGAAGTTCACCACGCCGTTGGCCACGCGGATGCTCGCGCCGTCGGGAATGGTCACGGTCACCGTCTCGGTCACCTCGGCCACCTTGGGCTCGGCGCCGGGGGCGGGCGTGGAGATGACCACCGCCGGCTGAGCCGCCGCGGCCTGCGCGACGGTGGCCGGGTTGTGGCCCTTGTGCCAGAGCACGATGCCGATCACGAAGAAGATCACCAGGGCGATCAGCGCCATGACGAATCCGAGGATGAAATTCTGCTGGCTGTCGTCGTCGCTCATCGGGGGTCTTGCTCCGTAGGAAAGAGGGCGGTAAATAATGGTGCGGTGAACCATGATCAGGAAATTGTAGGCGTCGGCCCCGGCACTTCCGTGTCGGACCCCGCGCCGGATCCCGGTCCGCCGGGACTCGACCCCATGCCCACCCCGCTGCGCGATCCACAGCCGATGCTCGAGCGCGCCATTGCCGATTGGGGCGGGCATGAGGACCTGTGGCTCTTCGGCTACGGCTCGCTCATCTGGCGGCCGGAGTTCGATTTCATCGAACGGCGCCAGGCCTGGGTGCGCGGCTGGCACCGGGCGCTGAAGATGTGGAGCCGCGTGAACCGCGGCAGCGTGCAGGTGCCCGGCCTGGTGTTCGGCCTGCTTTCGGGCGGCAGCTGCCGGGGCATGGTGTTTCGCGTGCCGAAGGCCGACGGCCTGGCCACGCTGCGCCGGCTCTGGCTGCGCGAGATGCCCACGGGCGTGTACGACCCGAAGTGGCTGACTTGCGGCACGGCCGACGGCCCGGTGCGCGCGCTGGCCTTCACGCTCTCGCGGCGCAGCCCCAACTTCACCGGCGAACTCACCGACGAGCGCTACCGCCACATCTTCGCCAACGCGGTGGGCCGCTACGGCAGCTCGCTCGACTACGCGCGCCAGACGCTGCTGGAGCTGCAGCGCCACGCCATCCACGACGCCGCGCTGGCCCGGCTGGTGGCGCTGGCCGCGGCGCAGGAACAGCAGCGCCAGCAGCAGACCGGTGCACAGCCCGAGGCCGCCGCCGATTGCGATGCGCCGCCGCCTCCGGTATACGTTCCGGGTTCCGCGGAAACTTCGTCCCCCGCTGCGGCCCCTGTTCCCTCCCAACCTTCCCAACCTTCTCAACCGTCCAACCCGTCCAAGGACCACACATGAACCAAAGCCGTCTCATCGCCACCGGCAGCCTCGTGCTCGCCTCCGCCCTCCTCGCCGCCTGCGGCAGCATGGGCGGCAAGCCCAGCACGGCCGTCGAACTGGTGCCCACCGGCGCCATCACGCCCAACCCGACCCGCGGCACGGTGAACTTCACCGCGCTGGAGCACGGCCTGCGCGTGTCGGGCGAGGTGCGCGGCCTGGTGCCGGGCAGCGAGCACGGCTTCCACATCCATGAAAAGGGCGACTGCGGCAACAACGGCGACGCCTCGGGCGGCCACTTCAACCCGACCGGCGGCACGCACGGCAAGTTCGCCGCGCCCGGCAGCCATGCCGGCGAACTGCCGAGCCTGGTGGCCGACGCCGGCGGTGTGGCCCGTTTCAGCGTGGAAGACCATTCCATCTCGCTGACCGACGGCGCCGTCAACAACGTGGCCGGCCGCGCGCTGGTAGTGCACCGCGACCGCGACGACTTCACGACGCAGCCCTCGGGCAACTCGGGCCCGCGCATCGCCTGCGCGGTCATCCCCAAGCCCTGAGCGAGAAAAAAGCTAGCCGCCCCGGCGCGCCAGCCAGAGCGCCTCGGCCTGCGCCAGCGCGGCGGGCGTGTCGACATCGGTGACCACGCCGATGTCGTCCACCGCCAGGTCGGCCACCGAGGCGATGGCGCGCATCGATTTCAGGACGGGCGACGCGCCCAGGTTCCCCGCAAGGGCCGCGAGCTGCGGGCCGCAGCCGGCCGCGAAGCCGACCGGGTGGCCGCGCTCCCCCTGGTAGTTCGGCTGCACGGCGTTCACCCGGCCGTCGAGCGCCGCCGCCACCGCCCGCAGCGTGGCCGCCTGCACCAGCGGCAAATCACCCGGCAAGACCAGCCAGCCCGGCGCGTCGCGCGTGGCGCGCACCGCCGCGGCAATCGAATCGCCCATGCCCGGGTGCCCTGCGTCTTCCACATGCCATGGCAGGCCGCTGGCGCGCACGGCATCGAGCGTGCGTTCCAGCACCGGCTTGCCCGCGAGCAGCGCCTTCAGCTTGGAGCCCGAACCCCCTGCCGCCACGAACCGCTCGCCGCGGCCCGAAGCCAGCACGATCACCACGGGGGAATTTGCCTTCGTCGTCATCGCGCGAGTATGTGCGCAACAATCCCGCAATGACTTCCCCTCTCTCCAATGACGCGCTGGCCGCGCTGCGCAAGAGCTACGAGCGCGCGGAACTCGGCGAGGCGCACAGCGCGGGCGATCCGCTGAAGCAGTTCGAACGCTGGCTCACCGAAGCCATCGACGCCCAGGTGCCCGAGCCCAACGCCATGACGCTGTGCACCGTGGGCAGCGACCTGCGCCCGTCCAGCCGCATCGTGCTCATCAAGGGCTACGACGCGCGCGGCCTCGTCTGGTACACCAACTACGAAAGCCGCAAGGGCCGCGAACTGTCGGGCAACCCCTATGCGTCGCTGCAGTTCCACTGGGTCGAGCTGGAGCGCGTGGTGCGCATCGAAGGCCGCGTCGAGAAGGCCGGCGCCGACGAGAGCGACGCCTACTTCAAGAGCCGTCCGCTCGACTCGCGCATCGGCGCCTGGGCCAGCCCGCAGAGCGAGGTGATCAGCGGGCGCGACGTGCTGGTGAAGAACGCGGCCGTGTTCGCGGCCAAGCACCTGCTGTCGCCGCCGCGCCCGCCGCACTGGGGCGGCTACCGGCTGGTGCCCGACCGCTGGGAGTTCTGGCAGGGCCGCAAGAGCCGGCTGCACGACCGGCTACGCTACCGGCGCGAAGCAGGTATAGGTGTGGGTACGGGCGCCGAAGGCAGCGACTGGGTGCGCGAACGCCTCGCGCCCTGACCGCCCGGGGTCGGTCTCAAGGAAGGTATCGCACGCACACCATCACCAGCGTGAGCGTGCCCAGCGCCAGCACGGTCGACACCGCGACGCTGGCCGTCACCAGGTCTTCGGCCGTGCGGTAGCGCTGCGAAAACAGAAACACGTTGGCGCCGATGGGCAGCGCCGCGGCCACCACCATCACCGTGAGCGGAATGCCGCGCACGCCCAGCAGCCAGCCGATGCCGGCCACCAGCAGCGGGTGCAGCAGGTTCTTCACCAGCGCCTGCGCGAGCGCGCCGCGCCAGTGCCGGCCGATGGGCGTGAGCGCCAGCGTGATGCCCACCATCACCAGCGCCACCGGGCCGAAGGCCTGGCCCAGCAACTGGATCGGCTTGTCGATCACCTCGGGCATGGTCCAGCCGGTCTGCGCGAACAGCAGGCCCGCCATGATCGGCAGCGGCACCGGGTGCACGATGGCGTTGCGCAGGGCGCGCAGCACGGTGCGCGACATCGAGCGCCTGTCGGCCCCGCCGACCGCGGCGTGCTCGCGCGCCACCGCCAGTTCGAGCACCACGGTGGCGCTGGTCAACAGCACCAGCGAATGCAGCGAGATCAGCGTGAGCAGCACCACCATGCCGGGCTCGCCATACGCGAGGTCCACCAGCACGATGCCGATCATCACGGTGTTGCTGTAGGTGTTGGCCAGCGCGATCACCGCCGCCGTGCGGTTGAAGCCGCGCAGGGCCATGGTGCCCGCGAACAGCAGGCCCGAGGCAATGAAGTAAGCCGCCACCGGCTTGAGGCTGAGCTGCTCGACGTGCACCGTGCTCATCGCGCGGAAGAGCAGCGCGGGCGCGAGCAGTAAAAAGATGAGGTTCGACAGGTCTTTCACCGCATTGCCGCCGATCCAGCGGCGGCGCCCGGCGAGGTAGCCGGCGGCGATGAGAAGAACAACGGGGAGAAGCGAAGAGATGACGAAGGAATTCACGCGGCGAGGATAGCCGAGGGATTTCCCGGTATTGCTCCTTCCCCTCCCGGGGGAAGGCTGGGATGGGGGCAAGCGGCGCTCGCAAAAACCGCTGCCTCATCAAAGGCCGCGAGCCCCCACCCCCGCCCTCCCCCGGAAGGGGAGCGAGAAAGCCAAACTCAGAACGTCACGCGCAAACCCACCTTCAACGTCCGTCCCGGCAGCGGCGCATTCGGGTACACCGTCGTCGTCAGGATCGACGTCGGGCTGTACGCCAGCTTGTTGCCGATGTTGTCCATGCGCGCATACCAGGTCAGGTTGGCGCGCCGCACCTTCATGCGGTACGTGATGGCCGCGTTCCACAGCGTGTACGCCTCGGTCTCGCGCGCGCCCACCGTCGGAATGCGGCGCTGCGCCGCGTTGTAGTCGAAGCCCACGCGCGCGCTCCACGGACCGCTGCCGTAGGCCAGCGTCGCACCCACCCGCAGCGGCGCGATGCGCGGCAGCGGCTCGCCGGTGTCGAGGTTCTTCGCGCGCACGATGTCGCCGCGCCATTCGAGGTCGAGCGTGTCCGCGTCGCGCAGGCGCCCGAACCCGTCCGCGCCCAAGAGCCGCAGGTTGCCGTTGGCCTCGATGCCGGTGAAGCGCGCGCGCACGCCGCCGTAGACGTACTCGGCCAGCGTGTCGGTGGCGCCGGGCTCGGCCACGTTGCCCTCCTCGTCGAGGTTGCGCCCCGACGCCGTGAGGCCGATGTAGTTCTGGAAGCGCGTGACGTACGCGTTGACGCGCGCCGTGTTCGGCCCCGACTTCCATTGCGCGCCCAGGTCGAAGCCGGTCGACTTCTCCTTCTTCAGGTTCGGGTCGCCCACCTCCCACGCGGCCGTGGCCACGTGCGGGCCGTTGGCCAGCAGCTCGTAGTCCTTGGGCGCGCGCTCGGTGTAGGCCAGGTTCGAGGTCAGCTGCCACTGCGGCGCCAGGTTGACCAGCGCCCCGAAGGCCGCGCTGTGCGGATTGAAGGTGCGCTCGCCGATGGCGAAGCGCGTCACGCTCGGGTCGTCCGGATAGCCCAGCGACCGAATGCGGACCTGCTCGGTGCGCGCGCCGAAGCTCAGCCGGCCCCACGAGGTGCCGAGCTCTTCGTGCAGGAAGAAGGCGTTCGAGCGCGTGCGGCTGTGCGGCGCAAACGCCTCCTCGCCGTCGGCGGCGAAGCGGTTGGTCTCGCTGCTGAAGCCCACCAGGCCTTCGAAGTTGCCAATCTTCTGGTGGCGCGCCTCGATGCGCAGGTCGTTGCTCATGTTCGAGAAGGTGGTGCCGGCCTGGCCGCCTTCGAACTCGGTGTGGCGGTAGTCGGTGTGGCTCAGCTTGGCGTGGATGCTGCTGATGAAGCCGCCCGGGCGCCACTCGCCCTCGATGGCGTAGCGGTCCGACTTCATGCCGATGGTCACGTCGTCTTCCGCCACGGTGCCGTAGGTGCTGCGGTAGGTGCTGACCGAGGCGCCGATGTAGCCCTGGTCGAAGAACAGCGTGCCGCCGACCGCGCCGCCGTGCGCCTCGTTGGCCGAGTTGCAGATCTTGCGCGCCGACCACGGCGAGCCGGGCTTGCTGCATTCGAGCGTGATGGGCACCGACACGTCTTTCGAGTCGCGGTTGAAGGCGTCGACGTGCACCGCGATGCGGTCGTTGCCGCCTTCGAGCACCACGCCGCCGTTCTTCTCCTTGTTGCCGGTGGCATAGCCCAGGTCGGCACGGCCGCCGAAGCCGTTGAGGGGTTCGGTGGGAATGCGGTTGTCGATCACGTTCACCACGCCGCCCACGGCGCTGCCGCCGTACTGCAGCGCCGACGGGCCGCGCAGCACCTCGATGCGCTCGGTGACCAGCGCGTCGACCGGCACCGCGTGGTCGTAGCTGAGCGCCGAGGCGTCGGGCGCGCCGCCGCCGTTCTGCAGGATGCGGATGCGGTCGCCGTCCTGGCCGCGAATGATCGGGCGGCTCGCGTTGGGGCCGAAGTAGCTGCTGCTCACGCCGGGCACGTTGTTGAGCGTTTCGCCCAGCGTCGATTCGGAACGCAGCAGCAGCCTGTCGCCCGACAGCGTGGTGGTGGGCGCGATGAGGTCGGAGGCGCCGAGCGGGTTGCCGGTGACGGTGACTTCGCGCAGGCTGGCGGGGTCGGCCGGGACGGCCTGGGCCTGTGTTGGAACCTGGGCCTGGGCCTGGGCTTGCGCGTGCGCGATGCCCGCGAACGAAGCGAGCGAAAGAATGGCAGCGCCCACGGCGTTGCGGCGGAAATTGGGGGTCATGAAAAAAACATTCGTTGAATCGAGGAACGACCGGCCGCGCCCCACGCAACGCGAGCGGCAGCAACCGGCACTCAGGAAATTCAGCGAACAGGAGGCGGCCCGCGCGCCTCGAACAGCGAGACCCAGCGGGCGATAGCGTCGCCCTCCAGGAAGGCGAAGGTGGCCGCCGGCAGCAGCATCGGCAGCACGACCAGCGGCACGCCCGGCGCGCTGGCACCGTGCGCGAGCTGGTCGTACAGGCGGCATTGCGCATCGGTCTTGTCGCCGAACAGCGCGTGGATCCAGCCGTGCCGCGATAACGCGGGGGTGGCTTCAGCCTGGGCCTCCCCGTCGCCCTGGCCGGCCGTTGCCAGCACGGAGCGCACTTCGGCGAGAGCGCGCGCCTGGTCGCCCGGCACATGCAGCGTGGCATGCACGAGGCCGAGCGTCGACGCCAGCCACACCGCAAGCAGCAGTGTGGCGGCGACGGAGCGCAACAGCCTCGTGTGCATCGTCAGTCCTCGGTGCTTCAGAAGTGCGTGGTCATGCTGACGTACAGGCTGCGCCGCGTGCCGTACTGCGGCGCGCCCACGCCCACGCCCGTGCCGTCGCGCAGCAGGTAGCCCTTGTCGAACAGGTTCAGGATGGCGACGCGGCCGACGATGTCGCCGCCCGAGGCCTCTTTCCACGTGTGCGAGTAGGCGGCGTTCACCACCGCGTAGTGCGGCAGCGCGGCGCTGTTGGGCGCGCCGTCGTCGGGCGTGCGGCGCAGGCCGCTGCCGAAGACAAGGTCGCCGCTGACCTGGTTGTCGCCGAAGCGGTAGCTCGCGCCGCCCGACAGCGTGTACGTCTGGTCATGGTCCAGGTACACGTAGTGGTTGGCGATGTAGCTCAGCTCGTCGGCGCCGAACAGCGACTGGCTCGACACGATGTTCCTGCCCATCGCCTTCTGGTAGGCAAAGTTGGCGTAGGCCGACCAGTGCTCGTCGTTGTAGCGCGCCGACATTTCCAGCCCGCGCGCGAAGCCCTTGGCGTAGTTGAAGGGCGACAGGATCAGCGCCTGGCCGAACTGCCCTTCGTCGAGCAGGTTGGTGATGTTCTTGTAGTACACGTCGGCCGACAGCGACAGGTTGTCGTTCACCTTGTGATCCAGGCCCAGGTCGAAGTAGTGCGTGCGCTCGGCCTTCACCGGGTCGGAGTTGGCGATTTCCGGCTGGTTGGTGGTGCCCGCATACAGGTCGATGCTCTGCTGCGAGGCCAGCTCCTGCGGCGGCGGCGTGAAGTAGCGGGCATAGCCCGCGTGCAGCGCGGTGTCGCCGGTGAGCTTGTACGCCAGGTTCAGGCGCGGGCTCCACTGGTGTTCCTTGGTGAACGCGTCGACGCTGTCGTAGCGCAGTCCGTAGTTGAAGGTCAGTTGGGGGTCGATGCGCCATTCGTCCTGCACGTACAGGCTGGCGAGCTGGCCGACCTTGCCGGAGTTGTCGTTGATCAACACCGGCGTGTTGCCGGCCTGCGCGCCGCTGTCGTCCACCGGAAACGCGTTCACCGCATTGATGCTGCGCGTGCTCTGCCGCGTGTAGGCCCCGCCGAAGCGCAGCGTGTGCGCGTCGCTCAGCTTGTACGAGGCATCGGCCTGCAGCCCGTTCGAGCTGTTGGAGCGCAGGGTGTCGGAGGCCACGCCGTTATAGACCAGGTCGCCGACGGCGTCCGGCACGTAGTGCAGATTGGAGTACTGGTGAAAGGCCGAGACCTGGAAGTCGAGCGCGCCCAGCGTCTTCTGGAACGACAGCGCCACGAAGCGCGTGGCCTCGGTCTGGCGCTCGCGCACGTCCGACGAGGGCAACCCGTTGTAGCCGCTGCCCAGGTCGCTGTAGCCCGCCAGCGAGAAGGCCGGCGCCTGGTTCGGGTTGGTCGGAATCTGGAACTTGCCGTTGTACGTGCCGAACATCAGGCCCAGGCGGGTGTCGGCGTCCAGGTAGTAAGAGAGGTTGCCGAAGGTCTTGCCCTGGCGCGTGCGGTCGTTCTGCGCGTTGAGCGTGGGCTGCGGGTTCTCGATGCCGTTGGTGTTCGACACCAGGCTGCCCGACAGGTAATAGCTCAGGTTGCCGGTGGTGCCGTAGACCGAGGCACTTTCCTCCAGCGTGTTGTGGCTGCCGAAGGTGAAGCCGAGCGAGCCGCCCGGCTTGCCCAGGCCCTGCTTGGTCTGGATGTCGACCACGCCGGCGGTGCGCAGGCCGTACTGCGCGGGCAAGGCGCCGGTGAGGAAGTCGACCGAGTCGATGTAGCGCGTGTCCAGCGACTGGCCGAAGCCCGAGATGCCCTCGGGCAGCTGCACGCCGTTGATGCGGTACTGCACGTTGCCGTGGTCGTCGCGCACGTGCAGGGAGCCGGAGGCCTTGGAGTCCTTGGCGACGCCCGGCAGGGTGAGCAGCACGTCGTCCAGCGGGGTGGCGTCGCCCTTGCCGAGCGCGTCGATGGCGGCGCGGTCGATGCGGTAGACGGTGGCGCCGACCTCGGGCGAGAGCTCCATGCGCGCCTTCTTCAGGCGCTCGGACTGGGACTGGATCTCGACCGTGGACAAGGTGCCGGGCGGCGTGCTGGCCGCGTCGGGCGACACGGTGACGGTGGCGTCCTGCGCCAGCGCGGGCCAGGACAAAAGGGAAAGAACGGCGACGCCGATGGCGTTGCGACGGAAATTGGGAATCATGGATGGGGCACTCGTTGAATCAATGAACGTCCGCCGCCGCCCGCGCAAGGCGGGTGGCGGCAACCGGAACACAGGGGGATTCAGCGAGAGGAAGGCGGGCCGCGCGCGTCGAACAGCGCGACCCATCGGGCGATGGCCTCGCCCTGCAGCCAGGCGAAGGTGGCCGCCGGCAGCAAGATCGGCAGCACCACCAGCGGCACGTTCGGCGTGGCGCTGCCGTCGCCGAGCTGGTCGTACAGGCGGCACTCGGCGTCGGTGTGCTCGCCGAAGAGGCTGCCCAGGCCGTGGGCGTGCTTGTGCACGTCGCCCTGGGCCTGTGCCGCGGTGGCAGTGGCAGTCGCACCGACGAGGGGGGCCGAAGCGGTCGCGGCTTCGGCCAGGCCGGGCACGTGCAGCGAACGGTGCATCACGCCCAGCGTGCCGGCGATCCACAACGCGAACGCCAGCGCGACGAGGATCGCGCGAGCGGAACGGGAAGGGGAACGGCGGGCTGTCAGCATGGTGCGCAGGGGCGGTGGGTTCGGGTCCCGGCTCAGGCCTTCTTGACGCGCGAAGCGAAGGTCTTCTGGAACTTCTCGACCTTCGGGCCCACCACGAACGCGCAGTAGCCCTGCCCGGGGTAGTTCAGGAAGTAGTCCTGGTGGTAGGCCTCGGCCGCCGAGTAGTTGGCCAGCGTGGCCACTTCGGTGACCACGGGAGCGCGGTAGGCCTTGCTCGCCTCGAGCTCGGCGATGACCGCCTGCGCGACCTGCTTCTGCGCGTCGCTCGTCACGTAGATGCCGCTGCGGTATTGGGTGCCGACATCGTTGCCCTGGCGGTCGGGCGTGGTCGGGTCGTGCACCACGAAGAAGATCTCCAGCAGCTCGCGCAGGCCGATCTGCGCCGGGTCGAACTGGAGCTTCACCACCTCGTTGTGCCCGGTGCGGCCGGTGCAGACCTGTTCGTAGGTCGGGTTCACGACCTGGCCGTTGCAATAACCCGACTCCACGTCGAGCACGCCCTGCACCCGGTCGAACACCGCTTCGGTGCACCAGAAGCAGCCGCCACCGAGGACGACGGTGTCGCTGGAAGGCGGCGAAGGCGGTGAAAAGGAAGAAGGCGCAGAGGAAGACAAGGGCACTGTTCCGGCAGGTTGGCAAAAGACGAACCCGATATTGTCGCGGCTTGACGTGACGGATGCCGGTCACTACATTACTAACCCGCGAGTCATTAACCCCATGCCAACCCCCCGTTCCTTCGTCGACAAGATCTGCCCGGTGCGCTCCAAGCGCGAGCGCCGGAAAGAAGCGCGCCCCGGCGAACTGCTGGCCGCCGCGCTCGACCTGTTCGTGGAAAAGGGCTTCGCCGCCACCCGCTCCGAAGAAGTGGCGGTGCGCGCGGGGGTGTCCAAGGGCACGCTCTTTCTCTACTTTCCGAGCAAGGAAGAGCTGTTCAAGGCCGTGGTCATCGAGAACCTCGGCGGCCGCTTCACCGAGTGGAACGCCGAGTTCGAGGCCTTCGAGGGCACCACGTCCGACATGCTGCGCTACTGCATGAACGTGTGGTGGGAGCGCGTGGGCAACACCCAGGCCTCGGGCCTGACCAAGCTCATGATGAGCGAAGGTGCCAACTTTCCCGAGCTGGCGGAGTTCTACCGCCGCGAGGTGGTGCGCCCCGGCCACGACCTGCTGCGGCGCATTTTCCAGCGCGGCATCGACAGCGGCGAGTTCGCGCCAATGGACGTCGACCACGCCATTTACTCGGTGGTGGCGCCCATGGTCTTCCTCATGCTCTGGAAGCATTCGGCCATGGTCTGCGTCGACGGCGTGTCGACGCTCGACCCCGAAAAATACGTCGCGATCCAGGCCGACGTGGTCATCAACGGGCTCAGCGCGCACCCCGGAAGGCCGAGCGCGCCGCTGGCGTCACCGGTGCCACCTAAAATTGAAGGTTTGTCCTGAGCCCACTAGGAAAACCACGCCATGAACCCCACCCCCACCCTCGAGCGCTTGCGCTTCAACATGATCGAACAGCAGATCCGCCCCTGGGATGTGCTTGAAACCGACATCCTCGAACTGCTGGCCCAGATCCACCGCGAAGACTACGTGCCCGAAGAGCACCGAACCCTGTCGTTCTTCGACATGGAACTGCCGCTGCTGGACGGCTCGGTGCCCGGCGAATTCATGCTGTCGCCCAAGGTCGAGGCCCGCACCCTGCAGGACCTGCATGTGCAGAAGCACGAATCGGTGCTCGAGATCGGCACCGGCTCCGGCTTCATGGCCGCCCTGCTCGGCGCCCGTGCCGCCCAGGTGCTGTCGCTCGAGATCAACCCCGTGCTGGCCGCCCGCGCCGCGCAAACGCTGCGCCAGAACGGCGTGACCAACGTCGAAGTGCGCCACGCCGACGGCGCCGTGCCCCTGGCCAGCGGCCCGAGCTTCGACGTGATCGTGCTGAGCGGCTCGGTGGCCCGCATTCCGCAAAACCTGCTGGGTTCGCTGAAGGTCGGCGGTCGCCTCGCGGCCATCGTGGGCGAAGAGCCGATGATGCGTGCCCACTTCGTCACCCGCACCAGCGAAAGCAAGTGGGACACCATCCAGCCCTGGGACATCGTGGCTCCGCGCCTGCTGAACTTTCCCGAGCCTTCGCGCTTCTCGTTCTGAGCGGCGGCTGACCGACATGATCGACCAAGTCCGCCCCGCCGACCTCGCCGCCTGGTTCGCCCAGGACCCCGCGGCCATTCCGGTGCTGCTCGACGTGCGCGAGCCGTGGGAGCTGCAGACGGCGAGCGTGACGCCCCAGGGCTTCACCCTCCTGGCGATTCCGATGAACGAAATCCCCGGCCGGCTCGCCGAGCTGGGCGAGGACCATCGCATTGCCTGCCTTTGCCATCACGGCGCGCGCAGCCAGCGCGTGGCCGCCTTCCTGAACCAGGACGGCTTTGCCGAGCTCGCCAACGTGGCGGGCGGCATCGACGCCTGGTCTTCCCACGACCCCACGGTCCCACGCTACTGATTCAAGGACGTTCAATGCCTCCCAGGCCCCGGCTTTCGCCCCTTACCGCAGCGCTCGCAAGCACCTTCGCAGCCCTGCTCGCATTGCCGGCCCAGGGCCAGACACTGAACGAACTCTATGACGCCGCCCGCGGCTACGACGCCACGTACCAGGGGGCCCGGGCCCAGTACGACGCCAACGTGGCGCGCGCCGCACAGGCCAAGGCAGGCATCCTGCCGGCGGTGGGCCTCACGGCCGGGGTGACGCGCAGCGACATCGAAATCGACACCCTCACCGGTGCCGGCCGCGGCACCACCACGCCGCGCGACTTCAACACGCAGAACGTGGGCATCAACGCCACGCAGCCGCTGTACCGGCCCGCCAACTGGGCCACCTACGAGCAGGGCAAGCGCCAGGCCGACATCGCGCAGGCGGTGTTCACCATCGCCGAGCAGGACCTGATCGTGCGCGTGAGCCAGGCCTACTTCGACGTGCTCGCCAGCCAGGACAGCCTGGCGCTGGTGCGCGCGCAGAAGGTGGCCGTGGCCGAGCAGCTGGCCTCGGCCAAGCGCAACTTCGAGGTCGGCACCTCGACCATCACCGACTCGCGCGAGGCCCAGGCCCGCTACGACCTGGTGATCGCGCAGGAAATCGCGGCCGAGAACGACTTGCAGGTGAAGAAGGTGGTGCTCGACCAGCTGGTCGGCCGGCCGGGCAGCGTGCCGGTGCCGCTGCAGGTGCCGGTGGTGCTGCCCGTGGCCATGCCCGCGGACATCAACGCCTGGGTCGCGCAGGCCGACAACGTGCACCCCGCCATCCAGCAGGCCCGCCTGGGCGTGGACGTGGCCGGGCTCGAGGTCGAGAAGGCCAAGGCCGGCCACAAGCCCACGCTGGACGCCAACCTGGGCTACAACGTGACGCGCAACCCGACCGGCACCACCACCAGCACGGTGGGCACGCGGGCCAACGCGGCCACGGTGGGCGTGGTCTTCAACCTGCCGCTGTTCGCCGGCTTCGCGACCGAGAACCGCATCAAGGAAACGCTGGCGCTCGAAGACCAGTCGCGCAGCGTGCTCGAGGGCACGCGCCGCAACGTGGCGCAGTCGACGCGCGCGGCGTACCTGGGGCTGGTGTCAGGCGCGGGCCAGGTGAAGGCGCTGGAGGCCGCCGAGTCGTCGAGCCAGAGCGCGCTGGACGCCAACCGCCTGGGCTACCAGGTGGGCGTGCGCATCAACATCGACGTGCTGAACTCGCAGAGCCAGCTGTTCCAGACCAAGCGCGACCTGGCGCAGGCGCGCTACAACGTGCTGCTGGGCAACCTGAAGCTGCGCCAGGCCAACGGCACGCTGACGACGGACGACATGAACGCGATCAACGCGACGCTGGCGAGCAACGGCAGCGTGCCGGCGGTGCCGGCGGCCACGGCGCCGGACCGGGGTAGCAGCAGCACCCCCGCGCCTGCGGTGCCGGTCGCGCCGCGCAGCATTCCGGTGATTCCGCCGGTGCCGGTGCAGCCGTTCAATCCGCCGGCGCCGGTGATGCCGACGGCGCCCGTGCCGCCGGTGATCCTGAATCCGCCGGTGCGCTGAGGTGTTTTCCTTCCCCCAGAGGGGGAAGGAGCAAATACAAGACTCAGTCCAGCGTGGGTTCCGCGCGCGGCGGTTCGGTGTCATCCAGCGGCGCGGCCGCGGTCGCGACCGGCTCCGCGGCCTGCGCAATCGCCAGCACCGCCGTCGCCGTGCGCTCGGCGGCCCCGCGGTTCGATGACGAAAAGCCCAGCGCGGCCTGTGCCATCACGGCGCGGCGCTCGGGGTTCTCGACCAGCTTCAGCGCCGCCGTTACCGCCTGCTCCATGCCCTCGACACGCAGCGACGCGCCCGCCTGCAGCGACAGCTGCGAGGCCTCGGCGAAATTGAAGGTCGACGGGCCCATCACCACCGGGCAGCCGCAGGCGGCCGGCTCGATCAGGTTCTGCCCGCCCAGCGGCTCGAAGCTGCCGCCCAGCAGCGCCACGTCGGCCAGGCCGTAGTACAGCGCCATTTCACCGAGCGAATCGCCCAGCCAGATCTCGGCCTCGGCCGGCTGCCCCGCGGCGCTGCGCCGCGCCACGGCGAAGCCCTCGGCCTCGATCAGCGCGGCCACTTCGTCGAAGCGCTGCGGGTGGCGCGGCACGATCATCCATTGCACGTCGTGCACGCGCTTGGCAATCGAGCGGATCGCGCCCTGCTCCGGCGGCACCGGCTGCGTGGCGCCGAAGCGCTTGAGCACCTCGAGCAGCATGCGCTCCTCGCCGTCCCGCGAGCTCGCGAGCACCACCATCGGCTTGGGCAGTCGCTCGCGCAGCGACACGGCCGCGGTGAGCTGGCGCTCGTCGGGCGTGGCGTCGAACTTCAGGTTGCCGTACACGCCGGCCACCTTCGCGCCCAGCGACACCAGGCGGTGCGCGTCGGCCTCTGTTTGCGCCCACACGGCCGTCAGCGCCGAATACGCGGGGCGCGACAGCCAGGCCAGGCGCTCGGCCGCGGCCAGCGACTTTTCGCTGAGCCGCGCATTGGCCAGCACCAGCGGAATGCGGCGCTCGGCGCAGGCGGCGGCCATCACGGGCCAGACCTCGGTTTCCATCAGCACGCCGATGCGCGGCTCGAACTTGTCCAGGAAACGCTTCACGGCGCCCGGCGTGTCCCAGGGCTGCCACACCTGCGTGTCGCCGGGTTCGAGCAGCTTGGCACCCTCTTCGCGGCCGGTGGCGGTGCCGTGCGTCAGCAGAATGGGCACGCCCGGGTACTGGCGGCGCAGTTCGGCGATCAGGATGGCGGCGGCACGCGTCTCGCCGAGCGACACGGCGTGCACCCAGCACTGCGCCTGGCCGGTGGTGGCCGCGTCGTAGTGGCCGAAGCGCTCCTCCACGGCCACGCCATAGCCCGGCTCGGCCTGCGCACGGCGCCGCAGCTTGCGGCGCACCAGCGGTTGCACAACGGTGGTGAAGACGCCGTACAGGCGCAGCAACAAGGAACGCACAGGGTCGGTTCGATTCAGTTCAGTGGCTGGCTTCGGCCAGCCTGGCGTCGGGCTTGGCCGTGCGCAGCAGCGCGAGCATCTCGGCTTCGATGCGCTTCAGCGCGGCATCGGTCTGGCCTTCGAAGCGAAGCACGAGCACGGGGGTGGTGTTGGATGCGCGAATCAGCCCGAAGCCATCGGGCCAGTCCACGCGCAGGCCGTCGATGGTCGAGACCTTCGCGGGCGCCGCGAAGCTGGCGCCCTTCACGAGCTGCTCGACCACGGTGTGCGGCTCGCCTTCGGCGCAGGCCACGTTCAGCTCGGGCGTCGAGAAGCTGGTGGGCAGGCCGTTGAGCACGGCGTTGGCGTCGGGGCTCTTGCTCAGTATCTCGAGCAGGCGGCAGCCCGCGTAGGTGCCGTCGTCGAAGCCGAACCAGCGCTCCTTGAAGAAGATGTGGCCGCTCATTTCGCCGCCCAGCGGCGAATCGATTTCCTTCATCTTCGCCTTGATGAGCGAATGGCCGGTCTTGTAGATCATGGCCTTGCCGCCGGCCGCCTCGATGGCCGGCGCCAGCCGCTGCGAGCACTTCACGTCGAAGATGATGGTGCCGCCCGGCACGCGCGACAGCACGTCCTGCGCGAAGAGCTGCATCTGGCGGTCAGGGAAGATGTTCTGGCCGTCCTTGGTGACGATGCCCAGGCGGTCGCCGTCGCCGTCGAAGGCCAGGCCCAGTTCGGCGTCGCCCGTGGCCAGCGCGGCCATCAGGTCCTTCAGGTTCTCGGGCTTGCTCGGGTCGGGGTGGTGGTTGGGGAAGTTTCCGTCGACCTCGCTGTACAGCTCGGTCACTTCGCAGCCGATGGCGCGGAAGATGGCCGGGGCCGAGGCGCCGGCAATGCCGTTGCCCGAATCGACCACGATCTTCATGGGGCGCGCCAGCTTGATGTCGCCCGCAATGCGCTTCACGTAGGCCTCGGTCACGTCGACCTTGCGCACGCTGCCGCCGGGGGCCAGCTGGGCGCTGCCGGCTTCCATGGTCTTGCGCAGGCCCTGGATTTCTTCGCCGTAGATCGCGCGGCCGGCCAGCACCATCTTGAAGCCGTTGTAGTCCTTGGGGTTGTGGCTGCCCGTGACCTGTATGCCGCTCGTGCACAGCGTGTGGGCCGCGAAGTACAGCATGGGGGTGGTGACCGCGCCCACGTCGATCACATCGACGCCGGTGGCCACCAGGCCCTTGATCAGCGCCTCGGCCAGCGCGGGGCCCGACAGGCGCCCGTCGCGCCCCACCGCCACCGACTTTTCGCCGGCGGCGCGCGCGGCGCTGCCGAAGGCCCGGCCGAGCGCTTCGGCCACGTCGGCATCGAGGGTTGTGGGCACCACGCCGCGGATGTCATAGGCCTTGAAGATCGACGCGCTGAGCTGCATGAAGTGCGATTCCCGTTGGTTTTGCGAACGGGGCATTGTAGGCAAGGCACCGGGCAGGCACATGTCCGAAAACGGCCAGTTGAAACGACTCGAAACCTTATGATTTCCCCATGCCTACCACCCACGCCCCCACCGAAGCGCTCGAGAGCGACGCCTGCTACCTGGCGATGAAGACGCACGACGCGCGCTTCGACGGGTCGTTCTTCACCGCGGTGACCTCCACCGGCATCTATTGCCGCCCGGTGTGCCGCGTGAAGCTGCCGCGGCGCGAGAACTGCCGTTTCTTCCGCCACGCGGCGCAGGCCGAGGCCGCGGGCTTTCGCCCCTGCCTGCGCTGCCGTCCCGAGCTGGCCCCCCGCGCGAACGGCGCGGCCAGCTGGTCGACCGAAGACGCCTCGCGCATCCTCGCGCTGCAGGCGGCACGGCTCATCGACGAGCCCGACGCATGGGCCGAAGACGGCCCCGGCGCCGCGCAGATCGCCGCGCGGCTGGGCGTGAGCGACCGCCACCTGCGGCGCATCTTCGAGGTGCAGTTCGGCGTGTCGCCGCTGCAGTACCTGCAGACGCGCCGCCTGCTGGCCGCCAAGCAGCTCATCGCCGACACGCGCCTGCCGATGACGCAGGTGGCGCTGGCCAGCGGCTTCGCGAGCGTGCGGCGCTTCAACGCGGCCTTTCTCGAACACTACGGCCTGAACCCGAGCGCCCTGCGCCGCGCCGGCGGCACGCAGCCCGACGGTGAAGGCGGCCCCGCCAGGCCCATCGAGGTGCGGCTGGGTTTTCGGCCGCCCTACGACGCCAACGCCATGCTCGGCTTCTTCGCGCGCCGCGCGCTGCGGGGCATCGAAGCCGTGTCGACGGCGGACGGCAAGGAGCCCGCCAAGGGCAGCAAGCCCACCTATGTGAAGCTGTCGCGCACGCTGCGCATCCAGCAGGGCGCGCAGGCGCATGCCGGTTGGCTGCAGCTGCGCTTCGACCTGGAGCGCGAGCAGGTGCTGCTGTCGGTCAGCGACTCGCTCGCGCCCGTGCTGCCGATCGTCATCAGCCGGGCGCGGGCGCTGTTCGACCTCGACGCCGAGCCGATGGCCATCAACGCGGCGCTGCACGCGGCGTTTCCGCACGGCGACGGGCTGCGCGTGCCCGGCGCGGTCGACGGCTTCGAGCTGGCGGTGCGCGCGGTGCTGGGCCAGCAGGTCACGGTGGCCGCGGCGCGTACGCTGGGCTCGCGGCTGGTCGAGGCCTTCGGCGAGCCGCTGGCCACGCCCATCGACGGCCTGGCCCGGCTGTTTCCCACGCCCGCCGCCATCGCGGCGGCCAGCGGCGACGCGCTGGGCCAGCTCGGCATCGTGCGACAGCGGCAGACCGCGCTGCACGCCATTGCCCAGCAGGTGCTCGACGGCAAGCTGGCGCTGCATGCGGGCGCCGACGTGCCCTCGACCATCGCGGCCCTGCAGGAGCTGCCCGGCATCGGCGCCTGGACCGCGCAGTACATCGCCATGCGCGCGCTGCGCTGGCCCGACGCCTTTCCGGCCGGTGACGTCGCGCTGCAGAAAGCGCTGGGCGTGAGCACGGCGCGCGCCGCCAGCGAGGCCTCGCAGGCCTGGCGGCCGTGGCGCAGCTATGCGGTGCTGCGCGCCTGGCATGCGCCCACGGCCTCCCCTTCCCTTTCTTCTCCTTCTCCTTCTTCTTCCTCGTTGCCGGGTGCGGACGCAGCCGCCACGGCACTCCCCCTCGTCACCACGGCAGGCCTTGCCGCCTGAAACGCCATGAAGTTCAAGAGCAAAGTCATCTACACCTCGCACCTCGACACGCCGCTGGGCGGCATGACGATGGCGGCCACCGACCAGGGCCTGGCCGGCGTCTGGTTCGACCAGCAACGCCACTGGCCCGACACCACGGGCTGGATCACCCGGGACGACCACCCGGCGCTGGTCGAGGCGGCCGCGCAGCTGCGCGACTACTTCGCCGGCAAGCGCGACAGCTTCGACATGAAGCTCGACCTGTCGCACGGCACCTCCTTCCAGCAGAGCGTGTGGCAGCAGCTGCTGGCCATTCCGGCCGGCGCCACCGTGAGCTACGGCGCGCTCAGCGCGAACGTGGGCAACCCGAGCGCCGTGCGCGCGGTGGGCGCGGCCGTGGGGCGCAACCCGATCAGCGTGATCGTGCCCTGCCACCGCGTGCTGGGCGCCGACGGTTCGCTGACCGGTTACGCTGGCGGGCTGGAGCGCAAGACCGCCCTGCTCGAGCTGGAGAAGGCGCGCTAAGTTCACATGCTCGCCGGCTCACCAGCTCGCAAGTGCAGGGCACCCCATAAAAACAGAGGACGCATGACCGCCACGACCAACAACACCACCCCCGCCAAACCCCTCGCACCCAAGGCCTGGCTCGTCGACCTCGTGCTGCTGGGCGCGCTGTGGGGCGCCTCCTTCCTGTTCATGCGCATCGGCGCGGCCGAGTTCGGCGCCCTGCCGGCGGCCGCGGTGCGCGTGGCCATCGCCGCGCTGTTCCTGCTGCCCATCGCGCTGCTGCGCGGCCAGGGCCCCAGCCTGGCGACGCACTGGAAGGCCAGCTTCGCGGTCGGCGTCTTCAATTCGGGCATGCCCTTCGCGCTCTTCTGCTTCGCGCTGCTGACCATCAACACCGGCCTGGCCGCCGTGCTCAACGCGACCACGCCGATGTTTGGCGCGCTGGTGGCGTGGGCGTGGTTTCGCGAGCGCCCGGCGGGCTCGCGCATCGTGGGCCTGGTGATCGGCTTTGCCGGCGTCGCCATGCTGGCCAGCCGCAGCGCCGGCCTGCACGCGGGCGCCAGCGGCAATGCCGCGCTCTTCGCGGTGCTGGCCTGCCTGGGCGCGTGCCTGTGCTACGGCATTTCGGCCAGCGCCACGCGGGCGCACCTGGGCGGCGTGCCCGCGCTCACCACGGCCACCGGCAGCCAGATCGGCGCCACCCTGTTCCTGGCCATTCCGGCACTCTGGCTCTGGCCCGCGCAAATGCCCAGCCTGCGCGCCTGGCTCGCGCTGCTCGCGCTGGGCATCGCCTGCACCGGCGTGGCGTACATCCTGTTCTTTCGGCTGATTGAACGCGCCGGCCCTGCGCGCGCGCTGACCGTGACCTTCCTGGTGCCGGTGTTCGCGCTCTTCTACGGCGCGGTGTTCCTCGGCGAAAGCATCACGCAGTGGATGCTGATGTGCGCCGCCGTCATCGTGTGCGGCGTGGCGCTGTCGACCGGCATCGTCAAGCTGGGGCTGCCGCGCAAGGCTTCGGCCTGAGCTTGCGGCAATGGAGCTTGCGGCAAGGGAGCGCGCAGCGCCCTGTGCCGTGCCCATGCCGTTCATTCATCGCCGGCGCGGCTTCCTGCGCCCCTTCGCCTCCGCCGCGGCGAGCTCCCTGGCGTCCAGCACGTACTCGCGCGACTGCGCCAGCCGCTCCACCGCCAGGTCGATGAAGGCCCGCACCCGCGACGGCAGCGCCGTGCGGCTGCCGTAGTACACGTGCACGCCCATGTGGTCGCTGACGTGGTCGACCAGCAGCGGCACCAGCCGCCCTGAACGAATCAGCGGCGCCGCCGACAGGTTCGACAACATGCCGATCACCTGGCCCGAGAGCACCGCCTCGGTCTCCAGCTGCGCGTCGTTCGTCGACAAGGTGGGCGGCAGGTCGTGCGAGACCACCTCGCCGCCGACCTTGAAGAGCCAGGGCAGCACGCGCCCGGTGGCGGATTGGCGGAACACGCTGCACCGGTGCGAGGCCAGCTGCTCGATGGAATTCGGCGCGCCGTGCGCCGCGATGTACGCCGGCGCCGCGCAGACGATGAGCTGCATCGCGAACAGCCGGCGCGCCGCCACGCCGTCCTGCGGCGCCGAGCCGATGCGAAAGCCGACGTCGGCGCGGTCCTGCACCCAGTTGCCGATACGGTCGTCGAGCTTCAGGTCGGGCTGCACGCCGGGGTGGCGCCGGCAGAACTCCTCGACCAGCGGCCACAGCAGCGGCAAGAACGCGTACTTGGGGGCGACGATGCGCAGCGGCCCCGCGATCTCGTCCTTGGCGGTGCGCGCACGGTCCACGGCGCGTTCCAGCGCCGCCAGCGCGGGCTGGGTCGCTTCCAGAAACTGCTGCCCCTCGAAGGTGAGCGCGATGCTGCGCGTCGTGCGGTGCAGCAGCCGCACGCCCAGGCGCGCCTCCAGCGCCGCGAGCGCCTGGCTCGCGGCCTGCGGGCTCACACCCTGGGCCGCCGCCGCACGCCGGATGCTGCCGAGCTCGATCGCCTTGGTGAAGGTCTCGATGGCGCGAAAGTCGCTGATGGCCACGTGGTGCTCCCCGTATGGACTGGATTTGCCGGATCTGCCGGATGTGCGAGCCCGACAGTATCAACCTGTGCTTGCGATTGGTGCAAGAAACGGCCTTCTAGTCGGTTGACAGTGTGCTGCCTACAGTCGGGCGCTCCATCAACACCCGGAGCAATTCATGAGCAGTCACATCGAAGGCAAGGTCATCGTCATCACCGGCGCCAGCAGCGGCCTGGGCGAAGCGGCGGCACGCCTGCTGAGCGCGCAGGGCGCGCGCGTCGTGCTCGGCGCGCGGCGCATCGACCGCCTGCAGGAGCTGGTCGACACGCTGAACGGGCCACGAGGTGCCGACCAGCCTCGTGAACAATCTCGTGCACTGGCCGTCGCCACCGACGTCACCGTGCCCGAACAGGTCAAGCACCTGGTCGACACCGCCGTGCAGGCCTTCGGGCGCATCGACGTCATGGTCAACAACGCGGGGCTCATGCCGCTGTCGCCGCTGGAGCGGCTGAAGATCGGCGACTGGGACCGCATGATCGATGTCAACCTGAAGGGCGTGCTGTACGGCGTGGCGGCGGCGCTGCCGCACATGCAGCGCCAGATGGGCGGCCAGTTCGTCAACGTGGCGTCGGTGGCGGGGCACAAGGTGCTGGTCAACGGGGCGGTCTACAGCGCGACCAAGCATGCGGTGCGGGCCCTGTCCGAAGGCCTGCGGCAGGAAACCA
This sequence comes from Variovorax sp. RCC_210, assembly GCF_041355175.1. Classification (NCBI taxonomy): domain Bacteria; kingdom Pseudomonadati; phylum Pseudomonadota; class Betaproteobacteria; order Burkholderiales; family Comamonadaceae; genus Variovorax; species Variovorax sp. RCC_210. Next base: position 66,325 of record NZ_JBFUPJ010000023.1, on the reverse strand, counting down.
AGCCCTGGAACATCCGCACCACCATCGTGTCGCCGGGCGCGGTCGACAGCGAGCTGAAGGCCGGCGTCACCGAGCCCGACATCGCGCGCGGCATGAAGGACTTCTACCAGGCCGTCGCCATTCCGGCCGACGCCTTCGCGCGCGCCGTCGTCTTCGCCATCGACCAGCCCGAGGACATGGACGTGAACGAGATCGTGTTCCGCCCGACGCGCCAGGTGCCTTGAACGCTGAGCGCCGAGCTCCGACTGCGAAGGCCCGCGAAGCCCCTAGATGGCGCCCGCCACCACGTTGACCGACAGCGCCAGCACCAGCATGTTGAACGCGAAGGCCAGCACGCTGTGGAACAGGGTGATGCGCCGCATTTCCTTCGAGGTGGCCTGCACGTCGGACACCTGCGAGGTCATGCCGATCACGAACGAGTAGTAGAGAAAGTCGAAGTACTCGGGCGCGTCGTCCTTGCCCGGGAAGTCGAGCCCGCCGTCGGGCGTGCCGCCCTTCTGGTCGATGTAGTAGCGGTGCGCGTAGTGAAAGGCGTAGATGGTGTGCATCATCAGCCAGGAGCCCGCCAGCGCCACCAGCCCCAGCGCGACGTGCGCGGCGCGCTCCCAGCCGCTCAGCTGCTTCACCTGCTGCAGCATCATGGCGATGGCCACCACGCTGACGGCCACGACCACCAGCATCGACACCAGGATCACGATGTTGGGCTGGTCGAGCTGCTGCGCGCGCTCGCGCGTGCGCCTGGCATCGAAGGTGTCGGCCAGCCACCACGTGAGCACCTGGTACACCAGCACGCCGACGCACCAGCCGGCCAGCCCGCGCGCCATGCTGCTCAGGGGCACCGGCATCAACGCGGCCGCGGTGGCCGCGGCGGCGATGCCGCCGTAGAGAAGACGCTGGCGGCCGGTGGTGGTGGAAAGGTGTCTGAGCATGCGCGCCACTTTAGCCGCTGGCCTCGCCAGATCAGTCGCGTGTTCGCGCCTGTTCAGCCATCGACAAAGTCCTACATGCACAGCGGCATTCCGCGCATGCAAGCACGCGTGCGAGGCGCCTATCGTTGCACTCGTCTCAGGGAGCTCCGCCCACAGGCGCCACGCAAGACCGAACGGCTTGCGTTCATTTTCATTACATGCCGCGGCGGTCACGTTTTTCCAAACCCTCTTCAGGTCATCAAGGACTTCTTCCATGCTGCTTCGCACCCGCCCCTTCGATCGGACCGCAAGACTCGGCAAGCTCGGCACGTTGGGCGCCATGGTCGGCACCGGCTTTCTCATGGCCGCCACGCCCGCCCTGGCCGACCCCTCGCCCGCGCTCGACCGCTTCAGCTTTTCCGTGGGGGCGTTCAACGCCGACCCCAAGTTCAATGCCTCGGTGAACACGCCCTACGGCACGCTGCAGTCGGGTGACATCAAGCCCGGCCGCGTGACCATGCCGCGCGTCACGGCCGACGTGCTGCTGGGCGACAGCCAGGGCATTTCGTTCGACTACTACCAGTACAAGCGCGACTACTCGGGCGGCGTGGCGAACACCACGTCCTTCGGCAACTTCGGCACGCTGAACACCTTCGGCAACGCCAGCGTCAACACCAAGCTCGACTTCGCCAAGCTGTCCTACAAGTGGTGGATCGGCTCGGGCAACACCGTGCTCGGCCTGGGCGCGGGTGCCGCTTACTACCGCGCCACGCTGGGCGCGTCGGCCCTGGCTTCGGTGAACGGGCAGGTCGGCACCGTGAGCGACAGCTCCAGCGACAACGCCATTGCGCCGCTGCTCGAAATTGGCGTGCGCCATGCCATCACGCCCGACCTGCGCCTGTTCGCCGACGCCTCGGGCGTGTGGAAGAACGGTGGCCGCTTTCACGGCAACATCTACAACGCCTCGGCCGGCGTGGAGTGGTTCCCAGTGAAGAACATCGGCGTGGTGCTCTCCTATGGCGTGACCAACATCGACCTGACGCGCGAAGCCAACTTCGCGGATTCGCGGCTGAAGGTGCGGCTGCAAGGTCCGTCGGCTTTCCTGAAGGCACGCTTCTAAAGCCGACGCATCGGGTGCCAAAGGCATGGGGCGCGCCGCGGCGCCCGTTGTAGCCAGTCTTCGCAAGACGTGGTGCGGGGCCAGCCTTAGGCTGCGCTCCAACCACAGAAGACCGGAGACACCAGCATGCCTGCAGCCGCCACGAGCCTCGCGCCCTCCACGCTTTCCAGCCCCTCGCTCTCCCCCGCAGCGCCGGGCTTCCACCCGCGCATCTCGCGCGTCGCACTGGGCGACGTGATCCATCGCAGCGCGCGCCGCTTCGGCACGCGCACGGCGCTGATCGAGGGCGAGCACCGCATGTCGTACAGCCAGCTCGACGCTGCGTCGAACCGCTTCGCGCACCACCTGCTGGGCCTCGGCCTGCTCGCCGGCGAGCGCGTGGGCATGCTGTGCAACAACTCCATCCAGATGGTGGTCGCGCTGCTGGGCATCCAGAAGGCGGGGCTGGTGTGGGTGCCGATCAACACCGCGCTGGCGGTGGACGCCATCGGCTACATCCTCGCGCATGCCGAGGTGCGCCACCTGGTGATCGACACCGCGCTGCATGCCAGGCCCGAACTGGGCGCGCTGCTGCAAGACACCGGCATCGCGCCGCTGCTGTGCGTGCTCGACGGCGACACGCCGCCGCCCGGCGCCATGACCGTGCCGCAGGCGATCTCGCACGGCCCGCAGACGCTGCCCGACGTGCCCATCGACAGCACGCAGCTCGCGCTCATCATGTACACCAGCGGCACCACCGGCCGCCAGAAGGGCGTGATGCATTCGCACGCGTCGGTGCACTCGGTGCTGCTCAGCAACATGGTCGAGTGGGCCAGCAGCCCCGAGCGCGCTGACGTGTGGAGCAGCGTGCTGCCGCTGTTCCACTGCGGCCAGCACACGGTGCTGATGTCTGCGCTGGCGGTGGGCGGCGCGCTGGTAGTGCTGCGCGGCTTCGACCCCGGCGCGGTGCTGGGCGCCATCGAGCGCCACAAGATCACAGTGATGGTCGGCCTGCCCATGATGTACGGCGCGCTGCTGGCGCACCCGCAGCGCGCGTCGCGCGACCTGTCGAGCCTGCGGCTGTGCGTGTATGCGATGGCCCCCATGTCGCGCACCTTGCTGCTGCGCCTGCTCGACGAGTTCTGCCCCCACTTCGCGCTGGTCTCGGGACAGACCGAGATGTACCCCGGCGCCACCATCTTCGAGGCGCACGAGCAGCGCAAGCGCTTCGGCTCCTACTGGGGCGTGGGCACGCTGGTGAACGAGGTCGCCATCATGGGCGACGACGGCGAACTGTTGGGCCCGAACCAGGTCGGCGAAATCGTCTTTCGCGGCCCCAACGTGATGCTCGGCTACTACAAGGACCCGGAGGCCACCGCCAGCGCCCAGCGCTTCGGCTGGCACCACTCGGGCGACCTTGGCAAGATGGACGACGACGGCCAGCTCATCTTTCTCGACCGCCTGAAGGACATGGTGAAGTCCGGCGGCGAGAACGTGCCTTCCATCAAGGTCGAGGAGGTGCTGCTGCGCCACCCCGGCGTGATGAACGCCGCCGTCGTGGGCCTGCCGCATGCGCACTGGGGAGAGGCCATCACCGCCTTCGTCACGCGCCGGCCCGATGCGCCCGCCGACTTCACCGAGGCCGCGCTCACCGCGCACTGCAAGGAGCACCTGGGCGGCTTCGAGGTGCCGAAGGAAATCGTGTTCCTGCCCGCGCTGCCGATGACGTCCACCGGCAAGATCCAGAAGTTCGAGCTGCGCAAGGCGCACCAGGACCTGTACCAGCGGTAACGAGGCCTGTCGCTGCAGCCCCGGATCACTGCGTGAAGTTGTCCTTGATCAGGTCCACCACGTCCGACCCGCGACCGCTGAGCACCGCCTTGGCGGAATACAGCATCGTGCCCGCCACCTGGCTGAACTCCACCTTCGGCGGCATCACCAGCTCGGTGCGGTTGACCTTCACGTCGAGCAGGGCCGGCCCCGGGTGCGCAAGAACGGCGCGCACCGCGTCGGGCAGCTGCTCGGCGCGCTCCACCTTCTGGCCGTAGAAGCCGATCACCTCGGCCAGCCGCGCGAAGTCGGGGTTCAGCAAATCGGTGTAGTTGTCGAGCAGGCCTTCGACCTTCTGCTCCAGCTCCACGAAGTTCAGGCTCGCGTTGTTGTAGACCACCACCTTGATCGGCAGCTTCTCCTGCACCGCCGTCATCAGGTCGCCCAGCAGCATCGCGATGCCGCCGTCGCCCGAAAGAGAAATCACCTGCCGCCCCGGGTACGCCTTCTGCGCGCCCAGCGCCTGCGGCATCGCGTTGGCCATGGTGCCGTGCAGCAGGCTCACCAGCGTGCGGCGCCGCCCGTTCATGTGCAGGTGGCGCAACGACCACACCATCGGGCTGCCGCCGTCGGCGGTGAAGATCGCATCGTCTGCGGCCAGCTCGTCGATCACGTGCGTCAGGTGCTGCGGGTGGATCAGCCCTTCCTTGCCGGGCCGCTCGTCGCGCCGCAGGGTCTCGACCGCGTCCTTGCGGTGGCGCAGGCACTCGTCCAGGAAGGCGCGGTCGCTGCGCTCTTCGAGCAGCGGAATCAGCGCCTCGATGGTGTGCGCCACGTCGCCCACCAGCCCCAGCGCCACCGGATGGCGCCGCCCCAGGTGGCTGCCGTCGGTGTCTATCTGCAGGATGGTGGCCTTCGACGGATAGAACTGGCTCCACGCGAAGTCCGCGCCCAGCAGCAGCAGCGTGTCGCATTCCTGCAGCGCGCGGTAGCCCGACTCCACGCCGAAGATGCCCGTCATGCCCATGTTGAAGGGGTTGTCGTACTCCACGAAATCCTTTGCACGCGAGGTGTGGGCAATGGGCGCCTTCAGGCACTGGCCCAGCGCCAGCAGCATCTCATGCGCGCCCTCGCAGCCGTGGCCGGCGTAGATGGCAATCTTCTTTCCCTTGGCGAGCAGCGCGGCCAGCTGCGCCAGCTCGGCGTCGTTCGGGCGCACCACCGGCGCGGTGCGGTGCACGGCGAAGGTCAGGCCTTCTTTCACTTCGGTCTGCGCGATGTCGCTCGGCAGGATCACCACGGCCACGCCGCCGCGCGACAGCGCTGCCTGCGCCGCCAGCGCCGTCACCCGCTGCGCCTGGTCGGCCGAATGCACCTGCGCGCAGAACACGCTGCAGCCCGCGTACAGCGACTTGAAATCCACCTCCTGCGGAAAGTCCATGCCGAGCTCGCTCGTCACGATCTGGCTCGCAATGAGCACCATCGGCGCGCGGTTGCGGTTGGCCTCGAACACGCCGTTGATGAAGTGCAGCCCGCCCGGCCCGCAAGAGCCCGCGCAGGCCGTGAGCTCGCCCGACAGGTACGACTCCGCGCCCGCGGCGAAGGCGGCGGCCTCTTCATGGCGCACGTGCACCCATTCGATGTCGCTGCGGCGGATCGCGTCGGTCACGTGGTTCAGGGTGTCGCCCACGATGCCGTAGCAGCGCTTGACGCCTGCGTGCTGCAGGGTTTCGATGACGAGGTCTGCGACTTTGCGGTGGGCCATGCGGTGCTTTCCTTTGCTGCAAACCGCAAAGGCTAAGCACCGCTTGGCCGAAGCCCGTGGGCGGGGTTCGGAAGCGCCGGTAGGAGTTCGCCGCGCGCGGCTTTCAGGCCTGCAAGAATGCCTTGGCGCGCCGCCCGTCCCACGGTGCCGCCCGCTCCAGCTGGCCGGCCAGCTGGAACATGGTGGCCTCGTCGCCGAAGCGCCCGACGAACTGCACGCCCACCGGCAGCCCTTCCTTGGTCTCGTGCAGCGGCACCGACATGCCCGGGTGGCCGGTCACGTTCCAGATCGATGTGTAGCCCGTGTGCTCGCGCGCCTTGGCCTTGTAGGCCTCGAGGTCGGTGGCTTCCATGTCCACCTCGCCGAGCTTGTGAGGCGGCGTGGCGGTCACCGGGCCCAGCAGCATGTCCCAGTTCTCGAACTTCTGGCCGAGGTTGCGGCTCGCGCGCTGCAGCGTCTGGATGGCGTTCAGGTACTGCTGCGCCGTGACCGACTTGCCGGCCTCGCCGAACATGGCGGTCACGCGCTGCAGGTCGCGCCCGCTGAACTCGCGGCCCAGCTGCTGGTTGCGGCGCAGCAGCGAGGTGTACATGCTCGCGTGGATGATGTCGGAGCGGCACTGGATGTATTCCGCGTCCGAGATCACGTCGTCGAACACCGGGTCCACCCACTCCACCTGGTGGCCCAGCGACTCGCACAGCTTGGCCGCGTTCTCCACGCCCGCACGCACCTGCGCGTCGAGCGCCACGCCCTCGAAGGACTTGAGCGACACGGCGATGCGCAGTTTCTTCGGGTCGCGCCCCACCAGGTCGAGGTACGACGCGGCCGCCGGCGGCGCGCAGTAGGGGTCGCCGGGTGCCGCCCCCTGCGTCACGTCGAGCAGCACCGCGCTGTCGCGCACCGAGCGCGTCACGACGTGGTGAATGGTCATGCCGGCCCAGCTCTCGCTGATGTGCGGGCCCAGCGGAATGCGCCCGCGCGTGGGCTTCAGGCCGAACAGGCCGGTGTGCGCCGCGGGAATGCGGATGGAGCCGCCGCCGTCCGCCGCGTGCGCGCTGGGAATGATGCCGCCGGCCACCGCCGCGCAGGCGCCGCCGCTGGAGCCGCCCGTGGTGTGTTCCAGGCTCCAGGGGTTTCTGCAGGGGCCGAACATCTCGGGCTCGTTGGTGGCGCTGATGCCGAACTCCGACAGGCTCGACTTGCCGAAGATGACCAGGCCCGCGCGCACATAGCGCTCGGCCAATGTGCTGTCGATGGGGGAGCTGAAGTCCGCGAACAGGCGCGAGGCATTGGTGGTCGGCAGGCCCGCGTAGTACACGCCCAGGTCCTTCAGCAGAAAGGGCACGCCGCGCAGCGGCCCGTCTGGCAGACCCTGGGCGATGCGCGCGTGCGCATGCTCGAAGAAGCGCGTAGTCACCGCGTTGAGCACGGTGTCGCGCGCCTCGGTGCGGGCGATGGCCTCGTCCAGCAGCTCCTCGGCCTTCACTTCCTTGCGGCGCACCAGGTCGGCCATGGCCACTGCGTCGAGCTTGTCGTATTCGGCAATCATCGGTATCGGTTTCCTCTTGGTTGTGCGGTTCAACAGAACGCCCTGCGGAGCGTTCAACGGAAATGACAGGCCACCCACTGGCCCGTCGTCTTTTCGGCCAGCAGCGGCTCTTCGGCGCTGCAGCGCGGCTGCGCCATGGGGCAGCGCGTGTGAAAGCGGCAGCCGCTGGGCGGCGCGGCCGGGTTGGGCGGGTCGCCCTTGAGCAGGATGCGTTCGGCCCGCACGCGCGGGTTGGGAATGGGCACCGCCGACAGCAGGATCTCGGTGTACGGATGCAGCGGCTTCCTGAACAGCACGTCGCGCGTTGCCACCTCGACGATCTTGCCGAGGTACATCACGGCCACGCGGTGGCTGATGTGGCGCACCACCGCCAGGTCGTGCGCCACGAACAGGTAGGCGATGCCGAACTCGGCCTGCAGGTCGGTCAGCAGGTTGATCACCTGCGCCTGCACCGACACGTCGAGCGCGGACACCGGTTCGTCGCACACGATGAGCCTGGGGTTCAGCGCCAGTGCACGCGCAATGCCCAGGCGCTGGCGCTGGCCGCCCGAGAACTCGTGCGGAAACTTCTTCATCGCCTCGGGGCGCAGGCCCACCTTGGAGAACAGCCACGCCACGCGCTCGCGCCGCTCGGCGGCGCTGGACACGCCCGCCTGATCCGACTGCGCAAAGTTGCGCAGCGGCTCGGCCACCAGTTCGCCCGCCTGCATGCGCGGGTTCAGCGAGGCGTACGGATCCTGGAAGATGATCTGCAGCGCCCTGCGCTGCTGGCGCATGGCCTGCGCGTCGAGCGCCAGCAGCTCCCGGCCTTCGAGCCGCACCGAACCCGAGGTCGGCTCGATCAGCCGCAGGATCGACTTGCCCGTGGTGGTCTTGCCGCAGCCCGACTCGCCCACCAGCGCCAGCGTCTCGCCCGGCGCCACGGAGAACGAAACGCCGTCCACCGCATACACCTTGGAGGCCTTGCGCCGGCCCAGCCACGAGCCCGGCGACTCGTAGTGCTTGCGCAGGTCACGCACCTCGATCAGCGGGGCCCTGGCTGCAGTCGCTGCCGTTGTTGCCGCTGCTGTCGTTGCCGTCGTGGCGTTCATGTCGTTCATGCCGTTCATGCGCCCTCCCCTTGCAACGCTTCGAGCTCGACCTGCGCCACCGGCACCGGCGTGCGGCGCACCACCTCGTCGACCTCGAAGCAGGCCACCACGTGCGGCGACCCCTCGCTGCCGTGGTCTTCGAGCATGGGCATCTCGTTGCGGCAGCGCTCGGTGGCGAAGCCGCAGCGTGGCGCGAACGGGCAGCCGCGCTCGGGCTCATGGGGCGCGGGCACGATGCCCGGAATTTCGGTGAGCCGCGCGGTGTGCGTGTTCATCGACGGCATCGAGGCCATCAGCGCGCGGGTGTACGGGTGAAGCGGGCGGTCGAACAGGTCGATCACGTCGGCCTCCTCCACCTTGCGCCCCGCATACATGACGACCACGCGGTCGCAGCACTCGGCCACCACGCCCAGGTCGTGCGTGATCATCACGATGCCCATGCCCAGCTGCTTCTGCAGGCCGCGCAGCAACGCGAGGATCTGCGCCTGGATGGTGACGTCGAGCGCGGTGGTGGGCTCGTCGGCAATCAGCACCTCGGGGTGGCACACCAGCGCCAGGGCGATCATCACGCGCTGGCGCATGCCGCCCGAGAGCTGGTGCGGGTACTCGTTCACCCGGCGGTGCGGCTCCGGTATCTGCACCAGGCGCAGCATGTCGGTCGCGCGCTCCAGCGCCTCCTTGCGGCCGACCTGCTGGTGGAGCATCACGGTCTCGGCAATCTGCCGGCCCACGGTGAGCACCGGGTTCAGCGAGGTCATCGGCTCCTGGAAGATCATGGAGATGCGGTTGCCGCGGATCTTGCGCATCTCGGGCTCCGAGAGCTTGAGCAGGTCGGTGCCTCGGTAGCGGATGGCCCCGCCGGCATAGCGCCCGGGCGGCGTCGGAATCAGCCGCATCACGGACAGCGCCGTCACGCTCTTGCCGCAGCCCGACTCGCCCACGACGCCCACGGTCTGGCCGACCTCGACGCGGTAGGACACGCCGTTGACCGAGCGGACCTCGCCCTGCAGGGTGTCGAAGTACGTGCGCAGCCCGTCGATTTCGAGCAGCGGCGCGGTCGCGGCGCCGGAGGCAGAACCGGGGGCAGAGCTCGAAGGCACGTGAGATGTCGTCATGTTCATGCCCGTGCGCTCACAGCTGTCGCGCCACGTGCGGGTCGAGCGCGTCGCGCAGGCCGTCGCCCAGCAGGTTGATGGCCAGCACCGTCAGGCCCAGCAGCACGCCGGGAAAAACGATCGGGTAGAACACGATCGCGATCAGGTTGCGGCCTTCCGAGATCATGTTGCCCCAGCTCGGCACCTGCGGCGGCACGCCCACGCCGAGGAACGAGAGCGCGGCCTCCGCCAGCACCGCGGAAGCCGCGATGAAGGTCGCCTGCACCAGCAGCGGCGCCAGGATGTTGGGCAGCACATGGCGACGCAGGATGGTGCGCAGCGGCGTGCCCAGCGCATGCGCCGCCTCCACGTACAGGCGCTCGCGCAGCGACAGCGCCAGCGCGCGCACCAGCCGCACCATGCGCGGTATCTCGGGCACCGTGATCGCCACGATCACCGTGGTGAGGCTGGCCTTGGTGAGCGCCATCAGCGCGATGGCCAGCAGGATGCCGGGGATGGCCATGAGCCCGTCCATCACCCGCATGATCGGCCCGTCGGTCCAGCGCACGAAACCCGCCAGCAGGCCCAGCGCCACGCCGAGCAGCGTGGCCAGCAGCGCGACCGAGGCGCCCGTCATGAGCGACACGCGCGCGCCCCACACCGCGCGGCTGAAGGTGTCGCGCCCGAGCGCGTCGGTGCCGAAGAGGTGCTCGCCCGAAGGCGCCTTCATGCGCGCGATGGGGTTGATGGCCTGCGGGTCGTGCGTCGCGATCCAGGGCGCGCCCAGCGCCGCGACGACGACCACCAGCAAGATCAGCCCGCCCAGCATCAGTGTGTAGTGCTTGCGCAGCAGGCGCAGCGCGGGCGACGCGCGCCGCGGCGCCGCCGTGTGGATGTTCAGTGTGGCATCGGTCATTCGGTGGCCTCAATAGCGGATGCGCGGGTCGAACAGCGTGTAGCTCAGGTCGACCAGCAGGTTGATCAGCACATAGGCGGCCGCCGACAGCAACAGCAGGCTCTGGATCACCGGGTAGTCGTGATGCTGCACCGCATCGACCACGAGGCTGCCGAGCCCCGGAATGGAGAACACCGTCTCGGTGACCACCACGCCGCCCAGCAGCAACGCGATGCCCACGCCGATGGTCGTGACGATGGGAATGGCCGCGTTGCGCAGCGCATGGCCCAGCACCGGCAGCACGCCCAGGCCCTTGGCCCGCGCGGTGCGGATGTAGTCCTCGTGCAGCACCTCGAGCATCGAAGCGCGCGTCATGCGCGTGAGCAGCGCCGTGTACAGCAGGCCCAGGTTCACGCACGGCAGCACCAGGTGCTTCAGGTAGGGGATCACGCCCTCGGCCAGGCTGCGGTAGCCCTGCACCGGCAGCCACTGCAGCTTCAGCGCGAAGGTGTAGACCAGCACGTAGCCCGTGAGAAACACCGGCATCGAGAACGCGCACACCGCGAACACCATCACCAGCCGGTCGATCCAGCTGCCCGCGCGGTACGCCGCCAGCACGCCCAGCGGCACCGACAGCGCCACCGCGATCACGATGGTGAAGAAGGCGATGGACAGCGTCGCGCCGATGCGCTGGCCGAGCAGTTGCGTCACCGGCATCTGGTTGAACAGCGACACGCCGAAGTCGCCGCCGAGCACGTTGCGCGACCACACGAAGAACTGGTGCCACAGCGGCTGGTCGAGCCCCAGCGCCACGCGGGTCTGCTCGATCTGCTCGGGCGTGGCGAAGTCGCCCACGATCAGCAGCACCGGGTCGCCGGGCGCCAGGTGGATCAGCATGAACACGATCACCGACACCACCAGCATCACCGGCACGGTGGCGAGCACCCGCCGGATCACATATTCCATGCCGCGCCCCTACTTCTCGATGTTCCACATGACCGGGATGCCCATGCCGAACAGCTCGGTGTTGCGCACCTCCTTGCGCGCGGCAAAGATCGCGGGGTACTGGCCGTAGGGAATGTAGGGCGGCGCCTCGTAGATGCGGCGCTGCAGGCTCTCGACCAGCTGCTTGCGCTTGCCGGCATCGGCCTCGCGGATCCAGGCGTCGCGCAGCTCGTCGATCTTCGCGTCGCACGGCCAGCCCGGCACCACGCTGCCCTTGCACGAAGACAACACCCAGCCGTTGCTCAGGGGCGTGTCGACGTCGGCATTCTTGGAGGCGGTGAGGTACAGGCTCCAGCCGCCTTGCGCGGGGCCTTCCTTCTTGTACACGCGCGCCAGCACCGACGACTGGTCCATCACCTGCACGTCGAGGTTCAGGCCCGCCTTCTTCAGGTACTGGATCCAGATCAGCGCGGCCATCGACTGCGTGCCGTCGGTGGGCTGCAGGAACACGATCTTCTCGCCCTTGTAGCCGGCCTCCTTCAGCAGTTGCTTGGCCTTCTCGAAGTCCTGCTTCCTGAAGGGCTCGGAGCCCGCGGCGGTTTCGTTGGCGCCGCCGCACATGAAGACGGCCGGGCAGTACAGCGACTTGCCCGGCTGCGGCGTGAAGCCCATGCCGGCCAGGATCTCTTCCTGGTTGACCATGTACAGCAGGGCTTGCCGCCCCTTCGGGTTGTTGAAGGGGGGCGCCAGCGTGTTGGCGACCATGAAGGGCTGCCAGATGCCGGTTTGCTCGAGCTTGATGTTGGCGTCGGTGCGCAGCGAGGCCTGGTAGTCGGGCGGCACCACGTTGACGATGTCGACCTCGCCGTTCTTCAACGCCGAGGTAGCCGTGTTGGCGTCGGGCATGTAGCGCCACTCGACGCGCTCGACCTTCACGCGCTTGCCGCCCGCCAGGCCGTCGGCCGGCTCGCTGCGCGGCACGTAGGCGGCATTGCGCACGAACACCATGCGGTTGCCCGGAATCCATTCGTCGCGCTTGAACACGAAGGGGCCCGAGCCCACGGGCTCTGGAATGGGCGCATCGGGAAAGGCCTTGGCCTGGCGCTCGGGCACGATGAACAAGGTCTTCGCCGCGAGGATCAGCGGCACCTGGCCCATGCCCTCCTTCAGCTGCAGCGCAAAGGTCTGGCCGTCGACCACTTTCCACTCGGCGCCCGAGTCGGCCAGCAGCAGGCCCATGGTCGCGCGCTTGGCCCAGCGCTGCAGCGTGGCCACCACGTCGGCGGAGGTGACGGGCTGGCCGTCATGGAACTTCAGGCCGGGGCGCAGGGTGAAGGTCCATGCCTTGCTATCGGGCGACTGCGTGAACTTCTCCACCATCTGCGGCTTGGGCTCGCCCTTGCTGTCGCGCGAGAACAGCGTGTCGAAGTTCATGTAGCCGAAGTCGCGCGTGACGTAGGTGTTGCTGAACAGCGGGTCGACCACCTTCAGGTCGTTGTTGATGGCCATGCGCAGCGTCTTGGCCTGCGCCTGGGCCGGTGTCGGCGTCTGGGCCGAGGCGGTGGCCGCGGCCATGCCCACGGCCGACGCCAATGCCCAACCGATCAATCTCGCGCAAGTGGCGCTCACATGCGTGGATCTCGCATGCGTGGACTTCTCGTACGTGGATTTCTTCATGACCCCGGTTCCTTTCCTGGTTTCGACAGTTCGCTGGGAGTGCGCTGGCCGGCATCGCTCTTTTTGAACGTGCGGCCGCGGCGCGCTGTGACTGGGCTTCACCGACGAGGCGTCTGGTGACGGTGCCGGTTTTGAGATTTGATACACGATATATCATGTTAAAAATCAAAACAAGACGGACTTCCCCCTTGCAAGACGCGTGCGCGGTTGCCGGCCGCGCAGCAAATTCACGCGCTGCACACTGCACGACGCACATTGCACCCAGCAGATGCTCGACGCCCCGCTGCCGTCGCTGCGGCGAGCCCTCGGCGCAGCGCCGTGCGTTCAGCGCGGCGCGAGCACCGTGTGGCTCGACGCGGTGTCCGCCACCGCGGCCCAGTCGTAGAGCATGGGCACCGTTTCTCCACGCAGCCATGCGGCGGTCTGGTCGTCGTAGTGCGCGTCGCGCGGGTCGCCCGATGCACCGTGGAACACGATCCACAGGCACGCGTCCCACTGCCCCACGTCGAACACATAGCGCGCCAGCGACGCGTAGTGCGCATGCGCGCCCAGGTGCGGCAAGTAGCCGGTGGTGAACACCGTCTCGTTGTCGCCATCGACCGCGCCCTTGTCCAGCGGCGCGAGCAGCGCCGCCGAAGGGAACGCCATTGCCAGCGGATGCCGCAGCAGCAGGCGGTGCCGCGCGCCCCATGGCGCAGCCGGGTCGCGCGCCACTTCGGCCAGGGCTTCGGTGAGTACCTCGTTCCACGAAGCGCCGCCGAGCAATGCCTCGTCGTCGGCGCGCAGCAATTGCGGCACGCACCAGCCCAGCTGGTAGTCGACCGCAAGGCCTGGCGCGATGGTGCGCTGCAGGCCCATGTCGAGCGCGCCCAGCCCGCTGCGCCGCGCGACCGAACGCGCCAGCGCCATGCGCAGCGAGATGTAGGCGTTGGCATCGACGGCGTCTGCATCGACCCGACCGTTCCACGCCACCAGCCGGTCGCGCAACGCCACCGATGCGGGCTCGGTGAGCGCAAGCGGTGCGAGCCGCGCACAGATTTCGAGCGCCGGCAGGCTCAGCGTGTCGCGGTGCACCGCTTCCATGTCCTGCACGCCTGCGGATTCCATCGCCGTGAGCAGTTGCCAGATGCGCCGCGCGCGGTGCGGCGGATGGCAGTCGGTGCTCAGGTAGTCGTCGTGCCGCTCCACCACGCGGTTGTTCGCGGTCACGATCAGCCCCGCCGGGGGGTCGATCTGGCGCGGCATGTGCTCCCACTCGATCCAGCCGCGCCATGCGTGCTTGTCGAGCCACCCCGGCACCGGCAGCCAGCCGTTGATGGCCGGGCGGCGCGGCACCTTGGCGCGCACGTGGTGGCCGATGTGGCCCTGCGTGTCGGCCGCGACCAGGTTGTGGTCCACCAGGCCCCAGCCGCGGCTGGCCTCGAACAGCGCATCGACGCTGCGGGCCTCCATCATCGGGCGCATGCAGTCGAAGGAGCGGTCGGCTTCCACGTCGGACGAATGGCGCAGCACCAGCGCGGAGCCGCTCTTCGCGTCGCCCGCGACCACCGGGCCGCGCGCGGTCGCGAGCACCTCGCACGCGACATCGGCCTGGCCGCGCACGCGGATGCGCTCCACACGGCGCTCCACCTCGGCCCACTGCGCATGGCCGCCGTCCGCCTCGGTGCGCAGCAGGTAGCGCCGGCCTTCGTTTTCGAAGCGTTCGAGGTACACGTCCGCGGTGTCCACGAAGGCCACCGTCACGCACCACGCCACGTCGGGGTTGTGCGCGAAGTGCGGAAAACCCGGCACGCCGGGCGTGGTCAGGCCGATCACATCGAACTCGTCGCAGGCCACATGGCACTGCAGGTACATGTTGGGCATGTCGAGCACGCGGTGCGGATCGCCCGCGAGCAACGGCCGTCCACTTTGCGTGCGGCTGCCGTGCACCGCCCAGTTGTTGCTGCCGCCGCCGGCGGCGTCGGTGTTGCTCTCGCTCACGAAGGCCGAGATGGCATCCGCCAGCGCCGCCATGTCGGGCGAGAGCCGGCCCGCGAGCGCGCCCGGCGGCATGCACACCAGCTCTTCGCCGCCGTCGTCCATGCGCAGGCGGTCCAGCGCCTGCGCGCCGACCACCGGCAGCGCAATGGCGCGCCACAGCTTGGGGTAGACGGAGTTCAGCAGCAGGCTGGTCTGGCGCAGCACGGCGATGCTGTGCCACGCCTCCCACGGTTCCGGCGCCTCGCCGAGCAGCGCGTACTCAGGCGGCAGCGGCCCGGCGGCCATGAAGGCGTTCACGCCCGCGGTGTAGGCCGAGAGCATGGCGCGGGTGCGTTCGTTCACGGCCTCCAGGTCGCGGCGGCTGCACTCGGCCAGCCCGAGGCGGCGCACGAGCATGTCCATCGGCAGCGCGCTCGGCCCCATCCATTCGGCATAGCGGCCCAGCGTGCGGCGGCGCAGCGCGTCCATCTGCCAGAGCCGGTCGCTGGCATGCACATGGCCGAGCGCGAAGAAGGCGTCGTCGGCGCAGGTGGCACGCAGGTGCGGAATGCCCCAGGCATCGCGCCAGAGGTCGACCGGCGCACGCAGGCCGGGCAGTTGTTGCCGGGCGGCATTTGTCACATGCTTCTCCTTCGTCGGGGGTTGTCGGTCAGTCCGTGCGCAAGGCGGGCGGCGCCATCTGCAGCCACGGGCTCAGGCGTTCGTAGAGATGGGTCAGCTGCAGCACCGAGAGATCGCCGCGCGGGCGGCCGATGATCTGCATGCCCATGGGCAAGCCCCGCGCGTCGAACCCCACCGGCACGCTGATGACGGGGCAGCCCGACAGCGTGCCGGGCGTGACCACTTCCATCCACCGGTGGTAGCTGCTCATGGCGCGGCCCGCGATCTCGCGTGGCCAGTGTTCTTCGACGGCGAAGGGAAAGACCTGCGCCGTCGGCAGCGCGAGAAAGTCGTGCTGGCCGAACAGGTCCAGCAGCGCGTCGTACCAGGCGGTGCGGTCGGCCAGTGCCTGTTGCACGTCGTTCACGGACAGCGCGCGGTACTGCGCCACCTCCCATTGCAGCTCTGGCTTCATCAGCGCGCGCGAGGCGGGTCGGTCGTACGCGGGGCCGTGCTTGCCGCCGAGACTGAAGTGGCGCAGCACCGTGAAGGAACGCCAGATGCGGGCCCAGTCGAACTCCGGCCGGATCGCCTCGACCCGCACGCCCGCCGCGCCGAAACGCGCGAGCGCGGATTCGCACAGCGCGAGGATGCCGTCCTCGAAGGGCAGGTGCCCGCCGAGGTCGCCGAGCCATCCGATGCGAGTACCGGCAAGGTCTGTGTCCAGCTGCGCGTGCCAGTCGGGCACCGTGCCGTCCAGCGACAGCGGCGCGCGCGCGTCGTAGCCCGACTGCACCGACAACAGCAGCGCGAGGTCGTCCGCGCTGCGGCCCATCGGGCCTTCGGTGGTCAGCTGGCCGAGAAAGGCGTCGCCGCGCGGCCAGAACGGCACCCGCCCCTGTGAAGGCCTGAAGCCGAGCACGTTGTTGAAGCCGGCCGGGTTGCGCAGGGAGCCGCCCATGTCGGCGCCGTCGGCCACGGGCAGCATGCGCAGTGCCAGCGCGACCGCGGCGCCGCCGCTGGAGCCACCGGCGCTGAAGCGTGGGTCCCAGGCATTGCCCGTGGCACCGAACACCGGGTTGTAGGTGTGCGAGCCGAGCCCGAACTCGGGCACGTTGGTCTTGCCGATGAAGATCGCTCCGGCCTCGCGCATGCGCTGCACCATCACGGCGTCGACCGTGGGCACGTTGTCGGCGAACAGCGGCGAGCCGAAGGTGGAGCGAATGCCGCGCGCGGGCGCCGTGTCCTTGATGGCCTGCGGCAGCCCGTGCAGCGCGCCCAGTGCATCGCCACGCGCCACGGCCGCGTCGGCGGCGTCGGCCTGCGCCAGCACCTGCTCGCGCGGCACCATCGAGACGATGGCGTTGAAGCGCGGGTTCAGCGCATCGACCTGCTGCAGGAAGGCGCTCACCACCTCGCGCGACGAGAGCGCGCGGCGGCGGATGAGCGCGGCGAGTTCGCGCGCGGGCAGCTGGCAGATGTCGGGCACGCGCACGGGGTTGAAGTCGTCCGGGGCCGTCGCGGTCATGGCGCCGCGGCCCCGATGCGCAGCAGCGCCTTCAGCAGCTTGTACTGCTCGTCGAGCATCGACTTGCCCAGCGAGACGCGGCAGCCCCGCGCCTGCGCGGCCGCGAGCAGCGGCGTGATCTCGGGCGTCATGATGATCTCGGCCACGTCGGTGTGCGCGCCCAGGTGTTCGGTAGGCAGCGGCAGTGGGTCGCCCGCGTGCATGCCCATCGACGTGGTGTTGACGACCACGTCGAAGCCGCGCGGATCGTTGTCGCCCGCGACGGTCCTGCAGTGCGGGTGCGCCGCGGCCACATCGGCGGCCAGCGACGCGGCCCTGTCCCGCGTGCGGTTGTGCACGACCAGTTCCGCCGCGCCCGCCTCGGCGATGGCGAAGGCCACCGCTCGCCCTGCGCCGCCGGCGCCGATCTGCAACACGCGCCGGCCGCGCAGCGTGATGCCGCTGTGCGCCAGGCCGTCGACGAAGCCGGTGCCGTCGAGGTTGTCTCCGGTGAGGCGGCCGTCGCCGTCGCGTCGCACGAAGTTGACCGCGCCCACCAGCGCGGCGCGCGGCGTGGTCGCGTCGAGCAGGGGCAACACGTCGATCTTGTGTGGAATGGTCACGCCGAAGCCGCGCACGTTCTGCATGCGGCGGATGGCGCCGATCACCAGCGGCAAATCCGGCGGCGACACGTGCAGCGGAGACACTGCGATGTCGTGGCCTTCCGCGTCGAAACGCTCGTTGAGACGGTGCGAGCCGACCACATGCGCCACCGGGTCCGCCAGCATCAGCAGGATGCCGGTGCGGCCGGTGATCTTCATCGGGCTTCCTTCAGCGCGGCGCGCACCGCGTCGGCAATGCCTTCGGCCGTGAGGCCGTGGCGCTCGAAGAGGTATGGCATCGAAGCGCCCTGCGCGAACCTGTCGCGCACGCCCAGGCGCAGCAGGCGCGTGCCGCTGCCCGCCTCGGCCAGCACCTCGGCCACCGCGGAGCCCAGGCCGCCGACGATGGAATGGTTCTCCACGGTGACGATCAGGCCATGGCGCCTGGCTTGCGCCTGCACGAAGGCTTCGTCGAAAGGCTTGAGCGTGTGCGCGTTGGCCACGGCCACCGCGATGCCCTGCGCCCGCAATGCGCGCGCGGCGGCCCGCGCGGGCTCGACCATCAGGCCGGTGGCGATGAGGAGCGCGTCGCCACCCTTGCCGACGCTGACGTCAGCGCCAACGCCCTTTTCGAGGCCCTCCAGGGGCTGGATGCGTCCCAGTTCCAGCGGCTCCCACGGCGTGTCCGCGGGCAGCGCGGCCGGCGCGCGCAGCATCCGCAGGTACACCGGCCCCTTGTGGTCGGCCGCCGCGCGCACCGCGGCCGGCACCTGCGCCGGGCCCGAGGGCTCGATGACCGTCATGTTGGGCAGCGCGCGCATCAACGCGATGTCGTCGATGGCCTGGTGGCTCACGCCCAGGATGGTCGACAGGCCCGGCAGGAAGCCGACGATCTTCACGTCGGTGCGCGGGTAGGCCACCTGCATCGCGATCTGGTCGAAGGGCCGGCGCGTGGCGAACACGCAGAAGGTGTGCACCCAGGCCTGCAGCCCGCTGCGCGCCAGGCCGCCCGCGAGGCCCACCATGTTGGCCTCGGCGATGCCGGGGTTGATGAAGCGCTCGGGGAAGGTGTCGCGAAACAGGTCGGTCTCGGTGGAGGCCGTGAGGTCGGCCGAGAGGCACACGATGTTCCGGCGCTCGCGGGCGAGCGCCAGCAGCGTCTCGCCGTAGTAGCGCGGAATCGCCGATGCGGCAGTGGCTGCGGTGGCGGGCGTGGCTGTGTGCGCACCGCCCTGGGTGAAGTCGTCGACCGCGAGCGTCATGCTGTTTCTCCCAGTTCGAGCAGGGCTGCATCGGCCACGTCGGCCGGCAGCTTGGCGTTGTGGCTAATCACGCCTTCGAGCAGGCTCACGCCCTTGCCCGGCACCGTGGTCGCGACGATCATGGTCGGCCGCTCGGCCTGGCCGCGCGCGGCGGCAAAGGCGGCGAGCAGTGCGTCGAGGTCGTGGCCGTCGACCTCGATCACCTGCCAGTTGAAGGCACGCCACTTGTCGGCGATGGGGTTCAGCCGCAGCACGCTGTCGGTGTGGCCTTCGACCTGCATCCAGTTCAGGTCGAGCACCACGCACAGGTTGTGCAGCCCTTGCGAGCCCGCGAGCATCGCGGCCTCCCACACCTGGCCCTCTTCGAGCTCGCCGTCGCCCAGCACCACGTTCACGCGGTATGGAATGCCGCGGATGCGCGATGCCAGCGCCATGCCCGCGGCCACCGACATGCCCTGCCCCAGCGAGCCGAAGGTGCCCTCGACCACGGGACCCAGGCGCTCGGACACGTTGATTTCCAGCGCCGAGCCGTCCTTCACGTAGTCGTCCAGCGACGCGGCCGGAATCATGCCGCGGAGCGCCAGCACCGCGTGGAACAGCGCGGAGTTGTGCGCGGTCGAAAGCAGGCAGCGGTCGCGCGCCTCCCAGCGCGCATCGGCGGGGTCGATGCGGGCCTCGTTGAAGTACAGGGCCGCGAAGATCTCGGCCGCGCCCAGCCCCTGCTGCACATAGCCTTGCCCGTGCCTGCGCACCAGTTCGATGACCTGGCGGCGCAGCGTGTGCGCCACCTGCTTCAGCTCGCCCACGGGCAATGCCAGCCGGTCGCGCGCTTGCCACTGCGCCCGGAAGGCGCTCGGGCTCAAGCTCGACGGCGCGCTCATGCCGGCACCTCGAAAGGCGTGGGGTCGAGAAAGCGCTGCAGCACGTTGCCCGTGATGCGGCTCACGTTGTTGTCGTAGCCGTTGTGGCTCAGCGAAAGCACGTACGAGATGGAGCCGGTCGAGAACACGGCGCCGCCCCGTGCGGTCTCGAAGAACACCATGTCGGCGCGCACCAGCGCGTTCTGCTCGCCGTCCAGGCCGTGCACCGTGGTGCGGTATTCCTCGGGCGTGGGCAGCGCGCCGGGGCCCAGGCCGTGCGAGGTCGCGAGCATCACCGCATGCGGCGGCGAACCCAGGCCGACGTCGAAGCGGTCGATCTCGATGCCGACCGCGCCGCCGATGCGCACGCCGTAGTCGCCGATGCGCTCGCCCTGCTCGATGCCCTTCACCGCGAAGGCCACGCGCGGGTTGGCGGCGTCGGGCGTCAGCAGGTAGTAGCCGGCATGGTCGTACACCATGGCCGCGAAGCCCACGCCGATGAGCTTCTGCGGTGCGAAGCCGCTGTGGCGCCACAGCGCGCCGGGCTCGCCGGTGCCGGCCAGGTTGAGTTCGCCGGGGCGCGACTCCCAGGTGCGCGTGCCGGCCATGCCGCGCCGCACCTCGACGGCCGCGGGCGCCTTCGGGTGGAAGGCGCAGCGCCAATAGAAGCCGTTGGCGCCCAGCGCCAGGTGGCGGCCGCCGGCGTTCTGGTAGGCCATGATGCCGTTCATCATGGCTTCGCTGTAGTACTCGGGGTGCGAGAGCGTCGCGAGCACCGGGTAGCCCGCGAGCGCGCCCACGCCCTGCCGGTCGAGCTCCACGTCGGTGATCAGGTCGTAGTCGATGCCCTTTTCCTCGAGCCAGTCGATGAAGTGGGTGTCGATGGCCAGGTTGCCGGGCTGCGAACGAGGTCGCATGTTGAGCACCGGGCGCAGCCACGAGCTGTAGGCGCGGCCGCTGCCATCCACATGGTGGTCGTAGGTGGACTGGCCGAGCTCCGGGTGTTCCTGCAGGTAGACGTCGTCTCCGGTGAGCATCAGCAGGCGCTCGGTCAGCACTTCGAAATGAACCGAATGCAGGCGCAGCGCGCTGTTGGCATAGGCCATGTAGGTCATGGTGGCCGCGAGCACCGCCAGCTTGGCGCGCGGCGCATCGGCGGCGGGCGTGACGAAGAAGCTGATGTAGGTCTCGGTGTTCTGCGCCGCGTCGGTCGACACGGGCCGCAGGCGAAGCGCGTGGAAGCCCGAGCGCCATTCGCGCGGCACGTCGAGCACCAGCGTGGCGGGCCAGCCGCAGTCGTAGATGTCGTCGCTGTGGAAGTGAATGGCGCCGTACTCGCGCGGCGCCAGGCGCCAGTCGTGCACGTCGCCGGTCCAGTGCACGCCGGTCATGCCGCGGCATGGCAGCTGGTGCAGCACGCCGTGCAGGCGGTTGGGCGAGCGGTCGGTCACCTCCAGCGTGTCGATGCCGGCGCTGAAGTCCCAGCAGGCGATCAGGTTCGCGTCGGCCAGGCCGGGCGGCGCGAGGTCGTCGGCGCGGCGCAGCGCCTCGGCCGAGAGCACGCCGGCCACGATGCGCGGCGCTTCCACCTTGCCGTCGAAGTGCGCGGTGGTGCGCAGCGTGGCGAGCTCGGCGTGATGCGCTGCAATGGTGAACGGGCCCTGCGAATCGAGACGCCATGCGCCGGCCGGGTGCGTGGCGCGCCTTTCATGGCGCGCCTCTGGCATCACGCCATCGGCCAGCCGGCTCTGGTGCGCGACCAGCTCGCCGGTGGCGGGGTCGATGCTGCCCTGCACCCAGTACCAGCGGCGCTCGTCGAGCGCGGCGCCGGTCGAGACCTCATGCGCAGCGCCCTTGCCACCGTGGCCGCCTTCGCCACCCACGCGCACCGTCACGCCGCGGCGCGACACCTGCAGCGCGTAGCCGTGGCCGCTGTCGTCGTTCCAGCGCGCGAGCACGGTCTGCGGCGCGTCGCCCAGGCGCGTCGGCCAGATGTAGCAGCCGAAGGAAAACGCCCCCGTGGGCACCAGCCTGCGGTCAGTGGGCACCGACATGCTGGAGCCGCAAGGCACCTCGTGCCATTCGACGGCATGCACGCCGTCGATGGGCGAGACGAGTTCCTCGAACTTGAGGCCGGGGCCGGTCGCGTCGGCGTCGGCGCAGCGCACGCGCAGGAACCTGGCGTCGGCCTGCGCGAGCCGGCTGCTGAGGTGGAACCGGATGCGTTCGCCCGCGCGCACGCTGAGGGTGTCGGGGTAGCCGACGAAGGCGTTGGTTTCGAAGGGAGTGGCAGTCATGGTCGTTCGTTCTTCGTTCAGTCGAGCTTGAGTTCCTGGCCTGTCAGTACCTGCCAGCGCAGGCCGAACACATGCCACTCGGCGTCGTCGAGCGAATCGAAGGTGCGGTCGTGGAATACCTTGACCTTCTGGCCGCGCTCGGGCGGCATCTGCGCCAGGGCCCAGCGCCGGCCCGGCTCCAGCACCACCAGCAGGTAACGACCGCCGGGTGGGCCCCAACGCATGCGGTGCAGCAGCTTCTGCAGTTCCGCGCTGTGCGGACCGCGGATGTGGCTGCGGAATTCGCGGGCCAGGTCGGTGCGCTGCGGGTCGAGGCGGTAGGAGGCGGCGTTCGGGTCGCTGGTGTGATCCATCATCAGGGCGGACTTTCTGCTTGGCGGGATTGGTTGCGCAGCGCGAGCAGCTCGTCCGCGCGCGCGGGGTTGGCGTCGATTTCTCCCAGCACGCGCAGGAAGTCGCGTCCGCCCTCGATCAGGTCGTCGCGAATCGCGGTGCGCACGGCTTCCACGTCGCGCTGCTGCAGGCCGCGCAGCACGTTCACGTGCTGGTGCGCGCCGTCGTAGCGCGGGTGCCCGTGCGGGTAGAGAAAATTCATCATCGGCCCGACCTGCACCCAGATGCGGTCGAGCAGCTCGGTCAGCTGCGGCATGCCGGAACGGCGGTAGATGCCGAAGTGAAAGTCGAAGTTGTGCTGCAGCGCCGCGCGGTAGTCCTTGGTTTTCTCCGCGCGCATCAGCAGGCGATGGCTCTCGGTGAGCTGCTTGATGGCGGCGTTGTCAAGCAGCGGCACGGCGCGCTCGGCCGCCAGCGGCTCCAGCGACAGGCGAATGTCGCGCAGCTCGATGTACTCGGCCAGCGACAGCATGCGCACGCGGATGAAGTAGCCCTCCTTCATCTCGAGCGCACGGTCCCGCACCAGCTGGATCAAGGCTTCCCGCACCGGCGTCTCGCTGGTGCCCATGGTCTTGGCCAGCTCGCGGATCTTCAGGCGCTGGCCGGGCTGGAAGGTGGCCGACATCAGTTGCTCGCGCAGGTGCTCGTAGATCTGGCTGGCCAGATTGACACGTTCGACCACATTGATACCGGTTGCCATTGAAATCTCTCCTTGATTGCGGGTTGCGTAGATTCGCGCGGCCTAGATTGTGGCGTTGGCGAAGCAGTGCACCGCAGCAGGCATGGCTCAGCGGCCCAGCCAGGCGATCCAGCGGTCGCGCAGCATCTGGCGGTTGTTGCCGATCCACTCGTAGTCGGCCACGATCAGCTTGTCGAAGTTCTCGGCCGAGGTCGCCAGCATGGCGCGACGCTCGGGCGGGAACAGGCTGGCGGTCTTGCCGTTGCCGGTGTCGTAGTTGACGGCGTTGACGAAGGCCACGTGCTGCTCGGGCGACGAGGCGTAGAAATAATCGAGGTAGGCCATGGCCGCCTTCGGGTGCGGCGCGCCCTTGGGAATCGACATGTAGCCCACGTCGCGAATGGCGCCGTCCCACGACACGTTGATCGGCACCTTGGCCCCCATCAGCGAGATGAGGCGGCCCGAGTAGCCCATGCTCATGACCACTTCCTTGTTGCGCAGGATCTGCTGCAGCTGGTCGCCGCTCTTCCACCACACGGTGACGTTGGGGCGGATCTTGTCGAGCTTCTTGTAGGCGCGGTCGAGGTCGAGCGGAAACAGCTTGTCGGGCGCCACGCCGTCGGCCAGCAAGGCCGCGACCGGCACCCACCATTCGCGGTCGCCGGTGTCGGGCAGGCCGCGCGGGCCGGGGAACTTGGCGGTGTCCCAGAAGTCGGCCCAGGTCTTGGGCACGTTGGCGCCCTTGAAGGCCTCGGTGCTGTAGCCGATCTGCATGCCGCCCACGGTGCGGATCACGCCGTAGGGCGTGCAGGCGCCTTTCACGCCATTGGCCACCACGCTGGGCAGCTTGGCGCAGTCGATGGGTTGCAGCAGGTCTTTCTTCTGCACCAGGTCGGGCGGCGTGGCCGTGACGATGTCGAATTCCATGCCGCCGCTGCGCGCCATGGCCTGCACCTTGGCCCACTGGTCGGGCACCTCGATGGCGGCGGGCACCACCTCGACGCCCTTGGCCTTGGAGAACGGCGTGTAGAAGTGCTGCACCAGCGTCTTCTCCATCAGCCCGCCGGTGGTGGCGATGACCAGTTCCTTTTCCAGCGCCTGGGCGTGGACGGCGCTCGCGCCCACCAGGGCGGCGGTGCAGGTCAGCGAAGCGAGCGAGGCGCTCTTGCATCGATCGAGCCATTTCGTCATGACAGTCATCGCGAACTCCTTGTGAATGAAGACCAGGAAAAAAGAGAAAAGGGAAGAAAAAGGAGGGAAGAAGGCGCGGCCCTCAGCCGCTCTTCTCGTTGCGCCGCCGCTCCAGCACGCGCAGCAGCGCCACCGCGATCAGCACGGCGATGGACAGCAGCGTGAGCAAGGTGGCGATGGCCGGAATGATGGGCGTGAGGTTCTGCTCGATGTCCTCGAACATGCGCCGCGGCAGGGTGCGCTGGCGCACGCTGGAGACAAAGAAGGACACCACCGGCTCGTCGAAGGAAATGATGAACGCGAACAGCGCCCCGCTCAGCAGCCCCGGCACGATCAGCGGCAGCGTGACGTGGAAGAAGGCGCGCGGCCGGCTGGCGCCGCAGCTCATGGCGGCGGCCTCGAGGTCGGGGTCGACACGGCTCAGCGCGGCCGACACCGTGAACACCACGAAGGGCAGCGCCAGCACGGTGTGCGCCGCGACGAAGCCGCCCAGCGAGCCCACGATGCCCAGTTGCTGGTAGAACAGGTAGCAGGCCACCGCCACCGCGATGTGCGGTGCGATCACCGGGCCGATCACCAGCAGCTGCGTGGCCGACCTGAAGCGCGCGGTGCCGCGCACGATGGCGTAGGACACCATGGTGCCGATCACCACCGAGCACAGCATGGTGAGCGCGGCCACCTGCAGGCTGAGCAGGGCGGCCTTGCGCCATTGCAGGTCGCCAAAGAACTCCTCGTACCAATGCAGCGTGAAGCCGCTCGGCGGAAACTCCAGGAAGTCGGCCGGGCTGAACGACATCGGCACGATGATCAGCGTGGGCACCATGATGAAGAGCACCACCAGCCACACGTAGGCGCGCAGCGAGAAGGCGCCGAAGTCGAAGCGGGCGCGGTTCACTCGGTTCGTGCGGTTAGAGTTCGTCGCGCGGTCGGTCATGCCCCTCCCCCCATCAGCCGGTTGAAGCTCACGGCCTTGTTGAAGACCATGGTCAGCGTGGCGACCACCACCATCAGCACGCCGATGAGCGCGGCGGCAAAAGGCCAGTCGAGCATTTCGCGCACCTGCTGGGACACCAGCGTGGCGATCATCAGCTCCTGCGGGCTGCCGATGAGCGCGGGCGTCACGAAGAAGCCCAGCGCCGACAGGAACACCATGAGGCAGCCGCTCAGCACGCCGGCACGGCTCAGGGGCAGCAGCACTTCGAAGAAGGCGCGGCGGCGGTTGGCGCCCAGCATGGCGGCCGCGCGCATGTAGTCGTCGGGAATGTTCTTCAGTGCCGAGTAGATCGGGAGGATGAGAAACGGCAGCAGCACGTGCGCCATGGCCAGCACCACCGCGCCTTCGGTGTAGAGCAGCGTGAGCGGCTTGCCGGTAAGGCCCAGCCACTGCAGCGCGTTGTTGACGATGCCGTCGCGGCGCAGCAGCACGATCCACGCGGCCGTGCGCACCAGCACGCTGGACCACAGCGGCAGCAGCACGCACGCGGTGAGCAAGGCGGCGGTGGCGCCCTTCACCTTGGTCATCATGTAGGCGATGGGAAAGCCCAGCACCAGCGCGAGCGCGGTGGTCAGCAGGCTGATCCAGCCGGTGCGCAGCATCACGCGCAGGTACACCGGGTTGTCGAACACGCGCTGGTAGTTGCCCAGGCCCACATGCGGCTCCAGGAAGCTGGTCGACAGCAGGCTCAGCAGCGGATAGAGGAACACGACGAGCAGCAGCGCGAAGAAAGGCGCCAGCAGCAGGGCCGACGCCGCCACGCTGAGCTGCCGGCTGCCCAGCCACAGGCGCTGGAACGGCGACGGGGTGATCAGTGCGACTGCGGCGGTCATCGGGCCGCGCCCTTTCTGTCTGCCTCTTTGCCCACCTCCTTTTTCGCCTCTTGGCTCACCTCTTCGCCGTAGATGCGCAGTGCCTCGTCGGGCCAGAGCAGGCCGACGCGGTCCCCGCTGGCCACGGTGACGCGGCTCGGGTCAGGCAGCCGCGCGCGCAGTTCGGTGCCGTCGGCCAGCCGCGCGATGCACAGCACGGTGGAGCCGCTGTAGATCACCCCGGTGATGGTGGCGCCGAGCGCGCCGGGCGCATCGGCGCGGCCGAGCGAGATCTGTTCAGGCCGCAAGGCGGCCACCGCGGTGCTGCTGCCCGCGACGCGCCCGACCAGCGCGTCGTTGCGCACCTCGCGCGGCGCGGCACCGCCGGGCAACTGCACCAGCGCCCCATGCGCCCGCAGCGAGCCGACCTGCACCGGCACGAAGTTGGTTTCGCCGATGAAGCCGGCGACGAAACGGGTGCGCGGGCGCTCGTACAGTGCCTTCGGCGCGTCGAGCTGCTGGATGCGGCCCTGGTTCAGGATGGCGACGCGGTCGGCCATGGTGAGCGCCTCGCCCTGGTCGTGCGTGACGAACACCACCGTGATGCCGAGCTGCGACTGCAGCCGCTTGATTTCCAGCTGCATCTCTTCGCGCAGGTTCTTGTCGAGTGCGCTCAGCGGCTCGTCCATCAACAGCACCTTGGGCCGGTAGACGATGGCGCGCGCCAGCGCCACGCGCTGCTGCTGGCCGCCCGAGAGCTGCGCCGGCATGCGCTTGCCGTAGCCCGCGAGGCGCACGGTGGCCAGTGCCTCTTCGGCCAGCCGGTGGCGCTCGGCCCGGGCCACGCCGCGCATCTTCAGCCCGAAGGCCACGTTGTCGAGCACCGAGAGGTGCGGGAACAGCGTGTACTTCTGGAACACCATGCCCAGGTTGCGCTGGCTCGCGGGCAGGTAGGTGAGGTCTTCGCCGTCGATGGAAATGCTGCCGGCGTCGGGCAGCTCGAAGCCCGCGATGCTCATCAGGATCGACGTCTTGCCCGAGCCGCTGGGGCCGAGCAGTGCGATGAATTCACCGGCCCGCACGCTGAGCGACACATCGTCCACCGCCTGCACCGAACCGAAGCGCTTGCTGAGTCCGCGGATCTCGATGGCGCCGCCACCGACGGGGGCGGCCGTGGGGGCGGCGCTGGAGGTAGAGGTCATGCGTGCGTTTCCTTGGCGTCAGCGGCGGCCGAAGCGTGCCGCCACCGCGGCGAAGGCGGGGTCGGTGGCCTGCAGCGCCAGGTCGATGTCGTGCTCGGTGTGCGCCAGCGACAGGAACATGTTGTGCTTCGGGTGCATGTAGACGCCGCGGCGCAGCGCCTCCACGGTGAACACCGCGCCCTTGTCGAAGCCGGGGTCGTCGTCGAAAAGAATCAGCGGCAGCGCGGCCGGCCCGGTCTGGCGCACCGGCGTGCCGTGGCTCGCCGCCTGCGCCTCGATGCCGTCGCGCAGGCGCTGCCCCATGCGCTGCACGTGGCCCACCACGTCGGCGGCATCGGCGATCTCCAGCGTGGCCAGGCCCGCGGCCATGGCCACGCCGCCCGACCAGAAAGAGCCCGTGGTGTAGATGCGGGTGGCGGCTTCGCGCAATGCGTCGACGCCGGTGACGGCGGCCAGCGCGTAGCCGTTGGCAATCGATTTGCTCCAGGCGCTGAGGTCGGGGCGCACGCCCACGGTTTCCCAGCTGCCGCCCGCATGCACGCGAAAGCCGGCGCGCACCTCATCCAGGATCAGCGCGGCGCCGGCCTTGTCGCAGAGCTCGCGGGCACGGCGGGCGAACTCGGGCGTGGGCAGGGCCTGGTCGATGCCCAAGTCGTGCTTGAAAGCGGCGCAGACGATCGCGGCAAGGTCGTTGCCCGCGGCGTCGGCCGCCGCCTCGAGGCTGGCGACGTCGTTGTACGTGTACTGAATGAGGTGCGCCCGGTCTTCGGACGTGACGCCGGCCGGCACCGGGGTACACCACGGATCGGCACCGTGGTACGCCTTGGTGGCCACCAGCACCTTGCGCTTGCCGGTGGCGGCGCGCGCGACCATCAGGCTGACGGTGGTGGCGTCGGTGCCGTTCTTCTGGAACAGCACCCAGTCGGCGTGCGCGCTGCGCGCCACGAAGCGCTCGGCCAGTTCCACGAAGCGCGGCGTCGGGCCGTTGAGGCAATCGCCCAGTGCCTGCTGGCGCTGCGCCGCGGCATCGACCTCGGGGCGGTGGTGGCCCAGCAGGTTCGGGCCCCAGCTGCACATGAAGTCGATGTAGGCGTTGCCGTCGACGTCCCACACGCGGCAGCCCTCGCCGCGCTCGAAGAACTGCGGGTAGCCCGCCGGCAGCGACGCCGCATTCAGGTGCCCCGTCATCCCGCCCGGCACCACCTTCGCGGCACGTTGGCGCCATGCGGCGTCCTGGCGATTCGACAAAGCTTGCGAGGCAACGGACGACATTCGAGATCCTTGGATGTTGGCGATTTGCGGCATGATATATCATATTTAATCCACTGCACAACCCCGAAAAACCGGTGCAGCAACCCACACCCGGAGACACTTCATGGCACTTTTGTTCGGCGCATTGGCAGACGACCTGACGGGCGGCATGGAGCTCGCCGCCATGCTGGTGGCACACGGCGTGCGCTGCGGTTTCGTCACGCGGCCAGAGGGCGTGGCGTCGCTGCCCGACAACCTGCACGCAGTGGTCGTCGCACAGAAGACGCGCGTGATCCCGGCCGCCGATGCGGTCGCGGCTTTCGAGCGCGGCGCGAAGGCGCTGCAGGCGCGTGGTGCGAGGCAGCTCTTCTTCAAGTACTGCGCGACCTTCGATTCGACCGACGCCGGCAACATCGGCCCCTGCGCCGATGTGCTGCGCGCGATGACCGGCGCGCGGCTGACGGCCTTCTGCCCTTCCTTCCCGGAAGCCGGGCGGCGCGTGTTCCAGGGCCACTTGTTCGCGGACCACATGCTGATCTCGGAGTCGCCCAAGCGCTTCGATCCGCTCACGCCCATGCTGGACCCCAACCTCGTGCGCGTGTTGCAGCGGCAGACGAAGACGCCGGTCGGGCTGATCGCGCAGCAGGTGGTGCACGCGGGGCCGACGGCGCTGCGCGCCCATGCGCGCGCGCTGGAAGACGCGGGCATCGGCTTCGCCATTGCCGACGCGGCCGAACCGGCCGACCTCGCGGCGCTCGCGGCGCTCACCTGGGACTGGCCGTTGATGACCGGCAACTCGTCGATCGGCGCCTACTACCCTGCCCTGTGGCGACAGAACGGATGGCTGCCACCGGAAGCCGATGCGGATGCCGGCGTGCTGCCCGCCATAGACGGTGCTGGCGTAGTGCTGGCCGGCAGTTGCGCCGACCGCTCCATCGAACAGCTGAAGGCCTTCGAACGCGAGCGACCGGTGCGCTGGGTCGACGTGGAGCAGGCGCTGGACGGCGTCGATGTGGTGGGCGACGCGCTCGCCTGGGCGCTGCGCGAACTGCCGCGCGGGCCGGTCGCCATCGCCACGTCGGCGCAGGCCTCGGTCATCGAGCGCATCCAGGCGCGCATCGGCAAGCACGAGGCGGCGGCGTTCGCGGAAAAGATCCTCGGCCAGCTCGCGCGCCGGCTGCGCGACGCGGGCGTGGCGCGCTTCGTGATTTCCGGCGGCGAGACCTCGGGCTCGGTGCTGGAGCACCTGGGCATCGACCGGCTGCAGGTCGGCGCTTATGTGGCCCCGGGCATTTCGCGCGGCGTGGCGATCGACGGCGTGGGTCCGCTCGCGTTGTGCCTCAAGAGCGGAAAGCTCGGCCCCGTGGACATGCTGTTGCCGATGCTGGACAGCATGCGCGACGCGTGACCCTCCCTCTCACCTGCACAGGACGCCCATGACGACCATCCCCCGCCCCACTCTTCCCACTCTTCCCACTCTTCCCACGGAACACCAGCTTCGCGAAGCCCTCGCCAGCGCCTACCAACGCCTCGCGCGGCTCGGGCTGAACAACGGCAGCGCCGGCAACATCAGCTGCCGTTTCGGCGAGGACGTGCTGATCAGCCCCACGGGCGCGGACGGCGACAGCATCAGCCCCGAGGCTTTCGTCCACATCGCCATGGGGGGCGAAGCCCGGGGCTCCGGCGTGCCCTCCAGCGAATGGTCGATGCACACCGCCATCTACCGCGCCTACCCGCAGGCCCAGGCCGTGGTGCACACGCACTCCGACGCCTGCGTGGCGCTGTCGTGCCAGCGCAAGCCGATTCCGGCCTTTCACTACATGCTCGCGGGCTTCGGCGGCGACGACGTGCGCTGCGCCGAGTACGCGACTTTCGGCACCGACGCGCTGGCGCAGTCGGCGGTCGATGCCCTCGAGGGCCGCAACGCCTGCCTGCTGGCGAACCATGGAATGATCTGCCACGCGCCTGCATTGGACAAGGCCGTGGCCAATGCGGCGAAGCTGGAGACGCTGGCCAGGCAGTATTGGATGAGCGCGCAGCTCGGCGCACCCGTGATCCTGAGCACCGAAGAGATGGCGGTGGTGCGGGAGCGGTATCGCGGATACGGCAAGTCGCGCCTGAGCACCGGTCGCTGAGATTCGACGTTGGCGGTCTGAGGGCCGCCCGGTATGCGGCGCGAACCAGGTCAATTCAAGGCAACGCCGCAATCAACGCCGCACGCACATCCTTCTTCAACACCTTGCCCACCTTCGAACGCGGCAGGTCCAGCCACACCTCGACCTGCTTGGGCGCCTTCACGCTGCCGATGCGCGCCTTCACGAAGGCCTTGATGTCTTCCACGTCGACCTGCCGCCCGGCGTGCAACTGCAGCACGGCCACCACGCGCTCGCCCCACTTCTCGTCGGGCAGGCCGACCACGGCGCTGTCCTGGATGTCGGGGTGCTGCAGCAGGGCCTGCTCGACCTCGGCGGAGTACACGTTGAAGCCGCCCGAGATGATCATGTCCTTCGCGCGGTCGACGATGTACAGGAAGCCGTCGGCGTCGAGGTAGCCGATGTCGCCGGTGTGGTGCCAGCCGTGGCGCGAGGCCTCTTCGGTGGCGCGCGCGTCCTTGTAGTAGCCCAGCATCACGAGCGAGCCGCGCACCACGATCTCGCCGCTCTCGCCCGTGGGCAGCAGCGCGCCTTCCGTGTTCATCACGCCCACCTGCACGAGCGGACCGGGGCGCCCCGCGGAAGAAAGGCGGTTCAGCGCGACGGAGCCGTCGTGGTTGAAGTGCTCGCGCGGCGACATCATCGAGATCATCATCGGCGCTTCGGTCTGGCCGAAGAGCTGCGCCATGACGGGGCCGATCTTCTGCAGCGCCTCTTCGAGCCGCGCGGCCGACATGGGCGCGGCGCCGTACCAGAAGCATTGCAGCGACTGGAGCCTGGTGGACGCCAGCTGCGGGTGCTGCAGCAGCATGTAGATGAGCGTGGGCGGCAAGAAGGTGTGGGTGATGCCGTGTTGCTCGATGAGCCCGAGAAACTCGCCCAGGTCGGGCCTGGGCATGATCACCACGCGCCCGCCCAGCGCCATCACCGGCAGGCACAGCACGCCGGCCGCGTGCGTGAGCGGCGCGAGCGCGAGGTAGGCGGGCCGGCCCTCGAAGGGGTAGCCCATCAAGGTCAGCGCCGACATGGCCTCCAGGTTGCGGCCCGACAGCATCACGCCCTTGGGCTGTCCGGTGGTGCCACCGGTGCCGGCGATCATCGCGACGTCGTCGACCACGGGAACGTCGATGGGCGCGTCGCTCGCGCCGTCGAGCCACTGCTCGAGCGACGGGGCGTACGGCATCTCGCGGTTTAGGCACACCAGCGTCGTCAGCTTGGGCAGGTCGGCGCGCATCTGCTCGACCAGCGGCGCGTAGTTGCTGTGGAACACGAGGCAGCTGCAATCGAAGGCGTCGAGCACGTAGCGGTTCTCGGCGGCCTCGTTGCGCGGGTTGATCGGGCACCACACGGCCGCGGCACGCGAGAGCCCGAAGACGCAGGCGAACGCGACGGGGTCGTTGCCCGACAGCACCGCCACCTTGCTGCCCGGCCCCACGCCGCTGCGCTGCAAGGCGCGGGCCACGCGGTGGCTGAGCCGCTGCACGTCGCCGTACGACAGCTGTGTGTCCCCCATGCCCAGGCAGGGCGCGTGGGCGCCCAGCTGGGCACCCTTGTCGAGGTAGTCGACGAGGCGCATGGCCGTCAACCCAGCCGCGTGAGCACGGGCTCCTGCACCAGCCCGAAGCCGCGCAGCGCACCCAGGAGCTCGTGGTGCCCGAAGGCCTGGCAACCCGAGGCGAAGCCGGCGCGCCGCGGTGCCTGCTGCAGCAGCGATGCCGCCGCGTAGGCCTGCAGCAGGCCGGTCTGTTTGTAGTTGCAGTTGCCGAAGATCACGCAGTGCACGCGGCCCAGCGGACCCGAGGCATGCACCGAATCGACCGACTTGTTGATGCGCGGGTTCTCGCGCGGGGGCATGGTGTTCATCACGCCCGAGGCGGTCTGCGACAGCGCGGCATAGCGGTCTTCCTCGTTCATGCCTTCGGTGGCCTTGAGCGCGGCCGCCACGATCTGCGGCACGCCCTGCATCAGCGCCTTGTTGAACACGCCGCCGAGCACCTTCACGTTGGCCACGCGCGGATCGCGCTTGAACCACACGGGGTGCGAGGTGCCGCCCCATGGCAGCGCCAGCGCCGCCTCGTGCTGGCCCGGAATGGCCAGGTGGTACAGGCCCGCGTCGGGTTGCCATTCGACGTACTCGTTCTGCTCGAGGTAATAGGCCTTCGAGGTGGCGGCATTGACGAGGATGGTCTGCGTGGACGCGATGGTCGGGCTGCCGCCCCAGAACACGGCGATGTCCAGCGTGTCGAGGCCCGGCGTTTCCAGGCACAGCTGCGCGGCGATTTCGCCGGTGGTGTACATGTGCGCCAGGCCGGGCGAAAGCAGCAGGCCCGCCTTGGCAAACCTGTCGCCCCATTCGCGCTCCAGCGTGATGAGCCAGTCTTGCTCGCCGGTGGTGTCGGTGTAGTGGCAGCCTGCCGCCAGGCTCGCTTCGACGACCTCGGGGCCGAACTTGGCGAACGGCCCCACGGTGTTCAGCACCACCGAGGCGCCGGTGAAGAGCTCGGTGAGCGCGCCCACCGAATGCTTCACCTCCACCACCTCGTAGTTCGCGGTCTCGATGCCGGGCACGTTCGATTGCATGGCCGCGTCCACCTTCTGCGCGCTGCGGCCCGCGGCGATGAACGGAATGTTGTACTCGCGCAGGTACTCGCAGACCAGGCGGCCGGTGTAGCCGGAGGCGCCGTAGACGACGACGGGCTTCTTCTTGCCCGTGTTCTTGTTGGTGCTGGTGCTCATGCTGTGTCTCCTTGGTGTTCTTCGTTCACATGCCCATGCCGCCGTCCACCGCGAGGCCCGCGCCGGTAATGAACCGGGCCGCGTCGCTGCAGAGGAAGACCACCACGTCGGCCATGTCGCCGACCTCGCCCAGGCGCCCGAGCGGCGTCTGGCCGATCACATCGCCCACCGCGGCCTCCACGCTGGGCGCGAGGCCCGCGGCGACGATGTCGCTCGCCAGCTTCATGCCCATGTCGGTGGGCACCAGGCCGGGGTAGATGCAGTTGACGCGCACGCCGTAGCCCAGCTTGCCCGACTCCATGGCCGCCACGCGCGTCGCGCGGTCGACCGCCGACTTGGTGGCCGAATAGCCCGCGATGGCCGGAAAGGCGATGGTCGCCGCGACCGATGCGATGTTGACCACCGCCCCGCCGCCGCCCGCGCTGCCGCCGGGGCGCATCGCGCGAAACGCGTGCTTCATGCCCAGCAGCGTGCCGGCCACGTTCACGTCGAGCATGCGGCGCAGGTCGTCGCCGTCGACGTCGATCACCAGCGAAGTGATCTCGATACCCGCGTTGTTCACCAGGATGTCGAAGCCGCCCAGCTCCTTCACCGTGGTCTCGGTGGCGGAGGCCCAGTCGGCGTCCTTCGTGACGTCGAGCGGCACGAAGCCCACCTTGGCACCTGAAGCAGAGAGCCTCGATGCGGTTTCGCGCCCCAGGTCGGCGAGCACGTCGCCGATCATCACGGAGGCACCGGCGGCCGCCAGCGCCTCGGCAATGCTCGCGCCAATGCCGCGCGCACCGCCCGTCACGAGCGCGTTGCGCCCTTTCAAGTCGAACTTGGCCATCACTTGTCTCCTGTCTGAATAGTTGTGAGATGGAGCGGCCATGCTAGAAATCGACTTTACGAGTGTCAAGTTTTTATTTGACGACTGCCCAAATTCTTAAATCACCATCCGTGGCACGCCTGATGCGGGTTCTCCCGCTTGCGTGCTATGGTTTGAACCAACGAAGAACACACAGCCGGCGTGCACGCGGCAGGCTTTCCATGACGACACATCAACGGGTCAAGAAACACACTGAACGAGTGCCCAAGGCACGCGTGGACAAGTTCTCGGAGCGCCGCGCCGAGCTCGGCGAGGCCGCGCTCACCACGCTGGCCGCGCTCGGCTATGCACGCACCAGCCTGCGGGAGATCGCGCAGAACTCCGAGTTCTCGCACGGCGTGCTGCACTACTACTTCAGCGACAAGGTCGACCTGATCATCTGCAGCGTCAAGCAGTACAAGGCGCGCTGCGTCACGCGCTACGACCACGCGGTGGAAACCGCTGCCACGTACGACGAGCTGATGGACGGTTTCCTGCAGAGCCTGGGCGACACGCTGCGCGACGAAGGCCACGTGCATCGCCTGTGGTATGACCTGCGTTCGCAGGCGCTGTTCGAAGAAGCTTTTCGCGCCGACGTGGTGCAGATCGACAAGAGCCTGGAAGACATGATCTGGCGCATCATGAGCCGCTTCGCGGAGCTGTCGGGCGAGTCCGGCGGCATGCCGCCCTCGGCCACGTATGCGCTGTTCGACGGCCTCTTCCAGCAAGCGTTGCTCAAGCACCTGTCGGGCGATGCGAAGGCCATCGAGACGCTGCAAGCCGATGTGCGCCAGGCCATCTCTCGCCTGTTCGCCGCGCCCGCCAAAGCATCGGCCAATGCACCGGCCAAGACAGCTGCCACCGCCCTAGCCGGCCGCAAGCGCATCGCCTGATGCGCGCCGCCGCGGGCGCTAAGCCTTCGGCGCTTTCGGCGGCTTGGGTTCCTTCTCCTTGGGCTTCTTCGCCGGCACGACCACGCGTGCGCCGGCCCACTGCCCGCTCTCGCACAGCTCGCGCATCACATCGCCGATGAGCGCGCACACCGCACGCTTGGCGTTCGTGGTCGGCAGGTGCACCGACACGCACAGCCCCAGCGTGCGGAACATCGACGGCGAATCGATGCGGTGCGCGGCCAGCCGGCCTTCCTGCACTTCGCGCTGCGCGAGCCCGAAGGGCATGATGGTCGGCCCCAGCCCCGCTTCCACCGCCGCCTTCAGCGTATAGACCGAGTTGATTTCCGCGGCCACCTGCGCCGCCGGGTGCCCGGCCTGTTCCAGCACCGCATCGACCAGCCAGCGCGTGCAGTGCCCGTGCGCGTTCGCGGGCCACACCAGCGGCCGCGCGGTGGCCTGCGCGATGCTCACGTCACCGGGCGGCAGCGCATGCGCGCTCTGCGGAGATTCGAGCAGCACGAAGTCTTCTTCCACCAGCGGCGTGAACAAGATGTCTTCCGCGGGCATGGTCGGCGAGAACACCGCCACGTCGACACGCCCGCGCAGCAGCTGGTCGGCCATGTTGCCGGTGAGCTCCTCGTTCAGGTGCAGCACCACGTCGGGGTAGCGCCGTGCCGCGGCGCGCATCAGCGGCAGCGCCATCATGGGCGACACGCTTTGCGGCAGCGCCGCCACCACGGAGCCGACCACCGCGTCGGACGCCACGTGCACCGCGGCCTTGGCATCGCTCACCTGCTTGGTAATGCCCTGCGCGTATTCGTAGAACACCTTGCCGGCCTCGGTCATCGCCACGCCATTGCGGCTGCGCAGCAGCAGCTGGGTGCCGAGCTCGGACTCGAGCTCGGCCATCTGCTTGCTCAAGGCCGACTGCGCGATGAAGAGCTGTTGCGCGGCGCGCGACAGGCTGCCGCAGTCCACGATGGCGACGAAATACTTGAACTGGCGCAGTTCCATCCAAAGGTCTCCGGCCGCGCGCTGCAAGGGCTGCAGCGGCGGGCCGGTCATTCTAGGTCGCGGTATGCAGGCCTTCGGTTCGGACAAGTCCTCAGTTCACGCAGTCGAAGCTGGCTGCGTCGTGCGTGTCGCCCGTACCCTTGTAGCGCGGGTAGGCCGGGTACTTGCACATCGGCCTGGAGAGCGCCGTGACCCCGCTCGCGGCATCGACCTTGCGCTGCACCAGCTTCTGCGCCGACGCGGGCACGCCCTGCTCCACCCACGTCGACATCGCCTTCAGCAGGTCGACCTTGTCGGCGCCCGGCCCGCCGTAGCAATGGCCCACGCCCGGCGCAAGAAAGAGCTCGACCGTGTCGTCGGCCTTCTGCTGGCCCAGCGTGCTCACCACGCGGTCGTAGTAGCGCGACGTGTCGCGCGCGCTCACCGAGGTGTCGTTGGTGCCGTTCCACAGGATCAGCTTGGCGCCGCGCGCGTGCAGCTTGCCCAGGTCGGGGTCGGCCGCGCTGAACAGGCCGCCGATGACGCCCATGCGCGCGATCCACTGGTCGGGGTTCCACGCGAGCGTGTCGAAGGCCGCGTCCTGCGTGATGAACGAGCGCACGAAGCCGTCCGAGAACATGCCCTGGATGGAGTTGCCGCCCAGCGCCGCCTGCGGCCAGATGTAAGAGCCCCAGCCCTCGGCCGTGTTCTCCAGCCCGAAGTTGTAGCCCGGGTGCGACCACGCATTGTCCGACGTGGCCACGGCCGAGGTGATGGTATTCACCGTGCCGATCTGCGCGTCCGACAGGCAGCTGTCGCCCGTGTCCGCGCCGCCCGCACAACGCAGCGGCGCGGGGTCGTAGCTGCAGGCCGCGGGCCTGGAGACGATGCCGTCGGCCACGCCGTCGAGCGCATCGCACTGCGCGAGCACCGCGTTGGCGAGCAGCGTCTGCTTGGCGGCGTTGAGCGTGTTGGCCGGCGTGCGCACCCGCTTCGAGATGCGGTTGAACTGCATGAACAGGCCCATGATGTTGCCTGCCGGCGCGCGCGCCACGATGCCGTCGAAGTCGTCGGG
Source organism: Variovorax sp. RCC_210 (assembly GCF_041355175.1). Taxonomy (NCBI): domain Bacteria; kingdom Pseudomonadati; phylum Pseudomonadota; class Betaproteobacteria; order Burkholderiales; family Comamonadaceae; genus Variovorax; species Variovorax sp. RCC_210. The sequence goes on along the minus strand of NZ_JBFUPJ010000023.1, from coordinate 29,205 downwards.
AAAGCGCTGCGCCTGCATCAGCGCGTCGTGCCCGCCCATGGAGCAGCCTTCGAAGTAGCTGCGCGCGGGGCCGCTGCCGAAGAAGGCGGCGATCACCTCCTTGCCCGGCGGCAGCGCGCGGTGCTCCGACTGCTGCGTGAAGTCGAGCAGCTTCGCCGGATCGGCCGCGAAGCCCGCGGCGAAATAGCCCGCGTCGGCCGGCCCGCCGTAGTCGTAGCCGCCGTTGGTGCCGATGGTGGCGTAGCGCTCGGAGAAGATCGATTCGCTGAACTGCGGGTCGGTGGCCTTGGGCAGTTGCCCGTCGAAGCCGCCACCGCCGATGAAGGCCAGCTTGCCGTTCCAGCCCTCCGTGGGCAGCCGCGCCTCGAAGCGCAGGCTGGAGCCCTTGAAGCTCGCGGTGACGACGCAGTACGCGGGCTGCGGCCCGGTCGCGGCCACCACCTTGGCATCGTCGACGAGCACCGCGCCGGCGCCGAAGGCCTCGCCCTTGAGCGTGGGGCACTTGTCGGTGAGCGACATGGCGGGCGGCGGGGGTGCGGCAGGGGGAGGAGTGGCGGGCGCGGGTGCCGGAGGAAGCAGCGGCAGGAAGCCGCTCGCGCTGCTGCCACCACCGCCGCACCCCGCGGCCAACGCGGCCACGGCCACCGAAACTGAAACCAGCGCGCGGCGTGCGACCGTTGGCGCGAGCGTGGGTGCGAGCGTGGGTGCGAGCGTGGGCATGTTCGAGCTCTTCATCGTCGTGTCTCCAGTGTTGTTGTGCGGAAAGCGAAGAGCCGTTCAAGCCCCGGCGGGCCCGACCACCTTGCCGGGGTTGAAGATGTCATGCGGGTCCAGCGCCTGCTTGATGGCGCGCATCAACGCCACGGTGTGCTCGCCGTGCTCTTCCACCAGGTACTTCATCTTGTGCAGCCCCACGCCGTGCTCGCCTGTGGAAGTGCCGCCGTGTCGCAGCGCGCGCTGCACCAGCCGGTGGCTGAAGGCCTCGGCCGCTTCGTTTTCCTCGACGCTGTTCGGGTCCACCAGCACCAGGCAATGGAAGTTGCCGTCGCCCACATGGCCGAACACGGGGGCGAGCAGGCCGTGCGCATCGATGTCGGCCTGCGTTTCGTCGATGCACTGCGCCAGCGCCGACAGCGGCACGCATGCGTCCGTCGTCAGGCTGCGGCTGCCCGCCTTCAGCTGCAGGCAGGCGAAGTAGGCGTGGTGGCGCGGTGTCCACAGGCGCGAGCGCTCTTCCTGCCGAATGGCCCACTGGAAGGCGCCGCCGCCGTGGTTGGCCACGATCTCGCGCACCACGTCGGCCTGCTCGTCGATCTGCGCCTGGCTCGCGCCGAACTCCAGGAACAGCGTGGGGTTCTCGCTGAGCGAGGTGCGGCTGTGCGCGTTCACGGCGCGGATCGTCAGCGCGTCCAGCATCTCGGCGCGCGCCAGCGGCACGCCCATCTGGATCGCCTCGGTCACGCAGTCGACCGCCGCGCGCACCGACGGAAAGTGCACCACCGCCGCCGCGTAGGCCTCGGGGTGCGGATGCAACCGCACGGTGGCCTCGGTGATCAGGCCCAGCGTGCCTTCGCTGCCGCAATACAGCTGCGTGAGGTTGTAGCCCGCCGAGCTCTTGCGCGCCTGCGAGGCGGTGCGCACCACGTCGCCGTTGGCCGTGACCACCGTGAGGCTCACGAGGTTGTCGCGCATGGTGCCGTAGCGAACGGTGTTGGTGCCCGAGGCGGCCGTGGCGACCATGCCGCCGATGGACGCGTCGGCCCCGGGGTCGACCGAGAAGAAGAATCCGGTCTCCAGCAGCGCCGCGTTCAGCTGCCCGCGCGTGACGCCGGCCTCCACCGTGGCCGTGAGGTCGCCGGGGCGAATGGCCAGCACCTTGTTCATCTGCGAGAAGTCGACGCACACGCCGCCCTGCACCGCCAGCAGGTGGCCTTCCACCGACGAGCCCACGCCGAAGCCGATGACCGGCACGCGCTCCCGCGCGCAGGCCCGCACCACGAAGGCCACCTCGTCGGTGCCGTGCACGAACACCACCGCGTCGGGCGGCTGCGGCAGGTAGGCCGACTCGTCGGTGCCGTGCTGCAGCAGCACGGCCTGGCTGGTGGAACAGCGCTCGGCGAACCTGCGCTGCAGCAGCGCGAGCAGTTCGGGCGACGGGGATCGCCGGGCGACGGCGGGCGCGTTCGAACGCGCAGGGGTACTCACGACCGCATCCATGGGGTTCTTCTTTCAGGAAACGAAAACGGGGAGAAAGCGCCGCGGGCGAACGACGCGGCGCGGGGAAACGAATCAGCGCTTCGAAGCGATGCGCTCCGGCTTCACCAGCAGCACCAACACGGCGCCGACCACCAGGATGGCCGCGAGCATGTGCAGCCCGGCATCGGTGCTCTGCGTGGCGTCCTTGATCAGGCCGATGAGAAACGGCGCGCTGAAGCCCGAGAGGTTGCCGAAGGAATTGATGAGCGCGATGCCCGCCGCCGCAGCCGCGCCGCCCAGGAAGGCCGTGGGCATGCCCCAGAAGATCGGCAGCGTCGACATGATGCCCATGGTGGCCAGCGTGAGCCCGGCCATCGCGAGCGTCGCGTTGCCGTGGAAGGCCACGCTCAGCACCAGCCCGACCGCGCCGACGATGGCGGCCAGCGCGCTGTGCCAGCGGTACTCCAGCCGGCGGTCGGCGCTGCGCGCCATGAGGTACATGGCCACCACGCCGAAGCTCCACGGAATGGCGCTGAGCAACCCGATGTCGAGCGCGCCCTTCACGCCGATGGCCTTGATGATGCTCGGCAGCCAGAACGAGATGCCGTACAGCCCCGAGGTGTAGGCGAAGTACACCAGCGCCAGCAGCCACACGCGGCCGTTGCTCAGCACGCTGAGGATGCGGGGTGCGGCCTTGCCCGCGTCTTCGGCGGCGATGTCGCGCGCGATGAGCTCGCGCTCGGCGGGGGTAAGCCACTGCGCGTCCTTCACGCGGTCGTCCAGGTAGCGCCACACCACCAGGCCCAGCGCCACGGTCGGCAGGCCCTGCAGCAGGAAGAGCCACTGCCAGCCGGCCCAGCCGTTCACGCCGCCCATGCCCTGCAGGATCCAGCCCGAGATCGGCCCGCCCAGGATGCCCGCGAACGGAATGGCCGCGAGGAACAGCGAGGTCGCCTTGCCGCGCCGCGCGGCCGGGTACCAGTAGGTGAGGTACAGGATGATGCCGGGGAAGAAGCCCGCCTCGGCCGCGCCCAGCAGGAAGCGAATGACGTAGAACGACACCGGCGAGCTCACGAACATGGTGGCCGCCGAGAGCAGGCCCCAGGTGATCATGATGCGGGCGATCCAGCGGCGCGCGCCCACGCGGTGCAGCACCACGTTGCTGGGCACCTCGAACAGGAAGTAGCCGATGAAGAAGATGCCCGCGCCCAGGCCGTACACCGCCTCGCTGAACTGCAGGTCGCCCTGCATTTGGAGCTTGGCGAAGCCGACGTTCACGCGGTCGAGGTAGGCCACGATGTAGCACAGGAACAGCAGCGGAATCAGCCGCCAGCCGACCTTGCGGTACACGGCGTCGGACGTGCTTTCGAGGCGGCCCTTGTAGGGCTGCGCGCCGGCAGCGGTGGTGGTGGAGCTCATGAGGGGGCGTCTCGCTTTCTGTGGATCTTGTGGGTCTTGCGGGTGTTGTCGGTGCCACGATGGTCGTGGCGCCCCCCGCATCGCCGCAGCGGGTTTACGCGCAAGATTCATATGGATTAAAGATCGGTGCATCTCCGAACGAGATTGCCCCGTGCGATCATTTCGCGGCACCCCTCAACCTGAGCACGCGAGCGTGCGAACACGTGAACACGTGAACACGCGAGCACCCGAGCGACATGACCCACTTCAACACCGCCTACCGGCAGGCCTTGCTCGCCGGCCGCCTCACGCTGGGCCTGATGACGCCCATGGCCCGCGCCAACGGCGCGATGGCCGAGCCAGCGCTCGAGCTGCAATTTGCGAGGCACGCCGATGCGCTCGGCTTCGCCGCGCTGTGGACGCGCGACGTGCCGGTGATGGTGCCGCAGGGCGAAGAAATCTCGGTGCTCGACGAGCCCTTCGTCTGGCTCGCGACGCTGGCCGGCGCCACCGCGCGCATCGCGCTGGGCACGGCCGCCTCGGTGCTGCCGCTGCGCCATCCGCTGCACGTGGCCAAGGCCGCGTTGTCGTTGAACCGGTTGTCGGGCGGGCGCCTCGTGCTGGGCCTGGGCTCGGGCGACCGCGAGGCGGAATTCGCCATCTTCCAGCAGGACATCGCGCTGCGCGGCGACGTGTTCCGCGAGCGCTGGAACCTGGTGCGCTCGGCGCTGTCGCCCGAGGTTGAAGACCGCGCCGCCCTGCGCGAGGCCACCGGCGGCTACGACCTGATGGCGCCGCCCGCGGAGCGCATCGGCATGCTGGTGGTGGGCTCTGCGCGCCAGTCGCTGCAATGGACCGCCGCGCATGCCGACGGCTGGGCCACCTACCACCGCGACGAGGCGCGCCAGCAGGGCCGCATCGGCCTGTGGCAGACCGCGCTGCGCGAGCGCAACGCGGGCGAGGCCAAGCCGTTCGTGCAGTCGCTGCAGCTCGACCTGCTCGATGACGCCGATGCGCCGGCCGAACCCATCGAGCTGGGCCTGCGCACGGGCCGGCACGCGCTCGTCGGCTACCTCGACCGCATGGAAGACGCGGGCGTGGCCCACGTGCTGCTGAACCTGGTGCGCGGCCCGCGCCCGGCGATGGAAGTGGTCGACGAACTGGGGCGCGAGGTGCTGCCGCGGCTGCAAGGCCATGCGCGCACGCCGCGGGCCCAAGCCGGGCAGAATCCGGCGCTTGGCAAGACCTGACCCTCATCAAGGACGACACATGACCGATCTCTCGAGCTTCCCCATCACGAAGAAATGGCCCGCGCAGCACCCCGAGCGGCTGCAGCTGTACTCGCTGCCCACGCCCAACGGCGTGAAGGTGTCGATCATGCTGGAGGAAACCGGCCTGCCCTACGAGGTGCACCTGGTGAGCTTCGAGAAACAGGACCAGATGTCGCCCGAGTTCCTGTCGCTCAACCCGAACAACAAGATCCCGGCCATCCTCGACCCGAACGGGCCCGACGGCAAGCCGCTGCCGCTGTTCGAGTCGGGCGCCATCCTGGTGTACCTGGCGTCGAAGACCGGCAAGTTCATTCCGCAGGACACCGCCGGGCGCTACGAGGCGCTGCAGTGGGTGATGTTCCAGATGGGCGGCGTCGGCCCGATGTTCGGCCAGCTCGGCTTCTTCAACAAGTTCGCCGGCAAGGAGTACGAGGACAAGCGCCCGCGCGACCGCTACGTGGCCGAGTCGAAGCGCCTGCTGGGCGTGCTCGACAAGCACCTGCAGGGCCGCAAGTGGATCCTGGGCAACGACTACAGCATCGCCGACATCGCCACCTTCCCGTGGATCCGCAACCTGGTCGGCTTCTACGAAGCGGGCGACCTGGTGGGCTTCAAGGACTTCGAGAACGTCGCGCGCGTGCTCGAAGCCTTCGTGGCGCGCCCCGCCGTGGCACGGGGGCTGAACATTCCCGCGCGCGGCTGAACGACGGGGCCCCTCATCCTGGCGGTCGGTCTGTGGATCGATGGGCCGGTCAGTTGCTCGCTGACAGGTCCATCAGCATGCGGGAGAGCAGGTAGAGGCGCGGCACCACGCTCTCTACCTCCGCGTATTCCTCCGGCGTGTGGATGCCGCCGCCCACGATGCCGAAGCCGTCGAGCACCGGCACGCCCACGCCCGCCACCAGGCTCGCGTCGGCCGCGCCGCCGCTGCTCTCGATGGTGAGCTTCTTGCCGATTTCCGCGTAGATCCCCTCGGCCATCTTCACCAGCTTTTCGGACGACGGCAGGCGCGGCATCGGCGGCAGCCCGCGGCTCAGGCGCACGCGCACCTCGGTCTCGGGAATGAGCTTGTTCTGCGCGATGCGCACCATGTCTTTCTCGACGCGGTCGAACTCCTCGGGCGTGGCCACGCGCACGTCGGCCTTGGCGCTGGCCGTGGCGGGAATCACGTTGGTCGGGCCGTTGGCCGTGAGCACGGTGAAGTTGACCGTGGTCTTCTTCGCGGCGTCCGCCGTCCTCGACAGCTGCAGCACCTGGTGCGCCACTTCCATCGCCGCGTTGCGGCCGGCCTCGGGCGCCACGCCCGCATGCGCGGCCGTGCCCTTCACCTCGAGCAGCGCGGTGGCCGAGCCCTTGCGCTCCACCACCAGCCCGTCGGCCGGGCGGCCCGGCTCCAGGTTGAGCGCCACGTCGTGCTGCTTGGCGATGCGCTCGATGAGCGCGCTGGTGCCGACCGAGCCGGTCTCCTCGTTGGTGTCGAGCAGGAAGGTGATCTGGCCGTAGTCCTTGAAACCGATCTGCTGCAGGATCTTCAGCGCGTACAGGCCGGCCACGACGCCGCCCTTGTCGTCCATGACGCCGGGGCCGTAGGCGCGGCCGTCCTTGATGTAGAAGGGCTTGGCCGCGGCCGTGCCGTCCTTGAACACGGTGTCCATGTGCGCGAGGATCAGGATCTTCTTCTTGCCCTGGCCCGTGAGCGTGGCGACCACGTTGGTGCCCGGGTGCGGCTCGGCCGGAAAGGTCTCGATGCGCGCCCCCAGCTTGCGCAGTTCTTCCACCGCGATCTCGCGCACCTTGTCGAGCCCTTCGATGGTGGTGGAGCCGGAGTCGATGTTGACCATGCGCTCCAGCAGCTTCAGCGCCTCGTCCTTGCTTTGCGTGGCCGCGTCGAGCGCGCCCTGGTGCGGCTTCTGCGCCATGGCCTGGCCGGCCAGCAGCGCGCAGGCGAGCACGGCGCCGTGGCAGGCGGTGCGCGCCCAGCGGCTGACGCTCGAAGTGGAGGTGACGGAATGGGAGCGCGTGCGAGTCTTCATGTTGTGCGTTGGGTTGTGCGTTTGGGTTCGGGAGAGCAGCCCTGAGCAGTCCGAAGCAGTCCGAAGCAGTTCGACTGAGGGGGCCGCGGCAGGCTATCACCCGCGTCGCGAACGGGTCAAGCCGCTGACTACACTAACAACGTTAGCCTTACTTCCCACGAAAGAAACCGGACCCCCGATGCGAATCCAGCGCGACCAGATCATTGCCACGGCCTTGGTGCTGCTCGAAGAAAACGGCCTCGACGGCCTCACGATGCGCGCGCTGGCGCAGGCGCTGCAGGTGCAGGCGCCCTCGCTGTACTGGCACTTTCCGAACAAGAAGGCGCTGATCGACGGCATGGCCGACGCGCTGGTCGAGGGCGTGGCGCGCGAGCCGGTCGACGGCCTGCCGTGGCAGGACGCGATTCGCCTCGTGGGCGAGCAGCTGCGCCAGGGCCTGCTCGCGCACCGCGACGGCGCCCGCGTGTATGCCGGCACCTACGTGACCTCGGAGAACACCCTGCGCATGGGCGAGGCGATGGTCGGTCCGCTGCTGCGCGCGGGCGCCAGCCACGAGCTCGCGGCCTGGGGTTCGTTCAGCATGATGTATTACGTGCTCGGCTTCGTCATGGAAGAGCAGGCGCTGGGCCCCGACCAGCACGTGGACCTGGCCGGGAACCAGGCGGACCTGCTGGCCATGTCGAAGGAACGGTTCCCTTCGGTGTTCGCATGCGCGGGCACGCTGTTCGACACCGACCTGGAAGAGCGCTTTGCGCTGGGCCTCGACATCTTCATCGCCGGGCTGGCGAGCAGGATCGATGCGCCGAAAAAGAAGAAGCGATGAGCGAGCGTGCTCAGTCGAGCCCGGTCTTCCCCGGCGCCCAGTAGGCCTTGGCCAGAATGCGCCGGGCCTCCACGCCCTGCGCCTTCAGCGCGCGGCTCACCTGGCGGATCGACGAGGCCTTGCCGGTCAGCACGTAGCGCGTGCCGGACGACAGGGGCGACGACATCGCGGCCTGCAATTCGGGCAGCAGCTCGGCCAGGTGCGAATCGTCGGTGCGGCGCTCCATCAGCGCCAGCGGCCGGACGCCCAGCGCGTCGAGCACGTTGCGAGATTCCGCGATGGCACCTACTTCGAACACGGCCCGCACATCGTCGCGCGAACCCAGCGATGCCACGAGCCCGAAGGAGGTCTCGTCGCCGAAGAACACGACCGGCCCCGCCTGCTGCACCAGCGGCGCCAGGTCGAGCGAGCGGCGCGGGCCGAACACCTGGCGCTCGTCGCCCGGGCTCGCATGGCGCACCCAGTCGCTGCCCGGCCCCTCGCCGTGCGCGAAGGCCACGATGCGGGTCACGCCGCGCGCGGCGTCCCAGCGCATGGGCGTGTACGTGCGCGTCATGAAGCCGCCGTCGAGCTTGATCTGCACCTTTTGCCCGGGCGACCAGCGGTCGCCCTCGAAGGTCACGCCCTCGAGGTCGATGAGCCGGAACCGCGGCGACAGCGTGGTGGCCGCGATGACACGTGCGGGCCGCAGGAACAGCCGCGTGAGCGTGCGTTCGACAAGCCCCGGCTGGAGCGCGTCTGGCGGCGATTCGGACCCGATGTTGGAAGAAGGCATGAGCAACTCTTTGGACGGCTTGAAAAGAAAAACGCGAGTCAACCTGACAGCGTTAGTTTGGCATCGGATATTAATCTAACAACGTTAGTTTTCGGGCTGATCCACGACCCGGGCATGGGCATCGAAGGCGCCACGCAGACCTTCGCCTAGTTAACAATCGGTGATACACTCCAATAAGAATAGTTCTTATTCACTCCTCCCGAGGCCATCGACACCCGCCATTCATTGCGCGCGGGCGTAAGACCTCGGGGTCCATCGTCGATGCTTGCGAGAAGGCGGCCGGATGCGCGACCTCGTTCAGGAACTGGTAGCTCACTATGCGGACCTGCGCCGGCAGCTGACCCGCGACCTGCGCGACCCGCACTACGCGGCCGACATCGCGCAGTCCAGCTTCGAGCGCGTGTACACCGCGGCGCTCAAGGCCCGCGGCGGCACGCGCGACGATGCCCCGACCGACAGCGCCGAGGCGGCGGCCGGCGGCACCATCGAATCGCCTCGCGCCCTGCTCTTTCGCGTGGCGCGCAACCTGTGCATCGACGACGCGCGCCGCCGCAAGGTGGCCCAGGAATGGGCCGGCGCGCACGACGGCATCGGCACCCACCAGACCGCGCAGTCCAGCGAGTACGTGGTGGCCCAGCAGCGTGTGCTGGCGCGCGTGGTCGAGACCATGGAAAAGCTGCCGCCGCGCCGTCGCGAGGTGTTCCTGCTGTTTCGCGCCTACGGGCACACGCGCGCCGAGATCGCGCAGCGGCTCGGCATCACCGAGATGGCCGTGGCCAAGCACCTGCTGCGCGCCACCATCGACTGCTCGCGGGTGTTCGCGGAACTGCGCGCCGAACTGATCGAGCCGCAGGTGGTGTCCAGCCGCACCGGCTTCGAAACGGCGCTGGCCGAAGACTTCTCGTGAACGGCATGGCCATGGGCGCGCCGCGCGAACGGCTGGTCGAACGCGCGCTCGCGCTGATCGTCGAAGGCGAGATGGCCCCCGGCGACGCCGCGGGCCAGGCCCGCACGGCGCTCAACCAATGGCGCGGCAAGTCGGCCGAGCACGCGGCCGCCGTGCAGGAAGCACGGCAGCGGTGGGATGCGCTTGGTGGCATGGCAAACGACCTGCGCGCGCATTTCGACGCGCCAGATGGCGCGCTGATGGCGCAGGCCGCCGCCTCGGCCTCCTCCGCAACGTCGGCGCACCGCCAGCAGCGGCGCAAGATGCTGTTTTCCATCGCGGGCCTGCTGGGCACTGGCCTGCTCGCGGGGCGCGGTGTGCAGTGGTATTGGCAGCAGCCGGTGTTCCGCTCGGCCTACGAAACCCGCACCGCGCAGATGCTGAAAGTGACGCTGGCCGACAGCCGCGGCGCGCTGCCGGGCAGCCAGCTCGACCTGGCCCCGCTCAGCGCGATCGACGTGGCGCTCTACCGCCAGCGCCGCGTCGTGAACATGGCACGTGGCGAGGTGCGTTTCGAAGTCTCGCGCGATGCGGACCGGCCGTTCGAGGTTCGCACGCGCGGTGCCACCATCGAAGTGGTCGGCACCGCGTTCACCGTGCGCGACCGCGGCGGCCCGATCACCGTGGGCGTGGAGCATGGCCACGTGCGTGTGCGGCTGGCGCCGCGCCCCGGGTCGCAGGGCACCGAGGCGGAGGTGATCGACCTGCGCAAGGGCGACCTGCTCGAGATCCAGGGCGGCCACGCCACCCCCGTGCGCCAGACCGACACCGCGGCGCTCTCCGCGTGGCGCAGCGGCTGGCTGGTGTTCGAGAACACACCGCTGGGCGACGCGCTGGCGGCCGTCAACAGCTACCGCGCGCAGCCCATCCTCACCACCAACACACGCATCGACGCCATGCGCCTGTCGGGGCGTTTTCGCACCAACGATTCCGACGGCCTCGTGGCCGTGCTGCCGACCATCCTGCCGCTGTCCGCGGTGTCGCGCCCCGACGGCAGCGTGGCCTTGCAGATGCGCTGACGGCGCAAGGTGGCTCGCGGAGAAACCTCAGCCTCCGCCGCAGGAACCGCGCGGACCGCGCAGATCGCCCGGCTCACCCGCCGGGTGCCCCGACCTCACCAGCCCCCACTCGGTCAGCGCGATGTCCAGCGCGCGCGCGTGCCGCGCGTCTGCGCCCAGCCACTGCGCGAGCCGCTCGGCGTTGTCCAGCGTGGGATCGGCGTGCAGCGCGGCGAAGAGCGACGCCGCGCTGGCCAGGCAGGCGTCGGGCACCAGGGCTTGCAAGGCCGGCGCGGCCCGCCTCATTCGAGCCCACCGGTGGGCGGGTGAAAGTGCCTGCGGCGGTTGACGACCAGCGCGGCGCCGGCCAACGCCCACAGCCGCAGCGCACGCTCGAAAGCCTGCGGATGCGCGGACGCTTCATGCAGCCAGTGCGTCAGCTTCAACGCGGCCGTGCGGCATGGGTTCTCTCTGAATTCCATGTAGAGCCGCCAGGCGGTCTCCTCGGCGGAGGGCGCCTGCGGATGGTTTTGCGGGGCCACGGCTACTCCAGGCGCTGTGTTGATTCGGGAAAATCCCCGCGCGGGCGCCGTGCGCCAGCGGATGCGCCTGTGCGGCGCTCAAGAAAAGAGACGAACCACCGCGCGGAATGTTCAACCGACGATGTTCGCCTGCCGCCACCCGCCGCCCAGCGCGCGATAGAGCGACACCCGCGCCTGCAGCCGCGCCAGGCGCAGCTGCACCGCCAGGTCCTGCGCCGCGTAGAGGGTGCGTTGCGCGTCGAGCAACACCAGCAGCGTCTCGGCGCCCGCGCGGTAGCGGGCCTCCGACAGGGCCGCGGCGCGATGGGCCTCGGCCAGCTCATCGGCTTGCGCCATGGCCTGCGCATCGACGAAGGACATGCCCTCCAGCGCGGTCTGTGCATCCGCGAAGGCGCCGATGACCGCCGCGCGGTAGGCCGCCAGCAGTTCCTCGCGCCGCGCCTCGGCCAGGCGCTGTCCGCCCGCCAGGCGGCCGCCGTCGAAGATCGGTGCGCTGAGCCCCGTGGCCAGGCTGTACACCGGGTTGTCGAAGAGCCGCCTCAAGCGGCTCGGACCGGTGCCCACGCCGGCGCTCAACGACACGGCGGGCAACAGGGCGGCGCGCGCTGCCAGCACGCTGGCATCGGCCGCGGCCAGCTGCGCTTCCGCGCCGGCGATGTCCGGGCGACGCACCAGCAAGGCCGACGGCGTGCCCGCGACGATGACCGGCACGTGCAACGCGTCGAGCCGCGGCCCACGCAATTCGAAGGCCGGTGCCGCGGTGCCGAGCAGCACGGCCAGCGCGGTCCCTGCGCCTGCGGCCTGCTGCTGCAACGCCGCGAGCGTGCGCTGCTGCGCGGCAACCAGGCCGCGCTGTTGCGCCAGGTCCAGCGGCAACGCTGCGCCGGCGCGGCTGCGCGACACCACCAGTGCCAGCACGCGGCGTGCGTTGTCGAGGTTGCGCGCGGCAATGTCGGTGCGCTCGCGCAGCGCCAGTGCCAGCAGCCAGGTGGCCGCGACATCGGCCGTCACGCTGAGCCGCAGTGCGTCGCGCTCGAAAGCGCTGGCACGCAGGCCCTGCAGTGCCTCGTCGCGCAGGGCGGCGTCGCGCCCCCACAGGTCGATTTCGTAGCGCGCGGCGAAGCCCGCCGCATGGGTGGTGCCATCGACCACCGCATGGCCGCCGAGGCGGCCTTCGCGCGAAACACCGAGGCTGGCCGTGACCTCGGGCTGAAGCGCGGCGCCGGCAATGAGCACCCGCGCACCGGCCTGCCGCTCCCGCGCTTCGGCACCCGCCAGCGCATTGCTTTGCGACTGCGCGCGCGCCACCAGCGCATCGAGTTCCGTGCTGCCGAAGCTGCGCCACCAGTCGGCCTCCACCGGTGCGACCTCCAGCGCGGCATCCGAGGGCACCGCGCGCCACGCCGAAGGCGCCTCCACCGCACGGGGCGCGCCTTCGCCACGCAACGCGCAACCGGCAGACAGCGCCGCGCACAGCAGCGCCGCCCATCCGCCGGCACGCCCGAGGTGCCGAAGGTGCCGACGGTGCCAAAGGTGCTGAAGAAGGCGCATGCGCGGCATCGTCACTCCCCCGCCAGCGCCACGACCGGGTCCAGCCGCGCGGCATTGCGCGCGGGCATGAAACCGAAGATCACGCCCGTCAGCACCGCACATCCGAACGCGCCCACGCTCGCCGCCAGAGAGAACAGCACGGGCACGCCGGTAAGCAGCAGCCCCACGACGATGCCCAGCCCGGCGAGCACGCCCGCGGTGCCGCCCACCGACGTCACCAGAACCGCCTCGGTCATGAACTGGCGAAGAATGTCGCGCTGGCGCGCGCCCGTGGCCATGCGAATGCCGATCTCGCGCGTGCGCTCGCGCACCGTCATGAGCATCACGTTCATCACGCCGATGCCGCCCACGATGAGCGACACCACCGCGATCAGGCCGAGCATCAGCGTCATGGCGCGCGCCGTTTCGGTCTGCACGCGCAGCGCTTCCACCCGGTTCCAGATGCGCACCTCGCGCCCGGCCTGCTGGCGCGCCAGCTGCGCCTCGATGGCCTCGGCTGTTTCCTGCGCCCGCTCGATGTCGCGCACCTGCACCGCGATCCACGTCGGGTTCGGATGGCCGTAGATGCGGGTGGTGGCGGCAGACAGCGGCACCACCACGCGGTCGTCCTGGTCCTCGCCGTCGTTGGCCCCCTTGGCTGCGAGCACGCCCACCACCTGGAACGGCACCTTGTCGACCAATATGTCCTGGCCCACGGGGCTTTGCCCGTCGGCGAACAGCAGCTTGCGGACCGTCTGCCCGATCACCGCGACCTTGGCCACGCGCAACTCGTCCTCGGCGTCGAACATCACGCCCTCGGCCACGCCCCAGCCCAGCACGGAAGAGAAGCCGACCGTGGCGCCGCCGCCCTCGGTCAGGTGATCGACATTGCCGCGCCGTACCACCACCTTGTCTTCGATGTAGGGCGCCACGCCTTCCACGTTGGGCAGCATGCGGATGGCGTCCGCGTCGGCCAGCGTCAGCGGCGCGCCAGGGTTGCGGCTGCTCGCGACCTGCGCCGACACGAACATGGTGCGGGTGCCGAAGGTCTCGAACTGCGCCATCACCTTGGCCTGCGAGCCGCCCCCCACCGCCAGCATCACGATGACCGAGGCCACGCCGATGACGATGCCCAGCAGCGTGAGGCCCGTGCGAAAGCGGTTGCTCCACATCACGCGCCAGGCGGTGCGCGTGGCCTCGCGCATGTCTGCGAGCACCGAGGCGCCGCCGTGGCCGGGCTGCGGCGCGGGTGCCACCGAAGGCATTGCCGGCATTGCGCCAGTCGCCGATCGCGCCCCGGGTTGCGTTTCCCCCGAGTCCGCCACGACGCGCCCGTCGCTGATCTCGATGACCCGCCGCGCCTGCGCCGCCACCGAGCGGTCGTGCGTGATGAGGACGATGGTGTGGCCCGCGTCCGCCAGTTCGTGCAGCAGCGCCATCACCTCGGCGCCGCTCTTGCTGTCGAGCGCGCCGGTGGGCTCGTCGGCCAGGATGATGCGCCCGCCGTTCATCAACGCGCGCGCGATGGCCACGCGCTGCTGCTGGCCGCCCGACAGCTGGTGCGGCCGGTGGTGCAGCCGCCCGCCCATGCCCAGCCGCTGCAGCAGCGCGATGGCGCGCGCATGCCGCTCGGCCTCGGGCATGCCGGCGTAGAGCGCGGGAATCTCGGTGTTCTCCAGCACCGATTCGCTGGGCACCAGGTGGTAGCCCTGGAACACGAAGCCGAAGGCCTCGCGGCGCAGCCAGGCCAGCGCGTCGGCGTCGAAGGTGGACACGTCGCGCCCGTCGAACAGGTAGCGCCCCGCGCTGGCGCGGTCGAGGCAGCCGAGGATGTGCATGAGCGTGGACTTGCCCGAGCCCGAGGCACCGACGATGGCCACGAACTCGCCCGCATGCAGCCGCAGCGAGACGCCGTGCAGCACGGTGACGACCGGGCTGCCTTCGTCCTCGGCGTGCACCGCGCTTTCCTCCTTGCCTTTCTCTTCGCCCGCCGCCTCGCCGCCGTACGACTTGCGAATGTCCTGCAGCTCGATCAGCGGACGGCGCCCTTCCCCAGGCGGATGCTGCGGCGGCGTCATTCCCTGGCTGCCTTGCCCAGCACGATGCGCTCGCCGGCCTGCGCGCCGGCCAGCACCTGGGCCGACAACCGGTTGCGCACGCCGATGCGCAGTTCGCGCGGCTCCGCCTTGCCGTCGGCGCGCAGCACGCGCGCGGTGAAGCGGTCGTGGCTGCCCGCCACCGGCGTCAGCGCGGCCAGGGGCACCGACAGCACGTCCTTCTCGGCGTACTCGACGAAGGAGACCTTGGCGGTCATCTGCGGCATGAGCTCGCCGTCGGCGTTGTCCACGTCGAACAGCGCGGTGTAGACCACCACCTTGCTGGCCGCGGCCGACTGCTTCGAGCCGCCATCGCCGCCGCCCGACTTGGCCTCGGGCACCGGCGGCGCCGGCAGCAGCTGGCGCACCTTGCCCTGCCACTGGCGCCGGCTTTCGCCCAGCGTGGTGAAGTACACCGGCATGCCCGCCTTGATGCGGCGCACGTCGGCCTCCGACACCTCGGACCACACCGTCATCGCCGACAGGTCGGCAATGCGCAGCACATTGGGCGTCTGGTAGGTGGCGTTGAGCGTCTGGCCCTCGCGCGCCTCCACCGACACCACCGTGCCAGCAATGGGCGCGTAGATGCGGGTGTAGCCCAGGCGCGCCTCGTCGGCCTTGAGCGTGGCCTGGGTCTGCGCGATCTGCGCCTCGAAGTTGCGCACGCGCGCGGCCGCGGTGTCCAGCGCGGCCTCGGCGGCCTGCACGTCTTCGTCGCGCGTGGCGCCGTCGGCCGCCATCTGCCGCTGGCGCGTTTGCTGTTGCTGCGCGAGCCGGTGCTGCGCGCGCTGCTCGTCGCGCTGGGCCCGCAACCCGGCCAGCGAGGCGCGGCCCGCGTCGACCGTGGCCTGCTGCACGCTGGGATCGATCTCGACCAGCAACTGCCCTTTGGCGACCACGTCGCCGGGCTGCGCGTGCAGCGCCATGACCTGCCCCGACACCTGGGCGCCCACGTCCACATAGTGGCGCGGCTGCAGCACGCCGAGCGCCGTGACGCTCGACTCGATGGTGGTGCGTGCCACGGGCACCGATGCCACGTCCGCGCCCGCGCCGCGGGCCCAGAAGCTGGCGCCGGCCACCCCAGCCACCCCAGCCACAGCCACAGCCACAGCCACAAGCGACACCAGCACCAGGCCCACCACGTAGCGGCGCCCGGCGCCTTTGCTGGCACCTTTCAAATCGGCACCCCGCTAAGCAGAAAGACGCTGGCTGCGCGGCCGGGCATGAAAGCCCGACAGCGGCAGCATGCCGGTGGCGCCCGCGGACGCACCGGATGGCATGCTTTCCCGCTCGCCCGTCGTGGCCTTCGCAGCGCCCGCATGGCGGCATGCCGCGCAGGGGCCGTGGATCTGCACGTCGAACGCGCCCTGCGCCGGCAGCCCCCGGCTCGCCGCGACCCGCATCAGCACCTCGTGCAGGTCGCGGTCGTCGACCTCGGCGACCACGCCGCAACCGCCGCAGCGCATGCGCACCGCGCCTGAATCGGTATCGGGCGCTCTGTAGCGAAACACCGCGAGCGCACCGCCGCGGCTGCGCACCCATTCGCGCACGATCAGGCCGTTGTGCTCGAACTCCTTCAGGATGCGGTACACGGTGGTCAGGCTCACGGACGTTCCGCGCAGCAGCATGCGGCGGAACACCTCCTCGCCGCGTTGCGCCTCGGTGCCGGCGTCCGCCAGCGTCTGCAGCACGCAGAGGCGAACCACCGACGGCCGCAGCTGGGCCGCGCGCAGTTGCGCCATGAAGGCGGGTCGTTGCGGGCCCTGCGCCAGTGGCCATGCCTGCGCTTGCTCGTTCATGCGGCCAGGCTTTCGAGTCGGGTGCGCGGCCGGTCTTCCGCGATGCGGCCGGCGCGCATGGTGATGACGCGGTCGGCCAGGTGAAAGTAGCGGTCGTCGTGCGAGATCACCACCAGCAGGTGCCCCTTGGCGCGCAGCTCGGGGAGCAGCTCGGTATAGAAGAGATGGCGGAAGGTCGGGTCCTGGTCGGCGGCCCACTCGTCGAACACCAGCACCGGGCGGCCCTCGAGGTAGGCGTGCACCAGGGCCAGGCGCTTGCGCTGGCCGGTGGACAGGTCGGTGGTGGTGAAGGAGCCGTCCTTCACCGACACCTTGTGGGCGATCTCCAGGCGCTCCAGGTAGGGCAGCGCCGCCTCGGGCAGGCCCTTGGCGGTGCTCGCGGCACCGGCGGGCCCGTCGCTCACCAGGTCCTCGAACAGGTAGAAGTCGGAGAACACGGTGGTGAACAGCTGCCGGTAGTCGTCGCGGTCCTCGGGCGCCACGCCCTTGCCGTCGACCAGGATCTCGCCGCCCTGCGGCGCATAGAGGCCGAGCAGCAACTTGATCATGGTGGTCTTGCCCGAACCGTTGTCGCCCACCACGAAGACCAGCTCGCCCTTTTGCAGCCGCAGGTCGATCGGGCCGAGCACGAAGGGCTCGCTGCCTTCGGCCGCATCGAAGGCGTAGCGCACGCCGCGCAGTTCGATGGTGTCGCGCAGGTGGGCTTCACCGGGCGCGCCGTCCAGGTGCAGGTGCGGCTCGGGGCTGGCAAAGCGCGTCGACAGGTCGGCAATGCGCTGGAACGCCACCTTGGCGCGGCCCACGCCCGGCAGCGCGCCGGCGATCTGGTCCATCGGCCCCTTCAGGAACAGCAGCACCAGCACGAAACCGCTCAGCACCACCGGATCGGTGCTGCGAAACGCCGCCCAGCCCAGGATGAGCGCGATCAGCAGGAAGAACAGCGCCGAGCCGAAGGCCGTGGCAATCACGTAGGTGTTGATCGCCCTGCTGTTGATGACGCGGATGCTGTCCACGATGCGCTCGATCTGCTCGCCGAACACCAGCGCGCGGCGCGAGCGGTGCATGCGCAGCTCCTTGGCGCCCTCGCTGATGCCGCGGTAGGCCTTGTGCAGCTGCTCCTCGAAGTCGCGCGCCTTCCAGAAGCCGGCCACGCCGCGCGCCTGCGCCAGCATCTGTATCGACGCGCCCAGCACCAGCGCCACCAGCAGGATGCAGAACAGCGGAAACGACAGCACCGCCAGGTAAGCCAGGCACCCCAGCGCGATGGCCAGCGCAATGAGCGTTTCCGACAGCGCGAAGGCCACGTCGCTGATCATGTCCACGTCCTGCGACAGCACCGGCATGAGCCGGTGCGTGCGGTAGCGCTCCAGCGCGTCGATGGGCGCCGACAAGATCTTCTGGGCCAGGTTCTTGCGCACCTGCGACACCAGCCGCTGGCCGACCAGGTTGGTGGACACGTCGGAAATCACGCGCCCGAGCAGCGAGACCGCGCACAACGCCACGAAGGTCAGCAGCAGCCCACCGGCCAGCCCGCCCGGCGTGTTCAGCACGCGGTTGATGGTGGCCAGCAGCGACACCGTCGCCGCGCCCGCGCCGATGCCGGTGACCGCCGACAGCACGATCCACGGCAGGAATGGCTTCAGCAGGCGCCGGATCTCGGCGGCATTGCCGTTCGAAGTTGTCATGCGAAGGTCTTTCCGCCCGCGGGCGACTGCGGCCCGGCGGCAAACCTTCCTGCGGCCGGACACATAACGAATGGAAGACGGCCCGCGCTGTGCGCCGCGGCCGCCGGCAGCTTCGGGCTGCTCCTCTCTCAACGGGCTCGGCTGCGAAATGTTCATGCGCGGTGCCGTGAACACCAGCGCGCGCCGTGCGTCCTAGCTTCATGCACGCCGAATTTCGCCCGCCGCCCGGACACCTGTTCGTTCCCTGGGGCGCGGCCCAAGCCGCGGGCCGGGCCACACCTGGGGCCACCCCGCAGCCCGGACCATGATCGCGCTGCTGGAGCCGCTGTTCCAGGGCGACCATGCGCGCCATGGCGAGGCGCTGCAGTGCGCGCCGCGGCCGCCGGCCGACGCGCTGCGCGTGGCCGACCTGATTGCTCAGCCTCCGTTGCTGCTCGACCTGCTCCACCGCCAGGCCCGCCACCTGGGCGCGGACACGCGCGACCTGCGGCCGGTGGCATCCGCATGGAGCCTGGAATACCTGGGCATGTGGCTGCCGCCGATGGTGGCGGCGGCCAGCGTGCTGCAGCACGCCTTTCCGGCCGACCCGGAACATGTGTGGGTGCGCTTCGACGACGACGGCGATCCGCTCGGCTTTCACATCCGGGAGCTGGGCCGGCCCATGCCCGGCACCTCGGCGGCGCAGCGCTACGCGCCGATGTTCTGGCAGCACATGGCGCCGCTGTTCGCCGTGATCGGCCAGCTGACGCGCCTCGCGCCGAAGGTGCTCTGGAGCAATGCGGCCCGGCACCTGGAGACCATCCTGGAAGAGGCGCTGGCCCTCACCGGCGGCGCGGCGCCCATCGCGCAGGACCGCGACCGGCTGCTGCGCGACGCCACCTGGCCGCAGCCGCAGCGCACGCACCCGCTGTATGCGCCGCAGCGGCAGGTTCAAGTGCAAGCACCGGTGCGCCCGGCGCCCGAAGGCCGCCGCGAAACCCTCACGCTGTACCGCCACTGTTGCCTGAACCACCTGCTGCCCGGCGAAAGCCATTGCGGCCCCTGCCCCCTGGCCCCGGCGCACCGCAAGGGCCGCGCCGAGGCGCAAGACGCCTGACCCTTGCTGCGCCGGCTCGCCGCGCAGCCGTTTTCTTCCAACTTCATCACACGCCCATGTCCAAGACCAGACTCGTCTACATCCTGTCCCTGAGAAACGCGGCCGCCGACCAGGCCGGCCAGTTCATCGACTACAAGGGCGAGCAGCGCTACATGAAGTCGCCGCTCGAGTACCTCGCCGAGGCGCTGGACCGCACGCCGCTGGGCGACGCCTATTCGCTGGAAGGCATCGTCTACGACGACGACGCGAGCTCGCCGCGCGACCGCAAGGCGCTGCACGGCTACGGCTTCGCATGCGAGCCCGGCAAGAAATGGATCTTTCCGGCGCAGCTGAGCACCCAGGGCAAGCGGCTGAACGACATGCTGCACCCGATTGCCTCCACCTACCGTCAGCTGCCGCTGGACGCGCCCGAGCGCCCGAGCGCCAAGAGCGACTTCGAGCGCCGCCTGTTCGACAAGCTGGTGCAGCTGGAAGCCGACGTGGTCCTGCTCGACGGGCTGCTGGTGATCCTGGACGAGCTGGTGCGCCCGGGTGCGCCGTTTCACCGCAGGATCGCCAACATCCACCCCGGCATCACGCGGCTGGAGTCGCCCTACGAGCGCCGCGGCGCGCATGCCACGCTCGACGCGCTGTACGGCGCGCAGGGCAAGCGGGTGGTCGACTGGCAGACGATGGAAGCGGTCGACATCGCCCCCGTGGGCATGACCGGCGCGTCGTTCCACTACGTCGACAACGGCATCGACTCCGGCGAGGTCATCTTCGACGTGCTGAACACGAAGATAGAGCCGGGTGAATCGATCCTGGAGCTGCGCTGGAACAACTTCAACCACAGCCTGTTTCCGGCCATGCACCAGGGGCTGGCCTTGCTGGCCGAGAGGGTCGAGGCATGAACATCCGGCCGCGCGGCGCGTCATGTCCAGCAAGGGCCCCGGGCGAATCGCCGGGCCCTGTTCAACCACAGGAGTCGATCTTCAATGCAACACGTCCATGACCTGATCGGGGTCGGCTTCGGTCCGTCCAACATCGCGCTGGCCATCGCGCTCGAGGAAAAGCGCCACGCCGCACGCGCACTGGACGCGCTGTTCATCGAGAAGCAGCCGAGCTTCGCCTGGCACCCGCACATGCTGCTGGACCATGCCCACATGCAGATCTCGTTCTTGAAGGACCTGGCCACGCTGCGCAACCCGACCAGCCGCTTCACGTTCATCAACTACCTGTACGAAAAAGGCCGGCTCACCGACTTCGTCAACCTCAAGAGCTTCTTTCCGAGCCGCCACGAGTTCAACGACTACCTGTCGTGGGCCGCCGGGCAGTTCGACGACGCCTGCGCCTACGGCGAAGAGGTGTTCGAGGTGCTGCCCGAGGAGCGCAACGGCGAGGTGGCCCTGCTGCGCGTGCGCTCGCGCGACCCTGCGGGCAAGCTGGTCGAGCGGCTGGCGCGCAACCTGGTGGTGAGCATCGGCGGCATGGCCAACATCCCCGAGAGTTTTCGCACCTTCAGGAACGACCCGCGCGTGTTCCATTCGAGCAGCTACCTGCAGGACATCGCGCAGCTCGGGCATGCGCGGCGGGTGGCCGTGGTGGGCGCGGGCCAGAGCGCCGCGGAGATCTTCATGGACCTGCAGGGCCGCCCGGGCGCGCCGCAGGTCGACCTCATCACGCGTGCGCGCTCCATTCGGCCGGCCGACGACAGCCCGTTCGTGAACGAGATCTTCAACGCCGAGTTCACCGACTACACCTTCAGCCGCTCCGACGACGAGCGCGCCGCGCTGCTGGACGAGTTCTGGCACACCAACTACGCCGTGGCCGACCTGGAGCTGATCCAGCAGATCTTCAAGGCCTTCTACCAGCAGCGCGTGACCGGCGGCGACCGCCTGCGCCTGCTGCGCCGGCACGACATCCGCGGCGTTGCGGCAGACGCCGGCGGCGTGCACCTCACGCTGTGGGACCAGAACGCCTTGCGCGAAAGCACCGTGCGCTACGACGCCGTGGTGCTGGCCACCGGGTACGCCCGGGAACACCACAAGACGCTGCTGTCGCCGCTGGCGGCCTGGCTGGGCGACCACGCGGTCGACCGCCACTACCGGCTGCAAGCCACGCCCGACTTCCACCCCGCCATCTACCTGCAGGGCGCTTGCGAGGACTCGCACGGGCTGAGCGACACGCTGCTGTCGGTCACCTCGGTGCGCACGGGGGAAATCGGCAGCGCGCTGCTGGCCACGCCGCCGCATTCGGCCACCTCGGCCACTGCGCCCAACGCGCCCGCTTCAGCGGGATCGCCCGGCTCGCACGCTCACGCCCACGCCCACGCGCGCCAGCACCGCGAGGCCGTCGGGACCTGAGCGCTTCTGCGCGCGCGGACCGCGGCGTCCGAAAAATTCGTGACGGGGTGTCTCTGTTTTTTGAGTTCGAACGTCTTACTCATAGAAGCGCCAGAGGCCGGAAATCGGGCTGACATGCGCTCCCGACCGTGAATACGTCTTGCCTTGAAACACTGGAGTCCTAGCCTTATGCGTCCCCTGCCCCGCCAACACCTGCTGAATGCC
Organism: Variovorax sp. RCC_210; assembly: GCF_041355175.1. Taxonomy (NCBI): domain Bacteria; kingdom Pseudomonadati; phylum Pseudomonadota; class Betaproteobacteria; order Burkholderiales; family Comamonadaceae; genus Variovorax; species Variovorax sp. RCC_210. The sequence continues at coordinate 7,471 of NZ_JBFUPJ010000023.1, read as the reverse complement.
GCGCTCGCGGCGGCCTTCGGAACCGCCCTCGGCCTGCTGAGCCCCGTTGCCGTGGCGCAAACGGCGGGGCGGGCCGCGGTGCAGGTGTTCCAGATCAACGTGCCGGCCCAGCCGGTGACCGCCGCGCTGAACGAGCTGTCGCGCCAGACCGGCGTGCAGGTGTTCGCCGCCGGCGACGTGGTGGCCGGCGTCGGCTCCAGCGCGGTCTCGGGCAGGCTCACCGTGGCCCAGGCCCTCGACACGCTGCTCGCGGGCACCTCGCTGCGCGCCACCCGCACCGAGAACGGCGGCTATGCCATCCGCCGCGCGGCCGACCTGCCGGCCTCTTCGTCCGCGCTGCCGACGGTCACCGTCACGGCCGAAGGCGCCGCCGAGACGGCCGCGGGCCCGCTGAAGGGCTACGTCGCCAAACGCAACGCCACCGGCACCAAGACCGACACGCCCATCATCGAGACGCCGCAGTCGATTTCGGTGGTCACCTCCGACTTCATCGAGGCGACCGGCGCGCTGCGGCTGAAAGACGCGCTGGCCTACACACCAGGCATCAATGTGTCGCCCTGGGGCGCGGACTCGCGCTTCGACTGGACCATCATCCGCGGCTTCGACGCGCAGACGCCCGGCTACTACCTGGACGGCCTGCAACTGCGCAACAACAACAGCTGGGCCATCTGGCAGACCGAGAACTACGGCACCGAGCGCATCGAGGTGCTGCGCGGCCCGTCGTCGGTGCTGTATGGGCAGACCGGCCCGGGCGGCATGATCAACGTGGTCAGCAAGCGGCCCACCGAGGAGCCCCTGCGCGAGTTGCAGGTGCAGTTCGGCGACAACTCGCGCCGCCAGATCGCGGGCGACTTCTCGGGCCCGCTGGACAGCGAAGGCAAGGTGCTCTACCGCATCACCGGACTGGCGCGCGACGCCAAGCTGGAAGGCAGCGGGCTGCCGAACAACCGCATCTTCCTGGCCCCCTCGATCACCTGGCGCCCGTCGAGCGACACCTCGCTCACGGTGCTGTCGCACTACCTGCGCATTCGCGACGGAAGCTCCTACGGCAGCTTCCCCGAGGTCGGCACGCTGCTGCCCAACCCCAACGGCCGCTTCTCGCCGAAGACCTACGTGGGCGAGCCGGGCTTCGACCACTTCAACCAGGACCAGTGGATGGTCGGCTACCTGCTCGACCACCGCGTGAACGACACCTGGACGCTGCGCCAGAACGTGCGCTACGGCTCGATCAAGGTCGACTACCGCCAGGTCTACAACCAGGCCGACTTCGCCGTCGTCAACCCCGACGTGCCCGAAGACCCGGCCAACTTTCGCGTGCTGAACCGGTTCCCGTTCGGCAGCAAGGAAAGCGCGCGGCTCTTCACCATCGACAACCAGGCACAGGCCAAGGTCAAGCTCGGCGACTGGCAGCACACCTTCCTGTTCGGCCTGGACGCCCAGCGCTCGCGCAACTACCAGCGCACCTACAACGCGGGCACGGTCTCGGGCATCGACGGCTACAACCCGGTGTACACCAACGACGTCGTTCCCTCCGACCCCTGGTTCGACGCCAAGACCAGCCTGACGCAGACCGGCGTCTACCTGCAGGACCAGATCAAGTGGGGCAACTGGGTGGCCACGCTGGGCGGGCGCTACGACAGCGCCCACACCGACTACAACAGCTACATCGACGGCACCACCGCACGCTTCTCGGACCACAAGTTCACCAGCCGCGCGGGCCTGGTGTACCTGCACCCGAGCGGCTGGGCTCCGTATTTCAGCTACTCGGAGTCGTTCTCGCCGACGGCGACGCTGGACCCCGAGACCAACCAGCCGCTGAAGCCCGAGACCGGCCGCCAGTACGAGGTGGGCGTGCGCTACCAGCCGCTGGACGGCAAGAGCAAGTACAGCGCCGCGATCTTCGACCTGCGCCGCAAGAACTACATCACCTACACCGCGGACTTCCTGCCCAAGCAGACAGGCGAGATCCTGGTGCGCGGGCTCGAGCTGGAGGCCGCATTCCAGCCGGTGAAGAACATGAACGTGGTGGCCGCCTACACCTACACGCCCAAGGCCATCGTCACGGCCAGCAGCACGGAGAGCGAGATCGGCAAGCAGATGCAGGCCGTGTCGAGGAACCAGCTGTCGGTGTGGAGCGACTACCGCTTCGACTCGGGCATCAAGGTGGGCCTGGGTGCGCGCTTCATGGGGTCCAACCATGGCTACCAGGAATCCGCGGGCGCCAAGGTGCCGTCGTACACCGTGGTCGATGGCTTGGTGGGCTACGACTGGCAGCGCTGGAGCCTGGCGCTGAACCTGCGCAACCTGACCAACAAGACCTACATCAGCAACTGCAGCTCCGGCAGCTGCCGCTACGGCGAGCTGCGCAAGGTGGTGGCGACGGCGACCTACCGCTTCTGAGCACCCAGCCGGCCGAGACCGGCCGGCTGCGGGCGGGGTCGAACACGCAAGAAAAGCGGCCTTCATTCGTGAAGGCCGCTTTTTCTTTGGTTCGCGGGCCGGAGCCCGCTTCCTTTCTCCTGCTTTTCCTGCTCTTTTGCTAGGCAGACACCTGCGCCTGCGCGAGGTGCCGCTTCAGGCTCGCCAGCATCCGCGGATGGCGAACGATGCTCAGGTGGTCCGCGTCGGGCACGATCTCCGTCGACAGCACCGCGGCGCTGTCCGACCAGTTGCGCAGCACGCCATGCTCCTTGAGCGACGCGTCGGCCAGGAAGACATGCACCGGCGTCTCGATGCGCTCCGCGTTGGCGCGCCGCGCACGCACGCGCTTGTCCAGGCGGATCCACATCTCGCATTCGAGCGCTTCCTCGCCCGGGCCGTCGAGCGGAAACTCGCGCGCGGCGAACAGCACCTGCTCGCGCACGAAGTCACGCTCGGTCTCGTCCATGCGCGCCAGCAGCGCGTGCCAGCGCGAGGCCATGTCGGAGCGCGCCAGCCAGGCGGCCAGGGCCTGCTCGGCCTCGCCGCGCTGCGCGTCGTTCAGGGTGCGCGACGGCTGCAGCGGTTCGTTCTCGAACACGTCGACCATGCCGACGAACTCGATCTCGATGCCCCTGCCCCGCAGTTGCCGCACCACTTCGACCGCCAGCTCGCCACCGGAGGACCAGCCAAGCAGCGCGCAGCGCGCCTGCGAAGCCGTTGCCGCGATGAAGCCGGCGTACTCCGCCGCGATGGCCTGCACGTCGAAGCCGCGCCAGCGGTTGCGAGTGAAGACATGGCACGCAAAACCGTACACCGGTCGATCGTCCTGCAGCGCCTGCGCCAGCGGCAGGAACTCGCGCGAGTTGACCATGAGGCCCGGCAGGCAATACAGCGGCGTTCCCGCGCCGGTGGCGCTCAAGCAGACGGCGTTGTGCTCCTGCGCGAACTTCTGGCGCAGGCGCGCAGCCAGGTCCTGCAGCGACGCGCTCTGCAGCACGTCGATGAGCGACAGCCAGCCGCCGCCCGGCACCCTGTCGCGGATGCGCGCCATGAGCTTGAGGCTCACGATGGAATCGCCGCCGAGTTCGAAGAAGTTGTCGGTGCGGCCTACGCGGGGCACGTTCAGTACCTCGGCCCAGATGGTTGCAAGCGCTTGCTCGACTTCGCCTTCTGGCGCTTCGTACGCTTTGTCGCTCGTGAACTCCGGTGCGGGAAACGCCTTGCGGTCTACCTTGCCATTGGCGTTCAGCGGGAGTGCGTCGAGGACCATGAGGACGCTGGGGACCATGTAGTCAGGCAGCGCTTCACCCAGGCGCTGCCTCAGCGCTCCCGTGTCGATGCTGTTGCCAGCGACATAGCCGACCAGTCTTGTGCCCGCGGGGCTTTCGTTTGCCACGACGACCGCTTCTCGCACTTCTGGCTGCGCCTGCAGCTGCGCCTCGATCTCTCCCAGCTCGATACGGAAGCCCCGCACCTTCACCTGGTGGTCGATTCGGCCCAAGTATTCCAGTTGGCCCTCGTTGTTCCAGCGCACCAGGTCGCCTGTTTTATAGAGGCGCTGTCCATCGTTGGCCGCCACGAACCGCTCAGCCGTAAGCCCTGCGCGCTTCAGGTAGCCGCGCGCCAGCCCTTCGCCGCTCACATACAGCTCGCCCGCCACCCCCATCGGCACCAACCCCAGTTCGCCGTCCAGCACCTGCATGCCCAGGTCCGCGATCGCCACGCCCACCGGGCTGCGCTGCTGCCCCAGGTCCGCCTGCGTGATCCGGCGGTACGTCACGTGCACCGTCGTCTCGGTGATGCCGTACATGTTGATCAGCTGCGGCCTGTCGTCATCGAAGTGCGCCATCCAGGGCCGCAGACGCTGCGGGTCCAGCGCTTCGCCGCCGAAGATCACCACGCGCAGCGCCAGGTCGTTCTGCTCGTTTTTCTCGTTTTTCTCGTTCTTGTAGGTCTGCGGCAACGCCACCAGCTGCCCGAAGGCCGAGGGCGTCTGGTTGAGCACCGTCACGCGTTGCGCGCGAAGCAGCTGAAGAAAATCTTCCGGCGAGCGGCTCACCCAGAACGGCACCACCACCAGCTTGCCCCCGGTGCACAGCGCACCGAAGATCTCCCACACCGAGAAGTCGAAGGCGTAGGAGTGGAACAGCGTCCAGACGTCGTGCTCGCCGAAGCCGAACCACGGCTCGGTGGCCTGCAGCAGGCGCGTCACGTTGCGGTGGCACAGCTGCGCGCCCTTGGGGCGACCTGTAGAGCCCGAGGTGTAGATGACGTAGGCGAGGTTCTCGCCGTGGGTGTTCACATCAGGGTCTGCTTCGGACTCCGTGGAAGTGTCCAGCATGTCCAGTGCCAGGACGTGGACCGACTCGGCGCCCGGCAAAGAACCCAGATGGCTCTGGGTCAGCAGCAGTTCGATGCCGCTGTCTTGCACCATGTAGGCCAGGCGGTCCGCCGGGTACTCGGGGTCCAGGGGGACATAGGCGCCGCCGGCCTTGAGGACGCCCAGGATGCCCACGACCATTTCGATGGAGCGCTCCACCGCGATGCCGACACGGCTCTCGGGCTTCACGCCCAGCGCGATCAGGCGGTGTGCGAGCCGGTTGGCACGTGCGTTGAGTTCGCCGTAGCTCAGGGCTTCGTCGCCGAAGGCCAGCGCGGGTGCTTGGGGTCTGGCGTGCGCGTGGCGTTCAATCAGGTGGTGGATCGGCGCGCCATTGATTTCATCTGTGTGGCCTTGGCGCTGCGCGCCCCAGGCTGCAAGCTGGTCACGCTCGACGCGCGAAAGCACGACCAGTTCGCGGACCGGCTGCGCAGGACGCGTCTCCAGCGCGGCCACGATGCCATCGACGGCCATGCGCATGAAACCGCAGATGCGCTGCGCGTCCACTGCTTCATGAATCTGTGCCACGAGCTCGAAGCCCTCGCCCAGGTCGTCCACGGACATGCCGAAGGGATAGTTCGTGCGCTCCTGGCCGCCGAGGTCGTCCATGCCTTCCCAGGCCGGCGTGGCTTCCTGGCCTTCGGGCATTTCGGGTTCGGGGCTGTAGCGGTAGTTGAGCAATGCGGAGAACAGCGGCGTGCCACCCGGTAGCGCGCTGCAGCGCTGGGCCAATGAGAGGTTGGCGTGCTCGTGGTGAAGAAGCTGGGTCAGTGCTGCGTGGGTTTCCTTCACGCACTGGGCCACGCCCTGTGCGCCGAGCTTCACGCGCAGCGGCAGCGTGTTGATGAACAGGCCCAGTGCGCGTTGGGCACCGTCTCCGCCTTGCATCCGGCCGAACAGCACGGTCCCGAACACGACATCGTCCTTGCCCGTCGTCTTGGCCAACACCAAGGCCCAGGCCAGATGGAACAACGTGGCTGCGCTCACGCCGTGGCGCTGCGCTTCGCGTCGGATCTGCTGCGCAAGTTGCGGTTCGAGCTTCAGTCTTGCCTCTTCTACTCGCGTGCCGTCGCCTTGCACATCGAGAAGATTGAAGGGAGCCGTCGGCTCGTCCACATCGCCCAGCATCTGGGTGAAGAAGGCTTCGTGCTCCGCTTGACTCACGCCGAGGCGGGCCTGGGCGACATAGTTCCGGAAGGGAATCGGTTCGGGCAAGTCCTCGTAGCGTCCCTGTTGGATCAGCGAGATTTCCTCGATCAGGAAGTCCAGCGTCGTGTGGTCGAGCACCATGTGGTGGCTGGGCAGCTGCAGCAGCCAGCGTCCCTGCACCGGGTCATAGGCCGCGACGGCGCGGATCATCGGTGCCTGCTGCACGTCGATGCGGTAGTGCGCCGGATCGACATGGGCATTCAGCTGCTCAGCCGCCTTGGAAGACTCGACGCCAAGCCACTGCAGCTTCAGCTCGGCATGGCGATGCACGACCTGTACCGGCTCTTTCAAGCCTTCCCACAGCACGGCAGTGCGCAGGATGTCATGGCGGGCGATGACCTGATTGAAGCTGGCGGTGAAGCGCTCCAGCCGTTCTTTGCTGTCGAAGCTCAGTGAATGCGAGGTGATGTACGCATCACCTGCGGTCTGCAGCAGATGATGGAACAGCATGCCCTCTTGCAATGGGGCCAGCGGATAGATGTCCTGGATGTTCGAGGCGCCGCCGGGGACAGCGGATTCGATGCGTGCAATCTGTGCGGCGTCAAGATCGATCAATGGCAGCATGCCGGGCTCGATGGCTTCGCAGACCTCGGGAATGCGGTTCGGCGGCACGACCACTTCGACGCGCCCCTGCTCTTGGAGCAGAGCTTGGGCGAAGGCCGCGAGTTGCGGGTGCTGGAACAGCGTTCGCACCTGAACGGTCCAGCCCTTCGCGCGCACGCTTTCCAGCAAACGAAGCGCCAGCAATGAGTGACCGCCCAGTTCGAAGAAATTGTTGGTGCGGCCTACGCGGGGCACGTTCAGGACTTCGGACCAGATAGTTGCAAGCGCTTGCTCGACTTCGCCTTCTGGCGCTTCATAAGCTCTGTCGTTCGTGAACTCCGGTGCGGGGAGCGCCTTGCGGTCGACCTTGCCGTTCGCGTTCAGTGGGAGTGCGTCGAGGACCATGATGACGCTGGGGACCATGTAGTCGGGCAGCGCTTCGCCCAGTCGCTCCCTTAGCGTTGCCGTGTCGATGTTGTTGCCGGAGACGTAGCCGACGAGCCTTGCTTCGTTTGCTATGACGACTGCTTCTCGCACTTCGGGCTGGGCTTGGAGTTGGGCTTCGATCTCGCCCAGCTCGATGCGGAAGCCGCGAACCTTCACCTGGTGGTCGATGCGGCCCAGGTACTCCAGCTGGCCCTCGTTGTTCCAACGGACCAGGTCGCCCGTGCGGTACAGGCGTTGTCCATCATTGGCCGCTACAAACCGCTCAGCAGTAAGGCCTGACCGCTTCAGGTAGCCGCGCGCAAGGTTGACGCCGCCCAGATACAACTCTCCAGCGACGCCGGCAGGCACTTCGTTGAGGCTCGCGTCCAGCACGTACGCCTGTGTCTCGCTGATCGGCCTGCCGATGGGTACTTGCGTGCTGCCGTCGTCGCGGCACGTCCACTGGGTGACGTGGATCGTCGTTTCTGTCGG
>NZ_JBFUPJ010000022.1:0-126480 GCF_041355175.1 Variovorax sp. RCC_210 | reverse complement strand
CAGACAGTGGGGTCGCCTTTTCTTTGCTTACTTTCTTTTGGCGAAGCAAAAGAAAGTAAGTCGCCCGCCGGGGCGAGACCCGGCCAGCAGCCCTCGCAGGGCTAAAGAAATCAAGCAGCCTTCCGCTGCTCCCCCCCAGGCACAGCAGCAATCAGGCTGCGCGTATACGGATGCTGCGGCCGGTCCCAGATGTCCCGGTGACTTCCGGTCTCCACGATCTGGCCCTTGTTCATCACCATCACGCGGTCGGCGATGTAGCGCACCACCGACAGGTCGTGCGAGATGAACAGGTACGACAGCCCGAAGTCCTCCTTCAGCTCCACCAGCAGGTTCAGGATTTGCGCCTGCACCGACACATCGAGCGCCGACACCGGCTCGTCGAGCACGACCAGCGAAGGCCGCAGCACCAACGCACGTGCGATGCCGATGCGCTGCCTCTGCCCTCCCGAGAACTCGTTCGGAAACCGCCGCCCCGCGTCCGCCGGCAACCCCACGCGCTCGAGGATGGCCGCGATGCGGTTGCGCCGCTCCGCGCGGTCCGACACGCCGTGCACCTTTACCACCGACTCGATGATGTCGAACACGCTGCGGCGCGGGTTCAGCGACGCGTACGGGTCCTGGAACACCATCTGCACACGACGCCGCCAGGGCTTGAGCGCCTTTTCCGGCAGCGACGCGATGTCGGTCCCGTCGAACACGATGCGCCCCGACGCCGGGTTCACCAGCCGCAGCAGCGTGCGCGACAGCGTCGACTTGCCGCAGCCCGACTCGCCCACCAGCCCGACCGTTTCCCCCGCGCGAATGTCGAACGACACGCCGTCCACCGCATGCAGCACGCCACCGCCCCGCTTGGGGTAGTCGGTGCGCAGCGCCTGCACCGACAACAACGGCTCCCCCGCGGCAGCACGCACGGGCAAGGCGCGCACGGTCGAACTCGGCACGGGCACGTGCAACGCGAAGTCGCGCACACCGGTCACGGGGTCGAGCCGCGTCTGGATTTCCGGCAGCCGCGCATCGGCGTAGTGCAGCGAGCTGCCCGCGTGCAACGACGCGCCGAGCAGGCCGCGGGTGTACGCATGCGCGGGCGCGGCGAAGAGCTTTGATGTGGGCGCCTCCTCGACCTTCTCGCCGCCGTACATCACGGCCACGCGGTCGGCCCATTGCGCGACCAGGCCCAGGTCGTGCGTGATGAGCAGCAGCGCCATGTCGAGCTCGCGGCGCAGGCCGTCGAGCAGTTCGAGAATCTGCGCCTGGATGGTCACGTCCAGCGCGGTGGTGGGCTCGTCGGCCACCAGCAGGCGCGGCTTGCAGGCGACGGCCATGGCGATCATCACGCGCTGGCGTTGGCCGCCCGACAGGTTGTGCGGGTGGTCGTCGATGCGCTGGTGCGGCTCGGGAATTCGCACGAGGTCGAGCAGCTCGATGGCCCGCTTGCGTGCCGCGAGCGCCGAGAGCTTTTCGTGACGCCGCAGCGTTTCCTCGATCTGCGCGCCGATGGTGTGCACCGGGTTCAGCGAGGTCATCGGCTCCTGGAAGATCATCGCGATTTCGCGGCCGCGCACTTCGCGCAACTGCGCCGGCGACAGCGCGAGGATGTCGCGCCCGTCGAAGTGGATGTTGCCGCGCAGCACCGCGCCGGGCGCGAGCAGCCTCAGCAGCGCGAGCGCGGTGGTCGACTTGCCGCAGCCCGACTCGCCCACGAGCGCCAGCGTTTCGCCGCGCTGCAGGGTCAGGTCCAGGCCTCGAACCGCCTGGATGGGGCCGTTCGATCCGTGAAAGAAAACGTCGAGGCCGCGTACGTCGAGCAGCGGCGGGGTGGTGGTGACTGGGTCTAGTGCCATTTCAGTGGGCCCGAGGATTTTTGGTTCTGTCCTTCAGGACGGGTAAACAGGCCGGCGCGATCGTGCCCTGAACGACTGCCACGCAAACGAACCGACGAACCGTTCTTCATCTCAACGCCCCCGCAACCGCGGGTTGAACGCATCGTTGAGCCCATCGCCCACGAGGTTCAACGCCAGCACCGTCAGCACGATGGCCCCACCCGGCAACGCCGTGAGGTACCACGCCGTGCGCAGCAGCTCGCGCCCCTGCCCGATCATGCTGCCCCACGACACCGCGTTCGGGTCGCCCATGCCCAGGAAGGACAGCGCCGACTCGATGAGGATGGCGCTCGCCACCAGCACCGACGTGGTCACGATCACCGGGGGCAAGGCGTTGGGCAGCATCTCCTGGAAGATGATGCGGGCGTGGCTGAAGCCCTGGCTGCGGGCGGCGAGCACGAACTCGGTTTCGCGCAGCGCGCGGAACTCGGCGCGCACCAGCCGCGCAATGACCGGCCACGAGGCCAGGCCGATGGCGAACACGATCACCGGCACCGAGGGCTGGCCGATGGCCACCACCACGATCACGAACAGGAACGAGGGCATGGTCTGGAACAGCTCGGTGATGCGCACCAGCACGTCGTCGATGCGGCCACCGAAGTAGCCGGCGGTGGCGCCCACGAGCACGCCGATCACCAGGCTCAGCACCGCGGCCACCACGCCCACCGCGAGCGACACGCGCGCACCGTGCGCGATGCCGGCGATGACGTCGCGGCCCAGCGAGTCGCTGCCCAGCGGATAGGCCGCGTCCTGGCCCGGCCACAGCAGCGGCGGCGCGACCATGTCGAGCGGGTCGCCCGGGTAAAGCCACGGCGCGAGCAGCGCCAGCACGAGCATGAACACGAGCAACACCACGCCCGCCACCGCCGCAGGGTTGCGCAGGAAGGCGCGCAGCGCGGCGTGGCGGCTGGAGAGGGGCTTGGCATCGACCGCGGCCTTGGCGGCGACAGATGCAACCGGCGCAACCGGTGCTGCGGGCGGTTCGGTGCGACGCACTGGTGGATGCGCCGGCGGATGCGCCGGCGGATTCGCGATAGCGGAATCGAGTGTGAAAGGTGTGGACATCGAGCGCTTTGAAAGCCTGGAATTCGAGAGAAGAAGAAAAAGCAACCGCGGGTGCGCTTCAGCGCACCTGGATGCGCGGGTCGAGCCAGGCGTGCAGCAGGTCGACCAGCATGTTCGCCACGATGACCAGCAGCGACGACATCAGCAGCACGCCCAGCAGCACGGTGTAGTCGCGCCCCGCCACCGAGTCGAAGGCCAGGCGGCCGAGGCCGGGCCAGCTGAACACCGTCTCGACCACCACCGCGCCGCCCAGCAGCGTGCCGAAGTGCATGCCCGCCACCGTGGTGACCGGAATGAGCGCGTTGCGCAATATGTGGCGCAGATTGACCGTCCACGGGTGCAGGCCCTTGGCCTCGGCCGTGCGCACGAAGTCCTGCCGCGCCACCTCGAGCATCGCGGCGCGCGTGAGGCGCGAGAAGATGGCGATGTAGAACCCGGCCATGGCCAGCGCCGGCAGCACCAGGTGCCGCGCCACGTCGACCACGTGCGTCCACCCGGTGTAGCCCGCGCCGATGCTCTCGCTGCCGCCGGTGGGCAGCCAGCCCAGGTGCACCGAGAACAGCACGATGGCCATCAGCCCCAGCCAGAAGCCCGGCGTGGAATACAGCAGCAGCGCCAGCACCGAGAGCGTGCGGTCTTGCCAACGGCCCACGCGCGTGGCCATGACCGTGCCCGCGGCGATGCCGATGGCCAGCGCGAAGGCCAGCGCCGTGATCATCAACAACAGCGTGTTGCCCAGTCGCGCGCCGATGAGCGACACCACCGGCATGTTGTAGCGCGGAGAAACGCCGAGGCTGAAGTGCGCCAGGTTGTTCAGGTAGGCGAACAGCTGCTGGATGACCGGCAGGTCGAGCCCGAAGTGCGTGCGCAGCTGCGCCATGCTCTCCGCGGTGGCCGAGCCCGATTCGGCGGCCACCACGTCGGCGGCGTCGCCCGGAATCCACTGCATCAGGACGAAGTTGAGAAGAATCACGCCGATGACGGTCGGCACGGCCTGCCAGGCCGTGCGCACCAGCGTGCGGCTCGCGCTGCGCAGGTTCATGACGCTGCCGCCTCGCTGGCCTTGACCAGCCGGATGCCCACGTCGCCTTCGCGTTCGAGCTGCGCGACCAGGCCGATTTCCCAGTCCAGGTACTGCTGGAAGCCGGCGTCGCGCTTGGCCAGGTCGGCATGCGCGTAGGGGCTGTACCAATGGTCGTCGTCGCCGGTCAGCACGCCTTCGGGGCCGGTGGCGGTGGGCAGGCGCGCGGCGCTCCAGGCCTGCGTGCCACCCGCGATGGCGCGCACGGTGAGCCCGGTGCGGGCGGCCAGCTCGGCCGCCACGGTGCGTGCCAGCACGCCGTCGGACGACGTGAGCACCACGACCTGCGACGCGGGCAGGTCGGCGGTGAACTCCTGCAGACGGTCGGGCACCGCGAAGCGCGCGCCCGCGATGTGCCGGCGCTCGAAGGCCGAGCGGCGCTCCACGTCGAAGGCCACGGCCTTGCCGGCCTCCAGCGCCGCGGCGGCTTCGCGCGGCGCGATGTCGGGGGTGAAGGCCCGCAATGCCAGCACGCGCACCGGCTCGGGGCCGAGCACGCGCACGGGCAAGGCGGGCGGCGACAGCACGAACACCTCGTGCCCGCCCAGCTGCGCGAGCCACGCGCCGGTGGTCAGCGCGCGCACGCCGTCCCAGTCGGCCAGCACGATGCGCGCGCGCCGCGTGCCCACGTACTCGTCGGTGGCCTGCACCAGCTGGCCGCCCGGCGCCCAGCGCCAGCCTTCGAGGTGGCCGGCTTCGTACTCCTGGCGGGTGCGCACGTCGAAGCGGTACAGCGAGCGCTCGTCGGCCTCGGCCTCGGCCTGGAAGCGCGCAAGCGTGGCGGCGTCGATGCGGCGCACGCCGGCGCGCGCGGCCACGTCCTCGGCCCGCGCACGGGCGCTCTGGCGCGTTTGCTCGCCCGGCTCGGGCAGCGGCGCCGCACGGCCGTGGGCCAGCTCGCGGCCGGCCAGCAGCCAGGCCATGGTGCCGTCCTTGAGCGACACCACCTTGTTGGGAATGCCCGCGTCGATGAGCGTCTGCGCGCCCACGATGCTGCGCGTGCGGCCGGCGCAGTTCACCACCACCAGCGTCTCGGGCCGGGGCGCGAGTTCCTGGATGCGGTAGACCAGCTCGGCGCCCGGCAGGCTGTGCGCGAACGGCAGGCTGAAGTCGGCGAACTCCTCGGGCGTGCGGCTGTCGACCACCACGATGTCGTCGCCGCGCTGCACGCGGGCGTGCAGGTCGTCCACCGAGATCCAGGGCGTGTGCTTCTGGTGCTCGATGACCTCGCCGAAGGCCTTGCTCGGCACGTTGCTGCCGCTGAACAGCTCGTAGCCCGCCGCCGCCCAGCCTTCGGCGCCGCCGGCCAGCACCGACACGTTGCGCCAGCCCAGGCGCACCAGCTTGGAGGCGGCCTCGTGCGCGAGCGATTCGTCGGCGTCGGCCAGCACGATGCGGGTGCCGCGGCGCGGCACGAGCCGGTCGATCTGCACCTCCAGCCGCCACAGCGGCGCCGAGGCGGCCAGCAGGATGTGGCTGCGCACGAACACGCCGGTCTCGCGCACGTCGAGCAGCGCGATCTCCTCGCCGTCGGCCAGCGCGGCCTTCAGCGCCTGCGGTGTGGTGGCCGGGTGGCGGATGTTCTTGGGCGGCGCAAAGTGCCTGAAGCTGCCGCCCTCCTTGCCTTCGAACACCACGCGGCGGTCGAGCAGCTGCAGCGCGCGGCCATAGAAGTGCAGGTGGCGACCGTCCTGCCCGCCGATGAGCTCGATGGTGTGCACGTCGTCGGGCAGCAGCACCACGGCGCTGCCGGCGGCCACGTCGACGGTGGCGGTCTGCACCAGCGCGTCGCGCGCGGGCTCGGCGGTTTTTTCGCGGCGGTAGAGCACGTTGCGCTCGTTGCCTTCCACGCCGGCAATCACGGCCCAGGTGGTGTGGTCGTGCGGCGGCTGGGCCTTGCCCGCCAGGCCGGCCGACAGGTACAGCGCGAAGCCGCCGTCGGCGTCTTCGGCCAGGCGGTAGACCTGCGCGGGACGCGCCGCGTCGATGGGAAAGTGGGCGGCGGGGAACAGCGACTTCTGCTGGCCGAGCGCAATCAGCGCGTCGGCCACGGCCTGCAGGGTGGGCTTGTCGGCTGCGTCACCCTTATCAGCGAGCAGCCCGCGGGCCTGTGCCAGGAAGGCGTCGATGGCGCGCGCTCGCGCGCTGGCAATGTCGTTGCCCGCGGTTTCCACGGGGAGGTCGGAGAGGCTCATGGGGGGACTTTCTGGGGGGCAGGAAGGCAATTCGACAGTCAGGCTAAGCCGGCCACCGCGCGCGCCCAACGAAGTTTTTCTTCTACGCATATCCGGTTTGCTTCGTTGGACACGGCCGGCGCGGCTCCTAGATTGGCCGGCACATGACAACAAACTCCCCTCTTCTCGTCCCGGCCGCGCCGCGCCGCGCCATGCTGGGCGCGCTGGCGCTGGCCTTCAGTGGCTTCGGCGGCTTCAGCGCCCTGGCGCATGCCGCCGACGACGCGGCCGGCTTCCCCTCCAAACCCGTCCACATCGTGGTGCCCGTGGCCGCCGGCGGCAGCGCCGACAAGCTCACGCGGCTCATCGCGCAGGGCCTGACCGAGCGCTGGGGGCAGTCGGTGGTGGTCGAGAACCTGGCCGGCGCCAGCGGCACCATCGGCGCGGCCCGCGTGGCCAAGGCCCCGGCCGACGGCTACACGCTGCTGCAGCAGGGCGAAGGCCTGACGCTCAATGGCATTCTTTTCGACCGCCTGCCCTACGATGGCCAGAAGGCCTTCACCCCGGTCATCAAGGCGGTGGTGAACCCGCAGATCCTGGTGGTGAACCCCAAGACGGGCATCACCGACTTCCGCGACTACCTCGCGCGCGCCAAGGCTAGGCCGCAGTCGATCAGCCTCGGGCTGCCGGGCAACGGCGGCATCGCCCACGTGGCGCACGAAATGATCGCGCAGGACACCGGCGCGCAGGTCAACTACATCCCCTACTCCGGCGGCGGGCCGGCCACGCTCGACGTGCTGGCCGGCCATGTGGACGCCACGCTCATCACCCTGGCGGCCGTGACCGACCACGTGCGCGCCGGCAAGCTGCGCGCGCTGGCCGTGACCACGCCCTACCGCTCCGCCGCGCTGCCCGACGTGCCGACCATGGCCGAGGCCGGCCTGCCCGGCTTCTCGGTGGAAAGCTGGCAGGGCTACTTCGCGCCCGCGGGCACGCCCGCCGCGGTGGTGGCGAAGATCAACCGCGACATCGAGGCCGTGATCGCGTCGCCCGACACCCGCGCGAAGCTGGAAGACATGGGCTTCAAGGTGGCCGGCGGAACGCCCGCCGACATGGCGCGCACGCTGGCCGGCGAGCGCGTGCGCTACGCCAAGACCATCCAGACGGCGGGCATCACCTTGCGCTGACGCACTGCGCCGCGCCTCGCGCCCGCGGGGCACAAGGCGCGGCGCGGAGGGTCAGGCCGCCAGCTTCTGCGCCCCGCGCTGCCACAGTGCACTGGCGTAGAACTCCTCGCCGAAATCGGCCGGCACCTCGGCCCGGGTGCGCGCCTCGTGCAGCGCCAGGTCGGCGTGCAGCAGGTCTTCGCTGATGCGCCGCACCACCGCCGGCACATAGCCGCGAATGCTCGGCACATCGCCCAGCGGCAGCCCGGTAGTGGCAAAGCCGCCGGGGTTGTAGGTGTGGATGTCGCGCAGCCAGGGCGCGCTGCCCGGCGTTTTCTCGATGTATTCCAGGCCCGCGCCCAGGTACGGCGCGGCGCCCAGTTCGTCGTCGCGCTCGTGCGCCTCGGGCTGGTAGCGGTCGCGCCAGCGCAGCACCAGGTCGGCGATGCCGGCCAGCTCGGGGCGTTGCGAGAGCTCGTGCGTGTAGCCGGTGCCGGCGATCACGAAGTCGAAGTGAAAGCGCTCGTCGTGCACCGAGGCCACCACCTGCCGGCCCTGCACCTGCGCGCCCTGCCACGGCGCGCCCACGTGCAGGTGGAAGTTCGAAAAGGCCAGCACCCGCTGCACCGAATCGGGTGGCGGCGTGGTGCCCAGGCGGCGGTAGCGCGCCGCGTGGTGCCAGCGCGTGGCATCGGGCAGCGACAGGTAGTTGTCGTAGAAGCCGGGGTAGCCGCGCACGCGCGCCACCGGCGTGGCGGCGATGCGGTCGCGGCGCGAGAACAGGTGCACGGCCGCGGCGCCGTTTTCGAGCGCCACCGCGGCGGCATCGAAGGCCGACGCGGCACCGCCGATCACCGCCACGGTCTTGCCCGAGAGCGCCGCGAAATCGATCGCATGGCCCGTGTGGGCCGCCAGGCCCTGGCTCACGGCGGTCGACAGCAGCTCGGGAATGAAGGGCGCGCCGCTGCCGGCCACGCCGTTCGCAAAGATCAGCTTGCGCGCCGTTTCCGTGCGCGGCGCGCCGTTCACCTCCAGATGCAGCCTGAAGTGCGGCACGGCGCCGTCAGGCACCGGCTCGAAGCGCACCAGCCGCGTGTGGTAGCGCACCGTGGTGCCGGTGATGCCGCGGAACCAGTCGAGGTACGCGGCCCAGTCGGTGCGGCCGATGCGATCGATGGCGGCGTAGGCTTCCTGCCCGTGGCGCGCCTCGTACCAGGCCTGGAAGCCCAGCGCCGACACCGGGCCCTCGGGCCCGACCAGGTTCTTCAGCGTGCGCAGCTTGTGCATGCGCGCCCGCGTGAGCCACACGCCCGCCTGCGAGGCGCCCCCGGCCGCGTCGATCACGCTCACGCCGCCGATGCCCGCGCGCTGCAGCGCGAACGCGAAGGCGCTGCCGCTCTGGCCGCTGCCCACGATGAGCACGTTGTGGTCCACGCCTTCGTGCGCGGGCACCCAGTTGGCGGGCGCGGGGCCGAGCAGGCGCAGGGCTTCGTGGGCACGATGGTCGGGGTTCGATGGCGACGCGAATGTCATGGGCTGGAGGCTGCCGAAGGGCAAGCAGCGGAAGTACGGTGGAAGAAAAGTGCGGGCCCCGAAGGGCCCGCGAACCGTCGCCGCTTTCCGGCGACCAGGAGACACTCACCCTCGAAGGCAAGAGCCGCCATTCTTGGCCAACAGGCGCGCCGGCCCAAGCACGGAAAACGCATACGCTGATCCGTTTTCGTTCTTTGCGTTCGCGCGGCCGGCACGGCCCGCCCGGTACATCCCGGCCGCTGCCCGGCGCATCCAGTCCGCTGCATATGCAAGCGCGGTTTTCTTCGTTGATACACTGCGCCCGCGCTTCCTACGATGCGGGCCTCCCAACACTTCGAACGCTCCCGTGCCGGAGCGCGCCGCCATGTCCATCGAGTCGCCCTCCGCTTCCTTCGTTCGCGCCGTTCCTTCCAGGCGCCTGGCACTCAAGACGCTCGCGTCGCTCACCACCCTGGGCGGCCTCGGCGCCCTCGGCCTGGCCGGCTGCTCGCGCGGCGACGACAAGGGCGCCGCGGCCGGCGGCCCCGCCATGGTGAAGCAGGCCGGCGACAAGGTCGCCTTCAAGTACCCCGACAACCCCTCGTTCGACCTGATCTACCTGGCCGACCAGCTCGGCTACTTCGAGGGCACCAACACGCGCCCGCAGTACGTCGGCAAGATCGCCGCGCCGCAAATCATTCCGCTGGTGGGCACGGGCGAGATCGACTTCGGCAGCCGCATGGTGCCGCTGGTGATCTCGGCCATTGCCTCGGGCGCCGACCTGAAGGTGGTGGCCGCCGGCGGCAAGACACTGCAGGAGGCGCCGCACATGAAGTACTTCGTGCGCAAGGACTCCGGCATTCGCACCCCGAAGGACCTCGAGGGCAAGACCATCGGCTTCAACAGCTTCGGCGCCTGCGCCGAGTTCGTCACCAAGAAGTACCTGCGCCAGCACGACGTGGACGTGAACAAGATCAACTTCGTGGTCATTCCCGACGAGCAGGCCGAGCAGACGCTGGTCACGCGCAACACCGACCTGGCCATCATCCACGCGCCCTTCTCGGGCCGCGCCGAGAACGCCGACCAGCTGGTGCGCCTGTGGAGCGACTTCGACCTGGACGGCGGCCTGGGCGGCATGGCGCCCTACAGCGCGCACGGCAAGTTCATTCGCGAGCACCCGGAGGCCGTGCGCGACGTGGTCACCGCGCTGGCCAAGGCCGGCAACTGGGTCAACGACAACCCCGAAGAGGCGCGCAAGCTGGTGGCCAAGCGCATCAACATGGACCTGAAGAACGTCGACCGCTTCGCCTACGTGGACGACCTGGTGATCACCGAGCCACCGATTCAGTACTACGTCGACATATTGCAGTCCGAGGGCAAGATCCCGGCCGGCAAGGTGGCCGTGAAAGAGGTCTACACGAACGAGTTCAACCCGTACGCGAAGACCTGAGCGCCATGACGATCAAGATCACGGCCCACGGTGTGCGCATGGACTACGCCGCGCGCGGCGCCAGCGACCGCGTGCGGGTGCTCGAGGGTTTCGACCTCGAGGTGCGCGAAGGCGAATTTTTATCGGTGCTCGGGCCTTCGGGCTGCGGCAAGTCGACCTTTCTCGGCATCCTGGCGGGCCTGACCACGCGCACGGGCGGCCACATCGCCATCGACGGCCAGCCGATTGCCGGCATCAACCGCAACCAGGGCGTGGTGTTCCAGGGCTACGCGCTTTTTCCGTGGCTGTCGGTGCTCGACAACATCGCGGTCGGGCTGGAGATTCGCGGCCTGGGCAAGGCCGCGCGGCGGCGCACCGCGCAGGAGTACCTGGAGCTGGTGGGGCTGCACGGTTTCGGCGAGCGTTATCCGCACGAGATTTCCGGCGGCATGAAGCAGCGCGTGGCCATTGCGAGGTCGCTCGTCTACGAGCCCGACGTGCTGCTGATGGACGAGCCCTTCGCCGCCCTCGACGCGCAGACGCGCGAGGTGCTGCAGGGCGAGCTGCTGCGCATCTGGGAGCAGCACCGCAAGACCATCGTGTTCATCACGCATTCGCTGGAGGAAGCGGTGTACCTGTCGGACCGCGTGGCGGTGATGACGCAGCGGCCGGGGCGCATCAAGGACATCATCGACATTCCGCTCGCGCGACCGCGCTCGGCGGAGCTGCGGCACACGGCGGAGTTCGCGGCGTTGCGGCATCGGGCCTGGGAGGTGTTGAAGGATGAGGTGCAGTTGGGTTTGCGGCCGCGGTCGCTGGAAGGGGCCGTGTCATGAGGGCGCTCGGACTTTCTCCTTCCCCTTCCGGGGGAAGGCCGGGATGGGGGCACGCGGCCTTTGCAACGCCGCTGCAACTTGATACGCCGCTTGCCCCCACCCCTGCCCTCCCCCAGAGGGGGAGGGAGCAACAGCCGGAAACGGAGGCCTTCAAATGAGCGCCGTGCTCCAAGCCCCCAAGGCCCCCACACCAAGCCGCCTCCTCAAGTTCGCACGCGGCACCCTCCGCTGGGCCGAGCGCGGCATTGGCATCGTGCTGTTCCTGCTGCTGTGGGAAGCGCTGCCGCGCCTCGGCGTGGTGAGCGACGCCTACCTGAGCCCGCCCTCCGCGGTGCTCGCCGCCATCGGCCAGCTCATCGACAACCACCAGCTGTGGAAGCACGTGGCCGCCAGCCTGCAGCGCTCGCTGTGGGGGCTGGTGCTCGCCAGCGCGGCGGGCGTGGTGCTGGGGCTGCTCATCGGCGGCTTCAAGCGGCTGGCCGCCATCGTCGACCCGGTGCTGCAGCTGTTCCGGCAAACGTCGGCCTTCGCGCTCTTCCCGGTGTTCATCCTGTTCCTGGGCATCGGCGAGCTGTCGAAGGTGGCGATCATCTTCTGGGCGTCTTTCTGGCCGGTGCTGCTCAGCACGGTGAGCGGCGTGAAGCAGGTCGACCGGCTGCTGGTCAACTCGGCCCTGTCGATGGGTGCGTCGCGCAGCTTCATCTTCTTCAAGGTGGTGCTGCCGGCGTCGTTGCCGTCGATCTTCACGGGCGTGCGGCTGGCGGGTGCGTACAGCATCACGGCGCTGGTGGCGGCGGAGATGATCGGCGCGCACTCGGGCCTTGGTTTTCTTACGCTGAACTCGCAGGAAACCTTCCAGATTCCGACCATGTACGCCGGCATCCTGATGCTGGCGGTGCTGGGCCTGCTGCTGAACTACCTGCTGGCGCTGCTGGAGCGCAGGCTGCTGCGCTGGCGCCAGGGGTTGAGCCTCGATGAGTGACGCAGCCACCGACCCGCGCGCCCGCAAGCAGGCCACGCGCGCTGCGGCAGGCACGCTCGTGCTTGCCGCCGTGGCGCTCGCGGTGCTCGGCGGCATCGGCAGTTCATGGGCCTTCGCGGACCCGGCCGATGCGCGCCTGCCCGCCTCGCTGACGTGGCTGCGCCTGCTCGACACATCACCCCCGCTCACCAGCCTGCCGAAGGGCCCCGTGCTGGCGCGCGCACAACAACGCGGCGAACTGCGCGTGGGCGTGCGCCGTTACCCGCGACCTGCGCCGCCCGAGTCGCCGACCCCGCCCGAGCCCGACGCCTTCGACGCCACGCTGGCGCGCCAGCTCGCCGATTCGCTCGGGCTGAAACTGAAGCTGGTCGGCCTCGCAGCCGAAGAGCGCGAAGCCGCCTTGCGCGATGGCCGCATCGACCTGCTCGTGGCCGGCGTTGCAGACGCCGCGGCACCGCAACCCGGCATCGCCGCGGCAAAGGGCAGCTACGACAGCGGCCGCGGCCAGGTGGTGGCGCTGCGCCGTGGTCGTGTGCAGGACGAGGCAGCGTTGCGCGGTGCCTCGGTCTGCGTGGGCGAAGGTTCGGGCTACGCGGGCGCGGTGGCGCAGCGTTACGGCGCGCAGCCGCGCAGCTACCCCTCGTCAGTGCACGCGGCCTCGGCCTTCATGGCCGGCGAGTGCGCGGCACTGGCCGACGACGGCGAGGTATTGCAACGGCTCATGCGCAACGAGGAGTGGCGTTTCTACAAGACGTTGGCGCAAGGCCTGCCCCTGGGGTCGGACGCGACGGTGCGGCTGGCCGAAGGGGATGCCGTGTCGCGCGACTACGTCGCCGCGGCGCTGCGCCGTTGGCACTCGGACGGCACGTTGGAGAAGGCGCGCAGCGCGCGGGCGGGCAATCTGCAGTTCGAGATCACGCTGTTGAAGGACGGGCTGGTTTGTCATTCGTGAGGCGCAGGGTTTTGTTTGATGTTTGTGTTCGGGGCGTGTGAACAGGCCGCCGGTGAACCGCGATCAACCACTGCACCGCACAACGATCACGCCGGTGGGGTAGCCCTTTTCGAGAGATAAAGGAGGAGGCCGAAGGCCGGGGGACATTCGAGAAAAGGGCTACCCCGCCGGCGTGATCGCACCCTGGAAAAAGCGGCCGTCGCACATACGCAGACGCCCCCGCATATCCATAGCCGCATTTCTTCTTTGGCGGCCTCAACGTGCGCAACCCACACTCTGCAAACGAACGGGACCACCCCGGTGTTCCACGCAGAGACAACGCACACCCCACCACAGACCCAATGAACTTCCAGCAATTGCGTTCCGTGCGGGAGACCGTGCGCAGCGGCTTCAACCTGACAGAGGCCGCGCAAACGCTGCGTGCCTCGCAGTCCGGCGTGAGCCGGCAGATTCGCGACCTGGAACAAGAGCTGGGCATCGAGCTCTTCGTGCGTTCGGGCAAGCGGCTCACCGGGCTGACGCCGCCCGGGGACCACCTGTTGCCGATCATCGAGCGCGTGCTTGCCGAGAGCCGCCATCTGCAGCAGGCTGGTCACGCGTACCTGGCACAACAGCAGGGCGTGCTGTCCGTGGCGGCCACGCATTCGCAGGCGCGCTATGCCTTGCCGCGCGCGGTGCAGGAATTTCGTTTGCGCTTTCCGGGGGTGCGGCTGCATCTTCACCAGGGCTCGCCCAAGCAGGTGGCGCAGATGCTGCAAGACGGCGAGGCCGATGTCGGCATCGCCACCGAGGCGCTGGCCGATCACTCGCAACTTCTGGCACTGCCCTGCCGCTGTTGGCGCCACGTGGTCATCGCGCCGCTGGCGCACCCGCTGCTGCGCGCGCAAGGGCCGCTCACGCTGGAGCAACTCGCCGCCTGGCCGCTCATCACCTACGACAACGGCCTGACCGGCCGCTCGCGCATCGACGACGCCTTCGCGCGCGCCGGCCTCGCGCCCGAGATCGTGCTGGCCGCGATGGATGCGGACGTCATCAAGACCTACGTGGCACTCGGCATGGGCGTGGGCATCGTGGCCGACCTGGCCTGCGACCCCGAGCGCGACACGCAACTGGGCACGCTCGACGCGGGCCACCTCTTCGGCGTGAACCAGACCAAGCTCGCGGTGCGCCGTGGCGGCTACCTGCGCAGCTATGTGTATGCCTTCATCGAGTGCTTCGCGCCAGACCTGCCGCGCCCGGCGATCGAGCTGGCCGCGGCGGCGGCGAACGACGCCTGAATCCCGCACCCGGGTGCTGGACTGCAACCTGCGGGAGCGGTTTCGCGACCAGCCCGCGTTGTTCGAGCGCACGGCGGAGTTCTGCTTCAAGTACGACGCGCCGGGCTGAACGGCCCGCACGCCAAACGAGTTTTGCGCATATGCACATGCGCAATGGGCGCATGCGGAGGACGCGAACTTTCCTAGCATTCGGGCTACTGCATCGCGCTGAAGACGCCCCACCATGTCCTTCCCGACCGACACCCTCACCCGCCCCACGCCCCCGGTCACGCCCACCGGTGCAAGCGAACTTTCCACCAAAGGCTTCCGCATTGCGCCCATTGCCGCATCGCTGGGCGCCGAGGTCACGGGCCTGGACGCCACGCGCCCTTTGCGCGCCGACCAGGTGCTGGCGCTGAAGCGCGCGCTGCTGGAGCGGCATGTGCTGGTCTTCAAGCGACAGCAGCTGGACGACGCGCAGTTCGAGCGCCTGGCCAGCTACTTCGGCAGCGTGTTCCGCCCGCCGGCCAACGTACCGGTGCTGGGCTCCGACCCGTATGGCGGCAACACGCCCGACATCGTGCACGTGTCGAACCTGGCCGGCGGCGTGCTCGGACACGACGAACTGGCCGCGCATGCCGACCACCACTGGACGCCGGTGCCCTCGTCGGGCTCGCTGCTCTACGGCATCGAGGTGCCGTCCGAAGGCGGCGACACCACCTGGTTCAACCTGGCGGCCGCATGGGACGAGCTCGACGCCGGCACGCAGCGCGAAATTGCCGAGCTGAAGCTCATCACCTACAACCCCTTCCTGCGCAAGCTCAAGCCGCTGACCACCGGCTTTCCGCTGTACCGCACGCCCGACATCGAGCCGCTCACGCCCTTCGAGGTGCACCCGCTGGTGCGCACGCACCCCGACAGCGGCCGCCGCATCCTGCACCTGGGCGAGAAGACCGAGGTGGAAATCGTCGGCGTCGAGCCGCAGTACGGCGCCGCGCTGGTCGCCCGGCTGCGCAAGCACCTGCTGCAGCCGCGCTTCGCGTACACGCACCGCTGGTCGGTGAGCGACATCGTGTACTGGGACAACCAGGCCACGCTGCACGCGCGCAGCGCCTTCGACAACGGCGAGCGCCGCCTGCTCAAGCGCATCAGCCTGTCGGGCAGCCGCCCCTACTGAGCGACGCCGAAGCCACCGAATACGCGAACACGCGCGGCCCGCCAGGGCCGGCGCGCGCAACCCCGCATGGCCCCTCGCCGCCCCATCCTGCTGAACGCGTTCGACATGAACACGGTCGGCCACATCTCGCACGGCCTGTGGCGCCACCCGCGCGACCGCTCCACCGAGTACAAGCGCCTGCCCTACTGGCTCGACCTGGCGCGCACGCTGGAGCGCGGCCTGTTCGACGGCCTGTTCCTGGCCGACGTGACGGGCGTGTACGACGTGTGGGGCGGCAATGCCGACGCCGCGCTGCGCGACGCCATCCAGCTGCCCATCAACGACCCGGCGGTGCTGGTCGGTGCCATGGCGAGCGTGACGCGCAACCTGGGCTTCGGCATCACCGCCACCATTTCCGCCGAGCAGCCGCACGCCTTCGCGCGGCGCATGTCCACGCTCGACCACCTGAGCGAAGGCCGCATCGGCTGGAACATCGTCACCGGTTTTCTCGACAGCTCGGCGCGGGCGCGCGGCGACACGGCCACCGCCGGCCACGACCAGCGCTACGACCGCGCGGACGAGTTCATGGACCTGGTCTACCGGCTGTGGGAGTCGAGCTGGGACGACGACGCTGTACTCGCAGACCGTGCGAGCGGCATCTACACAGACCCGGCGAAGGTGCGCGCCATTCACCACGAAGGCGCGTTCTACAAGCTCGATGCGGTGCACCCTTGCGAGCCGTCGCCGCAGCGCACGCCGCTGCTGTTCCAGGCCGGCGCCTCGGCGCGCGGCACCGCGTTCGCGGCCCGCCATGCGGAAGTGGTGTTCGTGCCCAACCAGGGATTGAAGGCGACCGCCGCGGTCGTGCACAAGCTCAAGGCCGCGATGGCCGAGGCCGGCCGCGATGCATCGAGCGTGCGCTTCGTCACCACCTTGCAGGTGGTGCCCGGCCGCACCGAAAGCGAAGCCCGCGAACGCTACGAAGACTACCGCCGCTACGCCCGCCCCGAGGCCGGGCTGGTGCAGTTCTCCAGCGCCATCGGCACCGACCTGTCGCGCCACGGCCTGGACGACCCGGTCACGGGCGGCAGCGCCGACGCCATCCAGAGTTCGGTCGCCTCGCTGCAGCGGCACAGCGCCGCGCTCACGGTGCGCCAGCTGCTCGCGCAGATGCCGCTGGGCGGGCGCCACACGCCCGTGGTCGGCACGCCCGCGCAGATCGCCGACGAGATCGAGGCCTGGGTGCAGGAGGCCGGCGTGGACGGCTTCAACCTGGTGCGCACGGTGAGCCCCGAGGGCCTCGAGCATTTCGTCGACCTCGTCGTGCCCGAGCTGCAGCGCCGCGGCCTGCACAAGCGCGCCTATGCCGAAGGCAGCTGGCGCGAAAAGATCTTCGGGCGCGCCAGCGTGCGCCCGCCCGCCGTTCAGTCGGTCAAACAGCAACCCACCCCGCCATGAGCGCCCACCTGATCAAGACAGACGCCGAAGCCCTCGACGTCGCCCGCGCGCTGGCCGCCGAGTTCGCGCCGACCGCCTCCGAGCGCGACCGCGAGCGCCGGTTGCCGCATGCCGAGGTCGAGCGCTTCTCGGCCAGCGGCCTGTGGGGCATCGCGGTGCCGCGCGCCTTCGGTGGCGCGGCGGTGTCGCACGTGACGCTGGCGGAGGTCATCGCATTGATTTCCGAAGCCGACCCCGCGCTCGGCCAGATTCCGCAGAACCACCATTGCCTGGTCGATGCGGTGCGCCTCATCGGCAACCCGGCGCAGCAAGACTTCTTCTTTCGCGAAGCATTGGAAGGCAAGCGCTTCGGCAATGCCGTGTCGGAAAGCGGCACGCCCAATGCCAAGGTCGTGACCGCGCGCCTGACGAAAACACCGGAGGGCTTGCGCCTGAACGGCCGCAAGTTCTATTGCACGGGCGCGCTGTTCGCGCACTGGGTGCCGGTCGCGGCCAAGGACGAGCAAGACCAGCAGGTGCTGGTCTACGTGCGACGCAACGCCCCAGGGCTGGAAGTGATCGACGACTGGAGCGGCTTCGGCCAGCGCACCACCGCCAGCGGCACGGTCACGGCCGAGAACGTGGCGGTCGACGCACTGCAGGTCTTCCCCCGCGCGCAGCTGTTCGACCCGCCCACCATCCACGGCCCCTTCGCCCAGATCCTCCATGCCGCCATAGACCTGGGCATCGGCCGCGCGGCCATGGCCGACCTGCGCACATGGGTGCGAGACCGTGCGCGCCCCTGGCCGGACAGCGGCGTGGCACGCGCGGCGGACGACCCGCTCACGCTGGCCAAGCTAGGCGAACTCGTCATCCGGCAGCACGCCGCGGAGGCGCTGCTGGAGCGCAGCGGCCGATACCTCGACTCGGCACGCGAGCACAGCACGCCCGAGCGCGTGACAGAGGCCTCCATTGCCGTGGCGGAGGCCAAGGTGGTGACGACCGAGTTCGCGTTGCGCGCAGCCACGACGCTGATCGAGCTGGGTGGCACGCAGGCCACGCTGGCCGAGCACAACCTGGACCGCCATTGGCGCAATGCGCGCACGCACACGGTTCATGACCCTGTTCGATGGAAGCCGCATGCCATCGGCAACCACTGGTTGAACGGTGCTACGCCTCAGCGGCACGCATCTTTGTGATGTGCTCGTTCTTTGACGTCTGTTGTTCGGGGCGCGATCACGACGGCGGGGCAGCCCTTTTCTCGAATGTCCCCCGGCCTTCGGCCTCCTCCTTAATTTCTCGAAAAGGGCTACCCCACCGTCGTGATCGTTGTGCGGTGCGGTCGTTGATTACAGATCACCCGCTGCGTGCCCAGGTGAACAGGGCGTCGGGTGCTTCCCGCAGCGAAATTAAGGAGGAGGGGCGCAGCCCCGGGGGACATTCGCGGAGGGAAGTACCCGGCGGCCTGTTCACACGCCCTGAACAACAGCGCTGAACCCCAAAACCCAATTCACAGTTTCCAAAGAGAGTTCCAAATGGACCGTCGCAGCTTCATCCAACAGAGCACCGCCTTCGTCTCGGTAGGCGCCACCGGCGCCATCGCCACGACGGGCCTGGGCCTGCCGCTTTCGGCGTTCGCACAGTCACGAAAGGAAACCGTGCGCGTGCTGGCCGAAGGTGCGCCGAATTCGCAAGACCCGCATGGCGAAGGCGTGAGCCGCGAATCGCTGGGACTTTTCACCAATGTGTACGACCGGCTCATCAACTTCGACCGGGTGCAGGTGTCGCCGGGGGTTTTCAAGTACGACTATGGGCGCTTTCGCGGTGAACTGGCCGAGAGCTTCGAGCAGTCGGCGGACGGCCGCACGCTGACCTTCAAGCTGCGCCGCGATGCGACCTTTCACGACGGCAAGCCCGTGACCGCCAACGACGTGAAATGGTCGCTCGACCGTGCGGTCTCCCTGCCGGCCAGCAAACGGCAACTGGCCACCGGCTCGCTGGAGAACCCTGCGCAGTTCAGCGTGGTGGATGCGCACACCTTCCGCATCACCCTGCCGCGCGCCGACCGCTACACGCTGCCCAACCTGGCGCTGTTCTTCGCGTCGGTGCTCAACGCTGAACTCGCGCGCTCGCATGCCACCGCGGCCGACCCCTGGGCTGCGGAGTGGATCAAGGCCAATGCGGCGGGCGGAGGTGCCTACCGCGTCGAGAACTTCACGCCGGGGCAACAGGTCATTTATGCGCGCTTCGACGGCTGGAAGAGCGGCGCGCTGCCGCAGGTGCGCCGGGCGGTGTTCCAGGTCGTGCCATCTGCCTCGAACCGCGTGGCCGCGCTGCTGAAGGGCGATGCCGACGTCGCGTTGCAGCTGCCGCCCAAGGACCTCGATGCGCTCACCGACACCACGCGCGCCAAGGTCGTGTCGGTGCCAGTGACCACCAGCTTTCGCTTCGTGGCCTTCAACACGCAGGCCAAGCCCTTCGACGACGTGCGCGTGCGCCAGGCCATTGCCTACGCCCTGCCTTACACCTCGCTGCTGCGCGGCGCCAACCTGGGCCGCGGCGAGCCGCTGTACGGCGCAAAGTCGGCCAAGCCCACGGGCAGCCGCTTTCCACAGCCCTATCCCTACGAAACACAACTGCTGCGTGCGCGCGAACTGCTGGCGCAGGCCGGACTGGCCAAGGGCTTCAAGACCAGCTTCAGCTACAACGTGGGCGACGCCACGCTGGCCGAGCCCGCCGCGTTGCTGATCCAGGAGGCGCTCGGCAAGATCGGCATCGAGCTGAGCATCGAGAAAGTGCCCGGCGCGCAATGGGGCACGCTGCAGACAGAAAAGAAGCTGCCCTTCTTCATCGACAGCTCGTCGGCCTGGTTCAACGACCCCGACTACTTCTTCCGCATCTTCTTCCAGGGCGACTGGCGCTGGAACTTCGGCTCGTTCAAGAACGACGAGCTGGCCAAGCTGGTCGAGCAGGCGCGCTGGGAAACCGACCGCGCCAGGTACGACCGCGCCATCCAGCGCGCCATCGAAATCGCGTTCGACCAGGTGCCGCTGGTGCCGCTGTGGCTGCCGTCTTTCGAGGCGGCGCTGCAGCCCGACCTGCAGGGCTTCACTTACTACATCCACGGGCAGGTGGACTTCCGCCCCCTCGCGCGCGGATGAGCATCGGCGTGGCCACGGGAGCGAACTTCGCGGCGCGCATCGGCGCCCGGGTGCTGGCGACGCTGCCGGTGCTGCTGGGCGCGGTCGTCTTCACCTTCCTGCTCACGCACGTGCTGCCCGGCGACCCGGCGGCGTTCCTCGCTTCGGGGCCGAGCGCGGGGCCTGAAGAAATCGCGCAGATCCGCGCATGCATGGGCCTCGACCAGCCGCTGCCCACGCAACTGTGGCACTACCTGTTGGCGCTGGCGCAGGGCGACTGGGGCCAGTCGCACACCACCGGCCAGCCGGTGTGGACCGACCTGCGCCAGCGCCTGCCCGCCACGCTGGAGCTCACCTTCGTGGCCTTCGCGCTCACGCTGGCCGTCGCGCTGCCGCTGGGCGCGGCCGCGGCGCTGCGCCCGCGTTCGGTGTGGGACCGGGCGTGCACGCTGCTCACGGTCGGCGGCAGCTGCATGCCGACCTTCGTCATCGCGCTGCTGCTGGTGTACGTCTTCTACTTCCTGCTGGGCTGGGCGCCGGAGCCGACCGGGCGCATCGACGCCATGCTCGCGCCGCCGCCCACCGTCACGGGCTTTCTGCTGGTGGACGCCACGCTCGCGGGCCAGTGGGAGGCGCTCGCGTCGGCCGCGGGCCGGCTGCTGCTGCCGGCGGTGGCGATGGCGCTGTTCTCGCTGGCGCCGGTGGCGCGGCTCATGCGCGCGTCGTTGCTCGGCGTGCTGCGCAGCGACCCGGTGCGCACCGCGCGTGCGCTCGGGCTGCCGCGCCGCGCGGTGCTGGCGAGCGCGCTGCACCTGGCGCTGCTGCCGGTGGTCACGGGGGCAGGCATGGTGTTCTCTTACATGCTGAGCGCCAACGTGGTGATCGAGAAGGTCTTCGCCTGGCCCGGCATCGGCAGCTATGCGCTCGACGCGCTGCTGGCCGCCGACCACGCACCGCTGCAGGGTTTCGTGCTGCTGGTGGCGTTGCTGTTCGTCGGCGTGAACCTGGCGATCGACCTGCTGCACGCGCGCATCGATCCGCGCGCGGGGGCGCAGGCATGAGGGCGCGGCGGCCATGGGCGCATGCCAATGCGGTGCTCGGCCTGCTGCTGCTCGCGCTGTTCCTGCTG
The DNA here is from genome assembly GCF_041355175.1 of Variovorax sp. RCC_210. Classification (NCBI taxonomy): domain Bacteria; kingdom Pseudomonadati; phylum Pseudomonadota; class Betaproteobacteria; order Burkholderiales; family Comamonadaceae; genus Variovorax; species Variovorax sp. RCC_210. The sequence goes on along the minus strand of NZ_JBFUPJ010000022.1, from coordinate 105,285 downwards.
GCGGCGCTGCTCGGGCCGGCGCTGGCGCCTTTCGATCCGCTGGCGACCGACGTCATCGCGCGCCTGCAGCCGCCCGGCGCCGCGCACTGGTTCGGCACCGACGCGCTGGGGCGCGACCTGTTCTCGCGTGTGCTGGTGGCGACGCGGCTCGACCTGGGCATGGCGGCGGGCGCGGTGGTGCTGTCGCTGCTCGCGGGCAGCGCGATCGGCGCGTGGTGCGGCTTTGTCGGCGGCCGGCTCGACCGATGGACCGGCAGGCTGGTCGATGTGCTGATGGCCTTCCCCCTGTTTGTGGTGGCCATGGCGCTGGTCGCGGCCTGGGGCAACAGCGTGGCCAACATCGTCTACGCGACGGCGCTCATCAACCTGCCCTTCTACATCCGGCTGGCGCGCAGCGAGGTGGGCGTGCGGCGCAACGCGGGATATGTGCTGGCCGCGCGGCTCGGTGGCGCGACAGCGCCGCGCCTGCTGTTCGGCGTGCTGCTGCCGCACGTGTTGCCGATGCTGGCGGTGCAGGGCTCCATCAACCTCGGGTGGGCGCTGCTGAACGGCGCGGGCCTGTCGTTCATCGGGCTGGGCGTGCGGCCGCCGACGGCGGAATGGGGCGTGCTGGTGAGCGAAGGCGCGCCGTACATCATCACGGGCCAATGGTGGCTGGCCTTTTTCCCCGGGCTGGCGCTGTTCGCGGCGGTGGGCTGCTTCACGCTGCTGGGCGATGCGCTGCGCGACCTGCTCGACCCGCGCGGCGCCGCGGAGGCCGCGGCATGAGCGCGCCGATGCTCGAGGTCGACGGCCTCACGCTGCGCTTTCGCACGCCTTCGGGCCTGGTGAACGTGCTCGACAACGTCGGCTTCACGCTGCAGGCCGGCGAAACGCTGGGGCTGGTCGGAGAAAGCGGTTCGGGCAAGTCGGTCACCGCGCTGGCGCTGGCCGGCCTGCTCGATGCGCGCGCGCAGGTGCAGGCGCGCACGCTGCGCTTTCAGGGGCGCGACCTGCTGAACAGCGGGGGCGAGCCCGACCCGGCGGCATGGCAAGGCCTGCGCGGGCGCCGCATCGGCTTCGTGTTCCAGAGCTCACGCCGCGCGCTTCACCCGCTGAGGCCCATCGGCGCGCAGTTGCAGCAGGTGCTGCAGGTGCACCGCGGCCTGAAGCCGGCCGCGGCGCGGCAGGAGGCGCTCGCGTGGATCGAGCGCGTAGGCCTGAGCGACCCGGCGCGCCGCTTCAAGGCCCATGCACACGAGCTGTCGGGCGGCCAGTGCCAGCGCGTGATGATCGCGCTGGCACTGGCCGGCGAGCCCGAGTTGTTGATTGCCGACGAGCCCACCACCGGCCTCGACGTGAGCACGCAGGCGCGCGTGCTCGACCTGATCGCGGAGCTTTCCGGGCTCGCGCGCGAGCGGCGCCTGGCCACGCTGCTGATCACCCACGACCTGGCGCTGGCCGCGCAACGCTGCGCGCGCATCGCGGTGATGCATGCGGGCCAGCTGGTCGAGACGCTGCCTTCCGCCGGCCTGCGCGACGGCGCCGCCCACCCCTACACGCGCCAGCTGCTGCGCGCCACACCGCAGTCGGCCGCCACGCTGGAGGCGCTGCGCAGCGTGGACGGCACCCTGCCCGACCTGACGCGCAACGACCTGCCCGCCTGCCGCTTCGCCGAGCGCTGCGACAGGGCCGAAGCGCGCTGCGGCGCGCAGGCCGCACCGCTCACGCGCCTCAGCACGCACCTCAGCACGCGTTTCGGCGCGCCGCACGCGCTGGCCTGCTGGCATCCGGTTCAAGTCTTTCACCCACCGCTTCCCATCGCCGCATGACCCACCCTCTCACCCCTTCGGACACCGGCTCGGACACCGACCCCGGCTTTGCCGGCCTCTGGCGCGCACGCTACGGCGAGGGCATCGCGCCCGCGCCGCCGGCCGCGCCCAACCCGGTGCTGCAGGCGCTGCTCGCGCACCGCTCCGTGCGCGCCTTCGACCCTGCGCCGCTGGACCCCGGCACGCTCGAGTGGCTGGTTGCCGCGGCGCAGTCGGCGCCCAGCTCGTCGAACCTGCAGACCTGGAGCGTGGTCGCCGTGGAAGACCCTGGGCGCAAGGCGCGCCTGGCCGAGTTCGCGGGCGACCAGCGCCAGGTGCGCGAGGCGCCGCTGGTGCTGGTGTGGCTGGCCGACCTGGCGCGGCTGCGCGGGCTGGCGGAACAGGCGCAGGTGCCCATCGAGGGCGCGGACTACCTCGACTCGTCGCTCATGGGCGTGATCGATGCGGTGCTGGCCGCACAGAACGCCGTGGTCGCCGCGCAATCGCTCGGGCTGGGCACGGTGTACCTGGGCGCCATTCGCAACCAGCCCGAGCGCGTGGCACAGGAACTGGGGCTGCCGCCCGGCGTGTTCGCGGTGGTGGGCCTGTGCATCGGCCGGCCCGACGCCGCGCGCCCCGCCGCGGTGAAGCCGCGCCTGCCGCAAAGCGCGGTGCTCTCGCGCGAGCGCTATGCGCAGCCCGAGGCGCAGCAGCACGTGCGGCGCTACGACGACACCATGCAGTCTTTCTATGCCGCGCAGGGCATGCCGGTCGCGCGCTGGAGCGAGCATTCGCTGGCCCGCCTGCGCGGCCCCGAGCAACTGCGCGGACGCCACCGGCTGGTCGAGGCGCTGCAAGCCCAGCGCATCGGCCTGCGCTGAAGGCACCCGCATGGCGCAGCGGCCCCTGCTGGAAGTGCACGACCTGGTGGCGCGCTACGCACTGCCCGGCGTGCCGTCGTTCGGCGGGCTGGTCACGCAGCGGCGCTGGCTGCAGGCGGTCGACGGCGTGAGCTTCACGCTCGCGCGCGGCGAGGCCGTGGGGCTGGTCGGCGAATCGGGCTGCGGCAAGTCGACGCTGGTGTCGCTGCTGGCGCGGCTCGCCGACCCGGTGTCGGGGCGCATCGTGTTCGACGGCATCGAGCTGGCCGACCACCCTGCAGCACATGCTGCGCAAGCGCCGTGGCGGCACCGCGTGCAGATGGTGTTCCAGGACCCGCACGACAGCCTGGACCCGCGCAAGACCGCGTTCGATGCCATCGCCGATCCGCTGCGTTCGCTGCGCGGGCTGAAGGGCGACGCGCTGCGGCAGCGGGTGCTCGACGTGGCGCAGCGCGTGCAGCTGGGCGCCGACCTGCTGCAGCGCCGCCCGCACGAGCTTTCCGGCGGGCAGGCCGCGCGCGTGGGCATCGCGCGGGCGCTGGCACCCGAACCCGAGCTCCTGATACTCGACGAGCCCACCGCGGCGCTCGACGTGTCGGTGCAGGCCGGCGTGCTGGCGCTGCTCGACCGGCTGCGGGGCGAGCTGGGCCTGGCCATCGTGTTCGTCTCGCACGACCTGGGCGTGGTGCGCCTGCTGTGCGAGCGCGTGCTGGTGATGCGCGAAGGCCGCATCGTCGACCAGGGACCGGCGCGCGAACTGCTCGACCGGCCGCGCCATGCGTACACCGCGGCGCTGGCGGCGGCGATTCCGCGCTTTCCAGAGCGTGCGAATTCCTAGCGCTTGCTGGTGCGTGCCAGTGCCTGCGGGTGTGCCTAGTGCGAGCCCTGCATAAGCAACAGCCAAACCCTTCTTTGGCAAGCCCGCGGCCCGCGCGTAGCCTGCGGCGTTCCTTCTTCCACCGCGTCGAACACCAAGGAACCCGCAGATGAACGATCGATTGAACCGCGTGCACGCCTCGCGCTCCGCCGCCGTCAAGGCCGGCCTCGACCATCCCGTGATCGACACGGATGTCCACGTCAACGACTTCGCGCCTGTACTTGAAGACTACGTGGCGCAGTACGGCGGCAACAGGCTGGTCGACGCGCTGCGCAAGGCGCTGGGCGGGCGCTTCGTCACGCGCAACGGCGGCGGCAAGGACTGGTACCAGCAAAGCGCCGAGGAGCGCCAGTTCCATCGCACGCTGCGCGCGCCCTGGTGGGCCCGCGTGACGCGCAACACCTACGACCTGGCCACCTACACCCTGCCCGCGCTGCTGCACGAGCGCCTGGGCGAGCAGGGCTCGGACTACTCCATTCTTTTCCCCAACGACGTGCTCTCGCCCGCCGCGGCCGGCAGCGAGTATCGCCAGCCGCTGCACCGCGCCATCAACCACTTTCACGCCGACCAGTACCGGCCCTACGCGGACCGCCTGACGCCGGTGGCGGGCATTCCGCTGCACACGCCGCAAGAAGGCATCGAGGAGCTGGAGTTCGCGGTGAAGACGCTGGGGCTGAAGGTGATCAACATCGCCGGCGGCGTGCGCCGGCCCATTCGCGCCATCGCCGAGAAGTACCCGGCCGCCGAGCACCCCGACATCGCGAAGCAGGTGGGCTACATCGACTTCTACGGCATCGACAGCGAGCACGACTACGACCCCTTCTGGGCCAAGGTGGTGGAGCTGGGCGTGCCGGTGACCACGCACTACGGCAGCCAGGGCTGGACCGGGCGGCAGTCGACCAGCAACTACATGAACAACCACATCGGCCACTTCGCCGACGGTTCGCAGGCCTTTGCCAAGGCGCTGTTCTTCGGCGGCGTGACGCGACGCTTTCCGGGCCTGCGCGTGGGCCTGCTCGAAGGCGGGGCCGATTGGGGTTCGCACGTGTACACGCACCTGGTCGACCGCTGGGAAAAGCGCAACAAGCACGCGGTGCGCAACTACGACCCGGCCGAGGCCGACATCGAGCTGCTGGCCTCGCTCTTCGAGCAGTACGGCGGCGACTTCGTCAAGGGCCGCACGCTCGACAAGACCACGCTGCTGCGCGACAGCCTTGGCATTTCGGCGTTGCCGCACAGCCGCGAGCCGAACGAATCCGAAATCGACGACTTCGCGCTCGCGGGCATCGAGAAGGTCGAAGACATTCGCGACCGCTGGGTGAACAACTTCTACTTCGGCTCCGAGGCCGACGACCGCACCGTGGCCGCCGCCTTCAACACGCGGGTGAACCCGCTGGGCGTGAAGATCAATGCCATCTGGTCTTCGGACGTGGGCCACTGGGACGTGCCCGAGTTCACCGAGCCCCTCGCCGAAACCTGGGACCTGGTGCAGCAGGGCGTGATCTCGCCGGAGGACTTCAAGGCCTTCGTCTTCGGCAACCCCCACCGCTTCTACACCGAGGCCAACCCGCGCTTCTTCGAAGGCACCGAGGTCGGCCGCAAGCTGGCGCTGAAGGAAGCGAAATGAACGGCACCACACGGTTCGCGCGCTGGGCCGCGACGCTCGCACTGGCCCTTGCCGCATCGGCCCTCGCCGCGTCGGCCCATGCCGCGCCCGACACCATCCGCATCGGCGTGGCCTCGGCCGGCGGCGGCGACCCGGTCACCTTCGGCGGTTCGCCCGGCGGCGTGGCGCGCAGCAACAACTGGCTGGAGGACGAGTTCAAGGCCTCGGGCATCAAGGTCGAGTGGCTGTTCTTCAAAGGCGCGGGGCCGGCGGTGAACGAGGCGCTGTCGAACAAGCAGATCGACTTCGCCTACCAGGGCGACCTGCCGCAGATCGTCGGGCGCTCCAACGGGCTGAAGACCAAGCTGCTGATGGTGAGCGGCGCGCGCAACAACCTGTACCTGGTGACGCCGCCCAAGTCGGACATCGCATCGGTGAAGGACCTGAAGGGCCGCAACGTGTCGATCTTTCGCGGCACCAACGGCCACCTGGTGGCCATCAACGTGCTGGCCGAGGCGGGCCTGGCCGAGCGCGACGTGAAGGGTGTGAACCTGGACGCGGGCAGCGCGCAGGCCGCGCTGGTGTCCAACGGCGTGGACGCGGCCTTCGGCGGCTACGAGTGGTTCAAGGTGCGCGATTCGGGGCTGGCCAAGGTGGTCTATTCCACGCAGGGCAAGAACCCGGCGCTCACGCGCCAGGCCTCGCTGCTGGTGCGCAGCGAGTTCGAGCAGGCGAACCCGGCCGAGGTGCAGCGCGTGGTCGATGTGTTCGTGCGCGCGGCGCACTGGTCATCGGAAGAAAAGAACCGCGACGAGCTGTTCCGCATCTGGGCGCGCAGCGGCACGCCGGTGGCCTCGTGGGCGGCCGAGTTCGACCAGCAGCCGCTGGCCGTGCGCAACTCGCCGCTGGTCGACGAGTTCATCGTGGCACGCTACAAGGCCGTGGTGGCGGACGCGCTGAAGCTCAAGCTGATACGGCGCGAAGTGACGGTGGACGACTGGTTCGACACGCGGTATTTGAAAGCGGCGTTGAAGAAGCAGGGGCTGGAGAACTACTGGACGGCGTTCGATGCCAAGGGGCAGGCGAAGACGGGCCAGTCGGTCGCGGCGAAATGAGCGCGTTGTTGCTTGGTCCTCTCAAGCTCGGGCGGGGCCCCTCGCGTTGTTCCCTCTCCCGCTTGCGGGAGAGGGCTAGGGTGAGGGCCGGGGCCTTCGCACAAGCACCGCGTCGGCGCGTGCCGCTGACCCTCACCCCAGCCCTCTCCCGCTCGCGGGAGAGGGAGCAAGACTGCGCGGTGCCTCCGTCCCACTTGCCGCGAACGGAGCAAGACACATGAGCGCCGAGGCCGAACTGTCCGCCGTCCTCGAGCGAGACAACGCCCCACCCACGCGCCCCCCGCTGCCCTGGCGCCGCATCGCCGCCCGCACCGTCGACACCGCCCTCCCCTGGCTCCTTCCCCTCGCCCTCGTCGCCCTGTGGTTCACCGGCGCCGAGCAAGGCTGGATTTCCCCGCAGGTCTTGCCCCCGCCGCAGTTCGTGTGGGAGACCCTGCGCGACCTCGCGCTCAACGGCGACCTCTGGCTGCACGTGAGCACCAGTTTCACGCGCGTGGGCGTGGGCTTTGCCATCGGCACTTCGCTGGGGCTGCTGCTGGGCTCGGCCATGGGCCTGTCGCGCAGCGTCGAGGCCTACTTGCTGCCCAGCTTCAACGCGCTGGTGCAGATACCGGTACTGGCATGGCTGCCCTTCGTGCTGCTGATCGTGGGCATCGGCGAGCCGCTGAAGTACATCCTCATCGCCAAGGCCGCGATGGTGCCGGTGGCGCTCAACACGCTGCAGGGCTTTCGCCAGACGCCGGTGGCGCTGCGCGAGGTGGGCCAGGTGTATGGCTACAGCCGTCGCCAGCAGGTGCTGGAAATCGTGCTGCCGCATGCGGTGCCCACGCTCTTCACGGGCGTGCGGCTGGGCTTCACCAAGGCCTGGCTGTCGCTGGTGGTGGTGGAGCTGGTGGCGTCCAGCGAAGGGCTGGGCTACCTCATCGTGTACGGCCGGCAGCTGTTCCAGCTCGACCTGGTGATGGCGGCGGTGATCGTGGTGGGGGCCATCGGCTATGCCATCGACCGGCTGCTCGACCGCCTCGAGGCGGTGGCGAACCGGCACCGGCCCGGAGGCGCGCAATGAGCGGCACCCCGCGCGATAGTGCAAGAGACGCCGCAGAGCTGGCCGCGGTGCAACCGCTGCGCCCGGCCGACAGCAGCCGCTGGCGCGGCTTCGTGCTGCCGGTGGCGGCCATCGCGCTGTGGTGGCTGCTGTCGTCGCTGGACATCGCCAACTCGGCGCTGCTGGTGTCGCCGGCCAAGGTGTTCGACACCGCCGTCGACCAGGTCGTGACCGGGCGGCTCTGGCGTGCGCTGAGCGCCAGCCTGCTGCGCGAGGCCACTGGCTTCACCATCGGCACGCTGGCGGGCCTGCTGCTGGGGGCGCTGCTGGGCCTGTCGCCGCTGTTCAACCGCATCGTGGGCCCGAGCTTCAACACCTTCAAGCAGATCTCGCTGTTCGCGTGGATTCCGCTCATCTCTGTGTGGTTCGGGCTGGGCGACGTGGCCAAGGTGGTGTTCCTGTCGCTGGCCGCGCTGGTGCCGGTGGTAGTGAACACCTGCGACGGCATCCGCACCGTGCCGCCCGGGCTGCTGGAAGTGGCGCGGGTGTACGGCTTCACGCGCTGGCAGACCGTCACGCAGGTGGTGCTGCCGGCGGCGCTGCCGGCCATCTTCACGGGCGTGTACCTGGCGCTGATCTATTCGTGGCTCGCGACCATCGGCGCCGAATACCTGCTGGTGGCCGGCAAGGGCATCGGCAACACGCTGATCGAGGGCAGCGAGCATTTCCAGATGGACCTGGTGATCTTCGGCATGGTCGTGATCGGCACCGTCGGCTGGCTGATGAACGCCGCCGCACGCGCGCTGGAGCGCCGGCTGGCGCGCTGGACCGGCCGCGCGAACTGACACAACACATCCCCGGCACCCCCGACATTCCCGGCATCCTCCAAACGGTCACCCACGGTCACCCCATGAGCACTCCCCTGAACCCCCCGGCCTCCAACGAGCTCGACATTCGCGGCCTCGGCAAGCGCTACACCCACGCGCAGGCCACCAGCGGCGAGATCCAGGTGCTCGAAGGCATCGACCTGCACGTGCCCGAAGGCCGCTTCGTGAGCATCGTGGGTGCGAGCGGCTGCGGCAAGTCGACGCTGCTGCGGCTCATCCTCGGGCTGGACACGCAGTACGAAGGCCGGATACTGCTCGGCGGCCAGCCCATCTCGGGCACGGGGCGCGAGCGCGGCATCGTGTTCCAGGACCACCGGCTGTTCCCCTGGCTCACGGTGGCGCAGAACATCGCGGTCGGCCTGCGCAACGCGCCGTACACCGCGCGCGAAAAGGCCGAGCTCGTGGCCGAGCATGTGGCGCTGGTGGGCCTCGAAGGCTTCGAGCGCTCGTGGCCGCACCAGCTTTCCGGCGGCATGGCGCAGCGCGTGGCCATCGCGCGCGGTCTGGTCAACCGGCCGCGCGTGCTGCTGCTGGACGAACCCTTCGGCGCGCTCGACGCGCTCACGCGCTCGCGCCTGCAGAACGAGCTGCAGCGCATCTGGCAGAAAGAACGCATCACCATGCTGCTGGTGACGCACGACGTGGAAGAAGCCGTGTTCCTCGGCGACCGCGTGGTGGTGATGCAGCCATCACCCGGGCGCATCCGCCGCACGGTGGACATCGACCTGCCGCACCCGCGCAACCGCAGCGACCCCGAGTTCATTCGCCTGCGCGACGACGTGCTGGGCGACTTCATCGACAGCGGGGCCGACGCGCGGGCTGCACGACATTCGCCGCCGCACAAGCCGCAAGGCGGGTTGCCGGTGCCGGTGCCGGTGCCGGGCCTGCCCGCCGGTCTCCAGCTGGCGTGGTGAGCGACACCTCCTCTTCGTCTTTTCTCTTCTTCAGGACCGACCGTCATGACCCAACGCAAGGGCCCCTTCAGCCTGGGCGCCTTTCTCTATCCCAGCGGCCACCACATCGCGGCCTGGCGCCACCCCGACTCGAAGGCCGACGCGGGCATCGACTTTCATCACTACGTCGAGCTCGCGCGCGCGGCCGAGGCCGCGAAGTTCGACCTGGTCTTCCTGGCCGACGGCGTGGGCACGCGCGGCACCGACGTCGACTTTCTGAGCCGCACCGCGCACAGCTACCAGGCGCAGTTCGAGCCGATCACGCTGCTGTCGGCGCTGGCCGCGGTCACGCAGCGCATCGGCCTGGTGGCCACCGCGTCGACCAGCTTCAACGAGCCGTACCACGTGGCGCGCAAGTTCGCGTCGCTCGACCACATCTCGGCCGGGCGCGCGGGCTGGAACCTGGTGACCTCGTCGAGCGAGCACGAGGCGCGCAACTTCAACCGCGACACGCACTTTGCGCACGCCGACCGCTACGAGCGCGCCGGCGAGTTCGCCGACGTGGTCACCGGCCTGTGGAACAGCTGGGAAGACGACGCCTTCCAGCGCGACAAGGCCTCGGGCCGCTTCTACGACCCGGCCAAGCGGCATGTGCTCGAGCACAAGGGCAAGCACTTTTCGGTGCAGGGGCCGCTGAACGTGTCGCGCCCGCCGCAAGGCCACCCGGTGGTGGTGCAGGCGGGCTCTTCAGAGGCGGGCAAGGAGCTGGCCGCGCGCACGGCCGAAGCCGTGTTCACCGCACAGCAGACGCTGGAAGACGCCGTGGCGTTCTACGCCGACATCAAGAGCCGGCTCCGCAAGTACGGCCGCGCGCCGGAAGACCTGAAGATTTTGCCGGGCGTGTTCCCGGTGGTGGGCCGCAGCGAGGGCGAGGCGAAGGAGAAGTTCGAGCAACTGCAGTCGCTGATCGACCCCGTGGTCGGCCTGGCGCTGGTCTCAGGGCTGACGGGCGGCTTCGACCTGTCGGAGTACCCGCTGGACGGGCCCATTCCGCAGCTGCCCGACACCAACGCGAGCAAGAGCCGGCAGCAGCTGATGATCGACCTGGCGCGGCGCGAGAACCTCACCATTCGCCAGCTCTACCAGCGCGTGGCCGGCGCGCGCGGTCACTGGCAGCTGGTGGGCACGGCCGAGCAGATCGCCGACCAGCTCGAAGAGCGCTTCGTGCACCACGGCGCCGACGGCTACAACATCATGGCGCCCACGCTGCCCGGCGGGCTCACCGACTTCATTGCGCTGGTGCTGCCCGAGCTGCGCCGGCGCGGGCTGTTCCGCAGCGAGTACGAAGGCCGCACGCTGCGCGAGCACCTGGGGTTGAAGCGGCCGGCGCATCCGGCGGCGGCCGCGGCGGGCCGCTGAGGCCTCAGCGCGCCGAAGGCGTCAGCTCGCGCACCAGGTCCACGAACGCGCGCAGCCCGGCGGGCACGTGGCGGTGGCCGGAGTAGTACAGGCTCAGGCCCGGTGAAGGCGGTGTCCAGTCTTGCAGCACGCGCACCAGCCGCCCTGAAGCCAGGTGGTCGGCCACCGCCCAGTCGGGCACGTAGCCGATGCCCATGCCGTTGACCGCGGCGCGCACGATCAGCGTCTGGTTGTCGAGCGTGAGCGCGCCGGGCACCTCCACCTCGAAGACCTCCCCGTTCCTTTCGAACTCCCAACGATAGAGGGCCCCCGCGGCGAGCCGCGCGCGAATGCAGCTGTGCGCGGCCAGGTCGTCCGGATGCGCAGGCCGCGAACGCCCCTCGAAGTACGCGGGCGAGGCCACCACCGCGTGGCGCAACGGGGGGCTGCAGGCCACGGCGATCATGTCATGCGGCACGTTCTCGGTGAAGCGGATGCCGGCGTCGAAGCCCGCCTTCACGATGTCGACCAACCGCCCTTCGGTCACGAGCTCCACAGCCATGTCGGGGTAGCGCCGCAGGAACTCCCCCACCACGGGCACCAGCACCAGGCGCGCCGCGCCCTCCGAGGTGTTGATGCGCAGCGTGCCCACGGGCTTCTCGCGAAAGGCGTTGGTCGCGTCCATGGCCGCGGCCAGCTGCCGCAGCGCGGGGCGCACCCTGTCGAGGAAGTCTTCTCCGGCCTGCGTCAGCGCCACGCTGCGCGTGGTGCGGTGGAACAGCCGCACGCCCATCTGTGCTTCGAGCCCCGCGACCGACTGGCTCAACGCAGAGGGCGAAACGCCCAGCTCGGCCGCCGCCTTGCGAAAACTGCGGTGCGCCGCCACGGCCACCACGCCATCGAGTTCAGACAGGCCGTTTCGCTTCATGCACGCTCCATTGTTCAGCTTGGCTTATCAAGCTGTGCCAAATTATGGATCTAGTCGAATCAATGAGGCCCGCCTAGAGTCCGCTCCATCGACATGGAACGCTCGTTTGCACGGGCGAAGGAACTGAAGAAATGACCGCCTTCGACAAGGAACAACTCTCATGAACCCAGGTGACTTGTGCCTGGTGACCGGCGTGAGCGGCTACCTGGCATCGTGGATTGCCAAGGACCTGCTCGCGCGCGGCTTTCGCGTGCGCGGCACCGTCCGCTCGCTGGCGGACACAGAGCGCTCCGCGACCCTGGCGCGGCTGCTTCCCGGCATCGAGCTGGTGGCCGCCGACCTGCGGCAAGAAGACGGGTGGACGCAGGCCGTGGCCGGGTGTGCCTGGGTCTTCCACGTGGCGAGCCCGCAGGCGGTCAAGGCGGAGCGGAAACGCACCGCCGGCGCGCTGAGCGGCACGCGCCACCTGCTGAGCGCCGCGTTCGCGGAGCCCTCGGTGCGCAAAGTGGTGGTGACGAGCTCGGAGGCCGCCATTGCCTACGGGCACCCGCGCAGCCAGCGCAGCGTGAGCGAAGACGACTGGACCGACCTGTCGCAGGTGGGCGCCGGCGCGGACTACTTTCGCAGCAAGACGCTGGCCGAGCGCCTGGCCTGGGAGCTGGCCGCCGACGCCCGCGTCAACCCGCGAAAGGTGCCCCTGGCCACGGTCAACCCCTGCCTGATCCTCGGGCCCTCGCTCGTGCCCTGGGGGCGCTTCAGCCTGCAGTTGCTGAGCGACATCGCCACCGGAAAAATGCCGCTGCTGGTGGACATGACCGTTCACATGGTCGACGTGCGCGACTGCGCGCGCATGCACGTCGCGGTGATGGCCGATGCGTCCACCGACGGCAGGCGCCAGTTCTCGTTTGCCACGCAGGCCAGCTTCGCGGACCTCACGCGCAGCGTGGCGCGGCAGTTCGGCGCGCTGGGCTTTCGCCCACGGGCACGCGTGGCGCCGCAGTGGCTGGCCTGGCTGCTGTCGAAGCTGTCGCCGGCCATGCGAAGCATCTACAGCCATGTGGGCAACCCGATCCGCTACGAAGCGAAGAACCCCGGCGTCTATCGCTACGAGCATCGCGACGCGGACGCCATCTTCAAGGCCAGCTTCGAGAGCATCCTGGCGCACCGCTGGCTTGCCGCGAAGGCCAGCGCACAGGCCGTCGGGCACCCGGGGCGCTGAGCGCGCGGCGGCGGCTGGCTCGCTTCGGTGAGTTCAGCGCGTCAACCGCCGCGCCAGCGACTCCCCCACGAACTGCACCAGGCTCACCAGCAGGATCAGCAGCACGATCACCATCAGCATCACGCTGGTGTCGAAGCGCTGGTAGCCGTAGCGGATCGCCAGGTCGCCCAGGCCGCCCGCGCCCAGCGCGCCGGCCATGGCCGACGAGCCGATCATGGCCACCACGGTGAGCGTGAAGCCCGCGATGAGCCCCGGCAGCGCCTCGGGCAACAGCACGTGGCGCACGATGTCGCGGCGGTGGCAGCCCATGGCCTGCGCGGCCTCGACCAGGCCCTTGTCTACGCTGCGCAGGCTCACCTCCGACACGCGCGCGAAGAACGGCGCCGAGGCCACCGTGAGCGGCACCGCCGCCGCCCACACGCCGATGGTGGTGCCCACCACCAGCCGCGTGAACGGAATGAGCGCCACCATCAGGATGATGAAAGGCGTCGAGCGGAACATGTTGATGACCGCGCCCAGCACGCGGTTCAGCCGCGCGGCCTCGTAGATGCCGCCGGGCGCGGTCGTGACCAGCAGCACGGCCAGCGGCAGGCCGATGAACAGCACGATGAGCGCCGAGACCGACACCATCGTCAAGGTTTCGCCGATGGCGGCGATGAACAGGTCAAGCAGCGCCATCGCGCACCCCCATGATTTCGATGCGGTCCGCCACGCCGCGAACGGCTTCGCGCACGGCGACCACGTCGGGCAAGGCGGTGCTCACGGCCACCAGCAAGCGGCCTTGCGGGCGTGACTGGATGCGGTCGATGCCGCCGTGCAGCAGCTGCACGCCGCCCTGCAGCACCTGCGCGAGCCGGCCCAGGTCGGGCTCCTGGCGAGATTCGCCGGTGAAGTTCAACGCCAGTAAAAGGCTGCGCGCGGGCGACAGCCGCGTCGCGTCGTCGACCTTGCCCAGCCCTTCGAGCAGCTCCTGCGGCACGTCGTGCAGCAGCGGGCGCAGCAGCGCGCGCGTGGCCTCGCTGCGCGGGTCGCCGAACACGCGCCACACCTCGCCCAGCTCGACCACGCGGCCCTTTTCCAGCACGGCCACGCGGTCGCAGATCTCGCGGATCACGGCCATCTCGTGCGTGATGAGCACGATGGTCAGGCCCAGCCGGCGGTTGATGTCGCGCAGCAGCGCGAGGATGGACTGCGTGGTCTCGGGGTCGAGCGCCGAGGTGGCCTCGTCGCACAGCAGCAGCTCGGGGTCGTGCACCAGCGCGCGCGCAATGCCCACGCGCTGCTTCTGGCCGCCCGAGAGCTTGCCGGGGTACACGTCTTTCTTGTCGCCCAGGCCCACCAGGTCGAGCAGGTGCGCCACCTTCTTGGCCACCTCGTGCGGCGACAGCCTGGCCACCTGCAGCGGCAGCGCCACGTTCTGCCACACCGTCTTGGACGACAGCAGGTTGAAGTGCTGGAAGATCATGCCGGTGCGCCGGCGCAGCTGCACCAGCTCGCGCTCGGCCAGCGTGTTCACGTCGATGCCCTGCACCAGCACGCGGCCCGCGCTCGGGCGCTCCAGCCGGTTGATGGTGCGCAGCAGCGTCGACTTGCCCGCGCCGCTGCGCCCGATGATGCCGAAGACCTCGCCGTGCTCGACGCGCAGGTCGATGTCCTGCAGCGCGGTGACCACGGTGCCGGTGGCGCCCTGGTACTGCTTGCCGAGCCGCTCGAAGACAAGCGGGGGCGCCAGTGCCTCAAACGGGTCAAGTGGCTCAAGTGAATCGGGTGGCTCGGCCACCCGGTGAATGTCCGACAGGTCTGTCATGCGATGCGGCTCTTTCTGCCAAGCCGGAACCGGCTGAAAGGGTACGGATGCTATCGACCGCACCGCCTGCGGCCAAATCGTTTTCGCGCATATGCAAAGCCGAAATGCGTCGATGGCCGGGGCGCGCGCAGCCTTAGATTCATGGCCTTCCTTCTCTTCCCTCCCCTTCTCCGGGGACTCCCGAGCGCAATGAAACTCGCACATCTGCTGGCGGCCTGCGTGGCCGCTTTTTCTTTGGCCCACGCCGCCCATGCACAAGACAAGACCACCATCAAGCTGGGCATCAGCGGCGGCGTGATGGAAGAGGTGGTGCAGGCCGTGCAGAAGGCCGCCGCGCGCGAAGGGCTCAAGGTGCAGCCGGTGGTCTTCAGCGGCCACATCAACGCCAACGGCCCGCTGAACGACGGCGACATAGATGCCAACGCCTTCCAGCACCAGCCTTACCTCAACGGGCAGATCAAGGCCTTCGGCTACAAGCTGGTGCCGGTGGGCAAGACGCTGAGCGCGCCGCTGGGCATCTACTCCACGCGCTACAAGTCGCTGGCCGCGCTGCCCGACAAGGCCGTCATCGGCATTCCCGGCGACGACACCAACCGCAACCGCGCGCTGCTCATCCTGCAGCACTACGGCGTCATCAAGCTGCGCCCCACGCTCGACGTGAGCAAGGGCGAGAACGCCACCCTGCTCGACGTGGTCGAGAACCCGAAGAAGGTGCAGATCAAGGAAATCGATTCGCTCATCCTCGCGCGCTCGCTGGCCGACGTGGACGCCGGCGCCGTCATCACCGCGCAGGCCTCGCAGGCCGGCCTGCTGGTGGCGCGCGACGCCATCGCGGCCGAGCCGCCCGGCGGCCCGTACGCCAACGTGATCGCCGTGCAGGAAAAGAACCGCGACCAGCCCTGGGTGCCGAAGCTGGTGCGCGCTTTTCAGTCGGACGAGGTGCGCCAGTTGCTGGAGACCAGGTTCAAGGGCACGCTGCTGCCGGCCTTCTGACGCAGGGGCCGTTCACATGACGCTCCCTTCGCAACACCCGGGCCACGACGAATGGGTGGCACGCGCCCGCGCGCTGGCGGCCGAACTCGCCAGCACCGTGGTGGCGCGCGAGCGTGCCAACACGCCGCCGCTCGCGCAGATCGAGTTGCTGAAAGCACAAGGCTTCAGCACGCTGCTGATTCCGCGCGAATTCGGCGGCGGCGGCGCGCGCTGGCTCACGGCGCTGGAGGTGGTGCGCGAGCTGTGCGCGGCCGACGGCTCGCTCGGCGTGCTGCTGGGCTACCACCTCATCAGCACCGCCAACATGCGACTGCCCGAGCGTGCGCGGCAGATCGTCGAGCACAAGCTGTGGGTGGCCGGCCTGGCCAACTCGCGCGACGACGACATCGACTTCGTGCTGAAGCCCGACGGCAGCTGGCGGCTGTCGGGCCGCAAGACCTTCTGCACCGGCGCGCGCTTCGCCGACCGGCTGGTGGCCTACGGCCGCGCGCCCGACGGGCAGACGCTCACCGCCTGGCTGCCTGCCGACCGCGCGGGCATTTCCTTCGGTGAAGACTGGGACCACCTGGGCCTGGGCCGCACCGAGAGCGGCAGCTTCACGCTCACCGACGTGGTCGCCCAGGCGCACGAGGTCGGCCCGGTGAAGGTCTACGACGACACCGACTTCGGCGCCAGCCTGCGCACGCCGCTCGTGCACTCGATGTTCGCGAACTACTACGTGGGCTTCGCACTGGGCGCATTGCGCACCGCGCGCGACTATGTGCAGACCACCACCCGCGCATGGCACCTGTCGCCGGCCGAGAAGGCATCGCAAGACCCGCTGGTCATCTCGCAGTTCGGCGAACTGTGGATCGCGCTGCAGGCCACCATCGCCTTCACCGACCGCGCCGCCGGCAAGGTGCAGGCGCTGATCGACGCCGGCCCCGAGCACTGGACACCCGCGCAGCGCGGCGAGGCCGCCATCGACGTGGCCGCGGCGCGCACGCATGCGATTCGCACCGGGCTGGACGTGACTACGCGCATCTTCGACAGCACGGGTGCGCGCGCCACCTCCAACCGCAATTTGTTCGACCGCTTCTGGCGCGACCTGCGCATCCACAGCCTGCACGACCCCGTGGCCTACAAGGTGCTGGAGGTGGGCGAGTACGCGCTGAACGGGCGGCATCCGCGGGTGCTGCCGTACACCTGAGCGCCGCGCCACGCCTGCGCTCCGGCCTTCAACTTTCTCTCGGTTCTTCATGTCTTCATCGTCCCGCATCGCGCTGGCCGCCTACCTTGTGGGCACCGGCATGCACATCGCCTCGTGGCGCCAGCCGGCAGCACAGGCCGACGCCAGCATCGACCTCGACTTCTACCGCCGCCTCGTGCGCACCGCCGAGCGCGGCTGCTTCGACATGGCCTTCCTGGCCGACAGCCTGGCCATCAACGAGGCCTCGCACCCGAACATCCTGAACCGCTTCGAGCCGATCACGCTGGTGTCGGCGCTGGCCGGCGCCAGCGAGCGCATCGGTCTGGTGGCCACCGCATCCACGTCTTACAGCGAGCCATTCAACCTGGCGCGGCAGTTCATGTCGGCCGACCACATCAGCGGCGGGCGGGTGGGCTGGAACATCGTCACCACGCGCGACCTGTCGGGCAACACCGCGCGCAACTTCAACGGCACCGACCACCTGGAGCTGAGCCTGCGCTACCGCCGCGCCGGCGAGTTCGTGCGCGTGGTGCGCGGCCTGTGGGACTCGTGGGAAGACGACGCCTTCGTGCGCGACAAGGCCAGCGGCCGCTTCTTCGACCCGGCCAAGCTGCACCGCATCGGGCACACCGGCGAGTTCTTTTCGGTGGAGGGGCCGCTGAACATCGCGCGCTCGCCGCAGGGGCAGCCCGTGCTGGTGCAGGCGGGCTCGTCGAACGAAGGGCAGTCGTTTGCCGCGGGCGCGGCCGAGGTGATCTTCGTGATCCAGAAGAACCTGGAGGCGGGGCAGGCGTTCTACCGTGCGTTCAAGCAGAAAGTGGCCGAGGCCGGGCGCGACCCGTCGCAGGTGCGCGTGCTGCAAGGCATCTCGCCCCTGCTCGCGCCCACGCGCGAGGCCGCGGCGGAAAAGCTCGCGGCGCTCGAGTCGTTGATCACGCGCGAGCAGGCGCTGCAGTTCCTGTCGGACTACTTCGGCGGCCACGATTTCGCCGACGCCACGCTCGATGCACGCGCAGTGGAACTGGGCCTGCACGAATCGACCGACGCGCGCGCCGACTTCCGGCGCTTTCGCGCGCTGGTGGCGCAGCAGAACCCCACGCTGCGCGCGCTGTATTCGATGCTCACGGGCTCGATGGACCTGTCGGACTTCATCGGCACGCCGCAGCAGGTGGCCGACTCGCTGGAGCGCTGGGTGGACGCGGGCGCGGCCGACGGCTTCATCCTGATGGCGCCCTCGCTGCCCGACGGGCTCGAAGACTTCGTCGACCAGGTGGTGCCACTGCTGCAGGCGCGCGGGCGTGTGCGCACGGCGTACGAGGGCCGCACGCTGCGCGAGCACCTGGGCTTGCAGCAGCCGGTGCATGCCGCGATCGAGGGACGATAAGGGTGTGATGAAGGGGCGATGAAGGGGCGCTGAGCGGTCAGCGGGCCGATGCGCCGTGCGCGTCGAGTTCGGACTGGATGCGCCTCGCAAGGTCGACCAGCGCCACGCTGCGCTTGAGCAGATGGCGTCCCGCGTCGGTGACCAGCACCGTGCGCGTGCTGCGCTGCAGGAGCTGCACGCCGACCTGCGCTTCGAGCTCGGTGATGTACTTGCTGACGGTGGACTTCGACAAATCCATCGCGGATGCGGCGCGTGTGAGGTTGCCGTGGCGCGCCACCTCGCGCAAGGCCTCGACGAGTTCAATGCTGAACACGGCGCGAGATCGGTGAGGGTTGCGGGGAAAGCAGTGGCGCGCTGCGCGACGCCGGTTGGGCGTTGAGGAACAAGAGATGCAAGGGGACGACCGCGAGAAACGAAAGCACACGACGATAGGGCGCGCCGCGCGTGGCGTGAACGAATCAATACGTGCTTGCTTATGTGCCGCGCCGCCTGGCCATGGCCGCGCATGGCGCATTTCCATCTCTATGCGCAAGCCGCCTAAGCAAACGCGAAAGCCTTCTTTCGCTCCGGCGCGCGCCGCCTCTAACCTGCGGGCCCGGCTGCGTTCCCCCCACCTCCAACGGACTGTCCTCATGGCCTCATCGACCCGCCAATTCAAGCTCGGCGCCTTCCTCATGCAAACGGGCCACCACATCGCGGCCTGGCGCCACCCCGACGCGCAGGCCGATGCGGGCAGCAACTTTCGGCACTACGTCGCGCTGGCGCAAAAGGCCGAGGCCGCCAAGTTCGACGCGGTGTTCCTGGCCGACTCGGTCGGCGTGCGCAGCAGCAACCTGCCCTCGCTGTCGCGCACCGCGCGCAGCGACCACTTCGAGCCGCTCACGCTGCTGTCGGCCATTGCGGCGCTCACCGAGCGCATCGGGCTCATCGCCACCGTGTCGACCAGCTTCAACGAGCCCTTCAACGTGGCGCGCAAGTTCGCCTCGCTCGACCAGATCAGCGGCGGACGCTCGGGCTGGAACCTGGTCACCTCGAGCGGCACCGGCGAGGCGCAGAACTTCAATCGCGACGAGCACTTCGAGCATGCGCTGCGCTACGAGCGCGCGGCCGAATTCCATGACGTGGTAACCGGGCTGTGGGACAGCTGGGAAGACGACAGCTTCGTGCGCGACAAGGAAAGCGGCCAGTACTTCGACGAAGCCAAGCTGCACGTGCTCAACCACAAGGGCAAGCACTTCTCGGTGCGCGGGCCGCTCAACGTGTCGCGCTCGCCGCAGGGCCGCCCGGTGGTGGTGCAGGCCGGCGCGTCGGAGGCCGGCCGCGACCTGGCGGCGCGCACGGCCGAGGTGATCTTCGTGGCGCACCAGACCTTCGACGAGGCCAAGGCGTTCTACAGCGACATCAAGCGCCGCGCGGCCGCCTACGGCCGCGACCCCGACAGCGTGAAGATCATGCCGGGCATCTTCCCGGTGGTGGGCCGCACGCAGGCGGAGGCCGAGGAAAAGTTCGCGCAGCTGCAAGACCTGGTGCACCCGGTGGTGGGCGTGTCGCTGCTGTCGGGCGTGATCGGCGGCTTCGACTTTTCTCACCTGCCGGTGGACGGCCCGCTGCCCGAGCTGCCTGAGACCAACGGCCCCAAGAGCCGGCAGCGCCTGCTGGTCGACCTGGCGCGGCGCGAGAACCTGAGCATTCGCGACCTGTACCTGCGCATTGCCGGTGCGCGCGGCCACCAGCAGGTGGTCGGCACGCCGCAAAGCATTGCCGACCAGCTGCAGCAGTGGTTCGAGGAAGGCGGCGCGGACGGCTTCAACATCATGTCGCCGTGGTTCCCGGGCGGCCTGGACGACTTCATCGAGCTGGTGCTGCCCGAGCTGCGCAGGCGCGGCTTGTTTCGCACGGAGTACGAAGGGCGCACGCTGCGCGAGCACCTGGGGTTGCAGCGGCCGGTGCATGGGTCGGCGGCGAAGGCGGCGGGTGCCGGCACGGCGGTGCGGACACCCGCGGAACTGGTCGCGTCTAACTGACGGTTGCCAAACCGATACGCCGTTCACGCACGGCGGTTTGCAAATGCAACTTTATGTTGCAGGATTTTCGGTCTCTGCGTATCTTCTGTGAAAACAACACCCATAGAAGACGAAGAGACTCATGAATCTCCATTGGCGACGCATCGGGAGGCCGCTTGCACTGCTGGCGCTGTCTGTGTCCATGGCGGCATGCACCACGGTCTACCAGCCCAAGGGGGCGACCGGGGGCTACACCGACACGCGGATCACGGCCAACACATACATCGTCGAGTTCTCGGGCAATGGCAACACGTCGAAGGACCAGGTCTGGAACTACTGGATCTACCGCTGTGCCGACCTCACCCAGCAAAAGGGGTTCACCTATTTCACAGTGATGCCCAAGGACACGGCGCAGGCGCCCGCGGACATCGGCGCACAGCCCCGGTTCGCTGTAGCCGCGGGCGATGCGCAGCCGCTGGAATGGACCGAAGCCAAGGGAGGCGGCGGTGGTGGCGGCTACGTCTATGTACCCGGCAGCGTGGTCACGATCACGACGTGGACCAGCCGCGCCACGGTCATGATGTTCAACGACCTGTCCGAGCCGGGCGCGCGCTTCGCACTGCGCGCCAAGGCGGTGACCGAGGCGCTCGCGCCCTTCATTGCCAGCCAGGGGCGCAGCGGAGCCATGACGGTCGCCGAACTCGCGAAGCGCGCTGTTCCCCTCAAGCCCAATCCCACGGACCTGCAACCGCC
This sequence comes from Variovorax sp. RCC_210, assembly GCF_041355175.1. Classification (NCBI taxonomy): domain Bacteria; kingdom Pseudomonadati; phylum Pseudomonadota; class Betaproteobacteria; order Burkholderiales; family Comamonadaceae; genus Variovorax; species Variovorax sp. RCC_210. The sequence goes on along the minus strand of NZ_JBFUPJ010000022.1, from coordinate 84,517 downwards.
TGCGGTGCCCTGGTCCGGCGGCAATGCCGGGCGGGTCGACATGAACGACCTGCGCGGCCTGATCGCCAAGTAGCCCCGCCGACCTCCGAGGGAGTCCAGATGAACATCAAGATTGCCAGCCTGGCGCTGGGCATGGTCATGGGCGCGTGGCAGCCGGCCGCCGCACAGGCACTGGCACCCGAGGACCTGTTCCGGCAGGCCTCCCCCTCCGTGTGGGTGGTGCTGGCGCGGGACGAGAGCGCGCGCGTGCTCGGCAGCGGCAGCGCCGTGGTCATTTCGCCCGGCCGCGCGATCACCAACTGCCACGTACTGCGCCAGGCCACGTCCATCACGCTGCGGCGCGATCGCGAAGAGGTCCCGGCCCGGCTGGAATTTCCGGACGCCGAACGCGACCTCTGCCAACTGCGAGCGGAGCGGCTGCCGGCCTTGTCGCAAGACATCGCTTCGATCGCCTCGTTGCGGGTGGGCCAGAAGGTCTACGCCATCGGCGCGCCGCGCGGCCTGGAGCAGAGCCTCAGCGACGGCCTGATTTCTTCGCTGCGCCGCGATCCCGCGGGCGAGGTCGAGTACATCCAGATCAGCGCGCCCATTTCACCGGGTTCGAGCGGTGGCGGTCTCTTCGATGACCGGGGCCGGCTCATCGGCATCACGACGGCCATCATCGGAGGCGGCGCCCAGAACCTGAACTTTGCGCGGCCGGCGGAGTGGATCCGTGCAGTGCCCGAGCGGGGACAGTCGGCCGTGGCCCGCTTCAAGCAGGACGGAACAGCGACGACGGCAGCGTCCGGCATGCGCCCGTCGACGCCCACGCTGCCCGCATTCGTGGTGAAGCCCGACGCGCCGTCGCGTCCTGTGAGCGTGCCTACGGAAGTCCAGCGCGTCGCCTCGGCCCCTTCCCCGGTGTTTTCGCCAAACGCCGCCGGCGCGGAGCGTCTCGCCAGACAGCGACGCTGCGCTGCCGAGCCCCAGGCCAGCCTCGTCGGCAAGGGCCCGGCGGAAGAAACCTTCACCGTGCCCTGCGACAACGGGTATGCACTCGTCCTTCGCTGCGTCGCCGGCAACTGCCAGGAGATACGGTGAGCGCGGCTGAGCGCCGGGCCGGCCGCTTCGCACGGCGTCTGCCGCGGCCCGGCACCGCTGGCGCGCTTGTGCTTGTATCGGCCCTGGCCTTGGCTTTGGCCGGCGGGCTCGTGTCATCCCCCGCGCAAGCCCAGCCGGCGTCCGCCACCTGGCAGGCGAACGTGGCCGAATGGGAGCAACTTCACGAAGCCGTGCGCGGCTACTACGTCAACGGCCAGACGTCTCAAGCCCTCCAGATGGCAAGGCGCATGAACGACCTCGCGGCCCGCGCCGCACCGCCGCTGCACCCGATGCAGGCCGTGAGCGCATGGAAGCTGGGCCTGCTGTATCACGAACAGCGCGAACCGCAGCGTGCGGAGCCGCTGCTTCGTCGCGCGCTGGCGATCATGGACCGCATGCCGGCACCCGACGTGTCGGCACAAGGATCGGTCGTCGCGGCGCTGGCCAACCTGTGTGCCAGGGAGGGGCGCGTCGAAGAGGCCGAGGCGCTCTACGCACGCGCCTTCGCGCTGTACGCCATGCCGGGCGAACAAAGCCGCTCGATGCAGCTTCGCCTGCAGTACGAGCAGGCGGTGATGTACTCGGTCATGAAGGACTGGCCGCGCGCCCAGGCGCTGCTGGAGCGCTCGCTCGCAGGCTTCGAGGCCTTGCCGCCGGGCGAACAGTCTTTTCGCATGGCCCAGGTGCTGCGCTTGCTCGGCACGGTTCGCCGTGACCGGGGCGACTTCGACGGCGCGCTGCGATATCTCAACCGCGCGCTGGAAGCTGCTGAGCGCCAGACCCCGATGCCTACGCCGTTCATCGGCTTCGTGCTCACCGAGATCGCTGTCACGCAGGTGGCCGCAGGCCGCCCAGGCGCCGCGGACGAGACCGTGCAGCGCGCGCTGCAGATGCTCGACGTGCCGGCCTCCACCGACAACGCTTCGTTGTCTCGCACCTTGCATGCCAAGGCACAGATCCAGCTGGCTGCCGGTGATGCCGAGGGTGCGCGAAAGACAGCCACGCGCGCGCTCGAACTGAAGAGACAGTTTCTGCGCGGCGATGCGTTGGGTCTCGCACAAAGCACAGAGCTGCTGGCCGACATCGAGGATCGCCGGGGCAACACGGGCGACGCCGCAACCCTTCGGACCAGCGCCAAGGCTGCCATGGAGGCCGACGATGCGCGCGAGCGCGACCCCATCCACACGCAGGCGAGCTATGTCGCTGCGCCGCCGGTCGAATACCCCGACGCCGCACGCCGAGGTGGCTACGAAGGCAAGGTTCTGCTGCGCGCGAGGGTCGGTGCGGACGGCATCCCCGCCTTCGTGACCGTTGCGGGAAGTTCAGGCTATGCGGTGCTCGACGATGCGGCCACCACTGCGGTGCTGCGAATGCAGTTCACACCGGCCCGCACCCGCAGCGGCAGGGCTGCGCCCGCCAGCGTCATGGTGCCCATCGACTACCGGCTGGGAAGCAATGGCGCCGCGAACACCACGCCCGGAAATGCTCCCGGCGACCCCAACAACTATGCCGCGCGCATCGCAGCCGCCGTGCGCCCGCATGTGACCTTCGCCACCGACGGCATCCAGGGCAATCCCGCCGCGGAATTCAATGTAGAGCTGATGCCCGACGGCTACATCATCCGCGTGGTTCTCGAAAAGCCCAGCGGTTATCCGGCATGGGACGAGGCCGCACGGCGCGCCATCCTCAAGACCGAACGACTGCCGTTCGACATGAACGGCAAGGTTCCGCCCCGGCTTGTGATGGCATTGCGGCCATTTCGCTAACCGGAACGTGCCACCTTCCGTTGCGTAAAGTCACGCCGGCTTTACCGTGCGTTCATCAAGGCACGGGCACGGCGGTTTCACCATCGGGGTTCCCGGTGGCTGACATGCAAATTCATTTCGTGTCGATCTTTTTTTGAATCAGCGCCGCCGGGCCGCATGACGCAAAGGAAGAACACGCATGGCATCCAATGCATCGCAAGCCGAAGGCCGCAGGACCTCCGCTGCCAAGACCTCGATCCCGTCGTCTCCCTCCCCCGCGGATCTCGCGTCCGAGATGACCATTCCCACCCTGGTGGCGCAGGTCTACGAAGCCGCCCCGAGCGCCGAGCGGCGCCGCCTCGTGGAAACGCTGCTGCGTCCGCTGGGCGTGCTGTCCTTGGTGGCCATTGCCAATGGCATCTTCGCGAAGATGCGCTTTCGCAACGCGGGCCAGGAGCTCAGCGTGCGCATGGACGACCTGCAGGGCATTCATTCGGCCGACGTGGTGGCGCTCGTGCACCACGCGCAGCAGGTCAGCGTGGAAACGGTCGACAGCCTGGCGCAGTTGCTCGCCAACTCCGGCGGGCTGGCGAGTTCAGCGGCGGCGGCGTTGCTGATCGGGCTGCTGGTGCAGCGCGCACGTGCGCGGCAAGGCACCCGGCCAGCGGATGAAGGCGATGAAGGCGGCGGCATCGACGCACCGTGACACCACCCACACAGCCGCCTCAGGCGTAGGACCGCAGCCGCGCTGAAAAATCCGCCAGCGCGGCGATGCCGCTGTCTTCCGCCCGCTCGCACCAGTCCTGCAGGCGGTGCACCAGCTGCTCGCCAGTGGCGCCCGAGCGGGCCCACAGCACGGTGAGTTCGCGGCGCATGGCGTACATGGTGGCCAGCGCGTGCGAGGCGCTCAGCGCCGCCAGCAGCTGTGCCTGGCCCGGCTCGCCGAGCGCGCGCTCGTCCTTGCCCAGCCAGCGCTTCACGCCGCGCAATGCGCGCGCCTGCTGCGGCGACTGGTCGCGCAGGCGGCCGAACTCGCGCGCGCAGGTCGTCTTCAGCGAGCGCGTGTAGCTGGAGAGCACGTCGTAGTGATGGCGGATGACGGCCTGCACCGTGTCCAGGTCGATGGTGTCGCGCGGCGCCACCATGCGCGGGCGGGGCGCCAGGTGCTTCACCCGGGCCAGGCCCAGCGCCTGCAACGTGCGGATGTAGAGCCAGCCGATGTCGAACTCGTACCACTTGCTCGACAGCTTGGCCGACGTGGGAAACGCGTGGTGGTTGTTGTGCAGCTCTTCGCCGCCGATGACGATGCCGATGGGAAACAGGTTGGTGCTGGCGTCCGCCGCGGGCCAGTTGCGGTACCCCCAGTAGTGGCCGATGCCGTTGACCACGCCGGCGGCCCAGAACGGAATCCACGCGATCTGCGTGAGCAGCATGAGCGCGCCCGGCAGCACGCCGAACAGCGCCATGTCGATCACGCCCATCAGCACGATGCCCAGCACCTGGTGGCGGGTGTACAGCCGGCGCTCGATCCAGTCGTCGGGCGTGCCGTGGCCGTAGCGCGCCAGCGTTTCCTTGTTGGACGCCTCGCGTGCATACAGCGCTACGCCGCCCCACAGCACGCGGCGCAGGCCGTACACCTGCGGGCTGTGCGGGTCGTCGGGCGTCTCGCACTTGGCGTGGTGCTTGCGGTGCACCGCGGCCCATTGCTTGGTCACCATGCCGGTTGTGAGCCAGAGCCAGAACCGAAAGAAGTGGCTCACGGCCGGGTGCAGCTCGAGCGCGCGGTGCGCCTGGTGGCGGTGCAGGAAGATGGTGACCGACGCGATGGTGACGTGCGTGAGCGCCAGCGCGACGAGCACGCAGCCCCACCAGGGAAGGTCCAGGACTCCGGAAAAAAGCAGTGAATGCATGCGTGCCTCTAGGGCTTCTGAATGACGAAAACGGTCATTTTCCGAAGCGCACCGGGCCGCGCCCTTGCGCCACATCAAGCGAGGCAAACGCAACACGGCTGCGGTGGGGCGAGCAGCTTTCGGGGCACCGCCGCCGGCATGTTTCCGGAGGCACGCGTGCTACGCTCCCCCGGATTCCGGATTGCTCCCCCTGCTCGCATGAAACCCGCACCCCACATCGCGGTGCTCGACGATGAAGTCGACATCACGCAACTCCTGGCCACCTACCTGCAGAGCCACGGCTTTCGCGTGACCCAGCTGCACAGCGGCCGCGCGCTCATGTCGCTCATGGCCAGCGACCCGGCCGACCTGGTGCTGCTCGACCTGGGCCTGCCCGGCGAGGACGGCTTTTCCATCGCGCGGCGCATGCGCGAAAGCTGGCGCTGCGGGCTGGTCATCGTCACCGGCCGGGGCGACCCGGTCGACAAGGTGGTCGGCCTCGAGGTGGGTGCCGACGACTACGTGACCAAGCCCTTCGACCTGCGCGAACTGGTGGCGCGCGTGAAGGCGGTGCTGCGGCGCATGGCGCCCGAGCCGTCGATGGCCGCGGCCTCCCCCGCCGTGCACGCCACGCCTGGAAGCGCCGCCGAGAAGCTGCGCTTCGCCGACTGGCTGCTCGACACCGCCGCGCGCCGCCTCACCGACCCGCAGGGCCACGAAGTGCCGCTGACCGGCGGCGAGTTCGACCTGCTGCGCGCCTTCGCGCGGCATCCGGGGCGCGTGCTGTCGCGCGACTTCCTGCTCGAGCAGACGCGCGGTCGCGAGGCCGCCCCCTTCGACCGCACCATCGACGTGCAGGTCGGCCGGCTGCGCAAGAAGATCGAGGCCGATGCGGACGCGCCGCAGCTCATCAAGTCGGTACGGGGCGCGGGCTACATCCTGGTGCCGCCGGTGTCCCATGGCTGACGCGGCGCGCCACCTGGCCGCGCTTTCGCTGCCCTCGGGCATCGAGGAAGGCAGCGTGTTCCGCTCGCTGTTCATCGCCTACCCCGACGCGCTGCTGCTGGTCGACCAGGCCGGCGCCATCGTGCTGGCCAACCCGTCGGCCGCGGCGCTGCTGGGCTACGACGCGGGCGAGCTCGCGGGCCTGAACGTCGACGTGCTGGTGCCCGACAGCATCCGCCCGCGCCATGCCGCCTACCGCGAGGCCTACGGCCGCGCGCCGCGCCCACGCCCCATGGGCACCGACATGGAGCTGGTGGCCAAGCGCAAGGACGGCAGCGAGGTGATGGTCGAGATTGCCCTCAGCCCGCTGCAGGACCACGGCCTGCCTTTCGTGGTGGCCGCCATTCGCGACATCGGCGCCTACCCGCGCGTGAAGCAGGCGCTGCAACGCGCGCGCTACAGCGACCACCTGGCGCAACTGGGCCGGCTGGCCGTGGACACGCGCGACCTGAACGTGGTGCTCGAGCAGGTGCCGCGCATTGCCGCCGCGGGCCTGCAGGTCGAGGTGGCGATGGTGCTGCTGCTGGAAGACAACGGCCTGGCGTTTCGGGTGGCCAGTGGCGTGGGCAACGTGGCGGGCGAGGAGATTGGCGCGCACATTGCCAACCGCCCCGACACGCCGCCCGGCTATGTGCTGTCGCAAGGCCGCCCGGTGGTGATTGCCGACTACCGCGAGGAGCGCCGCTTCGCCGTGCCGCCGCACTACCTGGACGCGGGGCTGGTCAGCGCGCTGGCGGTGCCGCTGTCGGACCGGGGCCGCGTGATCGGCATGCTGTCGGTGCGCTCGCGCGAGGCGCGGCGCTTCGGCGACGAGGAGCTGCGTTTTCTGGAGTCGCTGTCGAACCTGCTGGCCACCAGCCTGCAGCGCGTGCAGACCGAAGAGGCGCTGGCCCACGCGCAGCGGCTGGAGAGCGTCGGCCAGCTCACCGGCGGCATCGCGCACGATTTCAACAACCTGCTTACCGTGATCCAGGGCAACCTGCAGGTGCTCGAGGAACTGCCCGCGCTGGCGCAGGACGCGCACGCGCAGCAGCTGGTGGCGGCGGCCCTGCGCGCGAGCCGGCGCGGCGCGGAGCTCACGGGCAAGCTGCTGGCGTTCTCGCGCCGGCAGATGCTGCAGCCCGACGTGGTCGACACTCGCGCCCTGCTCCATTCGCTGGCCGACATGCTGCGCCGCACGCTCGACCAGCGCATCCACATCGCCATCGACACCGCGGCTAACTGCCCGCCGGTGCTGGCCGACCCGGTGCAGCTGGAGTCGGCACTGCTGAACATTGCCATCAACGCGCGCGACGCCATGCCCGAGGGCGGCACGCTGCACTTTCGCGCGGAAGAGTGCGGGGCCTTGCCGGCCGCGGTGCAGGCCCAGATGCATGCCCAGATGCAGGGCAGCTTCATCGCCCTGTCGATCACCGACACCGGCTGCGGCATGGCCGACGACGTGAAGGAGCGCGCCTTCGAGCCCTTCTTCACCACCAAGGAAGCCGGTCGCGGCACGGGGCTGGGCCTGAGCACGGTGTACGGCTTCGTGAAGCAGTCGAAGGGGGCCATCGCCATCGAGAGCCAGCCGGGCGCGGGCACGACGGTGACGCTCTATCTCCCACGGTTCGAGGACAGCGGCCGCGCCGCGTCACCCGCAGCGGAAGACGAACGCGCCGACGCGCCCCTTCCCCCGGGGTTGCGCGTGATGCTGGTCGAAGACGACGCCGAGGTGCGCAAGGTGGCGCACACCTTCCTGGTCACGCTCGGGTGCACGGTGGAGGCCGCCGCCAACGGCGAGCAGGCACTGGCAAGCATGCGGGCCGAGGCCCAGGCCCATGGAGCCTCTGCGCCCTTCGACCTGCTGCTGAGCGACATCGCGCTGGGCGCCGGCATGCGCGGCACGCAGCTGGCGACCGAGGCGCAGCAGCTCTTTCCGCGCCTGGCGATCCTGCTGATGTCGGGCTTCTCGTCGGAGCTGCTGGACGCCGACCGTGACATGCCCGCGAGCTGGGAGCTGCTGCCCAAGCCCTACACGCGCGCCGAGCTGGCGCGCGCCATCGCTCGGCTGCTGGGCTGAACGCCCGCGGGCCTTACTGCAGCATCGCCGGAGCCGGCACGGCCACCGGCACCGGCACCGGTGCCAGGCAGCGCTGCACGAAGGCCGACAGCGCCCCCACATCCGGAATCTGCACGTCGCGCCGGCCCTTCTCGGCAAAGCCGATGACCTTGTCGCGCGCCAGGCGCGACAGCGCGCGGCTCACGCTCTCCAGCGTCATGCCCAGGTAGTTGCCGATTTCGGCGCGTGTCATGCGCAGCGTGATCTGGTCGGTGCGCATGCCGCGCTCGGCCAGCGACTCGGCCCAGTAGCGCAGAAAGTCGGCCACGCGCGCATCGGCCGGCAGCGTGCACACCGACATCAGCGAGTCGCGGTCGTTGGCAATCTCGCGGCTCATGGCGGCATGCAGTACCTGCATCAACCCCGGGTGCACGCGGCAGGCGGCCATGAGCGCGTCGTACGGCACCACCCAGACCTCGCCCGTGTCCATGGCCACCGCGTCGCAGCCGTAGCAGCCACCGGCAATGCCCTCGAAGCCGAGCCAGTCGCCGCGAAACTTCAGGCCCACCACCTGCTCGCGGCCGTCGGCCGTGAGGTTCACGATCTTGTAGAACCCCGAGTTCAGGATGTACAGGTTGTCGAAGCGCTCGCCGGCCTGGTAGACCACGTCGCCGGTGCGCACCAGGCGGCGCTGCGGCTGCAGTTGCCCGGCCAGCCGCTTGAGCGTGTCGGTGGTGCTTTCGGTGGCACTTTCTGTGGTGGCGACATCGCGCATCTGGAACTCCTGGGAAAAACCGTTGTAGCTGGGGCGGGACGGGTGCGCGGCTGGTGCCGCGTCCGTCGATGAACCGATGCTAGGAAGCGCGAGGCAACGCAGTGACAACGCTCGGCATCGGCCGGTAACGCTCGGTGAATGCTTTGTGTCCGGCGTGTATCAACGCGGGCGCCGCGACCGGGCCTTGATGCGCATCAAGCCGCGCACGCAGCGGCGCACTAGCCTTGCCGGCGTCACACCACCGCCGCGCCATGCTCCCGCCTTCCGATCACGCTTCCTTGCAAACGCCGCCTCACCAGCCCCAGCTGCTGCCCCAGCCGGGTGAAGCCGAACTGGTGGCGCTCGCGCTGCGCCTGCGGCAGCTTGCACGCGCGGGCGCGCTGCCGCGGCTGCTGCGCGGCAAGAACATCGGCCTGCTGTGCGGCGCCGCGAGCGCGCAAGACCCCGCGCCGCTGCTGCGCGCCGCGGGCGAGCTGGGCGCGCAGATGGCGACGGTGCGCTGGAGCCCCTCCGGTAATTCGGCCGACTCAGGTGCTTCGAACGACCACAGGCCGCACGAGGTGCAGCACACCGGCCGCATGCTCGGCCGGCTCTACGACGCGGTGGTCTGCCAGGGCATGCCGGCCGCGCTGGTGCGGCAGCTTGCGCAGGCCGCGGGTGTGCCCGTGTACGACGACGTCGCGGCCGACGCGCATCCGTCGGCGCGCATGGCGCAGGCGCTGGGCGACGAGGTGGCGCAGGGGGACAACAGGCGTTTCGTGCTGCAGGCGCTGCTGGTGGACGGCCTGGCGTGACGCGAGGAAAGCGGCGACAGCGGCGCCTGGGGCCGCAGCCGTTCCCGCGCATCACCGTTCCATAATCCGCGCATGAGCGATGCCACGCCCGAACAGGACCCCGAACTGCTGCGCCGCCTGCTGCGCGCCAAAGACCGCATGGACGCCGCGTCGCACGAAGAGTGGCCCGTGCAGCGGCTCGCGCAGGTCAGCGGCGTGTCGCAGGCGCATTTCGCGCGCTCGTTCAAGCAGGCCTTCGGCACGCCCCCGCACCGCTACCTGCTCACCCGGCGCATCGAACGCGCGATGACGCTGCTGCGCGAAACCGACATGCCCATCACCGACATCGCCTTCGACACCGGCTGGGCCAGCCTGGGCACCTTCGGGCGCACCTTTCGCGACATCACCGGCGACAGCCCGAGCGCCGTGCGCGCGCGCGGGCGGGCGACCGCGCACCAACTCGGCCGCGTGCCCGTGTGCGTGGTCAACGCCGCACGGCGCCCGCAACTGGCCACCGCAGTTTCGGAGAAGCGGCGCCAGGCCGCCGACGGTACAAACGAGCCCGAACCACAGGAGATTCCATGACACAGGGCATTGAAACCGTCGGCTTGTACGTCCGCGACCAGGACGAAGCACTCGCCTTCTACGTAGACAAACTCGGCTTCCGCGTGCACACCGACGTGGGCAACGGCGACTACCGCTGGCTCACGGTGCAGCACCCGGAGCAGCCGGGCTTCCAGCTCGGGCTGTTCAAGCCCGGGCCGCCCGTGCTCGACGAGGCCACCGCGCAGGCCGTGCGCGCCATCGTCGCCAAGGGCGCCATGCCGCCGCTGGTGCTGAGCGTGAGCGACTGCCGCGCGGCGCATGCGCGCCTGCAGGCGCTGGGCGTGGAGTTCACGCAGGAGCCGGTGGAGCGCTACGGGACGGTGGACGCGGGGTTTCGCGATCCTTCGGGCAATGGGTGGAAGATGATTCAGGCGCGTGGCTGAGGGGTGTGGCCGAGGGGTGTGGCCGAGGGGTGCGGTGCAGGCGATCACGCCGCGGGGTCGGATGCCTTGCGCAGGAACACGGTCGACAAGTCAGGGCGGCCGCGTCACTGCCGCCCACGACTGTGGCGCACCCGCCACTTGACGTCGAGTGCACTCTAGCTCGCCCAATCGCGACTCCAATCACTTTTCAGTTCTGGAGCCGAACCATGCAAGCAAACAAAGCACTCATGCAAGCGATCTTTTCCGAACTGGCGACAGGCAACGGCCGGCCGCTGGTGGACGCGATGGCAGACGACTTCTGCTGGCGCTTCAAAAGCACCGGCCCGTGGCGCGGCAGCTACCGCGGCAAGCAGGCCGTGCTCGATGACCTGCTCGGGCCGCTCATGGCGCAGTTCGCCGACCGCTACACCAACACCGCGCAGCGCTTCATCGCCGAGGGCGACCATGTGGTGGTCGAGTGCCAGGGCCGCGTCACCACCAAGGCGGGGCAGCCGTACCACAACCAGTATTGCTATGTCTGCCGCCTCGAAGACGGCAAGCTGAAGGAGCTGACCGAGTACATGGACACCGCACTCGCCGAGGCGGTGCTGACGCCGCCCGCAAGGTCGGGCACATGAGCAACGGCGGCCTGCGCATCGGCGAGCTGGCTGCACGCAGCGCGCGCAGCGTGCATACCATCCGCTGGTACGAATCGCAGGGGCTGATGCCCGGTGTGTCGCGCGACGCCGCCGGGCGGCGCGTGTACCACCCGATGCACCTGGGCTGGCTGGAGCTGATGGACCGGCTGCGCCGCACCGGCATGTCGATCGCCGAGATGCGCGAGTACACCGCGCTGGTGCGCCAAGGCCGCAGCAGCCTGCGCCAGAGGAAGGAGCTGCTGGAGGCCCACCGCGCGCGGACCGAGGCGACCATCGCGCAGTGGCGGCAGGCGCTGGAACTCATCGACGGCAAGATCGCCTTCTACGACGGGTGGCTGGCCACCGGCGAGCCGCCGCCGCTGCCGTTGCCCTCGCCGTCGCCGCTGCCGTCCCCACATGACGGCGCTTCCACGGCAGCGCCGGCGGTCACTGCGAAGCGCCCCCGCGCACCGCGGCGCTGATTTGTCGGCGGTGCGGTCGGGCGGCAGAAGGTTTCCGGCTTGCCGGCTCGCTCATCGATAGATGCCCAGGCGTTCGAAGCGCTGCATCGTGGTGGTCAACGTCAGCGTATCGGTGGCCGAATCGCACGTCACGTCCGCTGCATGGGCTCCTTGGCTGTTGGTGACGTCGATATGGGTAGCCCCTGCCAGCGGCTCATAGATGGCGTATTCATAGCCGGCATTCGAGAAACTGAACATGACGCCCTTCGCTTGCAGGACAAGGCGAAAGTTTCCCTTCGGATGCTCTCGTCGCTCGGGGAACACGAACTCCGTCTTCGAGCCTCTGCCAGCGCGGTACTGCATGTAGCCCGTCTCGGCACCAAGGTCCTTGGACGCGCACAGCGCGTAGGTTTTTCTCTTCGCCGTGCAGGACCACTCGGTGGTTTCACCCGGCGTGCACAGGCTCGGTTCAGCGATGGCGCTCAGATGAAGAAGCGAAAGTGCGGCGAACAGGAAGGTGGATGAATTTCGCATTGCTTCGGGCCGTTGAGTGCTTGATGGAGAACCGACCGGGCACCGTTGTGCGCGTGCTGCAAAACAGTTGGCCGGCATGAGTTGGCTCCAAGGCTGAACCTTGCCTTCTACAACAGTTCTCGTCGCAGGAAACCGCTTGAGCGCTTGGTAGAAAAGCCATGTCGACACGGTCCTTCGAAGCTGCAACCTACCGCGACCTTTTCCAAGCCCCAGGCGTCGTCCCCACCTCCTGGCGAAAGCGCCGGGTCAGGTGGCTCTGGTCGCTGAACCCCACCTCGACGGCAATGTCCGCCAGCGTCATCGCCGTGACCTGCATCAGCTGCTTCGCGCGTTCAATCCGTTGCAGAAGCACCCACTGGTGCGGCGGCAGCCCCATGCTGGCCTTGAACGCCCGGATGAAGTGGCTGCGCGACAGCCTGCACTCGCGCGCCACATCCTCGATGGACACGTCCTTCGCCAGCTTGGCGCCCAGGAAGTCGATGGCGCGGCGCTTCTGCCAGGGCGCGAGCTGCTGCACGTTCGCCACGCGCCTTTGCGACGCGCCCGTGGCGTAGCGGCCGACCAGGTGCGCGTGGATGGCCAGCGTCAGGTGGTCGGTGAAGAGCCGCGGAAACTCGCCGGGCCGCTCCAGCGCCGGCGCCATCGCGAGGCCCAGGCGCTGCACGACCGGATCGACGACGCTGTGTTCCGGCGGGCAGTGCAGGCGCTGCCCCGCGCGCCGTCCGGTCTCGTCCGCGACCCGGTCGACGCTGTCTTGCGACACGTGGAGCTGCAGGCAGTCGAACGGCGCATCCATGTTCGCGACCCACAAGCGGTCGAGGTCGTAGATCGACAAGGTGCCCGCGCTCACGGCGTCGTGGGGCACCCGTCGGTTGTCGGCCCACAGGTCCGCCACACGGTAGGGCTGCAGCCGGAGCACGACCAAAAATGCCTCGTGCACCGGGTAGGGCTCGGTCACGCCGCTGCCACCGGTCGCGCTGCGCACGCGGGCGATGCCCGGCGCGAGCGGTGACGCACCGGGCTCGCGACCCTGCAGGGTCTCCGCGCCCATGTGCGCCTCAAAATTCCAAGCACTACCCACCCACCACCTCAAATCTTCCGGTCAAGCTGTGCGCGCACCCCGATGCAGGCGCAGCGCCCGCCGACTGTATCTGCCAATGCCTACGGTACGCTGACGTATCGGCTCCATCGGACGCCGTGCGCGTAAGAACGTGTATCGGCTTTCACTCGGCAGGCATGTCGGCAGGCATGTCGGCAGGCATCTCGGCAGGCACCGCGCCAGCCACCCCATGCGCCGGCACCGCATAGCCCAGCGGCGCGAGCGCGGCCTGGATGCGCACCATCTGCGCCTCGCTGACCAGCTTGCCCAGCAGCTTCTGGAAGCGCGGCTCCAGCGTGCCGGAGACGATGTATTGCCAGCGGTAGGCCTTCAACAACGTGGCGCTCACCTGCTCCGCGTGCGTGCCGTCCTGGGCCATTCCGCTGGCCTGCAAAAAGTAAGCCGCGTCCGCCTTGGCCTGCCCTTGCAGGATGCCGTCGACGCCGCCGACGAGCGCGATCAGGTCGTCCACCGCAGCGTCGCGCTGCGCCTGCAACGCGAGTTTGGCGTCCTCGCGCTCCCATTCGAGCTCGTCGATGATGGCGTGCTGCGACTCTTCGCGCCAATGGAACAGGAACACGTCCTTGAACAGCGGCGACAGGCCCTCGGCCGCCTCGATGCTGGCGCGGTAGTGCGCCTGCGAGAACAGCTCGATGTGGCACGTGAGCGCCAGTACGGCCCAGGTGCACTTGCCCAGCACGAACGCGGCCACGTCGTTGGGCGACACGCCGAACGTGTAGCCCGCCGGCATGTCGCGCGCCACCAGCTGCTCGATGCGCCTGAAGAGCGCCTGGTGCTTGAGCTCCTCGTCGGTGAAGCGCACGATGGCTTCGAGCGCGGTCTGGTCGCCCAGCCAGTGGTCGCGGCTCACCTCCAGCATCTTGGCGCCGATGAAGCGCTCGACCAGCCCGAACATGTTGGCGTAGGTGCGGCCCTGCACCTGGCTCATGAAGCGGTGCTGCGCCGGGCTCAGAAAGGGCAGTTCGTCGGCCAGCGACAGTCCGTCGGGCAGGAAGGTGTGCGACAGGTCGAAGGTGCGGCCCCGGATCACGTCGCGGTCGATGTCCCAGCGGATGCGCTTGGAAACTTCGATGGTCTTGGCGTAGCGGGACACGTCGAGGGCAGCAGGATGGTTTTGCATGGCAGTTCCTTTGGCGTGGGTCCGTCGGATCGACGTGCACGAAGAATCCACCCACGCGGGCCGCTGCGCATGGGGCGCTTGTCCCATGTCTTCGGCTGTGACAAATCCCCCGCGCCGCGGGCTGGGACTCGTGGCCCAGCCGCAGGACAATCGGGCATGCCCGGTGCATCCGGTTCACCTTCGCTCCCCCGCCAGAGCCTGCGCTTCTGCACCGCGGCCGACGGCACCCGCATCGCGATCGCCTCCATCGGCGCGGGCGCGCCGCTGGTGCGCTGCGCGCACTGGCTGAGCCACGTCGAGCATGACCTGCACAGCCCGGTCTGGCGGCCGTGGCTGGCCGAGCTCTCGCGCGACCACCGGTACATCCGCTACGACCAGCGCGGCTGCGGCCTGTCGGACAGCGCGGTGACCGATTTCTCGCTGGACGCGTGGGTCGGCGATTTGGAAGCCGTGGTCGACAGCCTGGGGCTGCGCCGCTTTTCGCTGATCGGCATGTCGCAGGGCGGCGCGGTGGCCATTGCCTTCACGGTGCGCCACCCCGAGAAGGTGTCGCACCTGGTGCTGCCCGGCGCCTACGCGCGCGGCGCGCTACGGCGCGGCACCGGCAGCACCGGCGATGCTGCCGATGCGGAGCGCCTGGAGGCCGAAACCCTGGTCAACCTGATCCGGCTGGGCTGGGGGCGCAACAATGCCGCCTTCCGACAGGTGTTCACCAACCAGTTCATCCCGGGCGGAACGCCCACGCAGCACCAGTGGTGGAACGAGCTCGAGCGGCTCACGGCGAGCCCCGAGAACGCCGCGCGCACGCTCGAGGCCTTCCACCGCATCGACGTGACCGCGCTGGCGCGCCAGGTGCGGGTGCCCACGCTGGTGCTGCATGCGCGCGGCGATGCGCGCGTGCCCTTCGACGAGGGGCTGCGTCTGGCGGCGCTGGTGCCGGGGGCGCGCTTCGTGCCGCTGGACAGCGACAACCACGTGCTGCTGGACACTGAACCGGCGTGGGCCACCTTCCTCGCCGAACTGCGTGCCTTCCTGGGCACCGACCCGGCCGATGTGGGTGGCGGCGCCGACGCCGGTGATGAAGCGCTGACGCCGGCCGAGCGCGAGGTGCTTCGCCTGGTGGCCGTGGGCCTGGACAACCATGCCATCGCACGGCAGCTGCACAAGAGCGAGAAAACGGTGCGCAACCAGCTCTCGAGCATCTTCGACAAGCTGGGCGTGCACACGCGGGCCGAAGCCATCGTGTACGTGCGCGACCGGGCGCCTTGACCTTCGGGCGTGCGCGGCACTGCGGTGCTATCGCTGCGCGGTGCTGGCAAATGCCGGGAGCGGCGCAGGCATCGCCGAGGCCAGCGGCTGCGGTATCGCGACGATCACGACCGCGCCCGCCACCGCCGCCATGGCAGCGGCGAAGGTGATCCACAACCCACCGGAACGCCGCTTTCCGGGCGGCCGCGTACCGGCGGGCGCGATGAAGTGCATGCGTGCCATGGCCCAACCTCGCCACGCCTCACCACACATCGCGCGGCCGAGGCCACTCGGCCGCCGCGCGGTGCGACAGCCCGATGTCCTGCAGCGTGCGCTCGTCGATGGCACGCAGCTCGCGGCGCGCCACGGCGCGGCGGTGACGCTCCCGCAGCGCATCGGCAAGGCGGCGCCATGCCAGCGCGGGCCAGCGCGGCGTGCAGGCGTGGTGAACGGCGTCGTAGAGACAGCTCAGCAAGTGGTACATGTCAACCTCCGGAAGCGGATGCAGATGCGGACACAGACGCGGACGCGGGCGCAGCCGCGTGCATTGGCGAACCTGCGAAACGGCTGCCGGGCGACGGCACCGTGTGGATGCGCTCCACCGACCGGCGCACCGGCCGGCGAACGCGCTCCACGGCCTGCAGCAGCGTCAGGTGCAGCACGTCGCGCTGCGCATGGCTGCCGCCCAGGCGGTGCGCCAGCGCCGGCAGGCCGGCCAGCAGGCCGATGGCGCGCGCATGGTCGCCGTGGCCGAACGCCACCAGCGCGCGACAGGCCGGCAGGCCGAGCTGCCGCGTGGTCTTGCCGTGGCGCGTGGGCCGCGTTTCGCTGACGGCCAGCGCGCGCTCCAGGCTCCGCGCGCGGGCCCAGTCGCGCGCGCCCACGAAGGCCAGCATCGCGTGCACGTCGGTGAAGCTGCAGAAGCCGTCGGCGATGTGCGCCTCCCACGCGTCGCAGAGCTCTTCCCAGCGCGCGCCGGCGTCGTGGCCGCGCAGTTGCAGCCGCCACAGCAACGCCGAGGCATCGATGAGGTCGGCGATGGCGCCCGAGCGGTCCGCGCGCACGCGCTGGTCGTACACGTCGAGTGCCGCCGCGGCCTGGCCGCGTTCGATGAGGAACAGCGCCAGGTGCCACCAGCAGTGCGTGGCCACCGCGCTGTGGTCGGCCCAGCAGGCGCGGTGCTCGTGCAGCCAGCGCAGGCCTTCGTCGGCGCGCCCGGTCATCTCGAAGACGTGGGCCATCACGTGGTGCGCCCGCGCGTCCTGCGGGTTCAGCGCCAGCGCCGCGCGGGCGTCGCGCTCGGCGCCCTCGCTGTCGCCGCATTCGACCAGGCCGAAGGCGTGCATCGACAGCACCGCGTGGTAGCCGGGCACGGTGGGCGACCAGGCCGGCAGCAGGCTCGCCACCCGGGTGTTCATGCGCTCGGCGTCGCCGGTGAGGTAGTCGAGCGCATGGGCCGCGTGCACGGCGAGCGCGTCGCGCGGGTCTTGCTGCAGCAGCTCGCCGAGCGTCTCGCGCGCGAAGTCGTAGTTGTCCGCCAGCACGCTCGCGATGGCCGCGAGGTGCGCGGCCTCCCGCTCGTTGGCGGCGAGCCCCGCCGCGCGATGCAGCACGGGCCGCGCCGCCTGCACGCGCCGCCGGTCGCGGCTGCACAGCAGCGTGTAGGCCTGCAGCACATGCGCCATGACGAAGCCGGGCGCCTGCGCCAGCGCCTGCTCCAGCAGGGCCCCGGCGCCGCTGCGCCAGGCGAGCACGGCGGCGAGCGCGCTGTCGTAGGCGGCCAGCGCCGCGGGCGTGGCGCCGGTGAGGTACAGGGTGGGGGTCGGGGTGGGGGTCGGGCTGGCCTCACCCACCTGGAACGCTGCCTGCAAGGATGCCGATGTGGATGCCGCACTCATGACGCGCCCTCCCCCAGCGCACCGGCTTCGGCCTCGACCACCGGCACGATGTTCAGGTTCATGCGAAACAGGTTGCCCGCGTCGTAGCGCCGCTTCAGCGCCTGCAGCCGCGGGTAGTTGGCGCCGTAGCTCGCGGCCACGCGCTCGCCTTCGTCCTCCGTCAGGAAGTTGACGTAGCCGCTGCCGGTGGCGTGCGGCGCGGCGTCTTCGAAGGCCTGGCGTGCCCATTCACGCACGCGCTGGTCGTCCTTCGCATCGGACCAGCGGCCATGCACGTTCATGATGAAGCGCGCGTCGCGCCCCACGAAGGCGGTGGCCGTGGGCGCGACGCGCGACATCGCGCCACCCAATTGCGCCAGGAACACCTCGCACTCCGGGCCCGGCAAGCGCGAGGCCGAAGCGATGACCGCGTCGAGCGCCGCGTCGCTCAGCGCGGCGAAGTTGTTCGACTTCCAGTAGTTGCGCCCGCCCGGTGCCAGCAGCGGATCGAACGCGGTCTGAAAAGCCGCGTACGGCGTGGGCCCCAGCGCCACGGCCAGCGGGGTGCCGAAGCGCGTCACCGGTGCCGCCACCTGCTCGCCCTTCGCGACATCGCCGCAGTACACCAGCGGCAAGATGACCACCTCGGTGCCGTGCACTGACTCGGCAAGAAACGGCAGCGGCGGCGCCTTGCGCATCACCGCCCACACGCTCAGCTCGTCGGGCGCGCCCTCGCTGAAGTCGCGCCACGCGCGCAGCACCTGGCGCGCCTGCGCGAACGGGTACACCACGAGCCCCGCATACACCTCGGGCCCGACCGGGTGCAGCCGCAGCGTGAACGAGGTCACCACGCCGAAGTTGCCGCCACCGCCGCGCAGGGCCCAGAACAGCTCGGGCTCCGCGCTGGCCGACACCTCGTGCACGGCGCCGTCGGCCGTGACCACGGTGGCGCCGATCAGGTTGTCGATGGTCATGCCGTGGCGGCGCGTGAGCCAGCCGAAGCCGCCGCCGAGCGTGAGACCCGCCACGCCGGTGGTCGAGTTGATGCCCAGCGGCACGGCCAGCCCATGGGCCTGCGCCGCGCGGTCGAGGTCGCCCAGCAGCGCGCCGGGGCCGACCTGCGCGGTGCGCGCGGCGGCGTCGATGCGCACGCCCGACATGCCCGACAGGTCGAGCATCAGCCCCTCGTTCGCCACCGCGTTGCCGGCGATGTGGTGGCCGCCGCCGCGCACGCTCAGCAGCATGCGGTGCGCGGCGCCGAAGCGCACGGCCGCCTGCACGTCGGCCACCGTGAGGCAGCGCGCAATGAGCGCGGGGTGCCGGTCGACCGTGGCGTTCCAGACCTTGCGGGCGTCGTCGTAGCCCGCGTCGCCGCGGCGCAGCACGCCGCCGCCGACCTGCGCCGCGAAGGCATCGGCCGCGGCCTGCGGCAGGGGCTGGCGTTGGTTGTCCAGCGAGAGGTAAGACAGCGATTGCATGGTGTGCTCCTTCAATGAATGTGACGATGTGAAACCCGGCGCAACGTATTCCGCAGGGCGTTGGCGAGCAGTGCGAACGGCCCCCATGGCGCCTCGCCCGACCGCCATGCCGACTTGACCCACGGCCACACGCAGATGGCCAAAGCAAAGAGTTGCGAACTCACGATGTGTGGACTCCGGTGCGTACCAGCGCAACGCGGCTGGGATGCAATGGATTCTGAAAAGCACGTGCGTTCGTTTTGCTTCAGCGGCGCGCCCTTCTTGTTTCGTTTGTTTCACGTGCGGCAGGGCCTTGGCGGGCCTGCCGGTCTACGCTTCGCGGTGGCCAGGGAGCGCGAGCGAGCAAGAGGAGGGTTCATGACCCCGAAGGCGAACATCCTGGTCGTCGACGACGAGCAGGAGATCCGCGAAGTCATCGAGGAGTACTTCGTCTCCCACGGCTACCGCGCCCTCGGCGCCGCCAACGCCGACGCCGCGCGGGCGCTGGCGGCCGAGCACCTGGTCGACCTGGCGCTGGTCGACATCCACATGCCCGGCGAAGACGGGCTGAGCCTGGCGCGCCACCTGCGCGAGCGCTACGCGCACGTGGCCATCGTGATGCTCACCTCGGCCGACACCGTGACCGACCGCGTCGTCGGGCTGGAGATGGGCGCCGACGACTACGTGCCCAAGCCCTTCGACCCGCGCGAGCTGCTGGCGCGCGTGAAGAGCGTGCTGCGCCGCACCGCGCCCGCGCGGCGCGCGGAGCTGGGCGCGCAGCGCGTGCGCATCGGGCGCTGCGTGCTCGACCTGGCGGCCCACCGCCTGAGCGACGACACGGGCACCGAGGTGCCGATGTCGCCGCTGGAGTTCGACCTGCTCAAGGCGCTGGCCGAGCACCCGAACCGGCCGCTGTCGCGCGAACGCATCCTGAGCTCGCACGGCCAGCGCGACCTGGCGCCCTTCGACCGCAGCGTGGACCTGCGCATCATGCGGCTGCGCAAGAAGGTCGAGCCCGACCCGGAGCATCCGAAGTACATCCGCACGCTGCGCAATGCGGGCTACGTCTTCATTCCCGACGGACGATGACACCCGAACGAGGCCTGCATGACCCCCCGTTTGAAAACCCTTGCCGACAAGCTGCTCACGCTGCTGCTGGCCATCGCGATGGCCGTGCTGCTGGTGCTGCCCGGCTGCTCGCGCGAGCCCGAATCGCCGCTGCGCATCGGCACCAACGTGTGGATCGGCAGCGAGCCGCTGTACCTCGCGCGCGACCTCGGGCACCTGCCGGCCAAGTCGGTGCAGCTGCTGGAGTACCCCTCGGCCAGCGAGGTGCTGCGCGCGTTCCGCAACCAGGCCATCGACGGCATGGTCATCAGCCTGGACGAGCTCTTCGGGCTCGCGGCCGAAGGCATGGCGCCGCGCGCCATCCTGGTGGTCGATGTGTCGCACGGCGCCGACGCCATCGTGGGGCGGCCCGGCACGGCCTCGATGACCGACCTGCGCGGCAAGCGCGTGGCGGTGGAAAGCGGCGCGCTGGGCGCCTTCGTGCTCAGCCGCGCGCTCGCGCTGAACGGCATGCAGGCGAGCGACGTCACGGTGGTGCAGATGGAGTCCAACGAGCAGCCCGGCGCTTTCGAAAAGGGCCAGGTGGACGCGGCAGTCACCTTCGACCCGTACCGCGCGCAGATGCTCGCGCACGGCGCCGCCACGCTGTTCGACAGCACGCGCATTCCGGGCGAGATCGTCGACCTGATCGCGGTGCGCCAGAGCGTGCTCGACAAGCACCCGAAGACCACGCAGACGCTGCTCGCGGGCTGGTTCAAGGCCATCGACTACCTGCAGCGCGACCCCGCCGACGCGGCCCGTCGCATGGGCATTCGCCAGCAGACCACGGGCGAGCAGTACCTGGCCGCGCTGCGCGGGCTGCACATTCCGTCGCGCGACGAAAACCTG
This sequence comes from Variovorax sp. RCC_210, assembly GCF_041355175.1. Lineage (NCBI taxonomy): Bacteria > Pseudomonadati > Pseudomonadota > Betaproteobacteria > Burkholderiales > Comamonadaceae > Variovorax > Variovorax sp. RCC_210. The sequence continues at coordinate 63,833 of NZ_JBFUPJ010000022.1, read as the reverse complement.
AGGATGCTCGGCGGCAGCGCGCCCGAGCTGGTGCCCACCGGGCGCCGCCTGATGGACCTGATGCTGCAGGCCAGGCTGCTGCCCTCCCCCTTGAAGATCGAGGACGTGCTGGCGCCCGCGCCGCTGCAGAGCCTGCCGCCGTGAAGTTGCGCCTGTCGACGTCGCTCAAGGTGACGGTGCCGCTGATCCTGCTGGGGTTCGCGGCCATGCTGAGCACCTTCATCCTCCTGTACCACGTGCCGCAGGCCGAGCGCGCCACCGAAGACCGCAGCCGCGAACGCATCGCGCAGGAAATGTCGCGCCTGCAGAGCACGCTCGAATACCTGTCGCTGCGCGGCGACCTGGTCGCGGCGCAGCACGAGATCGCGGTGCTCGCGCACAACCACGACATCGTGCTCGCGGCCATGACCGACGAGCGCAACGTGGTCGTCGCCGCCACGCGGCGCGCGTGGCTGGGCCGGCCGGTGGCCGAGGTGCTGCCGGAGTTCGACTTCGTGCAGGCCGCGGGCGCCATGCGCGAGCACCGCGCTCGCGTGACGACCGACGCCACGGGCAAAGAGCTGCTGGCCTACGCCGGCATCCTGATGGGCAGCCGCGAGCGCGAAGAGCTGCGCCCCTCGCAGCGCGGCAGCCTGTTCCTGGCCTACGACCTCGCAGGCCCCAAGGCCGAGGCGCGCGCGCAGGTGGTGCAGCAGTCGCTGTACTGGGCCGGCTGCGTGACCGCGCTGGCGCTGGCCATGTGGCTGGTGTTTCATTTCCTGCTGACGCGGCGCACCGCGCGCCTGGTGCATGCGGCGGAGCAACTGGCCGCAGGCAACCTGTCGGCGCGCAGCCGCTTGCGCGGCAACGACGAGCTGGGCCGGCTGAGCCGCGCCTTCGACGCGATGGCCGAAAAAGTCGCGAGCACGCAGAACCGGCTGCGCCACGACATCGCGGAACGCGCGCGCGTGCAGCAGGCCCTGCAGAACAGCGAGGCGCGGCTGCAGCAGATCTTGAACAACACCACCTCGGTGGTGTCGGTGAAGGACACCAGCGGCCGCTTCCTGTTCGTCAACCGGCAGTGGGAGCACCTGTTCCACCTGCCGCAGGCCGAGGTGCTCGGGCGCACCGAGGCCGAGCTGCTGCCGCAGGCCAGCGCGGGCGACTCGCGCAGCAACGACCTCGCGGTGCTGGAGCGCAACGCGCTCGTCGAGTTCGAGGAAACCGCGCCGCTGGACGACGGGCTGCACACCTACATTTCCATCAAGTTCCCGCTGCACGACGCCAACGGCAACGCGTATGCGGTGTGCGGCATCTCGACGGACATCACCGAGAAGAAGCGCTCGGCCGAAGAGCTGGCGCGCCAGCGCGAGGCCCTGCACCAGCGCGAGAAGCTGGCCGCGCTGGGCTCGCTGCTGGCCGGCGTGGCGCACGAGCTCAACAACCCGCTGGCCGTGGTGGTGGCGCGCGCGGTGCTGCTGGAGGAACAGGGCGATGCCAACACCCGGGCCATGGCGGCCAAGATCCGCGTGGCGGCCGAGCGCTGCGCGCGCATCGTGCGCAGCTTTCTCGGCATGGCGCGCCAGCAGCCGCCCGAACGCGGGCCGGTGGCGCTGCACGAGGTGGTGGCCGCGGCGCTCGACATGACGGCCTACGCCATGCGCACCAGCGGTGTCGAGGTGGTGCTCGACGAGGCCGGGGACCTGCCGCCGATCCTCGCGGACGCCGACCAGATCCACCAAGTGCTGCTGAACCTGCTCATCAACGCGCAGCAGGCGCTGCAAGACCAGCCGCCGCCGCGCCGCATCCGGCTGCGCACGCGCCACGACGCCACGGCGAACAGGGTGCGCGTGACGGTGTCGGACAACGGCCCCGGCATTCCGCCCGCGCTGCGCACCCGCGTGTTCGAGCCCTACTTCACCACCAAGCCCACGGGCATCGGCACCGGCGTGGGCCTGGCGGTGAGCCTGGGCATCGTGGAGGCGCACGGCGGCGAACTCACCGTCGACAGCCCGCCGGGCGGCGGCGCGGTGTTCGACATGGCGCTGTCCGTGGGCGACCCGCACGAGACGGCGGCCGGGGCCGGAGCCGTGGCCCCGGCGCCTGTGAAGGCCAAGGCGAGCATGCGCCGCCACAAGATCCTGATCGTCGACGACGAGACGGAGGTGCGCGAGACGCTGGCGCAGATCCTCGCGGGCACCCGGCACCGCGTGGTGGCGGTGCGCACGGCGCGGGACGCGCTGCGCCACATGGCGCAGGAGCCCTACGACGCGATCCTCACGGACATGCGCATGCCCGACCTCGACGGCCGGGCGCTGTACAGGGAGATCGAGCGGCGCTGGCCAGACCAGGCCGGGCGCGTGGTGTTCGTCACTGGCGACACGCTGTCGGCGGTGCTGAACGAGTTCGTGTCGGCCAGCGGGCGCCCGGTGATCGAGAAGCCCTTTCTGCCGAGCGAGGTGCGCCGGGTGGTGGCGCAGGTGGTGGCGGTGGCGGCGGCAAGCAACGGCTGAGCGGCTTGCCGCCGCGGCCCGCGATCAGGCCAGTGCCGTGCCGAACGTGGCCAGCAGCCGCGCCCATGCGCGTTCGGACTGGGCGGCGTCGTAGACCTGCGTGTCCGGCGGGCACCAGCCGTGCGCGGCCGGGTACACCTCCACCTCGGCCTGCAGCTTGGCGCTGTCGAACGCGGCGCGCAGCGTGGCCTTGGCCTGCGGATCCTTGGTGTCGTCGTTCTCGGCCACGGCGATCAGGTAGCGCGCCTGCGTCTGCGCGACCAGGCGGTGCGGGCTGTCGGGCGCCGCGGTAACCATGGCGGCGCCGTGGAAGGTGCCGACCGCGCCCACGCGGCCGGGGGCCACGGTGGCGGTGCGCACCGCGATCGGGCCGCCCATGCAGTAGCCGGTGGTGCCCAGCTTGCGCGCCTTGTCGACCTCTTTCTGCGCATCGAGCCAGGCCACGAAGGTCTTGCCGTCGCTCAGGTGCATGGCCGGCGTCAGCGCCTGCATCAGCGGCATCACCTCGGCGATGGGCGTCTGGCCGCCTTGCGCCGCGGTGGGCGCCTTCTTTTGCCGGTAGAAGGGGTTCACCACCAGCACGCTGTAGCCCGACTCGGCCAGCCGCCGGCCCATTTGCCTGAAGGCGGGACGCAGGCCGAACACGTCGGGCCACACCAGCACGCCGGGTGCCGCGCCCGCCGTGGGCGCGACGAAGTAGGCGTCGCAGGTGCCGTCCGGCGTGGTGATGCTCACCTCGCGCTCGGCCACGGCCACGGCATTGGCCACGCCGGGCAGCGCGGTCAGCAGGCCGGCGGATGCGGCCCACGTGCCGAAGTCGCGGCGGGTGTACTTCTTGAGTTCTTCCTGGTCGTTCAGATCACACACGGTTGTTTACCTCTTTAGGAATAGGAACACATAGGACGTCAGCTTGTGCCACGAATCGTGGCGGCTCGCAAGGCGAGCCAGAGAAGTCGGGTCAACGCCAGCCCAGCGCCGGCGCCACCTGGGTCAGGATGGTCTCGATGACGTGCGCGTTGTACGCCACGCCGAGCTGGTTGGGCACGGTGAGCAGCAGCGTGTCCGCCTCGGCGATGGCCTCGTCCTGCGCCAGCTGCTTCACCAGCAGCTCCGGCGCGGCCGCATAGCTGCGCCCGAAGATCGCCTGCGTCTGCTCGTCGATGAAGCCGACCGTGTCGCCCTCCTGGCCGCTGCGCCCGAAGTACATGCGGTCCTGGTCGTTCACCAGCGCGAAGATGCTGCGGCTGACCGACACGCGCGGCGTGCGCGCGTGGCCGGCTTCTTTCCAGGCCGCGCGGTAGGCGCGGATCTGGCGCGCCTGCTGCACATGAAAGGGCTCGCCGGTCTCGTCGGTCTTGAGCGTCGAGCTTTGCAGGTTCAGGCCCAGCTTCGCGGCCCAGACCGCCGTCGCGTCCGAGCTGGAACCCCACCAGATGCGCTCGCGCAGGCCTTCGGCATGCGGCTCCACGCGCAGCAGGCCGGGCGGGTTGGCGAACATCGGCCGCGGGTTGGGTTCGGCGAAACCTTCGCCGCGCAGCACGTCCAGGAACGCCAGCGTGTGCTCGCGCGCCATGTCGGCGTGCGTGCGGCCTTCGTCGGGCGCGTAGCCGAAGTACCGCCAGCCCTCGATCACCTGCTCCGGCGAGCCCCGGCTCAGGCCGAGCTGCAGGCGGCCGCCGGCGATCAGGTCGGCCGCGCCCGCGTCCTCGGCCATGTACAGCGGGTTCTCGTAGCGCATGTCGATCACGCCCGTGCCGATCTCTATGCGGCGAGTTTTGGCGCCGATGGCGGCCAGCAAGGGGAACGGCGCGGCGAGCTGCCGGGCGAAGTGGTGCACGCGAAAGTAGGCGCCGTCCGCGCCCAGCTCCTCGGCCGCCACGGCCAGTTCGATGGACTGCAGCAGCGCGTCGGCCGCAGAGCGTGTCTGTGACTGGGGCGACGGCGTCCAGTGGCCGAACGACAGGAATCCGATCTTCTTCATGGAGGTGCTTTGCGGGAGGGGGGCTTGGATCTTGGGTCCGCGCCCGGATACCTTGAGTAAAAAGCGTCCGGCGGGGGCGGGGTGCAGGCACTTTGCCCTTCCGTCAAAGACCGGGTGCGCGGGCGGTTTATGGCTTTTTGCGCAGGGCCCCGCAAGGACCTGACTTCGTCACTGCTTTGTCATGGATACGAAACGTTAAAAACATAACATAAGTACACATTTATTCTGCAGTTGCTGCTTCCATGCCCGAAACCTCCGAGTATTTGAGCGATTTTCGGCCCCGTTTCCGTCAACCCTGCGCCGCCGACCTGTGCACGGCCGTGCCGTGCATGACGACCGAGGAAACGAACGAGAAGGTCATGGACGTCTTCAACCGGCACCGCGAACTGGTGAGCCTGCCGGTGGTCGAGGCGGGCCAGCCCATCGGGCTGATCAACCGCAACATCTTCCTGTCGCAGATGAGCAAGCCGTTTCGCGTGGAGCTGTACGGCCGCAAGAGCTGCATCGCCTTCATGGACAAGGACCCGCTGGTGGTCGACGCCGCGCTCGACCTGGAAGCCCTGACCTTCAAGACCGTGGCGTACGGCGAGAAGGCGCTGTCCGACGGCTTCATCATCACGCGCGACGGCGAGTTCGCGGGCGTGGGCAACGGCCTGCAGCTCATGCGCGCAGTGGCCGACCTGCAGGCCTCGCGCAACCGCCAGGTGATGCACAGCATCGAGTACGCCAGCGTGATCCAGCGCTCGACCCTGCGCAGCTCGCTCGACGCGCTGGCCCGCGCCTGCCCCGAGGCCCACCTGGTGTGGGAACCGCGCGACGTGGTGGGCGGCGACTTCTACCAGTTCAGCACCGCCGAAGACGGCTGGTTCGCCACCGTGGCCGACTGCACGGGCCACGGCGTGCCGGGCGCGTTCATGACGCTGATCGCGTCGTCGAGCCTGACCCAGGCCATCGAGCAGCATGGCGCGCGCGACCCGGCGCGGCTGCTGGGCAGCGTGAATCGCAGCATCAAGCAGATGCTCGGGCAGATGGACGGGCACGACGAAACGCCCGGCTCCGACGACGGCATGGACGCCGCCTGCTTCTGGTTCGAGCCCGCGCAGGGCCGGCTGGTGTTCGCGGGCGCGCGGCTGTCGCTGTTCGTGCTGCGCCCCGGTGCCGAGGCCGTGGAGCTGGTCGAAGGCCAGCGCAAGGGCGTGGGCTACATGGACAGCGAGTTCGACTTCAGCTGGCACAACCAGGAGCTGCTGCTGCCCGCGGGCACGCTGGTGTTCGTCAGCACCGACGGGCTCATCGACCAGGTCGGCGGCCCGCGTGCCATCGCCATGGGCAAGCGCCGCGTGCGCGAGCTGCTGCTGGAGCAGCGCGAGCGCAGCCCCGCGCAGGTCAACCAGGCCGTGCTCGACGCGCTGCAGGCCTGGCAGGGCGAGCACCACCGCCGCGACGACCTGACCTTCTTCTGCTTCCGCACCTGAACCGCCGAACCGCCCGAACCGAACCCGCCCGAACCCAACTGAAGCCCGACCGCCACGACACGGGAACCCGCCCATGCCCTGCCCCCCTCTCGCCGACAAGTACGGCTCCTTCTTCAACCTGGCGCGCCAGCACCAGGTCATCTTCTACTACGTGGGCTACTTCTCGCAGCACATCGTGGCCGCCATGTCCGACGCCGTGAAGCTGCAGCTGGAGGTGGCCGGCGTGGCCGGCCCCACGCGGCGCAAGCTGTTCTCGTCGTTCGTGGAAATGGCGCAGAACATCATTCATTACTCGGCCGACACGCTCACCGCGGCCAGCCTTGAAAGCGGCGAGCTGCGCCACGGCTCGGTGTGCATCCGCCGCGAGAGCGACGGCGGCTTTCTGCTGCTGTGCGCGAACCCGGTGGCGCCCGACATCGCGGACGCGCTGCGCATGAAGCTGGAGACGCTGCGCAGCATGACGCTGGAAGAAATCAAGCAGGCCTACCGCCAGACGCTGCGCGAGGAAACGCCCGAAGGCAGCAAAGGCGCGGGCATGGGACTCCTCACGGTCGCTCGCGACGCCCGCGAGCCGCTGGAGTTCGACTTCGACGCTGCCGACAGCGCCGGCGGCGCTTCGGTGTTCTACCTGAAGGCGGCGATCTGACCCCGCGCAGGCCCGGCAACGAATCGAGATCACAGATGGAAAACCTCTACATCGCCCCGACGCCCAGTTCCCCCCAGGTGGACTTCAGGTTCGACACCCGCACGCTCAGCCTGCGAGGCGAGTCCTACCCCGAGAACGCCGCCGCCTTCTACGGCGAAGTGATCGCCAGGCTGAAGGACTACCTGGCGCAGCAAAGCGGCAGCCAGATCGACGTGCACATCGCGCTGGCCTACTTCAACAGCTCCAGCACCAAGATGCTGTTCAACCTGATCGCGGCGCTGAACGACGCCGTGGAAGCGGGCAACAAGGTGGCGCTGAACTGGTACCACGACGAAGAGGACGACACCATCCTCGAGTTCGGCCAGGAGCTGAGCGAGGACTTTCCCGCGATCGACTTCGCCAGCCACCCCGTGAAGGCGAGCTGACATGGACACCGCCCCGCTGCCCGACCTGTTCGATGCCGAGCACCAGGCGCTGCAAGCCGCGCGCGCGGCGTACGACGCCCATGAAGTCGCATATGGAGCCAGTGGCGCCCATGGCATGTGCGCCACCGCGCCGGCGGTGCCCTGCCGCCAGGCGCTGGGCGACCTGCTGGCCGTGTACGAGCGGCTGCTGCGCGAAACGCGGCGGCTGGTGCGGCGCAGCGACCGGGCCGAGCTGGAAATGAACCAGCTCAACCTGCGCCTGCAGGACCTGGCCGCCCAGCTGGAGTACCGCGCCACGCACGACTCGCTGACCGACGTGCTCAACCGGGCCGCCATCATCGAGCTGGTGAACCGCCACTTCGTGCGCCACGACCTCGCGCTGATCGTGCTGGACATCGACCACTTCAAGCGCATCAACGACAGCTTCGGCCACCCCATGGGCGACCGCGTGATCCAGGGCGTGGTGAACTGCCTGAAGGCCGAGGTGCCGCACGCCGCGCAGATCGGCCGCGTCGGCGGCGAGGAGTTCACCGTGGTGCTGCCGGGGCAGGACGGCAGCGCCAGCGGCCAGGTGGCGCACGCGCTGCGCCGCGCCATCGAGGCCTACGCCTTCGACCTGCCCGACCGCAGCAGCGTGACCGCCAGCTTCGGCGTGAGCTGGATGCCCTGCGGCGGCAACTTCGACGACGCCTACGGCCTGGCCGACGAGGCGCTGTACGTGGCCAAGCGCGGCGGACGCAACCAGGTGGCGATCGCTGCGAGCCAGGCCCCAGGTCATGGGGCGCACGGCGCACCCGCCACCGCGCACGCCCAGGCCGCATGAGACCCGAGGCAGAGACGGGCCGGCGCTTGCACGGCCGCGCGCCCGACTGGCGCGTGCTGGTGGTGGACGAGGACGAGCGCGTGCACGCCGAAGCGCGCGGCGCGTTGCAGGGGCTTGCGTTGTTCGGACGGCCCGTGGTGCTCGCGCATGCGCGCTCGAACGAGGAGGCACGCGTGCAGGTGCTCGATGCGCCCGACCTGGCCGTCGTCATCCTCGGCGTGGAAACAAGCGGTGCCGCCGTCGATGCCGCGCTGGCACCGACACTGGCGCTCGCGGATTTCATCCGCCACACCGCCGGCCTGCGCAACACGCGCATCGTCCTTCGAACCCATGGCGCCGGCCACGCGCCGTCACCGGACGCGCTGCTGCGCCACGCCATCGACGACTGCCGCACGCCGGCCGAACTCTCGCCAGGCCGCCTGCCGGCCCTGGTGGCCATGGCCGTGCGGTCCTGCATGCAGCTCTGCGCCCACGAGGCCCAGAGCCGCGGACTGGAACACATCGTGCGCTCCAGTGCGTCGCTGCTCGAAGAGGCCGGCCTGCGCGCCTTTGCCCACGGCGTGATCGCGCAGCTCACCGCGCTGCTGGGCGCGCCCGGCGACGTGCTGGTCTGCGCGCCGGGCGTGCCGCCGGTGGGCCCCTACCGGGTGCTGGCGGCGGCCGGCCGCTTCGCGCACCTGGCCGACGTGGCGCTGGACGCCGTGCCCGACGCGCCCGCCGTGGCGCTGCTGCGCCGCGCGCTGGCCTCCGGCGGCAATGTCTATGGCAACGACAGCGCAGGCAGCGAAAGCCGCGAACTGGCCCTGCACATCGGCAGCAAGAACGCGCAGGAGATGGCCGTCTTCATCGACACCGCCGCCTCGCACGGCGCGCCCGACCGGCGGCTGCTGGACGTGTTCTGCGTCAACCTCGGCACGCTGCTGCACAGCCGCGGCCTGCTGGAGCGCATGCATGACTCGGCCTACTACGACCCGCTCGTGCGCCTGCCCAACCGCACCCGCTTCGTCGAGAAGGTCGACGACTGCGCGCGCCAGGGCATGCGCGACCACATCCTGGCGCTGGTCGACATCGACGACTTCAGCGCCACCAACGACGTGATGGGCCACCGCTTCGGCGACCGCCTGCTGGAAACCGTGGCGCGCCGCCTGGCCGACGCCGTGCCCACCGGCGTGCTGCTGGCCCGCCTGGGCGCCGACACCTTCGGCGTGCTCGGGCCCGTGCGGCAGGTGTCGCCGCAGCAGCTGCTGGACTGCATGCGCCAGCCGCTGGCCGTCGACGGCGTGCCGCACAAGGTCTCGCTGACCTGCGGCTACGTGCTGCTGCCCGAAGACGCGCAGGCCGGCGTCGACCTGGTGAAGGACGCCACCATTGCCCTGAAGCGCGCCAAGCGCGACCACCGCGGCCAGCACCTGCAGTACTCGGCCCACATGGGCACCGAGGCGCGCGCCCGCGCGCTGCTGCTGTCCGACCTGCGCGCGGCCATCGACAACGCGCAGCTGTTTTTGGTGTACCAGCCGCAGCTCAACCTGAACACCCGCGCGCTGGTGGGCCTGGAGGCGCTGGTGCGCTGGCGCGCGGACGACGGCAGCCTCATACCGCCGGACCGATTCATTCCCGTGGCCGAGCATTCGGGGCTGATCGTGGCGCTGGGCCAATGGGTGCTGTACACGGCCTGCCTGACCATGCGCGAGCTGCTCGACGCCGACCGCGCGCCGCTGCGCATGGCCGTGAACGTGTCGACCGTGCAGCTGCAGGACCCCGGCTTCTTCGAGACCGTGCGTACCACGCTGTCGAACACCGGGCTGCAGGGCCATCACCTGGAGCTGGAGATCACCGAGTCGGTCGCCGCGCTGCCCACGCAGCTGCTGGAGTCCACGCTGGCGGCCTTGCGCGCCGAGGGCATTTCCATTGCCATCGACGACTTCGGCACCGGCTATTCGTCGCTGAGCTACCTGGAGCGGCTGCCGCTGGACCGCATCAAGATCGACGGCACCTTCGTGCGCCGGCTTGGCGAGGCACAGGGCGCGCGCATCGCCGAGATGGTGGCGCAGTTGGGCCGCAAGCTCGGGCTGCATGTGCTGGCCGAAGGCATCGAGGACGCGACCGCCTGGCAGGCGCTGCTGGCCATGGACTGCGACGAAGGCCAGGGCTATTTCATCGCGCCGCCGATGGACAGGAGCAGCCTTTTTCAATGGCTGCGCGAGCGGGCGGAAACGCAGCGGCGGGAGCGGCCCTTGCCTGGGGTTTCGAGCCTGCCGGGGTTTCCCGCCCTGCCCGGCCTGTCGAGCCTGCCGGGCCACGCATAGCCGCAGCCCCCGGGCAGGCCTTCGCCGCTACACCACCCGCGAGAAGCGCCCCGCGCTCTCGCGGCAGTACCGGTCGAACACCATCGCCACGGCCCGCACCAGGAACCAGCCCTGCGGCGTCACCTCCACATCGTGGTCCGACAGCCGCACCAGCCCCTGCGCCACCAGCGGCCCGAGCGCCGCGAACTCCGGCGCGAAGCGATGGCGAAAGTCCACCGCGTGGGCCTGGCCCATCGCATCGAAGTCCACGCGCCCGCGGCACATCAGCGCCATGATCACGTCGCGCCGCAGCAGGTCGTCGCGCGACAGCGCCAGCCCGCGCACCACCGGCAGGCGCTGCTGGTCTAGCAGGTCGTAGTACGCGTCCAGCGTCTTCGCGTTCTGGCTGTAGGTCGCGCCCACCCGGCCGATGGCCGACACGCCCAGCGCCACCAGGTCGCCTTCGGGCTGCGAGCTGTAACCCTGGAAGTCGCGGTGCAGCCGGCCCTGCCGCTTGGCCACCGCCAGCGGATCGGCGGGCAGCGCGAAGTGGTCCATGCCGATGTACACGTAGCCCGCGTCCGCCAGCACCTCGATGGCGCGCGCCAGCATGCGCACCCGCGCGGGCGCGTCGGGCAGCTCGTCGGCCAGGATGCGCCGCTGCGGCTTGAAGCGCTCGGGCAGGTGCGCGTAGGCGTACAGCGCGATGCGGTCGGGCCGCAGCGCGCACAGCTGCGACAGCGTGCGCTCGAAGGACGCATCGTTCTGCCGCGGCAGCCCGTAGATCAGGTCCACGTTGACCGACCTGAAGCCCAGCGCGCGCGCCGACGCCATCAGCGCGAACACCTGCCCGGCGGGCTGCACGCGGTGCACGGCGCGTTGCACCTCGGGGTCGAAGTCCTGCACGCCGAAGCTCAGGCGGTTGAAGCCCAGCTCGGCCAGGTGCGCGAGGCGCGCGGCATCGACGGTGCGCGGATCGATCTCGATGGAGCGCTCGCCGCCGGGCGCGAAGCCGAAGGTGTCGCGCAGCATCGCCATCAGCTCGCCGAGCTCGCCGTCGTCGAGAAACGTAGGCGAGCCGCCGCCCAGGTGAACCTGGCCCAGCGCCCGTGCGGGGCCGAGCAGCGCGGCCTGCATCGCCGCCTCGCGCGCCAGGTAGCCGAGGTACCGGCGCGCCTTGTCGCGGCGCCGCGTGACGACCTTGTTGCAGGCGCAGTAGTAGCACACCGATTCGCAGAACGGAATGTGCACGTACAGCGAGAGCGGCGCGGCCTGCGTGCCCTGCGCGCGCCGCAGGCGCAGCGCCTGCACGTGGTCGTCGGCGCCAAAGGCCTCGACGAAGCGGTCGGCCGTGGGGTACGAGGTGTAGCGCGGGCCGGGCACGTCGAAGGCGCGCAGCAGATCGATGGGGAGCGGGGGCTGCGAAAGGGTGTGGGGTTGGGGGTGGGGGTGGGACTGGCGCTGGGCGTGGCCGGAGATCGATGCGACGGGCATGGCACGAGGCTAAGCGCGCGCGGCGCCGCGCGGCTTGATATGGCTCAAGGCTTCGCGCGCACCGCCTGCCTAAGCTGGCGCATCGCATTCCAAAAGGAGTCTTCATTCATGTTCAAGCACATCCTCGTCGCCACCGACGGTTCCACGCTTTCGAAGAAGGCGGTCGAGGCCGCGGTGGCGCTGGCGGCAGGCCATCGCGCCGAACTGGTGGCGCTGACCGTGGTGCCGCGCTACCCGCAGAGCTACCTCGAGGGCGCCATGGCTTTCGAGGCAGACGAGGTCGCGCGCATCGAGCAGCAGTGGGCCGACAAGGCGCAGGCCCTGCTCGACACCGTGCGAGAAGACGCGCAGGCCCGCGGCGTGCAGGTGCAGACCGCGCGCATCAGCTCCGACCTGGTGGCCGAATCGATCATCGCGGCCGCGCGCAAGCACGGCAGCGACCTGATCGTGATGGCCTCGCACGGGCGCAAGGGGCTCGAGCGGTTGCTGCTGGGCAGCGAGACGCAGCATGTGCTGACGCACTCGGCGTTGCCGGTGCTGGTGTTGCGCTGAAGGCGCGTCGGTGCGTCAGCGCGTATCGCTCGCGCCCATGCCATCTGTGTCGCCCGTACCACCGAGGCGATAGGCACCGGGCGCCACGCCGACCACCCGTCGGAAGGTGCTGGCCAGGTGGCTCTGGCTGCTGAAGCCGCATTGCAGCGCGATCTCGACCAGGCTCACGCGCGATCCGCGCAGCAGCGACTGGGCGCGCTCGATCCGCGCGGCGAGCACGTATTGGTGCGGCGGCATGCCGAACGCGCGCTTGAACCATCGTGCGAACGAATAGACATCGAGCTGAACGAAGGCTGCCATGTCCGCCAGCGACAGGCGCTCGTGCTGTTGCTCCAGGATGAACTGCCGAATGCGCCGCCGCCTCGCATCAGCGGCGCCAGGGTTCTCCACTGGCAGCCGCGGGTCGGCCGCGAAGCGTCTGCGCAGATGGGCGGCCAGCGCCAGCGCGATGCTCTGGCCATAGAGCGGTCCGCACGGATAGCCCTCCCGTACGTCATTTGCCAGCGCCTGCGCGGCCTGCCATACAAGACCATCGGTGAGGCCGCTGCCGGGTATCAATTCCACGGCGCCCGCGCCTTTCGCGGGAAACACCGATTGCAGGAAGCCCGGCGCCAGCCCGAGCACCAGCGAGCGCGATCGGCCCCTCGAATGTCCGCTGTAGGGCAGGCCTGCCGGAAAAATGCCGAAGCTGCCCGGCGCGAAATCGCCGTTGACCGGCCGATGTCCCGACCAATGGATGTGCGTCGACGACAGCGGCTCCAGGTTGAGCATCACGCCATGCTGGAACAGCACGGTCTCGGGCAGTTCGCCGCCGGCGCTTTCCCATTGCTCCAGCATCAGGTCCGGCCACATGCCGTGATCATGCAAGGTGACGGCGGCGGGTTCGAACTTTGCGCGTGAGGCGCTTGTCGTATCGAATCGCTCGGCGGAGGTCTGCACGAGGGAACCTTTCGTGAAATGGCGCCGGGGGAACAGGCGCAAGGCGCGTAGTTTCCCCACTTCCGGTGCGAATCGACTACAGGTTTGCCCGCACCCTGCCGGCCTCGGCGTCCGGGGCACGTCCGTGCCTGCAAGATTCTGAAAAGCCCGCTGTTTCCTGGAAGCCGCTGCCGCAGCCCGTCCCTAGCATCGCGCCGTCAGTCAAACAACGGAGACAAGATGAGCGACACGAAACGATGGAGCGCGCATGCGATGCTGGCCGCGCTGTGCATGGGTGCAGGCATGGTGCTGACGGCATGTGGGGGCGGCAGCGACGGCGGCACGGCCTTCAGCGCCCTTCCCCCAGTCGCGACGGCACCACCCGCGACTTCCACGCCACCGGAGACCCCAAGCATCGGCACCCTCCACGTCAGGTCCAACCGGGCGGACCTGGTCAGCGGCGGCGATGCCCTGGTCGAGATTGTTCCCGCGACGGGCGTCGACCCCGCCGCGCTTCGCATCGATGCAGGCGGCACCGACCTCACGGCCGCCTTCGCGACGCGGGCCGACGGCCGCTTCATGGGCCTGGTGACCGGCCTTGCGGAAGGTGCGAACCTGCTCACCGCGCGCCTCCCCGGTGGCGGCGCATCGTCACTGAAGATCACCAACCACTCGAACGGCGGGCGCATCCTGTACGGTCCGCAGCTGAACCCCTGGGGCTGCGACGCCGGTGCCGTGGATGCGGACTGCAACCGGCCGGTCTCGTACGGCTTCAAGTACGTGTCGAGCAACCCGTCCGTCAACGGCTTCCAACCCTACGATCCCGAGCATCCACCCGGCGACATCGCGACCACCACGACCGAAGCGGGCAAGACCGTGCCCTTCATCGTGCGCATCGAGACCGGCGTGCAGGACCGCGACTACTACGACATTGCCGTGCTGTTCGACCCCGCGCAGCCCTGGACGCCCTGGAAGCCGCAAGACCGCTGGAACCGCAAGCTGGTGATCCAGCACGGCTCGGGCTGCGGCAATGCGTACCAGCAGTCCAACGCCCTCACCTCCGTACGCGTGCTCGACCGCTACGCGCTCTCGCGCGGGTTCGCGGTGCTGGCACTGTCGCTGAACGACTCGGGCCACAACTGCAACATCGCGGTGCAGGCCGAAGCCACGATGATGGCCAAGGAACACATCGCCGAGACGTACGGCGAATTGCGCTACACCTTCGGCTTCGGTTCGTCGGGCGGGGCGATCGCGCAGCAGTGGATGGCCAATGCCTATCCGGGTCTGTACAACGGCATCATCGTCGGCGCTTCGTTCCCCGATGCAGGTTCCACGCTCAACGAAGTGGAAGACTGCGCGCTGCTCAAGAACTACTTCGGCAAGACCGCCACCGCGTGGTCGCCGGCGCAGCAGGCAGCAGCCTCTGGCCACCTGAACACGGCCGTGTGCGCTGAATGGATCGACGTCTACAAGTTCAACAACAACCTCAACCCGTACGCCACCAACATCGCCAATGTTCCCGGCACCTCGCCGACCGCGCTGGGCGGTTGCGACGCGCCGGACAGCGCGCGCTACAACGCCACCTTCAACCCGACGGGCGTGCGTTGCACTGCAGCGGACTCCGCCATCTCGATCTACGGGAAACGCCCCGACGGTTTCGCCAACCGCGCGTATTCCAACGTCGGCCTGCAGTACGGCTTGGCGGCGCTGAAGGCGGGGACCATCTCCGCGGCTCAGTTCGTCGACCTCAACGCGAGCATCGGATCGCACACGATCGACTACGAACTCCAGGCGCCACGGGTGGCGGCAGACCCGGGTGCGATCGACGCCGCGTACCGCTCCGGCATGGTGAACGAGGCCAACGGCATGGGGCGCGTGGCCGTCATCGACATGCGCTCGCTCGACGTGACCGGCATTCACCACCAGCACCGGTCATGGACGATGCGCGCGCGGCTCGACCGTGCCAACGGCACGCACGCCAACCAGGCCATCTGGTACCAAGCCGGCAGCCAGAGCGAGGCCTACGACGTCATGGACACCTGGCTGGAAGCCATCGAGCGCGACAACGGCGCGGCGACGCCCGAGCAGAAGGTGATTGCCCACCGCCCCGCGAGCGCCAACGACCGGTGCGGCACGGCGGACGGCACCGGCCTCACGATGCTCCAGTGCACCGGCCTGGCCGACGGCTCCACGCGCATGGCCGCGGGGGAGGACATCGCGGGCGACGTGGTGGAGTGCCGGCTTGGGTCGCTGGACCGCGCCAGCTACGCACCGACCGTCTTTACTGACGCGGAATGGACGAAGCTGTCGACCACCTTTCCGACCGGCACATGCGACTTCGCGCAGGCGGGCAAGGGCCAGCAGCCCACGCAGCTCTGGCAGACCTACCTCGACGTGCTCGGCAAGGTCGTGGTGGGCGGCATGCCGTTGCCTGCAGCACCCTAGGCGGGCGAATGCCGGACATGGGCCGGCGCATCGCATCCAAGGAATCGCGAAATGTGGTGCCCGCTCAACCAACTTCGCGACAGAACCGATGGATGGCCGCGCAAGCGGCAGCCAGCGACGCGCTGTCCAGCGCATAAGCAATCCGAAAATAAGGCGCCAGTCCGAAAGCACTGCCCTGAACGACGGCGACATTCGCCTCTTCGAGCAACGCGCCGGCAACGTCTTCATCGCCTTGCAGCAACGTGCCCGCGGCCGTCCTCTTCCCGAGCAAGCCTTCGCACGAGACGAAGGCATAGAACGCGCCGGACGGCTTTTCGCACTTCAGCCCCGGCGCCTCGTTCAGCGACGCGACGAGAAAGTCGCGCCGCTGCTCGAAGGTGGCCCGCGACCGCGCGATGAATTCCTGCGGCCCGTTCAGCGCCGCGAGCGCCGCGTGCTGCGAGACCGAACTGGCGCCCGAGGTCTGCTGGCCCTGCAATTTCTCCATGGCATCGAGCAGCCAACGCGGGCCCGTGGCGAAGCCGATGCGCCAGCCGGTCATGGCGTAGGCCTTCGACACGCCGTTCATCGTCAGCGTGCGGTGCGCGATGCGCGGCTCGGCTTGCGCCAGGGTGTGGAATGCCAGGCCGTCGAAGACCAGGTGCTCGTAGATGTCGTCCGCCAGCACCAGCACGTGCGGGTGGCGCAGCAGCACCTCGGCAAGGGCGCGCAGTTCCGCGAGCGCATACACGGCGCCGGTCGGGTTGCTGGGGGAATTCAGGATCAGCCAGCGCGTGCGCGGCGTGATGGCCCGGTGCAGCGCGTCGGGCGTCAGCTTGAAACCCGTGTCGCTGCCGCAATGGACCGTGACCGGCCTGGCACCGCAGAGCTGCACGATCTCGGGGTAGCTCACCCAGTAGGGCGCCGGCACGATCACCTCGTCGCCTTCGTTCAGCGTCGCCGCGAGCGCATTGAAGATCACCTGCTTGCCGCCCGAGCAGACGATGGTGTCCTGCCAGCCCACGTCGAGCCCGTTCTCGCGCCGGAACTTCTGCGCGACGGCCTCCCTGAGCGGCCGCATGCCCGCGACCTGCGTGTAGCGCGTGTGCCCGGCGCGAATGGCGCTCACCGCCGCATCGCAGATGTGCGTGGGGGTGTCGAAGTCCGGCTCGCCGGCGGAAAGCGAAATGACCGCCGCACCCTCCGCACGTCGCGCCGCCACGCGGTCCATCATCCTGTAGGTGGCCGACGGGCGGGCCGCGGCGAGATGGACGTTCAATCGCTCGATGGGCGAACTCGCGCGGCCGTCGCTCATTGCGCCTTCCTCTGCAGCGTGTGGTAGCCCATGGCCGCGCGCGCTTCGCCCAGCGTCTTGCCCTGTTCGATCTGCGCGCGGATCTGCGACTCGGCGGCTTCGATCTTTCTCGCGAGCGCCGCCACCTCTTGCGCCCGCACGCGCGGCACCACCAGCACGCCGTTGGCGTCCGCCACGACGATGTCCCTGGCGACGACGCGCGCCTTGCCGATGGACACCGGCACGTTCACGCCTTCGACCTGCACGCGGTCCTTGCCGGTGCGCATGAAACGCCCGCGCGTGAACAACGGATAGCGGTCGGCCAGCGCCCGGGACACGTCACGGCAGACGCCGTCGATCACGGTGGCGGCAATCTGCCTGCTGCCCGCGTACTGGGTCATGATGTCGCCCCACACCGTGCAGTCGGTACGCCCGTCGTTGTCGATCACCAGCACATCGCCCGCTGCAACGTCGTCGATGAAGTCGCCGACGGAGCCCGCGGGTGTGCTGGCCGCCACGTACTTCACCGTGAACGCCGGGCCCACGACCACGCCGGCGTAGTTGTCCAGCGGCATGATGCCGAAGCAATGGCCCGGCAGGCCCAGCTTGTCCATCGCGTCCGATACGCCGGGGGTGTCGAGGCCTTCGAACAAGGCCACGAGTTCTTTGTCTTCTTGCTGCATGCGATGTGCTTCCTGTGAGTGTTCTTGCGGTGTGTTGCTGTGTCTTGCGCGCGATGAAAGCCCTAGAGGCCGTGCGCCGCCAGCGTCCTGTCGAGCCAGGCCTGTTCCTTGCGCCCGGTGGCAATTTCCGCCTTGATCGCGTCTTCGGTCCGCGCGGTCTGCGCAATGGCCGCGAGCAGCCGTTCTCCGTCTGCGGGATCGAAGCTGACGACACCGTCTTCGTCGCCCACGACCACGTCGCCCGGGTGCACGACCTGGCCGCCCACGGTCACGTCGCGGTTGGTCGCGCCGGGGCCCAGCTTGTAGGGCCCGCGGTGGGTGTTGCTGCGCGCGTAGCAGGGAAAGTCGGCCTCGAAGAACGCGCGCACGTCGCGGATCGCGCCATCGATCACGAAGCCAGCGCAGCCGCGTTGCAGCGCGTACAGCATGATGAGTTCACCGACCAGCGCGTTGTTCGGATCGCCGCCGCCGTCGATGACGAGCACGTGCCCTGGCTCGATTTCTTTCAGCGCGCGGTAGATGAGCAGGTTGTCTCCCGGCCGCGCCTTGATGGTGTAGGCCGTGCCGACGAGCTTGCGCGCACGGTTGAAGCGCTGCAGGCCACCGATGCCGGACATGCGCCGCAGGTTGTCGCTGATGTGCGGCGTGACGACAGACGCCAGCGCGTCGGTCAGCGCCTTGGGCGCCAGCGTGGGAACCGGCCCCAGGTCGGAGTTCGGGTGGGTCAAGGTTGTTCTCGCAAAGTCTTTAAAGGGAAGATGAAGCTTGCTGCATGGGCCTGCATGGGTTCAGGCCGCCAACGGTTCACTTCGCGCCCGCGTAGCTTTCCATCGGCAGGTCGTTGGGGCTCTGCCAGAGCTGCTGCAGCGTGGCCGGCGGCTCCATGTTCAGCCGCACATTGCGCGGTGGAATGGGCTGGCTGTACCACTTGTTCCACAGCGCCTTCATCTCCCCGGAGCGCATCATTTCGCGAATGGTCTCGTCGGCCAGCGACTTCAGGGGCGTGTCGTCCTTGCTCATCATGATGGCCAGGGGCTCGGTGTTCAGCACCTCGCCCACGACGGCGAAATCGGCCGGGTTGCGCGAGTTCGCGATGGATGCGTTGAGCAGGCCCGCGTCGATCACCCATGCGTCGGCCTTGCCCGACTCGAGGATCAGGAAGCTCTCGGCGTGGTCCTTGCCCAGGACCTCGTTGATCTTCAACCCGGCCGCGCGGCTGTTGCGCCGCAGGTGCTGCACCGAGGTCGTGCCCGTGGTCGCGACCACGGTCTTGCCGTCGAGGTCCTTGATCGAGCGGATGTTCGACGACGCCCGCACCGCCATGCGCACCTCTTCGATGTAGGTGGTCAGTGCGAAGGCGACGTCCTGCTGGCGGGCCTGGTTGTTGGTGGTCGAGCCGCACTCCAGGTCGACCGAGCCGTTCTTCACCAGCGGCACCCGGTTCTGCGAGGTGACGACCTGGTAGCGGACCTCGAGCTTCGGCAGGTTCAGCCGCTTGCGGATGGCGCCGACGATCTGCTGGCAGATGTCGACCTGGAAGCCCACGGCCTGGCTGCTGCCGAGCACATAGGACATCGGCAGCGAGCTGTCCCGCACGCCGAGGGTGACGACGCCCGTGCTCCGGATGCGCTCCAGGGTCTGGGCGGAGGCGTCGACCGAGGCTGCCGCCAGCGCCAGCATGGCCGCCAGGAGGGTTGCGATGGTCTTCATGATTGGCGTTCTTCCATCACGGCCGCAAAGTTCCTGTCGTGCATGGCCTCGGCCACTGACTGGCCCGCGCGCACCCGCGACACCATGCCGGCCTGCTTCGCGGCGGTGCGCTGCGCGATGTCGAGCACCTCGTCGATGCGCGCGGCCGGCACGAACACCGAGCCGCAGCGGTCGGCGATGACGAAGTCGTCCTGCGCCACCCTGACGCCCGCGACGACCACGGGCTCTCCCGAGCCCGTCTGCACCAGGCGGTTGCGCGCGCTGACCATGGTGACGCCGCGGCCGTACACCGGGTAGCCGATCTGCTCGCTGCCTTCGATGTCGCGGCTGAAGCCGTCGATCACGGTGCCGCGGATGTGCTTCATGGCCGCGGCGTTGGCGACGATGTCGCCCCAGCACGAAACCCCCTCGATGCCGCCGGCGATGACGAGGATGCGGTCGTCGCCCACGCTCTGCGCAATCACGCTGGTGATCGGGTGCACCGTGAGCCCGCTGTCGGCCTGCTTGGGCGCGAGCTGGATGGTGGACGCGCGCCCGACGATCTTCGGGCACTGCCACAGCGGGCGCAGCCCGAGCGTCGCGCCGGGCAGTTCGAGGAAGTCCAGCGCGTCGGACACGGTGTTGGTGTCGAGCTCGACGAGGCGCGAAAGGCGTTGGGCGTCGGTGTTGGCAGTGGTCATGAGATGAATGGGGTCCGGTGGGGTTCAGTTGGTGACGTGGATGCTCGATTGCCTGGCGATCGCGCGGTACAGCTGCACCTCCGTCTTGATGAGCGAGGCGAACGCCTCGCTGCCGGAGCCGACGGCCTCCAGGCCCTTGTCGTCCATGCCGGAGACGAACTTCGGGTCTGCTGCGATTTGCCGGGCGGCCGATTCGAGCTTGCCGGCGACAGGCTCTGGCAGGCCCTTGGGCGCCCACAGCCCGTACCAGGTGTAGAACTCGAGGCCTTCGATGCCGGCCTCCTGGGTCGTCGGAATCTCGGGCGCCGAACGCAGCCGGCGCTTGCCGGTGACCGCCAGCGCCTTGACGCGGCCCGCCTTGGCCAGGGGCACCGCCGTGACCGCGGGATCGAACATGGCGGACACCTGGCCCCCCATCAGGTCGTTGAGCGCGGGGGCGTTTCCCTTGTAGGGAACGATCAGCAAATCGACCTTCACGATGCGGTTGAACAGCTCTTCGGCCAGGTGGCTGGCCGAGCCGATGACGGAGGTGGCAAAGCTGACTTCCTTCGGCCTGGCGCGGGCCAGCTGGGCGAAATCCAGCAGCGACTTCACGGGCAAGGCGGGGCTCACCATGAGGACCAGCGGGCTCCTGGCCACCTGGCTGATGGCGGTGAAGTCTTCGAGCGCCCGGTAGGGTGCCTTGTCGAAGACCTCGGGGTTGATGACGTGCGCCGACGGGTTGAACAGCAGCGTGTAGCCGTCCGGCCTGGCGCGCATGACATCGACGGTGCCGATGTTTCCGGACGCGCCGGGCTTGTTGTCGACGACCACCGGCTGGCCCAGCTTTTCCGCCAGCAAGATCGCGAACGGCCGGGCGACCATGTCGGCCGCGCCGCCCGCGGGGTAGGGAACCACCAGACGGATGGGTTTGTCCGGGTAGCTGGTGTCCTCTGCCGCGTGGGCGCTGCCGGAGATGGCGAGGAACAGGAACAGGAAAAGGAAGCACAGCATCGCCACGCCGCGCCGCAACCGGGTGCCCGGCCACGGGCTGAGCAGGCTTGCCGGTTCGATTGGCAGCAGCCGGGGCGACCCGGACTGCCCCGCGGCGGTGACCATCGTTGCGTCGTTCATTGCGTTCACTCAGGTGGGAGTGAGGCGATGTTCCCGGGGCCCGCGCGATACGTCTATTCGCAAAATAGGAAGACTTTGATACGCTTGACCTATCAATGATCAACTTCCGCCTGCTCAAGCACCTGTACCTCTTCTCGGTGGTCGCGGAAGAACGGCACTTCCGTCGCGCGGCCGCCCGGCTGGGCATGTCCCAGCCGCCGCTGACCGAGCAGATCCAGGTGCTGGAGGCGGCGCTGAAGGTGAAGCTGTTCGAGCGCTCCAGCAGGGGCGTTCAGCTCACCGCGGAGGGCGCGGCCATTCTCCCGGCCGTGCAGCGGCTGGTGCTGCAGATGGACCGCGTCGAGGTCGCGGTGCAGGAGGCCTTGCTGGGCCGGGGCCGCATGGTCACCATCGGCGCCATCACCACGGCAATGGCCAGCCCGTTGCCCGCCGTGATCGAAAAGCTGAAGGCCGAAGTACCCGACGCGAGCATCTCGGTCGTCGAGATCGACAGCGCCGAGGCCCTGGTGGCGCTGGAAGAAGGCGTGATCGACGTGGCCTTCGCGCGCATCGAAGGCGGCGCGCAGCAGGGCATCGATGCGCTGCCGTTGCTCACGGAGCGGCTCGGCGTGGCCCTGCCGCGATGGCACGCGCTGGCCGCGCGGGAGGTCGTTTCGCTGCACGACCTCGCGGGCGAGGAATTCATCATGTTCCCGAGGGCGGTGAGCCCGACGTTTTTCGACGGCATCATCGCCGCCTGCCGCTCGCATGGCTTCACGCCGCGCATCCTGCATGAAGCCCGCTCGGTCACCTCGCAGATCGCGATGGTGGGCTGCAGCCAGGGCATTGCGCTGGTGCCGCTGGGGCTGCAGAACCTGGGCGGCGAGCGGGTCGCCGTGAAGCCGTTGAAGGAGCAGGTCGACATCGTCACCATCGCGGTCGCATGGAGCGCCAGGACGCAGGACCCGATGGTCCAGCGCATCGTCGCCATCGCCACTTCGACCGCGACCTCGACCTCGGCCTCGACCTCGACCGCTACCTCCACCTCGATGGAAATGGGTCAGCCGCCGGCGTCCTGAGGCGCGAACCACCCGCCGGCCGAGCGCCCCTGGTCGGGCCCCAGCATCGAGTAGCCGCCATCGACCGGAATGTCGGCCCCGGTCACGAAGCGCGCGGCGTCCGAGCACAGGAAGAGCACCACCTGCGCCACGTCGTCGCCGTCGCCCACGCGGCCCAGCGGATGCATCGGCGTGCCGACGCGGTCGGCCAGCGCGCGGTCGCCGCCGGCCATGCGCGAGAGCGCGTCCGACCAGGTCCAGCCCGGCGACACCGAGTTCACCCGCACGCCGCGCGGCGCCAGGGTGGCGGCCTGGTTGCGCGTGAGCTGCAGGATGGCGGCCTTGGCCGCCGGGTACAGCGCCCTGCCCGCCGCGCCGAACTTGCCGCCCACGCTGCCCATGTTCACGATGCCGCCGCGCTGCGCGGCGAGCGCGTCGGCGGTCTTCTGCACCAGCATCGCGCCGGAAACGAGGTTGACGTTCAGCGCGGCCAGCCATTCGCCGCGCGCGGCGTCCAGCCCGCCGTCGCCGTAGACCACGGCGTTGTTGACGAGGAAGTCGATGCGGCCCTCGGTGCGCAACGCCTCTGCCACCAGCGCGTCGAGCGCGTCGTCGGAGGCGATGTCGCAGGCCGCGAAGCGGCAGCGCGCGCCCAGCTCGGCCGCCAGCGCCTGGCCGCGCGGCAGGTCGATATCCACCGCGATCACCCGGGCGCCCGCCTGCACGAAGGCGCGGACGATGGCGCTGCCCAGCATGGCGGCCGCGCCGGTGACGACGGCGACCTTGTCTTGCATGTTCATTGCGTACCCTTCATTTGCGCGACGGCGTCTTCGACCTGAATCACGTCCGCGAGCATGGCCAGATTCTCCAGGCTGGCCGCATGAAGGTGCGCCTGCGCGGTGTTGCAGGCGTCGGCCACCACGGCCACGCTGTAGCCCAGGTCGCTCGCGTGCCGCGCGCCGTGCTCGACCACGTGGTTGGTCGCAATGCCCGCCACGTACAGCCGGCCCGCGCCGGTGGCGCGCACCGCCTCGTCGAGCCCGCTCTGCCAGAAGGGGTTGTTGCGCTTGTGGGTGACCACGGCCTCGCCCGGCAGCGGCGCCAGCTCGCTGAAGAATTCCGCGCCCCAGCTGCCCTCCTGCACCGCGCCGGTCTCGGCCACGCGGCGGAACAGCGTGCAGTTGCGCAGGCAGTCCGCGTAGTCCGGCGCGAAGGCGATGCGCACGAAGATCACCGGCACGCCGTTGGCGCGCGCCGCCGCGATCAGCCGCGCTGCGGAGGCGATGAGGCGCGGGCGCGCCGGGTCGTCGGCGGCCACGCCCACGCGCACCTTGCCGTCGGCGTGCAGCACGTCGTTCTGGTAGTGCATGGCCAGCAGCGCGGCCTTCACATGAACACCTGCAGGGCTTCGTGCGGCGCGTCGCAGTTGACGAGATCGATGCGCTTGGTCTGGATGAGAAAGCCCTCTTCGTGCTTTCGCAGCGTGTGCAGCACGCTGCCGCCGAAGACGCGCTGCTCGGTCTTGCGCCACTCCAGCAGCATGAAGGTGGAGCGCACCACGCAGCCCGCCTCGTCGCGCGATTCGAGGCCGATGTTGCCCAGCACATGCACGGTGCGCGTCACCGGCTGCTGCGAGTAGGCCCGCGCCTGGTCGAGCCGCCGCGCGCGCATCGAGCGCAGCAGCGCGTCTTCGCAGAACAGCGAGGCATGGTTGAGGTGGTCGGCCTGCCCGTGCACCAGCGGCACCCAGTACAGGCCGTCGGGCGTGAAGAGCTTCTGCCACTCGTCCCAGCGGTGCTCGTCGAGCAGGCGCGCCTCGTGGTGCAGGAACTGCGTGATGTGCTGCTGCTCTTGCCAGTCGGTGAAGTTCATGCCTTGTCTCCCGCTTGCACATGCGCATCCGCGTCCACGTTCGCGCCCATGTAAGACGCCCACGCCGCGAACATGTTGCGCGACGGCATCTCGCTGTTGCCGTTGGAGGCGCGGCCGCCCGGCAGCGGCTGGTCGCGGCCGGCCGCGCGGTGCATGCTCACCCAGTCGCCGCCGTCGGAGCCCAGGCCTTCCTGCACACGGTTGTAGGCCTCCAGGTCGTCGGGCATCACGTTGGACGAGGGCGAGTTGACGATGTTGGTGTACTTCAGCGTGCGCTGGAAGGTGGCCTCCGGCGCGCCCTTCAGCCGGAAGCTGAAGATCTCGACCAGCGTGCGGTCCACCGACAGCGGCCGTATCACGCGAATCTGCTGGAACGAGGTGTGCGGCGAGCAGCTCGGGTACACGATGGTGTTGTGGCGGTTCACGCGCAGGATGGCATCGGCGCGCTCGGCGCCTTGCGCGGCCTCCAGCGACGCCACGTAGGCCAGGCTCACCGGGTCGGTCGGCGGCACGAAGATGCCTTCCATGAAGCCGTGGCCGTTGTCGTAGCCCTTCAACTCCAGCTTCTCCCAGAAATCGAGCGGCTCGCCGTTGCCGTCGACGATCACCACCTCGAAGGGCTTGGGCGTGCCGGCGGGCATGGCCGCGTACTCTTCCTTGGCGGCGCGCCACGACGACTCGTGCGTGGCCACGGCGTGGATGGTGTCGTGCAGGTTCTCGAAGAAGATCTTCCAGTTGTTGCGCTGGATCACGCGCTGCACGCCGCCGGCCACTTCCACTTCGCCGTCGGGCGCGCGGTCGCAGAAGTTGTCGAGCGAGGTGGCCACGCCGCCCAGGAAGTCTTTCAGCGCCGGCCCCTCCTTCGACAGGCTCGCGAACACGAAGCCGCGGTGCGTGGCCACGCGCGCCACCTTGCGCACGCCGTACTGCGGGTCTTTCAGGTCGAGCGCGGTGTCTTCGTAGCCGCTGCGCAGCGGCACCGACAGCAGGCTGCCGTCGCACTTGAAGGTCCAGCCGTGGTACAGGCAGCGCAGGAACTTGCCGGCGCTGCCGCTGCCGTCGGGCACGATCTTCGCGCCCTTGTGCGGGCAGCGGTTGAACAGCACGTGCACCTCCCCGTCGGTGTGCCGCAGCATCACCACGGGCTCGCGGCCCAGGCGGGTGGTGAAGTAGTCGCCGGGGTTGGGCACCTGGCTCTCGTGGCCGACGTAGAGCCAGGCCTGGCCGAAGACGCGGTCCATTTCCAGCTCGAAGATGGCGGGGTCGGTGTAGACGCGCTTGTGCACGCGGTCGGGCTGCACCAGCGCCTGGACGTCGATCGGGGCCGCGGAGGCGACCGGAACAATGGGGATCACATGGGTTATCGGATTCACGGGATTCATGGGGGTAGGTCTCCTGAAGCGTCGTCAGATGTCGAGCACCAGCTGCGGCGTCTTCGCGCGCGACACGCAGGTGCAGATGGTCTTGCCGTCCGCCTTCTCGCGCGGACTCAGGTTGTGGTCGCGGTGGTCGGGCACGCCCTGCACCACGTCGACGGCGCACACGCCGCAGTCGCCCTGGCGGCAGTCGTACAGCGGATCGAGCCCGGCGGCGATGAGCACGTCGAGCAGGCTTTGTTCGGGCGCCACCGTCAGCGTCTTGCCCGAGCGCAGCGTGCGCACCTCGAAGGGCGCGTCGCCGGACTGCTCGAGCGCACCCGCGAAGAGCTCGAAGTGCACGTGGTCGTCGGGCCAGCGCAGCGTTCGGGCGGTGTCGACCACCGCCTGCACCATGCCGCGCGGGCCGCACACATGCAGGTGGCGCCCCGGCACCGGCGAAGCGAGCACCGCGCGCAGGTCGAGCCCGCGCGACGGGTCGCCGCCGTCGTGCACCAGCGTGCCGCCGAGCGCGCGCACCTCGTCGATGTAGGCCGTGGCCTGTTCGCTGCGCGTGGCGTAGAAGAAGTCGAAGGCCCGGCCTTCAGCGGCCAGTGCGCGCGCCATGCAGAGCAGCGGCGTGATGCCGATGCCGCCCGCGACCAACAAGGGCGCGGCGCTGCCCGTGTGCAGCGCGAAGTCGTTGCGCGGCGCGTGCGCGCGCAGCTGGGCGCCCTGCACCAGCTGGTGCATCCAGGCGGAGCCGCCCGCGCCCTGCGGTTCGTGCAGCACCGCGATCTCGCAGCGGTCCGATCCGTCGTGCGGCTTCGCGAGCGAGTACGCGCGCTGGCCGCTGCGACCGTTCGGCTGCATCACCTGCACGCTCAGATGCGCGCCGGGCGTGAACGGCGGCAAGGGCGCGCCGCTGGCGCTGCGCAGCACGAAGGCCTTGATGGCCGGCGTGAGCGCGGTCACCGCGTGCACGACCAACTCCAGCTGCAGATCCAGATTCAGTTCCGGCATGTCGCCCGCGCCGTGCATCCGAGCGGCAGCGCGGGGTCGGCGATGGTCAGCGCGGTCGACTTCGCCCAGCGCGGCATCAGCGTGTTCGATGCCAGCGTTTCGTCCACCAGCTTGCGCGCGGTCTCAGCGCCGGCCACAGGCAGGCCCTTGGCGTCGAGCAGGCCGATCTGCACCAGCACGCTGGCCTGGTCCCAGTAGATGTGCTCGTGGTACAGCTTGTCGCCACGGAACTTGACGATGGCCACCAGCGGAATTTCCACCGCCTTGCCGGTGGGCGCGATGCCCGGCAGCATCCAGTCGACTTCCACCGTGTGGGTGAAGCAGAACAGCATTTCGTCGACGATCTGCGTGGCGCCCACGGTGCGCGAGATGGGCGTGAGCCGCGTGTCGGGCGGCGTGGTCGGAATGAAGTGGTGCTTGTAGAAGCGCGACAGCTCCTTCGCGCCCACGCCGCCGGTCATTGTCGGGATGTGGTTGACGTAGGGCTCGCTCACCATCGTGCCCATGGTCGCGACCACGTCGCGCGTGGCGAACTCGTACTCGCAGTGCTTGTCCCACAGCGCCGACAGGTCGTACACCGGACCGATCGCTTCCTTGAACAGCGCCATGGAGCGCTGGTGCGCCATGAGCGTGGAGGGCTTGTCGAAGTGCTCGCCGCCGGTGCGCGCGAAAGCATGGTCGACGCCGGGGTACACGTACATCTGCGCACCCGGCTTGCCTGGGGTGTTGGCAAAGGCTTCCAGCACCTGCGCGCGTGCTTCGGGCGGGCAGAACGGGTCGAGCTCGGCGAAGTGCAAGGCGATGGGGCACTCGATGCGCGGCACCAGGTCGAGCGCGCCCTCGATGCCCACGCCGTAGTAGCCCACGGCCGCGTCCACGCCCGAGTGCGCGGCCGCCATGTAGGCCAGCTTGCCGCCCAGGCAGAAGCCCAGCGCGCCCACCTTGCCGGTGCAGGCCGGGTGCGCGCGCAGCGCCTTCACGCTGGCCGTGACGTCGGCGATGCCGGCGGCCAGGTCGAACTTCTGGAAGAAACCGAAGGCGCGCTGCCACTCCTCGGGCGAATAGCCCAGGTCGACGTTCGGCTCCTGGCGCCAGAACAGGTCGGGCGCGAGCACCACGTAGCCCTCTTCGGCATAGAGGTCGGCCACTTCGCGCACGTAGTCGTTGATGCCGAAGATTTCCTGGCACAGCACGATGCCGGGGCCACGGCCCGAGGCCGGCAGGGCCAGGTAGCCACGGAAGGTGCCGGTGCCATCGCCGGCGGGAATGTCGATGGAATTCTTGCTGTGGTCGCTCATCGGGTGTCTCTGGAGTGGTGGGGTTCGGCGGCGATTCTGTGGACCGGCCCGCGCCCCTGTCTGTCCATTTCGTGCAGCCGGCGGTGCTGCACGAAATGGATAGCCGCGCGCCGGCGCGGCCCACAGACTGCGGCCTGTTTCGCCCGACCGGCCCATTCCTTTCGACCTTCAACAACGTCCCCTTTCGAGGAGCTTCTTCCGATGTCCATGCCGCAGGAATTCCCCAGAACCGCCCTTGGCGCGCTCGCCCTCATGGCGTGCGCGCTGGCCTTGCCCACGCATGCACAGGCACAGGCGCAGACCGTGAAGGTCGGCCTTGCCATGGACCTGTCGGGGCCCTTCGCCGTCGGCGGCGCCGAGGCCAAGGCCGGCTTCGCCGTGGCGATGAAGCAGCTGGGCGGCAAACTCGGCGGCGTGCCGGTCGAGTACGTGGAAGCCGACACCGCCGGCAATCCCGAGACCGCCCGCCAGGCTGTGGACCGCATGCTGCTGCGCGACAAGATCGACCTGTTCAGCGGCCCGGTCGGCTCATCGGTCGCGCTGGCCGTGGGCCCGCCGCTGTTCGCGGCCAAGGTGCCCTACCTGTCGAGCAACACCGGGCCCAGCGACTACTCGGGTGCGCGCTGCAACCCGTACTTCTTCGGCGCCTCGTACCCCAACGACGCGTACCACGAGGCCGCCGGCAAGTTCGCCACCGACAAGGCGTTCAAGAAGGTGGCGCTCATCGCGCCCAGCTACCCCGGCGGCAAGGACGCCATCAACGGCTTCAAGCGCACCTTCAAGGGCACCGTGGGCGACGAGCTGTACACCAAGCTCGGCCAGCTCGACTACTCCGCGGAGCTGGCGCAGATTCGCGCGTCGAAGCCCGACGCGCTCTACTTCTTCCTGCCGGGCGCCATGGGCGTGAGCTTCATCAAGCAGTTCGTGGGCGCGGGGCTGTCGAAGGACGTGGCGCTGATCTCCACCGCCTTCTCGGCCGACGAGGACATGATCCCGGCCGTCGGCGAGCCCATGCTGGGCCTGTTCAACACCGCGCACTGGTCCTTCGACCTCGACAACCCGGCCAACAAGCGCTTCGTGGCGGACTTTCGGGCGCAGAACAACGGCCGCAACCCGTCGTTCTATGCCGGCCAGGCCTACGACGTGCTCATGGCCATGGACGCGGCCGTGCGCGACGTGGGCGGCAAGGTGGCCGACCGGCCCGCGCTGCTGAAGGCGATCAAGGCGGCGAACTACAAGTCGGTGCGCGGCGACTTCCGCTACGGCGCCAACAACTTCCCGATCCAGAACTACTACCTGCGCGTGATCGGCAAGGACGCGAACGGGCGCATCGCGAACAAGGTGATCGGCACGGTGCTGCAGAACTACCAGGACACGTCCGCGGCGTTGTGTGCGATGAAGTCCTGAGCGGGCCAGAAACGAAAAAGCGGACCCCGAGGGGTCCGCTTGACAGAGTTACCGCCCGACGAGGTTACTTGGGCGAGTAGCTCATCTTCGTCACGAACATGGGCGACCTGGCATCGGTTCCCTTGAGCGTCTGGCCGCGATAAGGGCCTTCAAAAGCTACCCAGAAAACATTGCTTCTTTCTTTTGTGAACTTCGATACAGCAATCGTTAACTTCAACGAGAACTTGCACGTATTGAATGTTCCCATCGGCGTTTCCAGCTGCTCCCGGCCGTGGTAAGTGAACTCTCCCGTCGCCGGCAAGGAGGTGCTCGGGCTGCTGCGCCCGTTGGTGGACGAGGTCTTAACGACGGTGGTTTGTTGACTGACCACCTGCCCGGGCTTCATGTCGACCGGAAAGGAAAACGCGGGCGAAAACGCTTGGGAATCGAAAGCGACGACGTCCGTTTCAGCACCAGGCGCAACCAAGGCAGCGTGCTTCGGATCCAGGGTGTATTTGCTTGTCTTGGAGTTTCCATAGAGCAGAAAGCTTCCGTCGACGAGATCCTTGTATTCCTTGTACTCGCTGGCTTCCTGGTAGAGGGGATTTCCCAGTCCCTGCGGTGCGTCTGATTTTTTCAGATCCACCTTGAATGCGACCGGATTGGCGCCAGCAAAGCCTTCGCGGCCTCCGGTCACGCTGACCCTGCGAAACGACGAACTCTCCGGGCTCGACTCCGTCTTCAGCGCCTGGACATCCACGACCGTTCCTTCGCGGAAGTCTGCTTCATTGAAGCAAGGCGCCGAACTGTCCACCACCGTCTGTACCGGGTCGCTTGCCGGTGCGGGCTGCGGCGCCGCGCCCAATGCCGGCATGACGGGAAACCCACCGCCGCCGCTCCCTCCCCCGCACGCTGAAATGACGACAGCCGCGGCTGCGATGGCAATCATCCGCAGGCGCGGCATATTGTTGTGATTTGCTTTTTGCAAGACTACTCCCTTAAGTGAGCTTCAATTATTGGAGTCGGTCTTGTCCTTTCCGGGCATGCACAAAGCTGATCGATATAGATCCGTTCATATCGCGTGCACTAGGTCACGGAAATTCATGCGCGCTTAGCGGGCGCCGAAAGATATGCATCGGAGTGCTCGACGAGAGGAAGTCGCTGCCGAGCTCGAGCAGCTGACTCGGCGCGGCAATAGTTAACCTTTGGCGCAAAAGCGAAAAAGCGGCGAAGCGGAGAAAGGCCGAAAGCTCAATGCCTCGCCGGCCCGAGCCGCGACGTAGCGCTCAAGGTGTCCCGCGACGTATCCCTCGGCAACTGCCCGAAGCGCTCGCGATAGCACGCGGCAAAGCGGCTCAGGTGCGAGAAGCCGCAGTTCAGCGCCACCTCGGTCACGCTGGCGCCGTCGTTGCGCGCCAGTTGCGCGTGCGCGGCGTCCAGGCGCATGTTGCGCAGCACCTCGCCGGGCGACAGGTCGCGGTAGCGCTTGAAGAGCAATGCCAGCCCGCGGCGCGTCACGTCCGCGGCCTGGGCCACGTCTTCGAGCGACAGCGGCATGTCGAGCCGCTCGCGCATGAACTCCTCGGCCCGGCGCAGCTGCCGCAGGCTGCTTTCCTCGGACCCGCGCCGCGCATCGGCGTGCCGCTGCAGCACCGAGTTGGGCCGATGGCACAGCAGGTAGAGCATGAGGTTGTCCTCGCAGTGCGCGAGCCAGCGCGGGTCGAAGTTCGCGGAATGGGCGAAGTCGCTCGCCGGCAGCAGCGACGCCAGGCTCGCGACCATGCGGCACCACTGCGTGCCGGCGGCGTCGTCGAGCCTGAAAGGCATCTCGAAATCGATCTCGCCCACGCTGTCGGTGCCGCGCAGCGCGAAGGCGTGGCGCGCCACCTCTTGCAGCCGGCTGAGCTCGATCTTCAGCATGAGCTGCTCGCAGTCGGCGTGCCAGCGCAGGCGCACCGGCTTGTGCGCCGAAATGACGGCGCCCTGCCCCGGGTGGATCTGCAGCGTCTGCCCGCCGGTGTGAACGTCGGCATGGCCGCGCAGCGGCA
This sequence comes from Variovorax sp. RCC_210, assembly GCF_041355175.1. Classification (NCBI taxonomy): domain Bacteria; kingdom Pseudomonadati; phylum Pseudomonadota; class Betaproteobacteria; order Burkholderiales; family Comamonadaceae; genus Variovorax; species Variovorax sp. RCC_210. The sequence continues at coordinate 32,819 of NZ_JBFUPJ010000022.1, read as the reverse complement.
TCTGCACCAGCACGAAGTTGCCGAGCGCGTCGGGCTCGATGTCGACATCGCAGCCGTAGCGCAGGATGCACAACGACAGTGCGCTCATCTCGGCGCGGCAGAACACGGCGTCGACGCTGCCGCGGCCCCACACGCTGCGGTGCGGCTTGAGTTCGCGGGACACGCGCGCGTGCGTGTCGTCCGCCTCGCGCGAGCGGAAAACCTCGCGCCCGTACAAGGGGGACAGCTGCTGGCTCGACCATGCGTCCATGGACACTCCTGCGGATCAAGGTGGGGAAACTGACTCTCGGGCGACTCTGCGGGTCGATGCCGGAATCTACGTCCGTGCGCCGCCCGCCGCCATGGGATTTGCCCGGGCGGCACGGCCCCGCCGCAAGAAGCTTGCCCGCATGCCGCCACCGCACCTGCCAGTCGCGTAACCCCCGCTCAGCTGTTGGCTGCGGCGTCCAGGATCAGCTCGGTGATCTCGTTGGGGTGCGAGATCAGCGCCAGGTGGCTGGCGGGCAGCTCGATGGTGGTCGCCTTCATGCGCCTGGCCAGGAAGCGCTCCAGCTCCGGGTCGATGGTGCGGTCGTGCGTGGACACCTGGTACCAGCTCGGCTTGCTGCGCCAGGCGGCCACGGTGGTGCGCCCGCTGAACAGGCTGGTCGAAATGCGCCCCTGCACCGCATACAGCACCCGGGCCTGCGCGGGATCGATGTCGCCGGCAAAGTCGCGCAGGAAGGCTTCTTCGCTCAGTTGCGCGAAGCCGCCCGAGGTGACGAGGCCGCTGCTGGCCGGCGGCTTGGGAAACTTCGCGGCCAGCGCCGCGAAGTCTTCGCCCGCGTCGGGGGCGCGCGCCGACACGTACACCAGCGCCGACACCTCCGGCGCCACGCCGGCCTCGCTGATGACCATGCCGGCCCACGAGTGGCCGACCAGCACGGTGGGCCCGTCCTGCAGGGCCAGGATGCGGCGCGTGGCCTCGACGTCGTCTGCCAGCGAGGTCAGCGGGTTCTGCACCGCGGTGGCCTTCAGGCCGGCCGCCTGCAGCCGGCCGATGACCTCGCTCCAGCAGGAGCCGTCGGCGTAGGCGCCATGCACCAGCACCACGTTGCGCACGCGCGTGCCGGTGTTGCGGCGGGGGCGGGCTTCGGCCCGCGTGCCCTGCGAGGCCGTCGGCGTCTGGGACATGGCCGATGCGGCCAGCAGCGCGGCCGTGCCGCCTGCCAGGGTCGCCGAGAAGGCGCGTCTGTTGATCATGGGGCGCTCCGGGGCTCAGCGGGTGGCGAGCACGGGCGTGCGCGACGAGGCGGCCTGGCGCGCGGCCAGCTCGAAGGAGCCGCTGTCTTCGCCGTACAGCGCGTCGAGCGTGCCGTTCTTCTCGGCGGTGGCGAGCTGCGCCTTCACCTCCGAGCGCGGCTCCGTGAGCTTGAGGTGGCTCGACAGGTAGGCCGAGCCGCTGTCGGAGCCGTCGAGCGCGCCCAGGCTGCCGTCGGCGCGCGCGGCCTTCACTTCAGCCTTCACCTCGCTGCGCGGTTCGCTGGAGCGGAACTGCGAAGACAGGTAGGCGGAGCCGCTGTCCTGGCCGTACAGGGCCGTCATCTGGCCGCTGGCTTCGGCCGCGGCGAGCTGCGCCTTCACCTGGGCCCGGGTCAAGCCCTGGGCCGAGGCCGCGGAAGCCAGCAGCGCCAGCACGGCGGAACCGAGGAACATCGTTGCATTGAGCTTTTTCATGAGTAACTCCTTCGCGCACCTGAAACAGTGAGGAGCTGGCGCCGGCAGATGCATCCGGCGCTGTCCCGAGGTCATGAGCCGCCTGGCAGCCCATGTCGCTACTGTCGGGTCGGCGCGTGCCGGCCGCGTTGCGTGGGCGCGCGGCGCGGATGCGGTTGAAACAGGCTGGGTTACAGCTGAAACAACAGGAATGAAGGCCGCACCGCTCAGGCTGGCGAAAGAACGCAGGCATAGACTGCCGCCGATGCATTCGCGCCGTCGGCGCCGAATGCGCTCATGCACTCCTTTGCGGAAAAACAGCCCATGCCCATTCGCCCAGCCTTCGCCCTCACCCGCACCCTCGCTCTCGCGTGCCTTGCCCTGGCGCTCGCAGCCTGCTCGACGCCGGGGCCGCAGGCGCCCGCGCTGTCGCAGGCCCGCATCGACGCGATCGTCGCCAGCCCCGACCGCAGCGAGGCCGACCGCCGCAACGACGCGCGGCGCAAGCCGCAAGCGATGCTGGCCTTCATCGGCGTGCGACCCGGCATGGTCGCGCTGGACCTGAGCGCGGCCGGCGGCTACACCACCGAGCTGATCGCTCGTGCCACCGGACCCACGGGCCGCGTCTACGGCCAGAGCCCGCCGCGCCCACCGGCCAGCCGGCCGGCGCAGCCGGAGGGCGCGGCCAGCCCGCTGCCGATGGGCGCCCCTGCAGCGGCCTCGCCCGCCCCGCGGCCTTCGCCCGTCGCGCTGGCCGAGCGCGCGAAGAACCCGAACGCAAGCAACATCGTCGCCGTGGTGCGCCCCTTCGAAGACCCGGTGCCGCTGGAGCTCGCTTCGAACGGCCTCGACCTGGTCACGCTGATGTTCAACTACCACGACTTCGGCCACATGGGCGTGGACCGGGCCGCGGTCAACCGCGCGGTGTTCGCCGCGCTGAAGCCGGGCGGGCTCTACGTCATCGCCGACCATTCAGGGCGGCCGGGCACGGGCATTTCCGAGTCGGGCACGCTGCACCGCATCGAGCAGTCCTTCCTGCGCGCGGAAGTGGAGCGCGCGGGCTTCAGGCTGGTGGACGAGGGCAACTTCCTGCGCAACCCCGCCGACCCGCGCGACCGCAACACGCCGGAGCCGCCGCAACCCAAGGACGAGTTCGTGCTGAAGTTCGTCAAGCCCTGAGCCGGCCGCCGCGGGCCTGTCAAAGCCGCGCGGCTTGCACTTTCGTCACCACCTCGCGCACCGCCTCCATCAGCGCCGTGGCCGCCGGCGACGGCAGCGCGTTGGCCCGCTGCGTGAGGCCGATGCGCCGCCGCGTGCTCTCCAGCGGATACGGCAGCACCACCAGCGCTCCGGTCTCTATCTCGTAGTGCAGCTGGTGCGCCGAAATGGCGGTGACCATGTCGCTGCGCAACAGCAGGCCGCGCAGCAGCGCGAGGTCGCCGGTTTCCACCGCCGGCACGGGCGCGGGAACGCCGGCCTCGCGAAACGCGCGCTCCAGCAGCTCGCGCGAGGGCGAGCCGGGGCGCGACAGCACCCACTGCGCGCCTTGCAAGGCCGCCCGCCCGACGCGCGAGCGCTTCGCCAGCGGATGGCCCGCGCGCACGATGAGCGAGATGCGGTCTTCGAACAGCGCGGTCTGCACCAGGTCCCTGGCGTCTTCAGGCGGGCGCAGCGCGCCGATGATGAAGTCGATGTCGCCGCTGCGCAGCGCCGCAGCCAAGGCCTCGTACGGGCTCTCGACCGTGCTCACGCGCAACTTGGGGTGCTGCGCCACCAGCGCCGCGATGGCCGAAGGCAGCACCAGCGTGCGCGACAGCGGCAAGGCACCCACCGCCACGCGGCCTTCGACCGCGCCGCGCAGCGCGGCCAGGTCCGAGCCGATGCTGCGCAGCTCGGCCAGCGCGCGCTTGCACCGAAAGGCCAGCTGGCCGCCCGCGCGCGTGGGCGTGACGCCGCGCGCGGTGCGCGTGAACAGCACCCGGCCCATGCGCGCCTCCAGCTCGCGCACCAGCGCGCTGAGCGCGGGCTGCGTCACGCCGAAGGCAGCCGCCACAGCGGGCATGTTGTGCAGCTCAGCAAGGCTGGCGAACAGCGCGAGCCGCCGTCCGCTGAACATCGAGGCGAGCAGGCCGCGCGCATCGACGGGCGGGTGCGACGCCGCGTTGTCGCCGCTGGCCAGCTCCTGGCAGGCGGCGGCAAACTCCTGCTCCACGCGCAGCGCACGCACGCGCACGGCCTCGCCGTAGGCGTTCATCAGCATGCCGCGCGCCTTGCGCTCGAACAGCGACACGCCCAGGCCGGCCTCCAGCTCGGCCACGGACCGCGTCACCGCCGAGGCCACGCGAAACAGCGTGTCGGCCGCCCGCGTGACGCTGCCCGTGGCCGCCACGGCGGAGAAGGCCTGCAGATGCCGCAGGTTGATCTGCAACGCGCCGCCTTCGCCTTGGCTTGCATCGGGCTCGATAAGTTTCTTGGGCGCCATGCGCGCATTCTGCCAAGCGCCGCGTGCTGCGGCATCGGGTGCCATGGCGCATTCCAAGCCCAAGGGTTAACCCCGTATCGATAAACAGATGAGAACGCAGCGCTGGCCGAATTCAACCCGCTCCCCGCACCCCGTGGCCACACTGGCCGCATGCCTGCCGAAGCCCTCGAACCCGATTCTGATCTGCTGTCGCTGCCCTGCACGTGGATGCGCGGGGGCACCTCCAAGGCCGCGTTCTTCCACGCCAAAGACCTGCCCGCCGATCCCGCCGCGAGGGACGCGCTGGTCCTCGCGGCCATGGGCCATGCGGAGCCCCGGCAGATCGACGGCATCGGCGGCGGCCATCCGCTGACCACCAAGGTCGCGATCGTCTCGCCCAGCGACGACCCGCGCGCGGACGTCGACTACCTCTTCGGCCAGGTGGTGGCCACCGAGTCGCGCATCGACTACGCGCCGACCTGCGGCAACATCCTCTCGGCCGTGGGCCCCTTCGCGCTCGACGAAGGGCTGGTGCAGGCGCAGCAGGGCCAGTCGGTGGTGCGCATCCGCATGGTCAACACCGACTCGCACTGCGACGCGGTGGTGCAGACGCCCGGCGCGCGCGTGCGCTACGGCGGCGACACCGCCATCAGCGGCGTGCCCGGCCGCGCCGCACCGGTCGAGCTGCGCTTCTCCGGCTTCCTGGGGTCCAGCTGCGGCGCGCTGCTGCCCACGGGCGAGGCGCGCGAACGCATCGACGGCATCGAGGTGACCTGCATCGACAACGGCATGCCGGTGGTGCTGATGCGCGCGGCCGACCTGGGCGTCTCGGGCGACGAGACACCCGCCGAGCTCGATGCCGACGCGGCGCTGAAGGCACGCATCGAGTCGGTCCGCCTGCAGGCCGGCCAGCGCATGGGCCTGGGCGACGTGAGCGCCAAGGTCGTGCCCAAGGTAACGCTGGTGTCGGCCCCGCGGCAGGGCGGCACCTTCAACACGCGCACCTTCATTCCGCGCAAGTGCCACGACGCCATCGGCGTGCTGGGCGCGGTGTCGGTGGCTTCCGCGTGCGTGGTGCCGGGCACGGTGATGCAGGGGCTGAGCGACATCGCGACCGGCCCGGCCGAACCACTGCACGACCTGTCGGTGGAGCACCCCACCGGCGAATTCACCGTGCGCCTGCTGATGGACGCCACCGGCCACGCCATCGCCGGCGCCGCGCTGCTGCGCACGGCGCGGCCGCTTTTTCGCGGGCAGGTGCTCGTGCCCCAGTTTCAGAACCGACAGGAGACCCCGTGATCATCGATTGCCACGGCCACTACACGACCGCGCCCGCCGCGCTGGAAACCTGGCGCAAGCGCCAGGTCGCCAGCCTGGGCAACCCGGCGGAAACCCCCTCCGCCGCCTCGTTGCGCATCAGCGATGACGAGCTGCGCGAATCCATCGAGCAGAACCAGTTGCGCAAGATGCGCGAGCGCGGCAGCGACCTGACCATCTTCTCGCCGCGCGCCAGCTTCATGGCGCACCACATCGGCAACTTCGAGACCAGCGCCACCTGGGCCGGCATCTGCAACGAGCTGTGCCACCGCGTGGCGCAGCTGTTTCCCGCGCATTTCGTGGGCGCGGCCATGCTGCCGCAGTCCCCGGGCGTGGACCCGCGCACCTGCATTCCCGAGCTGGAGCGCTGCGTGAAGGCGTACGGCTTCGTCGGCATCAACCTGAACCCCGACCCCTCGGGCGGCCACTGGACCTCGCCGCCGCTGTCGGACCGCCACTGGTATCCGCTGTACGAAAAGATGGTCGAGCACGACATTCCGGCCATGGTGCACGTGAGCACCAGCTGCAACGACTGCTTCCACACCACCGGCGCGCACTACCTGAACGCGGACACCACCGCCTTCATGCAGTGCCTCGCGTCGGACCTGTTCAGCGACTTTCCCACGCTGCGCTTCGTCATTCCGCACGGCGGCGGCGCGGTGCCCTACCACTGGGGACGCTTTCGCGGCCTGGCGCAGGAGATGAAGAAGCCGCTGCTGAAAGACCACCTGCTGAACAACATCTTCTTCGACACCTGCGTGTACCACCAGCCGGGCATCGACCTGCTGACGCGCGTGATTCCGGTGGACAACATCCTGTTCGCCAGCGAAATGATCGGCGCGGTGCGCGGCATCGACCCCGAGACCGGCTTTCCCTACGACGACACGCGCCGCTACATCGACGCCGCAATCACGCTGGACGCCCGGGCGCGCCACCAGATCTACGAAGGCAACGCGCGCCGCGTGTACCCGCGGCTGGACCGCGCACTGAAAGCCAAGGGGCTCTGACCATGACCATGACCATTCCCACCACTTCCAACTTCCAGCAGCTCGGCGTCGTGCACCGCACCATCGAGCGCGCCGACCCCGCCACCGTCGACAAGCTCTCCCGCTTCGGCGTGTCCACCGTGCACGAGGCGCTGGGCCGGCTCGGCCTGATGCAGCCGCGCATCCGCCCCATTCACCCCGACGCACGCTTCTGCGGCCCGGCCGTCACCGTGCTGCTGCAGCCCGGCGACAACTGGATGCTGCACGTGGCGGCCGAGCAGATCCGCCCCGGCGACGTGGTGGTGGCCGCCTGCACCAGCGACAGCACCGACGGCTTCTTCGGCGACCTGCTGGCCACCTCCTTCAAGGCGCGCGGCTGCAAGGGCTTGGTGATCGACGGCGGCGTGCGCGACGTGCGCGACCTGAACGCGATGGGCTTCCCCGTGTTCAGCCGCGCCGTGCATGCCAAGGGCACCATCAAGGCCACGCTCGGCTCGGTGAACGTGCCGGTGGTGTGCGCCGGCGCGCTGGTGCACCCGGGCGACGTGGTCGTGGCCGACATCGACGGCGTGGTGGTGGTGCCCGCCGCGCGCGCGCGGCAGGTGGCCGACGCGGCCGAGGCGCGCGAGTCGAACGAAGCGGCCAAGCGCGCGCGCTTCGCCGCGGGCGAGCTGGGGCTGGACATGTACGGCATGCGCGAACCGCTGGCCACCGCCGGCCTGCGCTACATCGACTGAACCGGGAGCACACACCATGGCTCGCATCATCGGCGCCGTCGCGTGCTCGCACACGCCCACCATCGGCTTCGCGTATGACAAGAACAAGCAGCAGGACCCGGTGTGGGCGCCCATCTTCGAGGCCTTCGCGCCCGCGCGGCGCTGGCTGGAAGACAACAGGCCCGACGCGCTGTTCTTCATCTACAACGACCACGTCAGCTCCTTCTTCTTCGACCACTACGCGGCCTTTTCGCTGGGCGTGGGCGGGGAGCATGCAGTGGCCGACGAAGGCGGCGGCGCGCGCGACCTGCCCGCGCTGGCCGGCCACCCGGCGCTGGCGCAGCACATCGGGCGCTCGCTGGTGGCGGACGAGTTCGACATGTCGTTCTTCCAGGACCGCGCGCTGGACCACGGCGTGTTCTCGCCGCTGTCGCTGCTGTGCGCGCACGAGCCCGCGTGGCCGGTGCCGGTGATTCCGCTGCAGGTGGGCGTGCTGCAGTCGCCGGTGCCGTCGGCGCGGCGCTGCTGGCGGCTGGGGCAGGCGCTGCGCCGCGCGATCGAGAGCTACCCCGAAGACCTGAAGGTGGCCATCGTCGCCACCGGCGGGCTGTCGCACCAGGTGCACGGCGAACGCGCGGGCTTCAACAACACCGCATGGGACGCGCAGTTTCTGGAGCTGATCGAGAACGACCCGGTGCGCCTCACCGAGATGATGCAGGCCGAGCTCGCCACGCTGGGCGGCATGGAAGGCGCGGAAGTGATCATGTGGCTGGTGATGCGCGGCGCGCTGTCGTCGAACGTGCGCAAGACGCACCAGAGCTACTACCTGCCGTCGATGACCGGCATTGCCACGGCCATCTACGAGAACCTGGCGAGCCCGCCCGTCGCGGGCGAGGCGCAGCGGCACCGCCGCCACATGGACACGCAGCTCGCGGGCGTCGAGGCGCTGCAGGGCAGCTACCCCTTCACGCTGGAGACCAGCGTGCGCGCCTACCGGCTGAACAAGTTCCTGCACGGCATGACCCGGCCCGCGCACCGCGCGGCTTTTCTCGCGGACGAGGAAGCGGCCTTCGAGGCTGCCGCGCTCACGCAGCAGGAACGCGCGCTGGTGCGCGGGCGCGACTGGCGCGGGCTGATTCACTACGGCGTGATCTTCTTCATGCTGGAGAAGCTGGGCGCGGTGGTCGGCGTGTCGAACCTGCACATCTACGCCGCCATGCGCGGCCAGTCGCTCGAAGACTTCCAGCAGACGCGCAACGCGCCCGGCGCGCTGTATTCGGTGGCAGGCAAGGACGCCGCGCCGCAGGCCTGGGACACCACCGGCGCGGCGGGCGAACCGCCCGCCCGCTGAACAGAAGACACACAAGGACAAGACCATGAGACAACTCGCTCGCACCCTCGCGTGCACGTTCGCCGGCCTGCTGGCGCTGTGCACCTTCAACACTGCAAGCGCGGCGGACGCGTACCCCTCGAAGCCCGTGAAGATCCTCGTCGGCTACAGCGCGGGCGGTGCGGTCGACGCCATCGCGCGCTCGGTCGGCCAGCGCATGGCGGCCACGCTGGGCCAGCCGGTGGTGGTGGAGAACAAGCCCGGCGCGGGCACCAACATCGCGGTGAAGGCGCTGACCACCGCCGCGCCCGACGGCTACACGCTGCTGCTGGCGGCCAACGCGCTGGCGGTGAACCCGTCGCTGTTCGAGCCTGCGCCCTACGACCTCGCGCGCGAAGTGGCGCCGGTGGCGCTGGTCGGCCGCGTGCCGGTGGTGTTCACGGTGCGTGAGGACTCGGCCCTCAAGACACTGCCCGCGCTGGTGGCCGCCGCCAAGGCCAGGCCCGGCGGCCTGACCATTGCCACGCCGGGCAACGGCTCCACGCCGCACCTGGCGATGGAGCTGTTCCAGCACACCGCCGGCTTGCAGCTGCGCCACGTGCCCTACAAGGGCGGCGCGCAGGCCATCACCGACGTGCTCGGCGGGCATGTGGACGTGGTGGCGATGAACGCACTGGAGGTACTGCCGCTGGTCAAGGCCGGCAAGCTGCGCGTGCTGGCGGTGATGAGCGCCGAGCGCTCGGCCGTGCTGCCGGGCGTGCCGACGGTGGCCGAGTCGGGCTACCCGGGTTTCGAGGCCAGCGTGTGGTACGGCTTCGTGGCGCCGGCCGGCACGCCTGCGCCTGTGATGGCGGCGGTGCATGCGGCCGTGCAGAAGGCGCTCGCGTCGAGCGAAGTGCGCCAGCAACTCGCGGCGGCCGGCGGCATCGTGTTGCCGGGGCCGACGGAGCAGTTCGCGACGCTGTTGAAGGGCGATGCGGCGCGCTACGGGAAGCTGATTCGCGAGGCGGGGATCAAGCCGGATTGACGGCCCGGCTGACCAGGGGGCACGCGCATATCAAGAAAGAGAAGCACGACTGCGTGGTGCAACAGGGTGCGCCGGGGAGTTTTCTAGGGACTGGACGGGGGGAGCATGTGGAAACACTATGCGGATCGGTCGATCGAGCGGTTCCGCGACGGTTGAATTCCGGGAGAGGTCAGCAGCTCCTGGGCGCGCTCGACCGACAGATTGCTGTATCTGGTACAGCGGCTGCTGTATCAAGTACAGCAGCGGCAAGGCGCTTCAGGAGAAAAACCGCAGCAACCGCGCATTGACCTCGTCCGCGCGCTCGTACTGCGCCCAATGCCCCGCCCCGTCGACCACCGTGCCCTCCCGCCCCGGCCCTTCGGCCACCAGCTGCGCCACCAGCGGCCGCGGGTCGGCGGTGACGTCGAACTCGCCCCACAGCAGCAGCGTTGCCACACCCCGCGCGCCCAGCACGTCGAGCGCCTGCCGCAGGCCGCCCGACTGCGACACCTCCTTGCTGCGAAAACGCGTGCCGTGGCACGAGATGTCATGGATCTCGAAAGCCAATGCGTCGATGGCCGCCTTGTCGTGCAGCATCAGCGCGGCCAGGTTGTTCAGCAGCGCGGCGCGCTCGGCCTCGCGGTCGGGGGCGGCGCGCCAGTTGATCATTTGCGCCGTCATGCGCCGCATGGTGCCGTGGCCGCCGCTGCCCACCAGCGCGAAGCGGCGAACGGCGCCGCGCTGCACCGCGAAGCGCGCGGCCGTGAGCCCGCCGAAAGAAAAGCCGCCCAGGTCGATGGGCGTATCCGCACCCACGAGCTGGTCGAGCGTGCCGCCCAGCGCGGCCAGCAACGGCGGCAGCGTGTCTTCACCCGGCGCCACGCGCGGCAGCGCGTCGGACTCGTTGAAGCCCGGCATGTCGGGCAGCCACAGCGTGCGGCCGGCCGAGAGCGCCTCGGCGTTGCGCAGCCAGTGCATCCAGCTGCCGTGGCCGCCGTGCAGCAACACGATCGGGGGTTGCGCGGTGTCGGTGCCGAAGCGGCGCCAGCGCACGCGCACGCCTTCGTGCACCGGGTCGTGGTGGGTCGAGAGCGCGTCGATGCGGGCGATCTGCGCGATCTGCGCGATGGGCGCGGTGGCCGCTCGGGCCTCGGTCTCTCCCTGCGTCATGGCCACATCCGCTGCAGCTCGCGCTCGCCGTCGAAGAACTGGTGCTTCAGCGCGCCCAGCACATGCAGCGCAAAGATCACGTAGAGCACATAGCCGGCCCAGGTGTGCACGCCACCCAGCACGGTGTGCCAGGTTTCCTTCACGGCGGGCTCGATGGCCATGATCCAGCCGATGCGCGGCCATTCGAACAGGCCGAAGAGGTACATCGGGTGGGTCCCGGCGTCTTTCCAGGCCGAGTCGTGCATCCAGCCCGACAGCGGCAGCAGCACCATCAGCACGTACAGCGCGCCGTGGGCCGCATGGGCGCCGAAGCGTTCCAGCGCGCCGAACGAGCCCGGCATGGCCGGCGGCTTGTGGGTGGCGCGCCACAAGACGCGCAGCAGCACCAGCCCCAGCACCGTGATGCCTATCGACTTGTGGGTGTCGACGGCCGGGCGCACCCAGTCGTCGGGGTAATGGTCGACCAGCAGGATCAACGCGATGTTGGCCGCCATGAGCAGGGCAATGAGCCAGTGCAGCGCGATGGCGGTTCGGGTGTAGCGGGTTTGTGCGAGCATGCGGGGAATTTTCAGGCGTGGGGCGACTCAGTCGTCGGTGGCGCGTGCGATTGTCCCGGGTTTGGCTTGGGCCTTTCGAAACCGCGGGCCGAGTTCTTGCGTACCAACGATCAGCTGACGACCAGTTCGCCCGGGCACCTTCTCTTGAACGATCCTCTCCAAAGCGCCTTCCTGGCCGCGTCACCGCGCCTGTCCCCTCCCCGCACCCCCCTGCGCAGCTGGCTCATCCATGGCGGCGTGCTGGTGCTGTGGGTGCTGCTGTTCGCCATGGCCTTCAAGGTGGGCAACGTGCGGGCCTGGTCGGTGGGGGTGGCCTACGTGCTGTACGACACGGTGCTGCTGTTGTTCGTCGGCTGGATGACGCTGCCCATCCTGCGGCGGCGCACCACCGCCGCTCCGCTGGAGGGGCTGCGGCGCAATACGCTGGGCGTGATCGTCGCCTCGCACAACGAGGCGGCCGTGCTGCCCGTGACGCTTGCCGCCCTGCTGGGGCAGACCGACGTGCCCGACCGCATCGTGATTGCCGACGACGGCTCCAGCGACGGCACGGCCGAGCTGCTGGCCACGCGCTACGGCTTGGTCGCTCCCGCGCTGGGCGGGCTGAGCGCCGCGAGCGCCACGCACCCTTCCCTGTACTGGCTGCGCCTGCCGCACGGCGGCAAGGCGGTGGCGCTGAACGCGGCCATCCTGTGCATCGACACCGACACCGTGCTCACGGTCGACGGCGACACCCTGCTCGACAGCAAGGCCATCGGCGCGGTGCGCCGGGCCTTCTCGCAGGAGCCGAACCTGGTGGCCGCCACCGGCGTGATCACCCCGGTGTGCAGCCGCACGCTGGCGGGGCGCTGCTTTCAGTGGTTCCAGACGTACGAGTACATCCGCAACTTTCTCTCGCGCTATGCGTGGATGCAGGTCAACGGGCTGCTGCTGATTTCGGGCGCCTTCGCGGGCTTCAGGACCGACGCGGTGCGCGCCGTGGGCGGCTTCGACACCGACTGCCTGGTGGAAGACTACGAGCTCATCCACCGCCTGCACCGCCATGCCCAGGCCCACGGCCTGCCCTGGACGGTGCGCGTGCTCGGCGACGCGCAGGCCCACACAGACGCGCCCAGCAGCACCGGCGCCTTCCTGCGCCAGCGCCGCCGCTGGTTCGGCGGCTTCCTGCAGACGCAGTACTGGTACCGCGCGATGGTCGGCGACCGGCGCTACGGCTGGCTCGGCATCGCCATGCTGCCGGTGAAGGCCATCGACACGTTGCAGCCGCTGTACGGCCTGGCCGCCTTCGGGCTGCTGCTGGTGTACCTGGTGCGCGGCAACCTCGGCGTGCTGGCGCCGGTGGCGGGCGTGATCGGCGCGAAGATCGTGCTCGACCTGGCCTTTCACCTGTGGTCGGTGTTCCTGTACCGCCGCTGGATCGGCCAGGCGAGCGAAGCCAACATGGTGCAGGCCTTTCTGGCCGCGCTGGTGGAGCCCTTCACCTTCCAGATCCTGCGGCACACGGGCGCGGCCTGGGGGTGGTGGACGTTCCTGACCGGGCGCGGCACCTGGGGGCGGCAGACGCGCGTCGGGCTGGTGGATGCCGACGGGGTGCGGCGCAGCTGAGCGCTGCCGCTTTCATCCTGGACGATAGGCCCCCACCCGACCGGGGCGGCTGCCTCCACTGACCGCGCCCTTGCAATGAGGGCCGCCGAACGCGGTGTCCGCGCGGCGAGGTGAGGTCTTGCTCAATTTTTTTACCAGATTGATCGCAAGACTCGGACTTCGTCGAAGGTTCCGCCGGCGCAGCCACGCTGTGCACCCACCGCGCGATCGCCACCGGGCCCCGACGTCTCCGATCACTTCATCGACGTTGGATACCAGATGCCGTCTTTTGTCCGGCCGCGCGACGCCCGCTTGCGCGGCGACAGGCCCACCGATTCACTCGCCTCCTCGCCCGGGGCCCTGCGCGATGCCCATGCCGGACCAGCCCCGCTGCAATGGCTGCAACGCCAGGTGCGCCGGGCGCGGCGCGTGCCGCGTTTGCTGTCCGCCGTGGTGGCGCAACGCCGCGGCCCGATGCAGATGCTGCGCGCGATTGCCCGGATCTATCGCGCGTCCGGCGCAGGGGGCGTGTTGCGTGCCGCGTCAGCCCTGGAAGCGCGCACCCGCCAGGGCGACACGAGCGCAGCGCTGACCTATGCGCGCTGGATCGCGCGCCACGACAGCATCGACGAGACGACCCGCGCGGCGCTGCGCCAGCGCCTTGCACTGCTGCCGCAGCAGCCCCTGGTGTCCGTGGTGATGCCGACCTACAACGCCAACCCCGCCTGGCTGCGCGCGGCCATCGAATCGGTCAGGAGCCAGCTCTACCCTCGCTGGCAACTCTGCATCGCGGACGACGCCTCCACCGACGCGCAAGCAAGGCAGGTGCTGGCCTCCTATGCCGACGACGCACGCATCAAGGTCGTCTACCGCTCGCAGAACGGGCACATCTCGGCCGCCTCCAACAGCGCGCTGGCGCTCGCGGACGGCGAGTGGATCGCCCTCATGGACCACGACGACCTGCTGAAGGAAGACGCGCTGCTGTGGATGGCCGAGGCCATCTGCCAGGCGCCCGAAGCCCGCCTTTTCTACTCCGACGAAGACAAGCTGGACGCGAGCGGCCAGCGTTGCGACCCGTACTTCAAGCCCGACTGGAACCTCGACCTCTTCTATTCCCAGAACATGTTCTCGCACCTGGGCGTTTTCCACGCGGCGCTGGTGAGGCAGGTGGGGGGCTTTCGCGTCGGCATGGAGGGCGCTCAGGACTACGACCTGGTGCTGCGCTGCATCGAGCACATCGCGCCGGACCAGATACGGCATGTCGCGCGGGTGCTGTACCACTGGCGAACGCATCCGCAGAGCACCGCGGACAACGCCGGCGCCAAGCCCTATGCGCAGCTTGCCGGCGAGCGGGCGCTCAACGCGCATTTCCAGCGCCGGGGCATCCGGGGGTCCGTGGCGCATGTGGGCAACGGCTACCGGGCGCGCTATGCGTTGCCCTCTGCCTGCCCGCTGGTGACGCTCGTAATCCCCACGCGCAACGGGTTGGCCTTGCTGTGCCGCTGCATCGACAGCATCCGGGCGCGCACCGACTACCCGTACTTCGACATCCTGGTCGTCGACAACGGTTCCGACGAGCCCGAGACCCTGGCCTATCTGGAGGCCCTGGCGCGGCAGGCCGACGTCGAGGTGCTGCGAATGGACGGGCCCTTCAACTACTCCGCCCTGAACAACGCCGCGGTGGCCCACGCGCGCGGCGAACTTGTCGCGTTGCTGAACAACGATACCGAGGTCATTTCGCCGGACTGGCTGTCCGAGATGGTGTCCATCGCATTGCAGCCCGGCGTCGGTGCGGTCGGCGCCAGGCTCTGGTACTCCGACGGCACGCTGCAGCACGGGGGCGTGGTGCTGGGCGTCGGCGGCGTGGCCGGCCACAGCCACAAGCACCTGTCCCGCGATGGGGCCGGTTACTTCGGGCGCGGCAGCCTGATCCAGTCGTTCTCGGCCGTGACCGCGGCATGCCTCGTGGTCCGCCGCGCGACATACCAGGCGGCAGGCGGCCTCGACGAGGTGAACCTCAAGGTGGCGTTCAACGACGTCGACTTCTGCTTGCGGCTGTGCGCGATGGGGCTGCGCAATGTCTGGACGCCCTACGCCGAGCTGTATCACCACGAGTCCGCCACGCGCGGCTCCGACGAGACGCCTGAGAAGCAGCAACGCTTCGCATCGGAAGTCCGCTACATGCTCGAGCGATGGGGCGACACGCTGCGCCGCGACCCCGCCTACAACCGCAACCTGACACTGGCGAGCGAAGACTTTGCGCTGGCCAGCCCGCCGCGGGAATCCGCGCCCGCCTGAGCAGGCTGCGAAGTGCCGCGTTCGACCAGATCAGCCGCCGAACCGGAAACTGGAAACCACCAGCCCGCCCATGAACGCGTCCTCGTGATAAACGCGCTCCCCCGCCTCGCCCTCGGCCGCGCCGACCGCCACCATCAGCGGAATCAGGTGCTCTTCACGCGGATGCGCCATGCGCGCCGACGGGGCAGAGGCCCAGTCGAGCAGCTGCGCGCTGCGCTCGCCAGCCGAACCCTTGACCACCGCCGCATCGAGCCAGTCGTCGAAGGCCTTCGACACGCCGTGCGCCTGCGGGCCGAAGTTGCGCAGGTTGTGATAGCTGAGCCCGCTGCCGACGATGAGCACGTTCTCATCGCGCAAGGGCGCGATGGCGCGGCCCAGCGCCAGGTGTTCGGCCGGGTCGAGCCCGCGGCGCAACGACAGCTGCACCACCGGCACGTCGGCCTTCGGGTAGATGGCGGCCATGGGCGAGAACATGCCGTGGTCGTAGCCGCGCTCGGGGTCGATCTGCACCGGCAGGCCCGCCTCGGCGATCAGCGACTGCACGCGCCGCGCCAGCTCGGGCGAGCCGGGCGAGTCGTAGCGCACCTCGTACGTGTGGGCCGGAAAGCCGCCGTAGTCGTAGATCATGGGCGGGCGGGGGTTGCCCTGCACCGCGAACACCGGCGCCTCCCAGTGCGCCGACACCATCAGGATGGCGCTGGGCGTGCGGCCGATCTGGCGCGGCATGTCGGCCAGCGAGGCGGCGAGCTGGTCGTAGGTGGGGCCCATTTCCTTCTTCATCCAGGGCCAGGGGCCGCCGCCGTGCGAGATGAAGTACGTGGGCAGGCGCGGGGTTGTGGTGTCGTGGGTCAAGTCGATGCTCCTTGAAAGCGTTGCGTCGACTGTAGACATTTCCTGCAGGGAAATCGACAGGCTGCGATGCATCGGTTTCTTTCCTCTCAGGAAACCATGGCATCGCCTTGCAGGCGAGAGTGACGCGGCTTTCAGGCCTTGGCGAGGTCCTGCGGAATGTCGGCCAGGTGCTCGAGCGCCGCTTCGAGCGTTGCCCAGTTCGCGAAGAAGTACACCCGCTCGTTGCGGTCCCAGCGCCCGCCGAGCGCCTTGAGCGTGAGCGCCACCGCCGACAGGCTCCCCAGCAGCGCCGGCTTGGGCAGGCCGTAGGGTTCGATCAGGTCGCCGACGGTGCAGCCGAGCTGTGCTGCCAGGCGCTGGGCGCGGTCTGTGACGCGGGGTGAAGGCACGAACATGCAACGATTTTCAGCGAACCGGGGCGGCGGTTGCGGATGCCCTCCTCCCATAAAAGCTGGATTGCGCCGCAGCTTTTGCGGTTGCGTCAGGGCTTCTGGCGTGGCTCCTGTCGCGGCTTCAGGCGCTCGCCCCGTCCGGCGGCGCCAGGCTGCGCATCGGCAGCCGCGTCCACCAGTCGCTCGCTCAGGAAATCGATGAAGGTCCGCAGCTTCGGCGACATGTACTGCCGGCTCGTGTAGACGGCAAACAACGTGACCGGCCCGGAATCAAACGCCGGCAGCAGCCGCAGCAGGCGCCCGCTGGCGATGTCGTCGTCGACCAGCCACGAAGGCATGTAGGCGATGCCCATGTCCGCGCGCACCGCGTGCAGCGTGAGCGTGGTGTCGTCCGAGCGCATGGCCGGCGCCAGCCGCAGCGGGTACATGCGCCCGCCCGGCCCCTTGAGCGCGAGGTTCTCCAGGTTCACGTAGCTGGGCACGATGGCGCCCAGCTTCGCCAGGTCGGCCGGCAACGCGGGCGCGCCGCCCCTGCGCGCGATGTAGGCGGGCGTGGCCACCAGGTAGAAGGGCACGCGGCACAGCGGGCGGGCGATGAGCGCGGGCGAAGGCTCCTGCGTGGCGCGCAGGGCCAGGTCGTAGCCATCGGCGGCTAGGTCGACCTTGCGGTTTTCCAGGTGCATGTCGACCAGCACCTCGGGGTACTTCTCGCGGTAATCGGCCAGCACGCGCGCGAAACGCGGCGTGGCGCACCACACGGGCGCACTCACCTTGAGCTGGCCGCGCGGCGTGTCGTGCGTCTGGCCGATGGCGGCTTCGGCCGCGTCGAGCAGGTCGAGCGCGCGCCGGCTCTGCTCGTACCAGGCGGTGCCGGCTTCGGTCAGGCTCAGGTGGCGGCTGGAGCGGTGCAGCAGCCGCGCGCCGAGCGATTTCTCCAGTTGCGCGACGTGCTTGCTCGCCATGGGCGGAGACAGGCCAAGGCGCTCGGCCGCGGCCACGAAGCTGCCTGCTTCCACGACTTCGCGGAACACCCGCAGGCTGGTCATACGGTCCAAAGTCGGGTTCCTTCAAGTCTCGAGCGCGAAAGTGTAGGCACCCCCGACGAGCATGCAGCAGCTCACGGTGGAATGAAGTCCGAGAACAGGTGCCCCGCCTGGTAGAGCAGTTCGAACTCGGCGTCGTCGATGGACCGCTCGATCAGGTCGAAGTGAGACAGCGTTCCAACCAGCGCCCGATCAGGGTCGACAAGCGGAACCGCGTGGTAGCTCACGACAACGCCCTGGTACGGATGCCCATCGAGGCGCGCGTCGGTGGCCGAGTTGTTGGTCCTGAAGAGCCCGTCGCGCACGACGAACTGGCAAAAGCTCGCGTCCATCGGAACGGTTTCCAGGAAGGCCGGGCGCATTTCGCCCTCTTTGTCGACCAGCAGCACGTTGCGCAGGTTGCCCGCGTCGATCCGGTAGACCCCGGAGAACCTGTGGGGCACGCCTGCGTTCAGGTAGGCCAGCGCAGCGGCGGCGCCCCGGGCCTTGAGGACCGACGAGAAGGTTGCGAAATCACGAGCGTGCTGCATATCGACCGAGCCCTTCCGCGTGATCATTTGCTGGGATAGGCAATCTAGCACGGTGCCATGCCACCCGACGAGGCAAAAGATGACGTCGGCGTTGCGGGCAGGCCGGCAACAAGGCGCATGCCGGGTCGATACAACTTGCGATTTGTCGGCTCTGTTGCAGCCGTCGAACATGGGAGTTCTGAATGTCCGACAACCACAAGGCGATTTTGGAGAAGGCCAACGCGGCCATCACCCAAGGCGACTACGAGGGATTTCTCGCGTTCTGCACCGAAGACACGACGTGGAACTTCGTCGGCGACATGACGCTCAGCGGCAAGCAGGCCGTTCGCGAATGGATGGCGGTCACCTACAAGGAGCCGCCCCGCTTCGAGGTGCACCGGCTGATCGCCGAGGGCGACTTTCTCTCGGCGATCGGCGAGATCACGCTGAAGGACGACACCGGCAAGGCCACCCGCTCCGCGTATTGCGATGTGTGGCGTTTCAGCGATGGAAAGCTGGCCGAGCTGCAGGCCTTTGTCGTCGAGGCCGGCCCGGTGTCTTGAGCCTTGAGAATCTTGAGAAAGAGCGGCCCGTCGGTCAGGCCGTCAGGGGCAAAGACGCCAGTTCAGCCGGCTTGCCGCGCGCCCGCCCACCAGCCACGCGCCATCTGCAGCAGCGGGATCGTCATGAGCGCGCTGCACAGCAGCACGTACTGCGAGCCGCCTTCCAGAAAGGGCTCCACGGCCGCGGCCCACGGCAGTTCGCGGCCCGCGGCGGCCTGCAGCCGATGCAGTTCGCTGACGCCGTGCAGCAGCATCTGGATCGACAGCAGAGACAACAGCAACGCCGATGCCCTGAACACCATCAGCAGGCCCGAGCGAATGCGCAGCCATTTCCAGATCGGCAACAGCAGGCCGGCGGCGGCCATGCCGAACATCATTCCGGCCAGCGCATCGACCGTGCCGGAACGCGCGCTGATCGAACGCATGAACACTGCCACTTCCAGCGATTCGCGAAAGGCCGCCAGCGCGACGAACGCGACCACCACCACGGCCGCGCCGGGCCGGTCGAGCCAGGCTTCGAGCGCGAGCTGCACGCGGCTGCGGATGTGCCCTTCGGAGCCCACCATGCGCATGGCCACCAGCAGCACGCCGAGCCCCATGACGGTCGACAGCGCCGCCTCGACCATGCCGTCGAACGTCGCGTCCATCAGCAGCACGGCAATGGCCGCGGCGGGCACCAGGCCCAGCACGAGCCCCCAGGCGATGTACGGCACCAGGCGCGGGCGGCGCGCATGCACCAGGCACGCGCCGAGCGACAGCACGATCAGCATCAGTTCGGCAAGCTCGCGCAACGTAACGGCGAACGCGTCAAACACGGGGGAGCAGGCGCGAGCCGGATGAAGGCTTGATAACAATGGTTCTCATTTGTCAAAGTATCGCATGATCGCTTCCTTGCGCGGGGCGGGCGCAGCGTGCCTTCCCGCCCCTTTTTCTTCTCTTTCAACCGCTGGCCAAGCCACTTCACAGACATGCCCGCGCCCATGAGCGATCAGGACATCCTCGGCATCGTCGACCGTGCCGTGGACGACTTCAACGGCGACCTCGACGACCTCGAGAGCGCCATCGGCATGCTGATGCTCGGGCGCCACTACGGCTGGCGGGTCGTGCTGCTCATACACAGCCCGACGACGGTGCGCAAGTACCTGAAGATCCTGGGCCTGAAGAACCTGCGCGACGTGCTGCCCGAGGTCGGCGTGCTGGCCCACCGATCGAACGCGTGGCGCCTGCTCGACGGCACCAAGAACTTCTGGAAAGTGGTGCGCGGGCAGATCAGCGGCGTGCGATCGCCCCGCGTCGAGAAGTCGCCCGACAAGCCGTCCTGAAGCGACACGGCCGGAGGCCGTTCTTCCTCCGATTCATGAACTGAAGTAGTCGTCCTGGCAACCACCAGGGCGAGGCGCAGCTGCGTCCGCCTTCACATTGAAAGTGTGGTTTTGCGTCGACACGCCCCAAAACAGTAGCACTTGACAGTACTACTGCGTACTTCTACATTTCTCCGAAATTGCGAATAGTTCGTATTTCCAGACACTCCAAGCGGCCGCATCGGGAGTGCACGGGAAGGCAAGCGCTCGCCTTTTGCACGCGGCGCCTCGCGCCGGCTCTTCTCTTCAAAACCCGTTTCGTCATGAACATGAAATCCAGTCTGCGGCACCCGGTCGCGGCCCCTCGCTTCGCCCAGCTCTGCATCGCCCGGGCGGCCCAACTGCTGGCGGCCGGCGCAACGCTGGCCATCTGCGGCACGCCCGCGTGGTCGCAAACCGGCGGCGGCTCGCTGCCCCAGGTCACCGTCACCGGTGAAGGCGACCAGGGCTACTCGGCCAAGCGCAGCACCACCGCCACCAAGACCGACACGCCGCTTCGCGACACGCCCCAGTCGATCAGCGTCATCACCGCCGACGAGATGCGCGACCGCGCCGTGCAGAGCATTGCCGAGGCCGCGCGCTACGTGCCCGGCGTGGGCTTCGCGCAGGGCGAAGGCAACCGCGAGACGCCGATCTTCCGCGGCATCAGCACCACCGGCGACTTCTTCATCGACGGCATTCGCGACGACGTGCAGTACTACCGCGACCTGTACAACATCGAGCGCGTCGAAGTCTTCAAGGGCCCGAACGCGATGGTGTTCGGCCGGGGCGCCACCGGCGGCCTCATCAACCGCGTGAGCAAGCAGCCCGAATGGACGCCCTTCTACGGCGGCTCCGTCACGCTGGGTTCGCACAGCAACCGCCGCCTCACGGTGGACCTGAACCAGCCCATCAACGACCAGCTGTCGTTCCGCCTGAACGGCCTCTACGAAAACTCGAAGAGCTACCGCGACGGCGTGTGGGTGGAGCGCTCGGGCATCAACCCGACCATCAGCTGGCGCCCCAACGCCAAGACGCTCGTCACCCTGGGCTACGAGCACTTCAAGGACAACCGCATCGCCGACCGCGGCATCACGTCGTTCCGCGGCGTGCCGGTGGTGACCGACCCCTCGACCTTCTTCGGCAATGCTGCCGGCAGCCCGACCGGCTCCACGCTCGACGCGTTCAACGCGCTGGTGGAGCACGAGCTCGACAACGGCGTGCTGCTGCGCAACCGCACGCGCTGGTCCAACCAGGACAAGTTCTATCAAAACGTGTTCCCCGGCGCGGTGAACAACGCCGGCACCGGCGTGGCCATCAACGCCTACAACAACGCCACCTCGCGCAAGAGCATCTTCAACCAGACCGACCTGACCTTCTCGCTGAACACCGGCGCCATCAAGCACAAGCTGCTGGTGGGCGCCGAGCTCGGCCAGCAGGACACCGACAACTTCCGCAACACCGGCTTCTTCAACAACACCGCCACCAGCGTGACGGTGCCCCTGGCCTTCCCGACCACGTACGCGCCGGTCGTCTACCGCCAGGCCGCGACCGACGCGAACAACAGCGGCAGGGCCACCGTCGCGGCGCTGTACGTGCAGGACCAGATCGAGCTGAGCCCGCAGTTCCAGGTGATTGCCGGGCTGCGCTACGACCAGTTCAAGGTCGACTTCCGCAACAACCGCAACCTCGACCGCTTCAAGACCAACGACGACCTCGTGTCGCCGCGCGTGGGCGTGATCTACAAGCCGATCGAGCCGCTGTCGCTGTACGCCAACTACAGCATCGCGTACCAGCCGCGCGCCGGCGACCAGCTCGCCTCGCTCAGCCTGAGCACCGCCGCGCTCAAGCCCGAGAAGTTCAAGAACTACGAGATCGGCGCCAAGTGGGACGTGCTGCCCAACCTGGCCGCCACCGCCGCGATGTACCGCCTGGACCGCTCCAACGTGGTAGTGCTCGACCCGACCGACCCGACCAGCACGCGCACCATCCTGAGCGACGGCCAGCGCACGCAGGGCGTGGAACTGGGACTGAGCGGCAACATCACGCCCGCATGGAGCGTGGCCGGCGGCTACTCGTACACCGACGCCAAGTTCAAGGCCGACACCTCCGCCACCATTCGCGCCGGCGCCACCGTCGGCCAGGTGCCCAAGCACACCTTCGCGCTGTGGAACCGCTACGACTTCACGCCGGCATGGGGCGCGGGCCTTGGCGTGATCCACCAGACGAAGATGTTCGCGTCGAGCCAGCAGATCGTGACCACCGCGGCGCCCTTCCCCAACGTCGTGCTGCCGGGCTACACCCGCGTGGACGCAGCCGTGTTCTTCACGCTGAACAAGAACGTGCAGATGCAGGTGAACGTGGAGAACCTGTTCAACCGCAAGTACTTCCTGAACGCCAACAGCAACACCAACATCACGCCGGGCTCGCCGCGTGCGTTCCGTGTCTCGTTGAACGCGAAGTTCTGATGAAGGCGGGCGCCCCGTTCGGGGCGCCCCGCGAAGAGCGCGCGGTGCAGCAGAAAGCTCGCGCCGCTCCTGGAAGCGTCGAAAGCTCGAAACTTCGTTACTGCGGAATCCGCACCGTGAACACCACCTGTCCGTCGACATGGCTGTACGCGATGCTCCCGTTGTGCGACTTCACGATGGCCTGCGCGATGTGCAGGCCCAGCCCGAGCCCGCTCTTGTTGCGTTCGTTCGGCCCGATGCGGCGCTTGAACGCGCTGAACAGCTCGGGCACCAGGGCCGCGTCGATGGCCGGCGCCGTGTTCGCGACCCGCAGCACCACCACATTGCCTTCTTGTTCCAGCGCCACGCGCACCGGTTCGCCCGGCAGGCCGTGGTGCCGCGCATTGCTCACGAGGTTGCCGATGAGCTGGGCCATGCGGTCCGGGTCGCCGACCATGGCGAGCGACTTCGGCGCCTGCAGCTCGATCTGCGAACCGGGGTAGGCCATCAGGGCCTCGTCCATCGCGTCTTCCAGCAGGCGGGCGATGTCCATCGGCACCGCCTGCACCTGCAGCCCCTGCCCGCTCTGCAGGCGTGAGGCGTCCAGCACCTGGCCGATCAGGCGCCCCATGCGGCTGCTCGACGACTGGATGCGCTGCCCCAGGCGCTCGCCCACCGTGTTGCCCTCGGGCAGGCTGCGCTCCAGCAGCTTGGCGGCCATGGAAATCGACTGCAGCGGGTCGCGCAGGTCGTGGCCCAGCACGGCGATGAGTTCGGTGCGCGCCTTGTAGGTCTCGGCGTTGCGCGCCGCGCTGGCGCGAATCAACTCGTCGCGCAGCTGCCCCGCGAATTCGACTTCAGGCGCGCCCCACGGCACGCTGGTGTCGCTCACCGTCTGCTTCCAGATGTCGAACGAACCTCGCGGCGTCAGGCGCGGGCCCAGCGGGCCCGACACGTAGTGCTTCTCGGGCTTGCCGCCCCAGTTGATGGTTTCGATCTGCTCCTTGCGCGCGAGCAGCAGCCAGCCGTTGTCGATGGCGTCGAAGCGCAGCGCCAGAAAGCCGCACCACACGCCGCACAGCGGCTGCAGGTGCTCGGGCAGGCTGGCCCGCTCGTGCAGCGTCACGATCTCGTCGCTGGCCTTGGCCACGGCCAGCCATTGCACGACGGCGGCCGCCGTCTCGTGCGGAATCTCGCCCTCCACGTGCAGGCGCGACTGCTCGGCGATCACCGCGGCCTGGGCCTCGAAGGCCGCGGCCAGCGGCCCGGCCAGGCTCGCCAGCGCGCCGAAGGTGTCTTCGGCATGCAGCACCGACTCGATCATCCGGGCGCGCAGGCTGGCGGCGTCGGACGCGCGCGCGGCCTGCTCGCGCGAGAGCAGGCTCTGCACGTTGGAGGCCAGCACCTGCGCCAGCACGTCGCACGCCATGCGCACCGCGTAAGGCACCTGCAGCGCCGTGCGGTGGTGGCAGGCCAGCATGCCCCAGAGCCGGCCGTTGATGACGATCGAGATGCTCATCGACGCGCCCACGCCCATGTTGCGCAGGTACTCGATGTGAATGGGCGACACGCTGCGCAGGGTGCAGTAGCTCATGTCCAGCGGCGGCAGGCCCGGGTCGCCCACCACCAGCGCCACCGGCACCGAATGCACGTCGGCGATGAGCCGCAGCGTATTGATCACGTAGAGCCGGCGCGCCTGGGCCGGAATGTCGCTGGCCGGGTAGCGGCGCCCCAGGAAGGGCTCGAGCGACTCGTGGCGCCGCTCGGCCACCACGTCGCCGCTGTCGTCGTGCCGGAAGCGGTAGGCCATCACGCGGTCGAAACCGGTGAGCTGGTGCACCGTGTCCACCACCAGGCTGAGCAAGGCGTCGATCGAGCCCTGCCGCTTGAGCCGGTCCATGGCGCGGTGCGCCTTCAGCGCGAAGTCGGACACCGCGTCCGCCGAGGCCGAACGCTCCTCGAACTCCGCGATCAGCTCGTAGCCCATGCGGTGCACGACCAGGTCGAAAAGCCGCCCCGCCACCTCGACCTCGACATTGACCGGCGAATGCTCGGTCGCGGCGATGGGCGTGTCGTTGACCTCGTGGAGCGTCTCGTGCACCAGCGCGTCGCCCATGAAGTGCGTGGGCGCCAGCCGCTCGCCCAGCGCCGGGGCCGTGGCGCCCAGCAGCGCGGCGGCATTCGCGCTCAGGCGCGTCACGCTCAGCGTGGAGGCGTCGAACGCGATGAGCGCCCCGTGCGGCTGCACCAGCCCCGGGATGTGGATGGGCTCGCTCTCGCAGTTTTCTAGGGTGACTGTCTGGGTCATAAAGGGTGTCGGTGCACCTGGGGTGTCGGGTCGGACGGGCTGGCTGGCTTGAACGGCTTGAACGGCTTGCACGGCTTGGGTGGCCGGCAAGCCTTGGCGCAATGCCGGATTTTGCCGCAGCGGGCCTGCCCGGCCTCATCCGCATCAGGCTGCCCTGTGCTGCCGCGCGTCGTTTCGCTGGTGCCGGCACGCCATCGCGACGGCCTCCGCCGCATCGACTTCGGCGCGCCACCGCTGAGAGAACCCCCTTCGCGTTCCGCTGATGCCGCCTGTCACCGCCATGCCGGTTTCCTGTGCGCAATGGTCCAGGGCCTGGCGCAGCATCGTGTCCACGCTGGTCAGCGAGACGCGGTAGCCGTCCGCCACCTCCTGGCGAGTCTTTTCATCGATCCGCAGCGCCACGAGCACCGCGTGATGCCGGCGCGGCAGGCGATGCATCGCGCGCTCGACGGCGGCCAGGTCGGAGCGCAGCTCGACGATCCGGTCCGGGAGCGCTGGCCGGGCTCTCGCTCGCCGTGCCACCGGCAGCGGTGGCCGCCAGGGTTACGCGCAAGCCCTGTGCGTCGGCCTGCGCGGACAGCCCCTGCTCGGCCGCGCGGGCCTGCAGCACGCGCCGTTCATCGGCGCTCGGCGCGCCGCCGTCGCGCCAGCGCAGTTGCAGCGCGCCGGCCGTGTAGCGCAAGCCTTGCACCTGCCCGGCGGGCATCTGCGCGAGCAGGCCCGCGCCAGCCCGCAGCAGGCCGGCGGCATCGCCCGCGGCGGCGGGCGCCGCGCCAGCCGCCAACGCCTCTTTCTGCTGCTTCGCCTGGCGCACCGGGTCGACCACCACGAGCACATCGAGAAAGGCAGCCTGCACCCGCGCGGCCATCTGCCGCTTCAGCGCCTGCCCTTGCGCCGCAAGCTGATGGCCGTGCACCGTGAGCCCGGCGAGCCATACGGCAGCGGCCAGCACGCCCCAGCCGGCCAGCGCAGTCACCGGCACGGCGCGTGCGCCGCCTGCCGCCGCCTCGCCGGCAGGCAGCGACCAGCGCCAGCCTTCACCGGACCAGCGGCCGGTGGGGTCGGCATCGACCTCGGTCCACTGCGCGTCGAGCGGCGGCTGCGTGCCCTCGGGCAGCCATTGCGCAAAACCGTGGTGAAGGCCGCTGCGCACCACGAGCCACTGGTCGATGCGGCACGCCGTGCCACCCTGCGGCGCGCAGGCGAGAAAGGCGGCGGGCAGGTGCAGTTCGCGCACCGCCACACCGTGCCGGCGCAGCAGCGCGTGCCAGTCGCTCGCCGCGCTGCGCGCGATCCACGCGGCCGTGACGGTGCCGTCGGCAGTGCGCGGCCCGAAGCCGGTCACGAGCTGTTCGAGCAGCTGCAGCGCGCAGGGCTCGATGGCGCCCTGCACGGCCGCATGCAGGCGCCGCCCGGTCAACGGCGGCAGCGTGAAAGCGGCCATCGGCACCTCCGCGGGATGCAGGCAGGCCTCGATGCGTTTCGCGTGAAACATCCGCGCCACGTCATGCAGCGCGAGTTCGCCGCCGTCGTGCCAGCTGCCGTCGGGCAGGCGATAGCCGCAGCGCAGGCACGCGCGCGCCGCTTCAGCTTCTTGCCAGGGCGGCAACTGCAGCCGCAGCACGTCGACCTTCACACGCCCTCCCGCAGCCATACCACGCGCGGCAGCGAACGCTTGTCGTCGTGCAACAGCGCACGCTGCACGAACCGGGTGCGCGCCGTGTCGAGCACGCTCGACACGCGAAACCAGTTGCTGGTGACGCCCATGCGCACCTCGTCGGTGTCCAGCTCGGGCATGCGCAGGCGGTTGGCGAAGTCGCCGCGGTTGACGAACCACTGGCCCCGGTCGCGGGCCGCCAGCAATGCGCGCGCGCTGTCCAGCGACAGCCCGGCCACGCCCGCGGCTACCACCTGCGCGCTCGCGGTGTTCGCGTTGATCCAGGTGCGCTCGGGCAGCACGGTGACGAAGGGAGCGAGCCGCGCCAGCGTGCCGGCATCGACGCCCGGCACCGCCAGCAGGTCTTCGAGCGCGCGCAGGCGCGGTGCCTGCGCGCTGCGCGGCAACTCGGCGGGCAGGCCCATGCTTTCGGCCAGCTTGTCGGCGTGTGCGCGCACGGCTTCGGGCGGCGCCGCGGCGCCTGCCGGCACTGCGTCGCCCAGGCTCAGCACCACGCGCCGCATCACGGCGCGCCCCACCACCGGCGGCACGCCCACCAGCGCGCACAGCCGAAGGAACGCCTCGCCCTCGGCCGGGTCGAGGCGCCCGCGGTCGGCCAGGTTGCGCAGGTTGAACTTGCCTTGCTCGTCGTCGATTTCGCTGACCAGCCGCCCGCCCTCGGCGGCGACCTGTCCCGAGGCCGACCGCGCATATGGCTGGCTCCAGCGACCGTCGAGCCGCGTGGTGGGCTCGCGCAGGGCCTCGGCGCGCAGCGTGCGCTGGGCCTCGCCGAGTTCGCCGCGCAGCAGCCAGCGCGCCTGCGCACGCAGCTGGTCGCCCTGCGTGGTGCGGATGAAGGCCGACTGCCGGCCCAGCAGGCTGGCCGCCAGCACCGCGATGACCGCGACGATGAGCAGCGCACTCACCACCGCCATGCCGCGGGCGCCTGCGTTGGTCGTGCCGGGGGTGCGGGCGCATCACGTGCGCTACCAGGACCCGACGTCGGCGTTGGCCTGCTCGCCGCCGGGCTCGCCGTCGGCGCCCAGCGAGAACACGTCGATCTCGCCGTGCGTGCCCGGGTTCAGGTACTGGTAGGCGTTGCCCCAGGGGTCGGCCGGCAGGCGTTCCAGGTAGGTGCGCCAGTTCGACGGCACCTTGCCCGCGGCGGGCTTGGTCACCAGCGACTGCAGGCCCTGCGTCGCGCTCGGGTAGGTGCCGTTGTCCAGCCGGTAGAGCTTCAGCGCCTGCATGATCGCGGCCACGTCCTGACGGGCCGCCGTGGCGCGTGCCTGGTCGGGCCTGTCCATCAGGCTGGGCACGATGAGCGCCGCGAGCACGCCGATGATCACCAGCACCACCATGAGCTCGATGAGGGTGAAGCCACGCGAACGCGGGGGGCGCCCGCACCTGCTGCGGGTTGAACATGCGGCCATCTCTCCACTCCCGAGAATGTTGCGATCAGGCCGCTGATCGTGTCAGTGCTGCATGTCAGTCCGATTGAAAATCCTCGGGAGTTCTCGCCGTGCCCACGGCCGTGGCGGCCAGCGCTACGGCGTGCAGGCGAAGCTGGCCGCGTCGTTGACGTTGCCCGTGCCGTTGTAACGCGGATATTTCGGCGCCTCGCAAACGGGCATCGCGCGGGCCGTGGCGCCTGCGGCAAATTTGTAGGTCAGTTGATCCGGCGCCTGGTTGTTCTCCACCCAATCGACGATCGCCCCGAGCCAGTCGACCTCCGCCAGGTTCGCGCCCGCCCCGTGGGTCGACGCCGGAACGATGAACATGCGCGCGTTACCGCGAGGGTCGGCCAGACCGAGCGTCCTTGCCACGGTGGACATCGCGGTGAAGTTGCGAACATGGTCGTTGACCGACAGCAGCGGGTCGCCGGCGTCGTGCCAGGAGAGCAGCTTGCGGCCCGACGCCACGTAGGCCGCGATGGCGTTCCTGTCGTGGTCGGCGCCGATGCGTTGCAGGCCGCTGCTGAAGATGTAGTAGTCGCGGTCGATGTCGAAGCTCGCGAGGTTGGGGGCCGGCGCCGTGCTCGGCGGCGGCGCGCCCAGCCACAGCGGATCGTTCGTCGCCAGGAACGCGAAGCCGCCGCCCAGCCCGCCATAGCTCGTGACGCCCAACGCGGGCACGCCGGGAATGACCGATGCGGGAGCGAAGTTGGTCCAGTTGTATTTGCTGTACGCGATGGCCCCGCTGGCCAGCGTCAGGTCGCCGAGCAGGCCCGAGAGCGTCGCGACTTGCGGGGCCGACAGGCACAGCGCGGGGTCGGCATTGGCGCCCGGTTGACCGCACTGCAGCGATGAGGCAGGCAGGCTGCACGCGCCGGGGTTTGCCAGGTAGCCATCGGCCGCTCCGTCCCCGGCATCGCAGGCCGCCACTGCGGCTGCGTAGGCTGCGGCGTATTGGGGCGGACTGATTTCGGCCGGCGTGGCCGCCTTCGCGTCCGAGTTCATCAAGCCGGTGACCGCACCGCCCATGTCCATGGTTTCGCAGCCCGCGACGATGCCATCGAACTCCTGCGGCCAGCGCTGCGCGGCAATGTAGGCGTTGCGGCCTCCGTTGGAGCAGCCGTTGAAGTAGCTGTGGCTCGGCGCCTTGCCGAAGAAGGCCTTGGCGACCGCCTTGCCAAAACGCACCGTGGTGCCGACCGCGGCGTAGGCGTAGTCCGTCGCCGATTGCCGCGCATCGGCCGTGCCGGCCAACCAGACGGCCGGCGCCGCCTGCGCGGGAACGTTCGCGCGGTTGCCCCCGTTGGACGCGGCGTAGACCGCGCCCTTGAGCGCGAGCGTCGGGTCGACCGCCGTCACCGCGCCGCTCCCGTCCTTTGTCAGCATCGAGGCGATGCGCCCGTCGAAGCCGCCGCCGCCCTGCTGCCAGTAGCGGCCAGTCCAGTTGTCGGGCACGTCGATCTCGATGTCGAGGAAGGGTGCGCGTGTGCCGAGCACCTGGCAGAAGCCCGAGCTGTAGATGGGAGCGTTGGCCTCGTAGCGCGTGGTTTGCGTGACTGTCACGCCTTCGATGAGCTGGCCCTGGAGTGCGTTGCAGGTGCCCTTGAGTTGCTCGGCGGTCGGGCCTGCGGGCGGAGGGGCGACGGGTGCTGGGGCCGGGGCTGGTGCGGGTGGCGCGGACGGCACGATAGGAAAGAAGCCCGCGCCGCTGCCGTCGCCTCCGCCGCCGCAACCTTGAAGGGCCAGGCCCGCTGCCATCAGCAGGCCTGCTGGCAGCAGAGCACGGTGTACTTTTTGTTTGCTTCGCATGGGTGTCTCCAGGGTTTTGCTTGTGTGCCGAGCGTTCAGCGGACACCACGCGAAGACCGCAGCGTGGGTTGCGTCACGTCTTGTTCTTGTGTTTCACGCGGGCATCGTAGGTAGGCATTTCGATATCTGGAAATACTTTTTCTGCGTTGAATTCGATACGTTTTGGATATAGAGGCAGCGATGCAATGGCGCGACATGGCGTGTCGTGCAACGGCTGCTCTGTCACGGGTTGGCGAACAGTGCTCCTTGACCGAACACATCAGCAGCTCGTCCTGTCTCGGCGCCGTTCTTGTGAAAATCTCAGGGCACATCGCATGCGAAATACGGTTTGCCGATGGAAGCTGCTACGGACGCAGCAGCCGGTTGCGGGCTGGCGTGGTAGGCGGCATCGCGCGCGCCCTGGGCCGTCCGCGGGCACGGCAGAATGCGCGCTCCTGGCCGCAATCGGCCAGGAGCGTTTTTCCGACGCAGGCACAAGAAATACGAGTGCGCACCGACATCGACTGGAAAACGATTGGCTCGAAGAGAAACACGCCACCCGCGTCATCAACCGTTCATGAATGCAATTTCATCCTGCTTGGCCATAGCGGCAAGCCTCCTCGTCGGATGCACGACCGCGCCACCTTCGGCCGCGCCATCGCCGACCAAGCCACGCATCATTCCTTCATCAAGTTGCGCCCCTCGCTATCCTGCGGATGCAAGGCGCAACGGTGTGCAGGGAAAGGTCGTTGCTCGTGTGATGGTGACTTCGACTGGAACGGTTTCTGACGTCCAGCTTGCTCACTCGAGTGGCTTTGCGGAGTTGGACCAATCAGTGCTGGAGGCAGGAAAATGTCAGCGCTACGAGCCTGGAACCGTTGCCGGGGTGCCGAGCGAGATGTGGACGGAATTTCCGGTCACTTTCATTCTGAAAAAGTGAATGCCATCGGTCGGTCAGCGGGAACGAACGGCGGCGAGAGATTCCGGATGACTGCGTGCTTCCGCTGCGGGTGATGGTCTGGCTCATCGAGGCTGTCGGCCTGAGTCTGCTTGCGGACCAGTGTTTCTCACGATTAATAGCTTCAAGTAATAGCCTGGAAATACTTTAAAAAAATGATGGATTGGGTCCCTGTCGTCTTCATCGCGTTCAAGGTTCTCGTGTTCGGCACGGGCATGTTCTTCGCCATCAAATGGCACTACGAACGAGGAAGGAAAGACAAGCAGAAGCAGAGCGCGGTGCTGCGCGCGGGCGGCAAGTTGGCCGCGATCTTCGTGCTGTCGCTCCTGGGCCTCTCGCTCCTCACTTTCGGGCTCAGCAAGATGCTCGGTTTGGATTTGGCCTTTTCGTGATGGCAAGGAATGCTCGGCCGAATGCGGTTGTGCGGTAGCTATTCTTCGATGCGGCTATTGGTCAGCGCGTTATTTGAGCTAGGCATACCGGTCAACTAGCGTAGGCCGGTTTGAGGGACGAGATTGTTGATACGAATATCCGCGTAACGCTAGTTTGCTGTCCTCCGTTTTGCACTGGTCGAAATTCCGCTTTCGGCCAAAAGCGGTCGGTCGGGGGCGAGGCAAAAATCATAAGCACGAGCAGACCTTTGGAGGGTACATATGCTTACTGAAAATGTGGTGTTCCCCTGGTTGAATGTTCCGGTTCAAGTCGACTCGAGCTTTTCCGATCTAACCGGAGAGGAGCATCTCGCTCTCCGCAACATGGCCAACTGGACGGATCGTCTGCGCACCGCTCTAGAGCGTGCATGTTTCGCCGATTATTTGATGAAGATCGAGGCCATAGGCGCTCAACCGCCAACAGTGCCTGTGATCAAGTGCCCCAATGAGATTTTGAACCACGTTCGAGTTGAATCTGTAAGGCCTGAAGGAGTTGATTTGATTGTGGTGTATGCGGAACCGAGTTGGCAGATTGACCTGTGCCATGAATGGTGCATCGGAGGTTCTGACCGTTTGCTCTATGTCGGCCCGTTCCTTGGCTATTCCCCAAGTTCCTACGCGACTATCGAAGCCGGCATGAACAGCGCACGAAACTACGACGAGACGATCGCTCGACTTGCGCATCTACCGCAGGGCTGGAACAGCCCGACCTGAAAGGGCAAAGCGGAACGACCCTTGTTGACCAATTGTGAGCTGAAGGGCGTGGCAAGATGGACTCATTGCTCCAGTCGCTCAACCGGCTACAGTCGTCCAAAACCGGTCACTCAGTCATCCGGCAACATCACAAAAGGAGCAAACGTGGTCTTCCTTGCAATCACCCCTGGCGGTCTGAACGATGCACTGCGGGAGGCCGCAGGTTCGGGCACTGCGATTTGGTGTGGTGCTGATGCAGTCTCCGAGCAGGACTTCGCCGGGCTAAAGGGGAAGGGCCTAACGCGCTTCTCGTATGCACTTGGCGCGCGAGAACAGCCGGTCCTCGAGGACGCGCTCGATACCATCGGCCAGCATCACCCCGACGAGATTGTTTGGGTTGAAGCCGCCGCCTCTGCGAGTTGACCGAACCCGGCCGGAAGCGGTCCCTTAGAAGCGCCCTCAAATTCGATTCTAGGAGGATGACCATGTCAACGCTGCAAAAGCTTCGAGGGGATTCGATGCTCGGGTTTCCCACGTTCGGTCGAACGCTAACGCTATACCGACAAGGCAGTCGGTTGGCATTGTTTTCGTTCCTTGCGACATTGGTGCTCTTCAACTTGCCTTGGCGCCTCATTCCGGCCGTTGGTGAAATTATCCAAATGCTGGTTGCGGCGGTTGGCTTCTACTTCTCCGCAGTCCTGCTGGGTTCGCTCACGCCCAACGATGCGGATGCTGACACAGCGTCAAGAAGCTGGCTTTGATTTCGGCCTTCGGCAAGAACCGGACGCTCCTGTACCTTGCCGACCTTATGAAAAAGCCTGTGCGCGTATTTGTTGAGGTGATGGCCGAACAGTCCCCGCTATTGAAGCCAGCGCTTCAAGAGGCGGACGAATACTGGGCGCCAGCAAGCCCCCCAGCGACCACTGTCCTCGCAGACTGCGCGATGCGATTGTTAGATGAGTCCACGGACCCCGAAGCCGCCGAGACGCAACGGGCGTTGCTTCTCATCGAGGCCGCAATGGGTAGCATGGACGTGGATGTGGTGACAGCGGCGGCGACGGGGTTTATCGAGGGTTTGGTAGCGAGCGCAAGCCAGCGTGGTGTCCTTGTGCGGTTTCTCGCGGCGCTAGGCCCGAAGTCGCGCAGTCATGCCGATGCGTGGCTAGCATTCACGGGCTGAATCCGGCCAAAAGCATCGGTGATCGGGCGGGTTGATTTGACCTGCGGAGTTCTCTTCCTAGACTCGTAGATCCACTACGAAGGAGAG
>NZ_JBFUPJ010000021.1:0-141658 GCF_041355175.1 Variovorax sp. RCC_210 | reverse complement strand
GCCGCAGCTGTTTGAGCGAAGCGAGTTCTGCGGACCCCCCTCTACGTCGAGCACCGCAGGTTGCCCGTAGCGAAGCGGAGGGACGCAGACAGCAGGGTCGCCTTTTCTTTGGCTACTTTCTTTTGGCGAAGCAAAAGAAAGTAGATCGCCAGCCGGGGCGAGACCCGGCCCCGGAAAACAACCCAACACACAAAGCCTCAACCCAACACCCACATCACAGTCCCCAACGGCGGCAAGCTCACGGAAACAGACTCCGCCTTTCCATGCCAAGGCACCGAAGACGTAGACACAACCCCGTTGCCAACCCCGCTCCCCCCATAGACGGAAGCGTCCGTATTGAGAATCTCCCGATACGCCCCGGCACAAGGAACCCCCAGCCGATACCCATGCCGAGGCACAGGCGTGAAGTTGCAGACCACGACGACAAAAGAGCCGTCCCGTGCCCGACGCACAAAAGCAAACACCGACTGTTCCGAATCGTCATGCACGATCCACTCGAACCCGGCCCCGTCGTTGTCCAGCTCGTGCAGCGCCGGAAAGTGCCGGTACACGTTGTTCAAGTCCCGCACCAGCCGCCGCACCCCCTGGTGCGACGCATGTTCCAGCAGGTGCCAGTCCAGCGCGCGGTCGGCGTTCCACTCGGCGTACTGCGCAAACTCTCCGCCCATGAAGAGCAGCTTCTTCCCCGGATACGCCCACAGGTAGCCGTACAGGTTGCGCAGCCCCGCGAACTTCTGCCATTCGTCGCCGGGCATGCGCCCGATCATCGAACCCTTGCCGTGCACCACCTCGTCGTGCGACAGCGGCAGCACGAAGTTCTCGGTGTGGGCGTACATCAGCCCGAAAGTGATCTGCTGGTGATGGTGCTTGCGGTACAGCGGGTCGGTGCCGGCGTAGGCCAGGGTGTCGTTCATCCACCCCATGTTCCATTTGTAGTGGAAGCCCAGCCCGCCGTCTTCCGGCGGCCGGGTCACGCCGGGGAAGCTGGTCGATTCCTCGGCCAGGGTGATGGCGCCGGGCCGCTCGACGCCCACCACGCGGTTCATGCGCCGCAGGAAGTCGATGGCCTCCAGGTTCTCGCGCCCGCCCAGCACGTTGGGCACCCACTCGCCGGCCTTGCGGCTGTAGTCGCGGTAGAGCATCGAGGCCACCGCGTCCACGCGCAGGCCGTCCACGCCGTAGCGCTCCAGCCAGTACAGCGCATTGCCGACCAGGTAGTTGCGCACTTCGGTGCGCGCGTAGTTGAAGATCAGCGTCTGCCAGTCGTTGTGAAAGCCCTCGCGCGGGTCGGCGTACTCGTAAAGCGGCGTGCCGTCGAAGTTGCCCAGGCCGTGCGCGTCTGTCGGAAAGTGGGCGGGCACCCAGTCGAGGATCACGCCCAGGCCCGCCGCGTGCGCGGCCTCCACGAAGTGCCTGAAGTCGCCGGGCGTGCCGAAGCGCGAGGTCGGCGCGTACAGGCCGATCGGCTGGTAACCCCACGACCCGTCGAAGGGGTGCTCGCTGATCGGCAGCAGCTCGATGTGCGTGAAGCCCAGGTCGCGCACGTAGGGCACCAGGGTGTCGGCCAGCTCGCGGTAGTCCAGCCACTCGTGGCCGTTCTTGCGGCGCCACGAACCCAGGTGCACCTCGTAGATGCTGAGGGGGGCGTGGCGCTCGTTGGCTTCGGCGCGGCCCTCGGGCATCTTCACGGGGGCGGGCAGGGGCTGCACCACGCAGGCGGTGTCGGGGCGCAGCTGCGCCGAGAAGGCGAACGGGTCGGCCTTGCGCAGCACGTCGCCGTGCGCCGAAAGAATCTCGAACTCGTAGCTGTCGCCCACGGTCACGTGCGGCGCGAAGATTTCCCACACGCCGCACTCGCGGCGCAGCCGCATCGCGTGGCGCCGGCCGTCCCAGTTGTTGAAGTTGCCGACCACCGACACGCGCCGCGCGTTCGGCGCCCACACCGCAAAGGCCACGCCCTTCACGCCGTCCATCTCGCGCAGGTGCGCGCCCAGCCGCTCCCAGGGCCGCAGGTGCGTGCCCTCGGCCAGCAGCCACACGTCGGTCTCGCCGAGCACGAAAGGAAAGCGGTAGGGGTCTTCGAGGCGCGAGGTGTGCGAGTCCCAGTCGACCTGGAACGAATAGCCCATGCGGGCCTCGGCCGCGGGCACGAGGCCGCTGAACAGGTCCGACTCTTCGTGGCGCGTGAGGATGGCCAGCGGCCAGCCGGTGCGCGAGTGCACCACGGCCACGCGCTGCGCGCCGGGCAGCAGGGCGCGCACGACCAGGCCTTCGGGTGTCTCGTGCGGCCCCAGCACGGCGAAGGGGTCGCCGTGCTCGGCGCGCATCAGCGCATGGACTTCGGATTCGGGCAGCGGCTTCAGGGGCATGGTGGTCAGTCGGTTCCCGCGCCGGTGGCTTCACCGGCAGGCGCGCCGATGAAGACGCCGTACGGCGACAGCGCCAGCATGCGCCTGTCACCCGTGCCCTGCACGACGGCGGTGGCCGACAGCGGTTGTCCGACAAGGGGCAACACGCCTTCGGGCAGCGGCATCGACACCGGCTCGCCCGAAAAATTGAACACGGCCTGCAGCGAATGGCGCCCGCTGCGCCGCTCGAAGTGCAGCAGCGGCGCGGGCGCGTCGAAGAAGGTGATGGCGCCGTTGCGCAGCAGCGGCTGCGTGCGGCGCCAGTGCAGCAGCGCACGGCTGAAGGCGAGCATCGAACCGGGGTCGTCGGCCTGCTGCTCGACGGCCAGCGGCAGGTGCGCGCCGTGCACCGGCAGCCAGGGCGTGCCGGAGGTGAAGCCGCCGTGGGGCGACTCGGCGGTCCACGCCAGCGGGGTGCGGCAGCCGTCGCGGCCCTTGAACTCGGGCCAGAAGGCGCGGCCGTAGGGGTCTTGCAGCAGCTCGAAGGGCACCTCGGCCTCGGGCAGGCCCAGCTCCTCGCCCTGGTAGATGCTGGCGCTGCCGCGCAGCGTGAGCAGCAGCGCCAGCCAGAGCCGGTCGCGCCGGGTGTCGGGCGGGCCGCCGCCGCTCCAGCGGGTGGCCACGCGCGGCACGTCGTGGTTGGACACCGCCCAGCAGCCCCAGCCGCCGGTGGGTGCCAGCGCGTGGTCGAGCGCCTCGACCTGGTGGCGCAGGTGCGCCGGGCTGTGCTCGGCCGTCAGCAGGCTGAAGCTGTAGGCCAGGTGCAGGCGCTTGCCCAGCTCGGTGTACTGCGCCATCACGGGCGGTGCGTTTTCGTCGCCGACCTCGCCCAGCGCCACCGCGCCGTAGCCGTCGAGCAGGCGGCGCAGGCTTTCGAGAAACGCCAGGTTCTCGGTCTGGCTCTTGTCGTACAGGTGCTGCTGCATCGCGTAGGGGTTGTCCGCGCGCACGGTGCTGACCTCGTCGATGGAGGCCAGCGTGGCCGGCGGGTTGTCGCGCAGCAGCGCGTCGTGGAACTGGTGGTTGCAGGCGTCGAAGCGAAAGCCGTCCACGCCGCGCTCGCACCAGAAGCGCACCTCGCCCAGCAGGGCCTGCTGCACCTCAGCGCTGTGGAAGTTCAGGTCGGGCTGCTCGGCCAGGAAGCTGTGCAGGTAGTACTGGCGCCGGCGCGAGTCCCATTGCCAGGCCGAGCCGCCGAACACCGACAGCCAGTTGGTCGGCGGGGTGCCGTCGGGCCGGGGGTCGGCCCACACGTACCAGTCGGCCTTGGGGTTGTCGCGGCTGCTGCGGCTCTCGGTGAACCAGGCATGCTGGTCGGAGGTGTGCGAGAGCACCTGGTCGATGATGAGCTTCAGCCCCAGCGCATGCATGCGCGCGAGCATGGCGTCGAAGTCGGCCAGCGTGCCGAACAGCGGGTCGACCGCCCGGTAGTCGGACACGTCGTAGCCGAAGTCCTTCATGGGGGAGCGGAAGAAGGGGGAGACCCAGATGCCATCGACGCCCAGGCGGGCCACGTGCTCGAGCCGGGACGTGATGCCGGGCAGGTCGCCGATGCCGTCGCCGTTGCTGTCCATGAAACTGCGGGGATAGATCTGGTAGATCACCGCGCCGCGCCACCAATCGCTGCTTTTTCCGTCGATTTCGCCGTCGCGTTCGCTGCTGTCGCTGTTGCTGCCCATGCCGGTCCCTGTGGTCGAAAAACATTGTGGCATGCGAAATCCGGGCCACGGGCGCGGTCTTGCGTGCCGAAAAAGCCGCGCCCGGGCAGGCGCGGCCGGTGCAACACGCAGGTTACGTGCCCCCCGGCCGGCGTTTGCGGCCCGGGGCTTTCTCCCGGGCGCGATAATCCCGCGTTCCCGGCCGCCTTGCGCCGGGCTCTTGCCGAGCCGACATGAACCCCAGCTACAAACCCAGCGACGTCGAGTCCGCTGCCCAGGCGCAATGGAGCGCCGCCGATGCCTACCGCGTCACCGAAGACGCGAGCCGCAAGAAGTACTACGCCTGCTCGATGCTGCCGTACCCCAGCGGCAAGCTGCACATGGGCCACGTGCGCAACTACACCATCAACGACATGCTCACGCGCTACCTGCGCATGAGCGGCTACAACGTGCTGATGCCCATGGGCTGGGACGCGTTCGGCCTGCCGGCCG
The DNA here is from genome assembly GCF_041355175.1 of Variovorax sp. RCC_210. Lineage (NCBI taxonomy): Bacteria > Pseudomonadati > Pseudomonadota > Betaproteobacteria > Burkholderiales > Comamonadaceae > Variovorax > Variovorax sp. RCC_210. The sequence continues at coordinate 137,100 of NZ_JBFUPJ010000021.1, read as the reverse complement.
AGAACGCCGCCCTGAAAAATGGCGTGCCCCCGGCCAAGTGGACCTATGAGAACATCGCCTACATGAAGGGCCAGCTCCAGGCCATGGGCCTGGCCATCGACTGGAGCCGCGAGATCGCCACCTGCGACCCGAGCTACTACAAGTGGAACCAGTGGCTGTTCCTGAAGATGCTCGAAAAGGGCATTGCCTACCGCAAGACCCAGGTCGTGAACTGGGACCCGGTCGACCAGACCGTGCTGGCCAACGAACAGGTGATCGACGGCAAGGGCTGGCGCACCGGCGCCACGGTCGAGCGCCGTGAAATCCCGGGCTACTACCTGAAGATCAGCGACTACGCCGAAGAACTGCTCGAGCACACCCAGCACAAGCTGCCGGGCTGGCCCGAGCGCGTGAAGCTGATGCAGGAGAACTGGATCGGCAAGAGCGAAGGCCTGCGCTTCGCCTTCACCCACGACATCAAGGACGCGGGCGGCAAGCCGATCCAGGACGGCCGGATGTACGTGTTCACCACGCGCGCCGACACCATCATGGGTGTGACGTTCTGCGCCGTGGCGCCCGAGCACCCGCTGGCCGCGCACGCCGCCACGCTCGACCCGAAGGTCGCGGCCTTCATCGAGGAATGCAAGAACGGCGGCACCACCGAGGCCGAGCTCGCCACGCAGGAGAAAAAGGGCGTGCCCACCGGCCTCACGGTGACGCACCCGATCACCGACGAGCAGGTGCCTGTGTGGGTCGGCAACTACGTGCTGATCGGCTACGGCGACGGTGCCGTCATGGGCGTGCCCGCGCACGACGAGCGCGACTTCGCCTTCGCCAACAAGTACGGCATCGAGATCATCCAGGTGGTGCTGGTGGACGACGAGCCGCACTTCGACTATCACAAGTGGCAGGACTGGTACGGCGACAAGCAGCGCGGCGTCACCATCAATTCCGACAACTTCAGCGGCATGACCTACAAGGAGGCCGTGGCCGCCGTGGCGCATGCCCTGGGCCAGAAGGGCCTGGGCGAGCTGCAGACCACCTGGCGCCTGCGCGACTGGGGCGTGAGCCGCCAGCGCTACTGGGGCACGCCGATCCCGATCATCCATTGCGAAGAGCACGGCGCGGTGCCGGTCCCCGAGAAGGACCTGCCCGTGGTGCTGCCCACCGACTGCGTGCCCGACGGTTCCGGCAACCCGCTGAACAAGCACGAAGGCTTCCACGCCGGCGTGGTGTGCCCCGTGTGCGGCAAGGCCGCGCGGCGCGAGACCGACACGATGGACACCTTCGTCGATTCGTCGTGGTACTTCATGCGCTACTGCGACCCGAAGAACGACCAGGCCATGGTCGCTGAGGGCGCCGACTACTGGATGCCGATGGACCAGTACATCGGCGGCATCGAGCATGCGATCCTGCATTTGCTGTACGCGCGCTTCTGGACCAAGGTGATGCGCGACCTGGGCCTGGTGAAGGCCGACGAGCCCTTCAGCAAGCTGCTCACGCAGGGCATGGTGCTCAACCACATCTTCTACAAGCGCAACGAGAAGGGCGGCAAGGACTACTTCCCGCCCACCGAGGTGACGGCCGTGCTCGACGCGCAGGGCCGCATCACGGGCGGCACCACCGCCGACGGCACCCGGGTCGAGTACGGCGGCGTGGGCAAGATGGGCAAGAGCGAGCGCAACGGTGTCGACCCGCAGGACCTGATCGAGAAGTACGGCGCCGACACCGCGCGCCTGTACACCATGTTCACCGCGCCGCCCGAAGCCACGCTCGAGTGGAACGACGCGGCCGTCGAAGGCAGCTACCGCTTCCTGCGCCGCGTGTGGAACTTCGGTGCCGCGCAGGCCGAGGTGGCGCCTGTCGCGCTGTCCGGCCAGACCTTCGGCAAGGGCGCCCAGGCGCTGCGCCGCGAGGTCCACACCGTGCTGCGCCAGGTCGACTACGACTACCAGCGCATGCAATACAACACCGTGGTGTCGGGCGCGATGAAGCTGCTCAACGCGCTCGAGGGCTTCAAGCCCGACGGCAGCAAGGGCGACGCGGCCGCGCTGCGCGAGGGCTTCGGCATCCTGCTGCGCTGCATGTACCCGGCCACGCCGCACATCGCACAGCAGCTGTGGAACGAGCTCGGCTACGACAAGGACCTGGGCGGCCTGCTGGACGCGGCCTGGCCCACGGTCGACGTCGGCGCGCTGGTGCAGGACGAGATCGAGCTGATGCTGCAGGTCAACGGCAAGCTGCGCGGCAAGCTGCTGGTGCCGGCCGGCGCCTCCAAGGACGAGATCGAGAAGCTGGCGCTCGCCTGCGACGACTTCGTCGCCTTCGCCGAGGGCGCGCCGCCCAAGCGCGTGATCGTGGTTCCCGGCCGCCTGGTCAACGTGGTTCTCTGACGAACGACTCAAGCATGAACACTCGCACTGTCTCGCAGCCGCGCCGCGGCTTTCTCCTGGGCTTGGTGGCGGCAGGCGCCTCGCTGGGCCTGGCCGGTTGCGGCTTCGAGCTGCGCAAGGCGCCGGTCTTCGCGTTCAAGACGCTGTCGGTGTCGGGCAACTCGGCCATGATCAACCAGATCCGGCGCGAGCTGCGAGCCACCGGCACGGTGACGGTGATGACGCCGGAGCCCGTCGTGGCAGGCAGCCCGCCCGTCATCTCGACCGCCGATGCGGTGCTTGAAATTCTGAGCGAGAACCGCAACCGCTTCGTCATCTCCACCAACTCGGCCGGCCTGGTGCGCGAGCTGCAGCTGCAACTGAGCGTGCGCTTCCGCCTGCGCACGCCGGGCGGCAAGGACCTGCTGCCCGCCACCGAGGTCTCGCAGACGCGCGACCTGAGCTTCAACGAAACCAATGCGCTGGCCAAGGAAGGCGAAGCCGACCTGCTGTTCCGCGACATGCAGTCGGACATTGCGCAGCAGCTGATGCGCCGGCTGGCCGCCGTCAAGGAACTCTGAGGCCGCGCGCCCGGGTCATTTCAATTCCATGCAACTTGCCAGCGCCCAGCTCGCAGCCCACCTGCAGAAGGGGCTGAAGCCGCTCTACACCATCCACGGCGACGAGCCGCTGCTCGCGCAGGAAGCGGCCGACGCCATTCGCGCGGCGGCGCGCACGCAGGGCTACACCGAGCGCAGCTCGTACACCGTGGCCGGCGCGCACTTCGACTGGAGCGCGGTGCTGGCCGCGGGCGGCTCGCTGTCTCTGTTCGCCGACAAGCAGATCGTCGAGATCCGCATTCCCTCGGGCAAGCCCGGCAAGGACGGCAGCGCCGCGCTGCAGCAGATGGCCGAGGCCGCGCCCGGCAACGACAGCACGCTCACGCTGGTGATGTTGCCGCGGCTGGACAAGGCCACGCGCACCGGCGCCTGGTTCTCCGCGCTGGAGAACAACGGCGCGAGCATCCAGGTCGAGCCCATCGAGCGCAACGCGCTGCCGCAATGGATCGCCCAGCGCCTGGGCCAGCAAGGCCAGCGCGTGATGGCCGGCGACGAAGGCCAGCGCACGCTGCAGTTCTTCGCCGACCGCGTCGAGGGCAACCTGCTGGCCGCGCACCAGGAAATCCAGAAGCTGGCGCTGCTGCATCCGGCCGGCGAGCTGAGTTGGGAGCAGGTGGAAGGCGCGGTCAACAACGTGGCGCGCTACGACGTGTTCAAGCTGTCGGAGGCGGTGCTGGCCGGCAACCCGCAGCGCGTGGCGCGCATGCTCGACGGCCTGCAGGCCGAGGGCGAGGCCGAGGTGCTGGTGCACTACACCATCGCCGAGGACATTCGCGCGCTCAAGCGCGTGAAGGACGCCATGGCATCGGGCCGGCCGCTGCCGATGGCGCTGCGCGAAAACCGCATCTGGGGCCCGCGCGAGCGCGCCTTCGAGCGCGTGCTGCCGCGGCTGGACGACCGCATGCTGGCCCGGCTGCTGCGCGCCGCGCACCTGGTGGACGGCATCGTGAAGGGGCTGAAGCAGCCCGACTGGCCCGCGAGCGGCTGGCAGTCGCTGCAGCGGCTGGCGCTGATGCTGTGCCGCGCATGCAGCAGCGCGGCGGCGGCACCGCGGCGCGGCTGAGCGAAGGCCGGCGCCGCGAGCGCGCGAGCCATCGAAAAGCCTGTGTCATCCGGGCCACAGGTCGGCGTGGGAAAATAGCGGCATGAACGCGTTCAACGTCAGCGAGCACATGCAGACCCTCGGTCTGCAAGCCAAAGCCGCTGCATTCCTCATGGCCCGTGCGGATGCAGCTACCAAAAACAGAGCATTGAAGGTCTTGGCCCGGCGCCTGCGCGAAGCCGGCCCGGGGTTGGCGATCGCCAACGAGAAAGACCTGGCCCGCGCCACCGCCGCCGGCCTCTCGGCCCCGATGGTCGACCGCCTGAAGCTCACGCCCAAGGTCATCGAGACCGTCGCCCTGGGCTGCGAGCAGCTCGCCGGCATGGCCGACGTCATCGGCGAGATCATCGGCATGAAGCAGCAGCCCAGCGGCATTCGCGTGGGCCAGATGCGCGTGCCCATCGGCGTGTTCGGCATGATCTACGAGAGCCGCCCCAACGTGACCATCGAGGCCGCGAGCCTGGCCATCAAGAGCGGCAACGCGGCCATCCTGCGCGGCGGCTCGGAGGCCATCGAGTCGAACAAGGCGCTGGCGCTGCTGGTGTCCGAGTCGCTGGCCGAGGCCGGCCTGCCGGTGGAAGCGGTGCAGCTGGTGCAGACCACCGACCGCGAAGCCGTCGGCCAGCTCATCGCCATGCCCGAATTCGTCGACGTGATCATTCCGCGCGGCGGCAAGGGCCTGATCGAGCGCATCAGCCGCGACGCCAAGGTGCCCGTCATCAAGCACCTGGACGGCAACTGCCACGTGTACGTGGACGACACGGCCGAGTTCGACATGGCGCTGCGAATCGTCGACAACGCCAAGACCCAGAAGTACAGCCCCTGCAACGCCGCCGAAGGCCTGCTGGTGTCGGCCGCGGTGGCCGAAGACTTCCTGCCCGAGATCGCCGCCGTGTTCGCGGCCAAGGGCGTGGAGATGCGCTGCGACCCGGCGGCCGCGGCCATCCTACGCGCTGAAGGGGCCGAAGGAAGCGTTGGCGCGCAGGCCAGGATCGTCGATGCCGTGGAGTCCGACTGGTCCGAGGAATACCTCGCCGCCGTGATCAGCATCAAGGTGGTGTCGGGCGTGGACGAAGCCATTGCCCACATCAACCGCTATTCGAGCCACCACACCGACGCCATCGTCACGCGCGACCACGTGCACGCCCAGCGCTTCCTGCGCGAGGTCGACTCGGCCAGCGTCATGGTCAATGCGAGCACACGCTTCGCGGACGGCTTCGAGTTCGGGCTGGGTGCAGAAATCGGCATCAGCACGGACAAGTTCCACGCCCGCGGCCCGGTGGGCATCGAAGGCCTGACCTCGCTCAAGTACGTGGTGCTCGGGCAGGGCGAGGTCCGGACTTGATGCGCCTTCGCGCCGTCTTGTCATTGGGGCGGCCATCCCCAAATCCTACAATTCCGCTCCACCTTTAAGCACAAAACCAACAAGGCCGCCGCATGGTTCCGCATCTCGTCACCGCCCTGACCGGCCCGATCAATGAACTGGAGCAGCGGGTGCTCGACTCGATGCCCGCCATCGAGCGCTGGTTCCGGCTCGAGTGGATGGAGCACACGCCGCCGTTCTACAGCGCCGTGGACATCCGCAACGCCGGCTTCAAGCTGGCGCCGGTGGACACCAGCCTGTTTCCCGGCGGCTGGAACAACCTCACCAAGGAGATGCTGCCGCTGGCCGTGCAGGCCGCGCAGGCTGCCATCGAGAAGATCTGTCCGGAGGCGCGCAACCTGCTCGTCATTCCGGAAAATCATTCGAAGAACACCTTTTATCTCGCCAACGTCGCGCAACTGGTCCGCATCTTCCACATGGCGGGGCTCAACGTGCGTATCGGGTCCATCGACCCGGCCATCAAGTCGCCCAAGAAAATCGAACTGCCCAACGGCGACACCGTCACGCTGGAGCCGGTGGTGCGCACCAAGCGTCGGCTGGGTCTGAAGAACTTCGATCCCTGCACAATTCTGCTCAACAACGAGCTTTCCGCGGGAACGCCCGGCATCCTCGAAGACCTGCACGAGCAATACCTGCTGCCGCCGCTGCATGCGGGCTGGTCGGTGCGCCGCAAGAGCAACCACCTGCACAGCTACGAAGAGCTTTCCAAGCGCTTCGGCAAGCTACTGGGCATCGACCCCTGGCTCATCAACCCGATCTATGCGCGCGCCGAAGGCGTGGACGTGGCCGAAGGCCGCGGCATCGACGTGCTGACCAGCCACGTGGACGCGGTGCTCACCAAGGTGCGGCGCAAGTACAAGGAATACGGCATCAACGAGAAGCCGTTCGTGGTCGTCAAGGGCGGCCACAGCGGCAGCGGCAGCCCGGGCGTGGTGACGGTGCGCGATGCGAAAGAAGTCGAGTCGCTCATCGGCAAGTCGCGCACCAGCACCTCTTCGGCCGCCAAGACGCCCGCCGGGCGCGACCTGCGCGAGCCCACCGAGCTGATCGTGCAGGAAGGCGTGCTCACCAACGAGCGCGTGCACAACGGCGTGGCCGAGCCGGTCGTCTACATGATGGACCGCTACGTGGTGGGCGGCTTCTACCGCGTGCACGCCGAGCAGGCGCCCGACGAGAACCTCAAGCTGCCGGGCGCGAGCTTCGTGCCGCTGGCCTTCTCCGAAAGCACGCACCTGCCGCAGCCCGGCGCCAAGCCGGGTGCCAGCGCGCCGAACCGCTTCTACATGTACGGCGTGGTCGGCCGGCTGGCCATGGTGGCGGCCAGCTACGAGATGGAAGCGACCGACCCGGACGCCGAAATATACGAATGAAGCTCTAAATCTGGAGGGGCTCGGCTTGCACCGTGCGCAAGCAACGGCAAAATAGCGGCCCCACAGCAACGGAAACAAAAGGGCGGGAGGGGTGATGCGGGCGCGCGGACAGATGTTCGCCCTTGTCGCACCCCGGCGTGTCTGACGCGTCGAAACCTGTTGCCTGCCCTTTTCCCATCGACCTCGTGTCAGCCCCCAAATCTCTCTCCGCCGGCCTGATCGTCGGCGCCATCGGCGTCGTCTATGGCGACATCGGCACCAGCGTGCTGTATGCCGTCAAGGAAGTGTTCGGCCACGGCCACGTGCCGTTCACCGTGGAGAACGTCTACGGCATCCTGTCGATGTTCTTCTGGACGCTGACAGTCATCGTCTCCATCAAGTACGTGGTGCTGGTGCTGCGGGCCGACAACGAGGGAGAAGGCGGCCTGGTCGCCATGCTCGCGCTGGCGTCCCGGGCGGTGGCCGACAAGCCCCGGCTGCGCCACGTGCTGCTGGTGGTCGGCATCTTCGGCACCTCGCTTTTCTATGGCGACGGGGTCATCACGCCGGCCATTTCGGTGCTGTCGGCGGTCGAAGGCCTGGAGGTGGTGTCGCCGCACTTCTCGCACTATGTGATCCCGCTCACGCTGGTCGTGCTGTTCTGCCTGTTCGTGGTGCAGAAGCGCGGCACGGCGGGCATCGGCAAGTTCTTCGGGCCGGTCACGCTGGTGTGGTTCCTGGCCATTGCCGTGCTGGGCGTGTCGCAGATCCTGCACCACCCCGAGATCCTGAAGGCGCTGAACCCGTTCTATGCGCTGAAGTTCATCTGGGACAACCCCGGCACCAGCTTCATCCTGCTGGGCGCCACCGTGCTGTGCGTGACCGGCGCCGAGGCGCTGTACGCCGACCTCGGCCACTTCGGCAAGCGCCCGATCCGCCTGGCGTGGTTCTCGGTGGTGATGCCCGCCCTGACGCTGAACTACTTCGGCCAGGGCGCGCTGCTGCTGGAGAACCCCGAGGCGGTGAAGAACCCGTTCTTCATGATGGCGCCCGAGTGGGCGCTGATCCCGCTGGTGCTGCTGGCCACGCTGGCCACGGTGATCGCCTCGCAGGCGCTCATCACCGGCGCCTTCAGCGTCACGCGCCAGGTCATCCAGCTGGGCTATCTGCCGCGCCTGAACATCGAGCACACCAGCGTGCGCACGGCCGGGCAAATCTACATTCCGCTGGTCAACTGGGGCCTGTTCGTGGCCATCGTGCTGGCAGTGGTCATGTTCCGCTCGTCGAGCAGCCTGGCCGCGGCCTACGGCATTGCCGTGACCACCGACATGCTCATCACCACGGTGCTGACCTTCTTCGTGATCCGCTATGCGTGGAAGCTGCCGCTTGCGCTGTGCATCGGCTCCACGGCCATCTTCTTCTTCGTCGACTTCATGTTCTTCGCCTCGAACCTGCTCAAGCTGTTCGAAGGCGGCTGGTTCCCGCTGATGATCGGCGGCTTCGTCTTCACGCTGATGATCACGTGGAAGGAAGGCCGGCGCCTGATGGGCGAGGCGCAGCATGCGGACGCGATCGACCTCAAGTCCTTTCTAGGCTCGGTGTTTGTGAGCCCACCGGTGCGGGTGGAAGGCACGGCGGTGTTTCTCACGGCCGAGCCCGGCACCGTGCCCAACGCGCTGCTGCACAACCTGAAGCACAACAAGGTGCTCCACGAGCAGAACATGTTCGTCACCGTGCGCAACCACGAGGTGCCCTGGATCCCGATGGACAAGCGCATCGAGATCGACGCGCTGGGCAACCACTGCTGGCAGGTGATCGTGCACTACGGCTTCAAGAACGACATCGACCTGCCGCGCGCGCTCGACAACGCGCGCCTGCGCGGCTGCCAGCTCGAGCCGATGACGACCAGCTACTTTCTCTCGCGCGACGTGGTGATCCCCACGCTGGGCAGCGGCATGGCGCCGTGGCGCGAGAAGCTGTTCGCGCAGATGCACCACAACGCGAGCGGCGCGGCCGCCTTCCTGGGGCTGCCGAACAACGCGGTGGTGGAGCTGGGCTCGAAGATCGAGATCTGAGGGGCTCGGGCTTCGGCGGGGCTCGGCCTAGCCCAACCCCAGCATCTGCCCCAGGCTGCGCTGCACCACCGGCCGCTCCAGCACCACGTTTGCCTCCAGCACCAGCAGGTGCGCTTCCATCAGCCGCACGGCCGCGTCCGCGTCGCCGCGCGCGATGGCATCGACCACCGCCGCATGCTCGCCGTGCTCGCACGCCGCATGGCCGGGCGGCTCGTACAGCGCCACGATCAGCGAGCAGCGCGACATCAACTCCGTGAGGTAGCGCTCCAATATCGGGTTGCGCGCCAGCCGCGCCACGCGCAGGTGGAACGCGCTGGCCAGCCGCGCCCATTCGGGCTGCGTGTGGCGGTGCATGGCTGCGTGCTCTTGCTGCAGGTGCAGCCGCAATTCGGCCAGCTCGGCCTGGGTCGCGTGGTGCACGGCCAGGCGCACCAGCGCGGCCTCGAGCGCGCGGCGCGCCTCGAAGATCTGCCGTGTTTCTTCCAGCGAGGGCTTCGCGACGATGGCGCCGCGGTTGGGCCGCAGCCGCACGATGTGGTCGTGCGCCAGCCGCTGCAGCACCTTGCGCACCAGCGCGCGGCTCACGCCGAACAGCTCGCACAGCGCGGCCTCGGGCAGCTTGGTGCCGGGTGCCAGGCGCTGGTGGGTCACGCCTTCGAACACCGCGCGGTAGATGCGCGCCTCGATGTCTTCGCCGACCGGGGCAGGCGCAGGCGCAGGCCCGGGCTCCGGCGCTGTTCGCGCAGCGAGCCCGGCGGCTGCTTCGCTCACTCGAACTCTCCGGGCCGGTCGCCGGCCAGTTGCGTCATGTGGGCCGCGATGGCGCCCGGCGTGGTGAACCAGATGTCGCCGCGGTCGCGCGCCTGGGCCAGGTGCGCGAGCGCCGTGCGCAGGTGCCGCAGCCGGTACGGCTGGCCCACGATGTAAGGGTGCAGCGCCAGGCCCATCACCAGCGGCTGGCTGCGCGACTGCAGCAGCATCTCCTCGAAGTTGTCGACCACCATCGCGCTGAAGTCCTTCGCGTCCATCAGGCGGCCGACGATCATCGGGATGTCGTTGAGCTCCTGCGGATACGGCACCGACCACAGCGCGCCGCCGCCGCGCGTGCGCATGCGGATCGGCTGGTCGTCGTGGCACCAGTTCAGCGTGTAGGCGTAGCCCGTCTCGGCCAGCAGGTCGGGCGTGAGGGCGCTTTCGGAAATCCACGGCGACAGCCAGCCCGAAGGCGCCTGGCCGCTCTCGCGCACCATGCGCTCGCGGCAGCGCTGCAGCAGCGCGCGCTCGTGCGTTTCGTCGAGCACGCCCTGCCGCTCGGCGTTGCTGTGGCCGTGGCCGATCAGCTCGTCGCCGCGCGCCACCAGCGCCTGCACCAGCTCCGGGCAGTGGTCGTACAGCGCCGTGTTGATGAGCGCGCCGGTCGGCAGCGCGAGCGCATCGAACAGTTCCAGGCAGCGCCACGCGCCCACCCGGTTGCCGTACTCGCGCCAGCCATGGTTGAGCACGTCGGGCTGCGGCGAGGCCGGGCCGATGCACGCGCCCAGCCCGTCGCCAAACGCGAAATGCTCCACGTTGAAGCCGATGTACACCGCCAGCCGCGCGCCGTTGGGCCACACGTGGTCGGGCCGCCGCGTGATGGGCCGGTAGTCGAAGCGGTCGTGCGTGGGGAGGCGGTCGGGCCAGCGGGTGCTCATGCGCCGCGCCTCACAGCACTGCGAGGCCGGCGCGCACCAGCAGCCATTCGGCGCTGTCGTTCCACACGTCCATCTGCACGATGAGCCCATGGCTCACCACGTAGCGATCGACGTAGCGGTTGTCCTCGAACGCGGTGCCGTCGGGCCAGGCGCCGTAGAGCGTGCCCAGGCTGTAGACCACCGTGGCCTCGGGCGTGCCGCCAGCCACGGTTTCGGTGCGCTCGATCTTCTTCTTCACCCAGGCGTAGCGCCTGGCGTTGAAGGCCGAGGTGTCGCCGGGCGCCTGCATCGGGCGGTTGCCGGTGAAGCGGATGCGGATGCCGGGCGCGGTGTAGCGCGAGGCCGACTCGGGGTCGGGAATCATCACCAGGCGAAGGAACTCGTCGACGACGGCGGCGGGGTCGAGGGTGTGGGGTTCGGGGGAGGTGGGCGAGGTCATGAGGGCTCCGAAGGGGTGGGCCATGGCGGTGCATGGCGGGACGCAACGGAGCGATTTCTGCAAGTCCTGTGCCTGGGTTGTCGACATTTGGTGGGAGAAATTGTCGACAAAGTGATCGGGCGGGCATCGATTCGGAGCGCTGTGCGTGTCGGCCTGCATGCGGGTTGCAGTGCGTGGCACCGGCGCTTGGCGCGTTCACGTGTGTGCCACGTTGCTTTTTAGCGCGTTGCAGTGCGACAAGTTTGTCGCTTTCATCAATTTTAAAAGTCACATTGGTTTAACAAATTCATATTTGCAAACGAATATTAAATAATTATTCTGAGATGCGCGGAAGTTTGGAAATGGCATGCGACCTGCAGTTAAAAAAGTTCGCAGGCATGAGTCTGTGATTTTTCAATCAAGGAAAGTGCATGAATCGTTTTGGAAAAGTTTCTTTTGCCGCGCAAAAAGGTTTTACGCTAATTGAGTTAATGATTGTGGTGGCAATTGTTGGAATTCTCTCCGCAATTGCAATGCCTACTTATCAAAACTACACAGCCAGGGCCCAGACCACCGAGGGCATAACGCTGGGAGAGGGCGTGAGGCGTGAGGTAGAACTGAACTATTCGACGAGCGGAACATGTCCAGCCAATACTTCAGCAGCAGTTGCAGGTGTCGTGGCTATGGCCGTTGACATAAACGGAAAATATGTTGCAAGCGTTGCGACAGCAGGCCCCACGGCGGTGAGTGCAACTGGAGGATGCACCGTGACCGTGCTTTTTAAAGCAACCGGCGTCAACGCCAGGCTGGCCGACAAAAAAATTGCGTGGACATTGGTTTCGGGTGACCAGCAGTCCCAATGGAGCTGTACCACCACCATTCCGACTTCCGTAGGTTTGCAAATCTGTTGAATTCCAGTGGTATTGGGTGACCGTACCAATGCCTGCATTGGCTAGCCGCGACGCGATCAGCCTCGACACTGTCGTTACCATGTCGAAATGGAGCCGCCGAACCTGGTGGCGCCGCATCTCCTCCACCGAGGTGCGGCGCCTCCCCGACGACCCCAGAGGCCGCGTCATGCTCGCCTGGGACAGCGTGCACCACCACGTGCCGTTCCCCTTGAGCCCGCAAGACCTGCAGCTCATGTTCCAGGCCGACGCTGGCGACATGGCCGCGCAGAACGACTTCGGCCAGCACCTGTTCCTGCTGGGCCGTCCCGCCGCCGCCATCTACTGGATCGAGCAGGCAGCCCGCCAAGGCTGTGCCGACGCGATGCAATGGCTCGGCTTGGCGCACGCGACGGGTCAGGGCGTCGAGCGCAACGAATATCTGGCGCTCATGTGGATCGCCCGGGCCGCGGCGCAAGGGCATGTCATCGCCAGGGCGCAGGCCGACGGGCTGCTCGGCCCGGCGGCGCTGGCGCGCGCCCCTCCCGGCACAATCGCCGGATGCGATTTTTCAAGGACCTGAGCCTTTCGGCTTTCACCGCGGGCTTCGTCGCCGTGCTCGTGGGTTTCACGAGTTCGGTGGCCATCGTGTTCCAGGCCGCGCAGGCCTTCGGCGCGACGCCCGAAATGGCGGCCTCGTGGATGTGGGCACTGGGCATCGGCATGGGGCTGGCCTCGGCGCTGCCCTCGCTGTGGTGGCGCAAGCCGGTGATGATCGCCTGGAGCACGCCCGGCGCGGCCGTACTGGCCGTGGCCGGCATGGGCTACAGCATGAACGAGGCGGTGGGTGCCTTCATCGTCTGCGCGGTGCTGATGGTGCTGGCGGGCGCAACCGGCTGGTTCGAACGGGTGATGAACAAGATCCCGATGGCCATCGCCTCGGCGCTGCTGGCCGGCGTGCTGGCGCGCTTCGGGCTGGGCGCCTTCGTTGCGGCGCAAACGGCGCTGCCTCTGGTGCTGCTGATGCTCGGCACCTACCTGGTCGCCAAGCGGCTGCTGCCGCGCTACGCGGTGCCGCTCACGCTATTGGTGGCCATCGTGTACGTGGTGGCGCGCGGGCAGCTGGCGTGGTCGTCGGTGCATTTCTCGCTCACCTGGCCGGTGTTCACCATGCCGGTGTTCAGCTGGCAGGCCATCGTCAGCTTGTCGCTGCCGCTGTTCGTGGTGACCATGGCCTCGCAGAACCTGCCGGGCGTGGCGGCGATTCGCGCGGCCGGCTACGGCGACCTGCCGGTCAGCAAGCTCATCACCATCAGCGGGCTGACCACGCTGGTGCTGGCGCCCTTCGGCGCCTTCGCACTGAACCTGAGCGCCATCACCGCGGCCATCTGCATGGGCCGCGAGGCGCACGAAGACCCGGCGCGGCGCTACACGGCGGCCGTGAGCTGCGGCGCCATCTACGTGGTGATCGGCCTGTTCGGCGCGGCCGTCACGGGGCTGCTCACCGCGTTTCCGAAGGAACTGGTCGCGGCCATCGCCGGGCTGGCGCTGCTGGGCACCATCGGCGGCGGGCTGGCGGCGGCGGTGCGCGACGAGTCGCACCGCGAGGCCGCGCTGATCACCTTCCTGGTCACGCTCTCGGGCGTCACGCTGGCGGGCATCGGCTCGGCGTTCTGGGGCGTGGTGGCCGGGGCGGTGGCGCTGGCGGTGCAGCAGATCGGACGCCGCGCGCGGGGCGCTGAAAAGGCCCCTCCCGGCAAGGACATCGCCGCTTCCGGCAACATCGCGCCCGACATCCCCGAGGCCGCCGCTCCCGGCGCCGGAAAGAACACCTGATGAAAAACATCCTCTTCGTCGCCGACCCGCTCGACCAGTTCAAGATCTACAAGGACACGACCTTCTCGATGATGCGCGAGGCCCAGCGCCGCGGCCACCGCATCGCGGCCTGCCTGCCGCAGGACATCCAGTGGAAGTCGGGCGGCCAGGTGACGGCGGTGGTGCAGCAGATCACGCTCACCGGCGACGCGAAAGACTGGTACACGGTCGACATCACCGAGTCGAAGGCGCTGAAGGACTTCGACGCCGTGCTGATGCGCAAGGACCCGCCCTTCGACGCCGAGTACATCTACGCCACGCACCTGCTGCAGCAGGCCGAGCGCGAGGGCGCGAAGGTGGTCAACTCGCCGCGCGCGCTGCGCGACCACCCCGAGAAGCTCGCGATCATGGAGTTTCCGCAGTTCGTCACGCCCACGCTGGTCACGCGCAGCGCGCAGGCCGTGCGCGACTTTCACGCGGAGCACGGCGACATCATCCTGAAGCCGCTCGACGGCATGGGCGGCATGGGCATCTTCCGCGTGAAGCAGGACGCGCTGAACCTGGGCTCCATCGTCGAGACGCTCAACAAGGACGGCGCCGAGACCATCATGGTGCAGCGCTTCGTGCCCGAGGTGGTGCAGGGCGACAAGCGCATCCTGATCATCGCGGGCGAGCCGGCGCCTTTCGTGCTGGCGCGCATTCCGCAAGGCACCGAGGTGCGCGGCAACTTGGCGGCCGGCGGCAAGGGCGTGGCGCAGCCGCTCACGGCGCGCAACCGCGAGATCGCCGAGGCGGTGGGCCGCGCGCTGGCGCCGCGCGGGCTGCTGCTGATCGGGCTGGACGTGATCGGCGACTCGGTCACCGAGATCAACGTGACCAGCCCGACGTGCTTCCAGGAGATCACCGAGCAGACGGGCTTCGACGTGCCCAGGATGTTCATCGATGCGCTGGAGGCGCACCTGGAAAAAGCTTGACCGGGGCCTGATCAGCGCCTGGTTCAGGCTTTCGCGGTGGCGGGCAGGCTGGGGCGCTGCCGCTTCTGCAGCACCCGCGAGCGCCGCTTGCGCGCCCAGATGACGATGCCCGTGACCGACAGCATCGCCACCATCAGCCCCATCGCCGACATCAGGATGCGCCCCGGCAGGCCGAGGATGCGCCCGCCGTGCAGCGGCAGCTGCAGCTGCGCGAACACATCGGCCGCGGTGCCGTGCCACGGGTGATTGCTGCCGATGAGGTGGCCGTCGCGCCCGTCGAGGTAGAGGTTCGACAGGCCCATGCCGTCGCTGTCGTCGTGCGTGGCATGGTCGAAGAAAGACACGTTGTAGAAGCCGCCGCGCGCGTTGTAGAACACGCCGCCCAGCGGCGTGGTCCAGCCGCGGCGCCGGGCCTCGGCGTCGGCCTGCGCCACGATCTCGCGAAAGCCGATGGCCGGCTCGATGCGCGTGCCCAGCGGCGCGAGCGGCACCAGCGCCGAAGGCCCTGGCGTGGTCTTCGACACCAGCGACAGCACCGGATAGAACACCTCCTTGTAGAGGTTCAGCGAGAACGAGGTGAAGGCGATGACGATGATCAGCAGCCAGATCCACAGCCCGCCCGCGCGGTGCAGGTCGAAGTTGAGCTTGTAGCCACCGGCCGCCCAGCGCACCGTCCAGGCCGGCTTCCAGCGTTGCCACCAAGCGGAGGGAGGGCGGTGCACCGCGTGCACTGCCTGCGCCGACCTGCGCAGCCGCCGGGGCATCGTGAGGTACAGCGCCACGAAGCTGTCGAGCAGCCACACGAGCGCCACCGTGCCCATGATCCACCAGCCGATGCGGTCGGTGCCCCACATCGCCGGCACATGCAGCATGTAGTGCAGCTTGCGCAGGAAGGGCATCAGCGTCTCAGGCTTGAGCGACACGGCTGCCGAGTCGCGCTGCCCGCGCACCTCGGCCGTGACCGGGTCGACGAAGACCTGGTTGTAGCCGAGCCTGAACGGCTTGCCGGTGGCGGGGTCGGTGCGCGGCTGCACGAAGTAGCCGGCCGCGTGCCCTTCCTCGAAGCCCAGCGGAAGGTAGGCGACCCGCGCGCGCGGGTCGTGTCGTTCGACGGCGGCGGCGAGCTCAAAGGGGTCCTTGAACGGGCCGCGCGCGGTGGTGTCGTAGAGCTTGCGGTTGAGCCAGCCGTCGATCTCGTGGTCCCACGAGATGACGGCGCCTGTCAGGCCCGAGACGATGAGAAACAGCGCGACCGCAAGTCCCGCCCAGCGGTGCACTGCGGTCGCGAAGGCGCGCATGGCGAGATCAGAAGTCGATGGTGCCGCTCACTGCGAAGGTGCGCGGTGCGCCCAGCACCAGATAGTTGGAGCCTTGCGTGCCGCCCACCGACGCCCAGTACGACTTGTTGAACAGGTTGTCGATGCGCGCGCGCAGCGTGAGCGCGCGGCCGTTGCCCAGGTCGACCAGGTAGCGCGCGCCGATGTCCACGCGCGTCCACGAGGGAACCGACTGCGTGTTGGTCGCGTTGGCGTACTGCTTGGAGGTGTAGAGCACGCGGGCGTTCAGCGCCACGTTGCGCAGGCCGGGCACGTCCCACTCGGCGCCCAGGTTGGCTTGCTGCTTGGCCACGCCGATGGCGGTCAGGCCGTCGGTGGCGCCGCCTTGCGTCTGCTTCTGCTTGGCGTCGATCAGCGTCAGGCCGCCGAGCAGGCGCAGGCCCTTGGCGGGCTGGCCGAACACCGAGAACTCCAGGCCCTGGTTGCGCTGCTTGCCGTACAGGCCGTAGGTCTGGCCCGAGTAGGCGTAGGTGGGCTGGTCGGTGGTGAAGAACGTGGCGCTGGCGCCGAGCGTGCCGCCGTCGTACTTGACGCCGACTTCCTTCTGCTTGGCCTGGTACGGCGCGAAGATTTCGCCGCTGTTGGTCACCGGGCGGTTGTTCACCGTGCCGGGCGCCACGTTGCCCTTGACCAGGCCTTCGATGTAGTTGGCATAGGCCGACACCGTGGGCGTGATCTTGAACACGACGCCCGCCACCGGCGTGGTCTTGCTCTTGTCGTAGGTGCTGGTCTGCTTGAGCGTGGTGTACGCGAAGCTGGTCTGCTCGATGGTCTGGCGGCGCGCGCCGAGCGTGACCAGCAGGCGGTCGTCCATGAACGACATGGTGTCGGCAATGGCCACGCTCGAGGTGTCGATCTTGTCGGTCAGGCGCGGGTCCGCGAGCGTGTTGCCGACGAAGCCGCCCGCGCCGTTGGCGATGGGGTAGGGCGAGGCGTATGGCGTGTAGATGTTGTTGCGCACGCTGCTTGCCGAGATGGCGTACGCGTTGTCGCGGTCGTTGCTGTACTTGGCGGCCGATGCCACCACGGTGTGCTTCACCGGGCCGGTGGTGAAGTTGCCGCGCACGCCGATCTCGGCCGTGCCGATGCGGTCCTTGCGGGTGTTGCTGAAGCGCGTGTTGCTGGTGTCGCCGAACGCGCTGGTGAGCGTGGGGTTCGACAGCATGTTGTCCTCGTCGCTGCGGCGCACGCCGCCGGCGGCCCAGGCCGTGATGTTGTCGGTGATGTCGACCTCGCCGCGGAAGGTGGCGAACTTGTCCTTTTCCTTGGAGTAGGTCCAGGGCTGGGCGAAGTTGGTGCGGGCGTCGGGCGCGCGCGGGATCGGCAGCGTCGACGAGGGCGTGACGCTGGGGCGGCCGTCCTTCAGGTCGAAGTCCTGATAGCCGAAGTCGGCCGACAGGCGCACGTTGCGGTTGTGCCAGTCGAGGCCCACGCCGAAGGCGCTGAGCTGCTGGCTCTCGTTCTTGATGCCCGTGCCGCCTTCGCGGCGCACCGCGTTCACGCGGATGCCCAGGCTGTCGTCGGGGCCGAAGCGGCGTGCCAGGTCGAGGTTGACGAAGCCCTGGCCGCCGGTCTGCACGCCGAAGCCCACGCGGGTGAGCGGTTCGTTGGGCGCGCGCTTGGGCAGCAGGTTGATCGCGCCGCCGATGCCGCTGCCGCCGGGAGCCGCGCCGTTCAGGAAGGTGTTGGCGCCGCGGAACACTTCCACGCGCTCGAAGAATTCAGAGGCGATGTACTGGCGCGGCAGCATGCCGTACAGGCCGTTGTAGGAGACGTCGTCCGAGTACACGGGGAAGCCGCGCACCACGTACAGCTCCTGGAAGTTGCCGAAGCCGCGCGCCTGGCGCACCGACGGGTCGTTCAGCAGCACGTCGGCCACGCTCTTGGCCTGCTGGTCCTGGATGAGCTCGTTGGTGTAGTTGGTGCTCGAAAACGGCGTGCTCATCATGTCCTGGTTGCCCAGGATGCCGACCCGCCCGCCGCGCGCCACCTGGCCGCCGGCGTAGGGCTTGGTCAGGCCTTCGGCCGAGGCGTCGGCGCTGGCTTCCACGTTCACGGTGGAGAGGGTGCCGCTGGACGCCGCTCCGGCAGCCGGCTCGGCCGCGGTGGTCTGGGCCAGGGCTGCCACGGCGTTGAGCGCGAGCAGCGTTGCGACCACGGTCGGGCGAAGGTAGAAGTGGGGAGCGGGCATGGGACGGTCCGAAAGATTGCAAATGAGAACCGTTATTGTTCATGCACTTGCCGGCCGCCACCGATACTTTCTTGCACTGTTGTGAAAATGTGTCAGTCAAAAGACCGCACATCGTTCTGCAATCAGACGCCCGACAACTGCCCGTCCACGAACACATGCAGCTCGCCCGGCGCGAACTGCGTCCACGTCTCGTTGGTGGTGAGCGGCGCCGTCACCACCACGGCCACGCGGTCGGTGGGCGTGGTGTGCTCCGAGAAATCGATGGCCAGGTCTTCGTCCGACAGCTGCGCCGTCACGAACGGGTGCCGGCGCTCCACGTACCAGAGGTTGGTCGACGCGTGCGCCCACAGCGCCTGCCCGTTGGACAGCATGAAGTTGAAGGTGCCGTGGCTCGCGAGCTGGGGGGCCAGTTCGCGCAGCGTGAGCGTCAGCTCCTCGATGCTCGGCACGCCGGCGTGCGACTTGGCCAGCTCCTGCATCAGCCAGCAGAAGGCGTGCTCGCTGTCGGTGTTGCCTACCGGGTGGAAGTTGCCGTGCAGGCGCGGGCGAAAGTCCTTCAGGTCGCCGTTGTGGGCAAACACCCAGTAGCGCCCCCACAGCTCGCGCACGAAGGGGTGGCAGTTCTGCAGGTTGACCTCGCCCTGCGTCGCCTTGCGGATGTGCGCGATGACGTTGCGGCTCTGGATGGGGTAGCGCCGAATGAGCTCCGCCACCGGCGATTCGCACGCGGGCTGGTGGTCGACGAAGTGGCGCAGCCCGCGGTCCTCGAAGAACGCGATGCCCCAGCCGTCCGCATGGTGGTCGGTGCGGCCGCCGCGCTGCGCGAACCCCGTGAAGCTGAAGGTCACGTCGGTCGGCGTGTTGCAGTTCATCCCTAGCAATTGACACATGCCAGCGATTAGACCCCGATTCGCGCGGCCCCCGGCGCCGACGCGGGTTCTTCTGCGGTGCCGGTGCGTCGCATCAGCGCAGGAACTTGCCTTCCTTCGTCACCCGCACCATCTCGATGAAGCGCGAGCCCGTGTTGCTGGCGCCGGTGAAGTCGACCTCCATGTTGCTTACGCGCAGCTTCATGCTCTTCAGCGTGGCGTGCAGCTTGGCGCGCGTGAGGTCGCGCCCGGTGCGGCGCAGCGCCTCGACCATCACCATCGCGTTCACGTAGCCCTCGTAGCTCAGGTAGCCGATGTCGACCTTGGCGCGCTCGGCCAGCTGCCTGTATTCCCGGGTGCCGGCGTCGACCTCGCTCCACGGGTACGGCACGATCTGCGAGATGGCCAGCCCGCTGGTCTTCTCGCCCACCAGCCTGGCGGTGACGTCGCCCGGCACGATCGACATGCCGTAGAACATCTGGCGCCCGCCGGCGGTCCAGGCGCTTTTCATCACCTCGCCGCCGATGCCGCCGCCCAGGTACATGACAACGGCCTGCGCCTTGCTGTCGGCCAGCGCCTTGCCGGCCGCATCATTGGTCGAGCCGTCGCCCTTCACGGGCACGGCCACCGCGGGCTTGAGCTGCAGCGTGGCCAGCGCGGCCTCCACCAGCCGCGCCACTTCGGCGCCGCCCGGGTTGTCGAGGTACGCCACGCCGATGCGCGACACGCCGATGGTCGTCAGGTGCTGCACCAGCGCCTGCGCCTCGCGCGCGAAGGTGGCGCGCACGAAGTAGCCCGAGCCCGCGACCTTCTCGCGCGCCGAGTCGGACACCGCATAGCCGCCCACCATGGGGGCGCCGCTCTGGTTGAGCACCTTGGCGGCGGCGGCCGTGGTGCCGGAGCCCACGCAGCCGAAGAAGGCGAAGGCGCGGTGCTCGCCCAGCAGCTTCTCGTAGTTGGCCACGGCCTTCTCGGGCACCAGTTCGTCGTCGAGCGACACCAGCCTGATCTTGCGGCCCGAAAGCCCGCCCTGCGCGTTGACCGCGTCGAAGGCCAGCCCCGCGCCGGCCATCACCACCTTGATGGGCGCGCCCAGCGGGCCGCTCAGGATGCCGGTGTGGCCGAGCACGATCTCGG
Organism: Variovorax sp. RCC_210; assembly: GCF_041355175.1. Lineage (NCBI taxonomy): Bacteria > Pseudomonadati > Pseudomonadota > Betaproteobacteria > Burkholderiales > Comamonadaceae > Variovorax > Variovorax sp. RCC_210. The sequence goes on along the minus strand of NZ_JBFUPJ010000021.1, from coordinate 116,900 downwards.
TGTCGGTAACGCCGTTCTCCGCCGCCAGGGCACAGGAGATCGGAGCGAGCGGGCCAAGGCCGGCCACGGCCGCGGCCGAGGCGGCGATGAAGTTTCTGCGGTGCATGGGGAACCCGATTGCTATCTGGACCAGATGGATACAACTGATAACAATTGAATGCGAAAGTCCCCGCTTCCGCCGCCGGGGTTTACCCCGTGTTGCGCACCGGCGCTTCGGCCTTGCCGAGTTCGGAGGGCCGCGTGCGCAGCTGCCACGCCGCGCAGATGGCCAGCGCGCACAGCCCCGCCAGCATTGCGAACACCTCGTCGAAGGCGGCCAGCCGGGCCGGGCTGGTCATGGGGTTGGCCAGCGAATCGCCGTGCGCCGCCAGCCGCCACTCGAGCACGATGGCGCACAGGCTCACGCCGGCCGCGCCGCCCAGCATGCGCACGAAGTTGATGGCGCTCGCGCCCTGCGGAATCAGCGGCTTGGCCAGCGGCCGCATCGAGCCCAGGTTGAGCGACGGCAGGATGAAGCCCAGCCCGATGCGCCCGATGATCGCGAAGGCCACCAGCAGCCACAGCGCGCTGTCCAGGCGCAGCACCATCATCAGCGCGAAGGAGGCCGCCAGCAGCGCCAGGCCGATGGTCACCAGCAGCCACGTCGGGTGCCGGTCGGCCAGGCGGCCCACGCCCGCGATGGTGATCGCCAGCACGAAGCCCGCCGGCAGCAGGATGGTCCCCACGTGCGAGGCCGACAGCTGCAGCCCCACCTGCATGTACACCGGCAGCAGGTAGGTGGAGCCGAACAGCGCCGTGCCGTAGATGAAGGCCACCACGCTGCCCATGGCGAACTGCCGGTACTGGAACAGCGCCAGGTTCATCAGCGGCGTGCCGCCCGAGGCCGCGAGCCGGCGCTGCCACCACACGAACGCGCCGAAGGCCGCCAGCGCGCCCGCCAGCAGCAGGCCCGCTTGCAGCGGTGAATCGCCGCGCAGCGCCACCAGCCCGTTCAGCAGGCACAGCGTGCCCACCGTGCCCAGCGCCAGCCCGCGCGCGTCGAGCCCGCTGCCGCGCACCGCGGCCACGCCGCCCGGCGCCGTCTTGGGCACGAACTTGTAGGCCAGGTACAGCGACGCCAGGCAGAAGGGCACCACCATGAAGAAGATCGAGCGCCAGCCGAACAGGTCGACCAGCACCCCGCCGATGCTCGGCCCGATGGCCGGCGCCAGCACCACGCCCATGCCGAAGATGCCGCTCGCGCGCCCCTGCTCGTGGGGCTCGAAGGCGCGCAGGATGATGATGGCCGGTATGGGCTGCACCACGCCCGCCGCCAGCCCCTCGGCCACGCGCGCGAGCAGCACCAGCGAGAAGTTGTTGGCCAGCCCGCCCACGATGCCGCCCAGCAGCAGCAACAGCATGGTGCCGACATAGGTGCGCCGGTAGCCGTAGCGCGACAGCAGCCAGGGGGTGGTGAGCATCGACACCGTCATCGCCACCATGAAGCCCGAGCTCACCCACTGCGCGCGCTCCTGGCCGAGCGAGAAGTGGTGGCTCATGCCGGGGATGGCCACGTTGACGATGGTCGAGGACATGATCGACGCCATCGTCCCCACCATGACCGACAGCAGCAGGTACCAGCGGTAGCGCTCGCCATAGCGTTCGCGCAGCGTGCCGATGGAGGGCGGGGCCGGCGTGTTCGCGGCTTGGGGAGTTCGTGGGGAGGTCATGGGGCGGCGGAATGTCTCAGGTCCGTCGTCCTACAAGCATATCGGCGATTGCATGGCGGAGGACGCGGTGTCGAATCGCACAATGCAGCGGCTGTCCCCTCCGCGTCAACCCTCCGCGCCAAGACCGATACAACAAATGGACTCCCCAGTGAACGAACAAGTCGCCCAGGCACAAGACGCCGCGCAAGGCACTGCACAACGCGCTGCGCCAGACCTCGGCACCCCCGAAGCCGTCCCCACGCTCGCCGCCGAGCTCGCGGCCCCCACGCTCAGCCGCAGCTACCGCTGCCAGTGCGGGCGCCCCGTGTTCCTGCGCAACAGCCAGTGCCTGGCCTGCCAGACGCCGCTGGGCTATGTGGCCGACCGCCTCGGCGTGATGCCGCTGGCGCCCGCGCAGGGCGAGGGCGTGCCGCCCGACACCTTCACCGTGTTCGGCGACGCGCAAGGCCCCATCTACCGGCGCTGCGCCAACCTCATGACCGCCGCGGCCTGCAGCTGGATGGTGCCCGCCGCGCGCGACGGGCAAGCGCTGCCCGCCGACGTGCACGGCCTGGCGCCTGGCTACTGCCTGGCGTGCAGCGTGACGCGCACCATTCCCGACCTGTCGCAGGAGGTCAACGGCGTGTTCTGGGGCAAGCTGGAGCAGGCCAAGCGCCGGCTCATCTCGCAACTGCTCGCGCTGGGCCTGCCGGTGGTGAGCCGCCATGCCGACCCGGTGCACGGCCTGGCCTTCGACTTCTTGAGCAATATGCCCGGCGCCCCGCACGTGATGACGGGCCACGACGACGGCGTGATCACGCTGAACGCAGAAGAGGCCGAGGACGCCGTGCGCGAGCGCATCCGCGCCGAGATGCGCGAGCCCTACCGCACGCTGCTGGGCCACTTCCGCCACGAGATCGGCCACTACTACTGGGACCTGCTGGTGCTGCCCACGCCGTGGATCGAAGACTTCCGCGCGCTCTTCGGCGACGACCGCGCCGACTACGCCGCCGCGCTGCAGACCCACTACGAACAGGGGCCGCCGCCCGACTGGGCCGACCGCTACGTGAGCAGCTACGCCAGCACGCACCCGTGGGAAGACTGGGCCGAGACCTGGGCCCACTACCTGCACATGGCGGACACGGCCGACACGGCGATGAGCTTCGGCGTCGACGCCACCAACGTCGAACTCACCAGCGACCTGTTCACGCTGGACGACCTGTGGCAGCCGGACCACCCCGACGCGGGCAAGTTCCTGGACTTCATCAACGGCTGGGTGCTGCTCACCAACGTGCTCAACGAGCTGTCGCGCAGCATGGGCCAGCCCGACTACTACCCCTTCGTGCTGCCGCGCGCGGCGGTGGGCAAGCTGCAGTTCATCCACCGCGTGATCACCGAGCAGCGTCCCGGCAGCGCGCCGACGATGGTGGTGGCCAGTGAAATCGGCGCGCCCGTGGCCGAGCCTGTCGATGTTGCGCCGGCCGAAGCTGCGCCACTGGCGCCGATGCCTGAACTTGCGCCGATGCCCGAGCTGGCTCCGTCGCAGTCACAGACTCAATCTCAATCCTGACCGGCGTGGCTCACGGCGCGCCTGTTGCACAGCGGGCGCAGATGCAGGCCAGCCCGCGCATCTCCTGCGGCAGGTTGGTGAGCGGGGCGTTGCTGAAGTCGGCCTGCATGCACCAGCACGGCGGCTGCGGCTGGCCCGTCTCGCGCTCGGTCTCCATCGCGCAGCGGTTCAGCTCGCCGCACAGCGGGCAGCGCGTGGCGTCGATAAGCCCCGGGGCTGCCACCGCGGTCGTCATGCGATCTCGAACGCCGGCAGCTTCTTCGCCACCACCGTGTTCTTCAGCGTCACGTACACCGGCAGCCCGCCGCTGTAGGCTGGGTAATCCTCGCCCTCGATCAGCGGCAGCAGGTAGCGCCGGCACTTCTCGGTGATGCCGTAGCCGTCGTCCGAAATGAAGTCGCGCGGCATCGGCTTCTCGACATTGGCGACCGATTCGAGCGGCGCGCTGCCCAGGCGGTAGGCATAAGGCACGTCGGAGATGCGCTCGATGGTCGGCATCACCGCGTTGCGGCCTTCCAGCGCCAGCTCGACCGCGCGCTGCCCCAGCTCGTAGGCCTGCTTCACGTCGGTGGCCGAGGCGATGTGGCGCGCCGCGCGCTGCAGGTAGTCGGCCACCGCCCAATGAAACTTGTGGCCCAGCGCGTCCTTCACCATCTGCGCCACCACCGGCGCCGCGCCGCCCAGTTGCGCATGGCCGAAGGCGTCGCGCGTGCCCTGCTCGGCCAGGAAGGTGCCGTCGGGGTGGTGGCAGCCTTCGGACACCACCACCGAGCAGTAGCCGTGCTGCTTCACCAGTTCGTCGACGCGCGCGATGAAGCGGGCCTTGTCGAACTCGATCTCGGGGAACAGCACCACCACCGGAATGCCCTGGTCCGCGGCGAGCCCGCCGGCCGCGGCGATCCAGCCTGCGTGCCGGCCCATCACCTCGAGCACGAACACCTTGGTCGACGTGGCCGCCATCGAGCGCACGTCGAACGAGGCCTCGATGGTGGACACCGCCACGTACTTCGCGACCGAGCCGAAGCCCGGGCAGCAGTCGGTCAGCGGCAGGTCGTTGTCGATGGTCTTGGGCACGTGGATGGCCTGCAGCGCATAGCCCATCGACTGCGACAGCTGGCTCACCTTGAAGCAGGTGTCGGCCGAGTCGCCGCCGCCGTTGTAGAAGAAGTAGCCGATGCCGTGCGCCTTGAACACCTCGATGAGCCGCTCGTACTCGCGCCGGTTCTTCTCCAGCGACTTGAGCTTGTAGCGGCACGAGCCGAAGGCGCCCGAGGGCGTGCCGCGCAGCGCCGCGATGGCCTCGGCCGATTCGGCGCCGGTGTCGATCAGCTCCTCGGTCAGCGCGCCGATGATGCCGTTGCGCCCCGCGTAGAGCTTGCCGATGCGCTCGGGGTGCTTGCGCACCGTCTCGATCACGCCGCAGGCCGAGGCGTTGATGACCGAGGTGACACCACCCGACTGGGCGTAGAAGGCGTTGGAGATCGTCATGCGGGCATTCTCCCGCAGCCCTCCGGCAGGCGCCAGTGACAGGATGTCAGCGCTTGTCGGGTGCAGTCAGCGGCGCTCGAATACGGGTGGCCGCTTCTGCAGGAACGCGCTCACGCCTTCGCGGAAGCTGGGGCTGTCGATCAGCTCGCGCTGGCGTTCGCTTTCGTAGTGCAGCTGTTCCTTCAGCGTGTGGCGCTCCGAGGCCTCGAAGGCTTCGCGCGCCTCCACCACCGCATGGGCCGGCAGCTGCGCCAGGCGCTGGGCGATGGCCCTGGCTTCTTCCATCAATTGCTCGTCGTCCACGCAGGCCCAGATCAGGCCCCACTGCACCGCGCGCCCCGCGCCCACGCGCTCGTCGAGCAGCGCCATGCCCATGGCGCGCGCCCGGCCGGCGCGGCGCGGAATGGCCCAGGTGCAGCCCAGGTCGGGCACGATGCCCAGCTTGGGCAGGAAGGGCAGGTAGAAGTACGCGCTGCGCGCCGCGATGGTCACGTCGGCGGCCAGCGCCAGGCCCACGCCCGCGCCGGCCGCCGGCCCGTTCACCGCGGCCACCACCGGCACGGGCAGCGTGCGCATCGTTTCGATCAGCGGGTTGCTCAGCGCCTGCATGGCCTCGGCGGTCTGCGTGCCGAGCGACTTGCCGGCCTCGCCCGGCGCCATCGCGCTCAGGTCGGCGCCCACGCAAAAGGCCTTGCCCGCGCCGGTGAGGATCACGGCGCGCACCGCGCGGTCGTCGCGAATGCGCTCCAGCGTGTCGCGCAGCTCCACCTGCAGGTCGCGCGCGATCGGGTTGAGCTTGGCGGGCAGGTTCAGCGTGAGCGTGGCGATGCCGTCGGCCAGCGCGTACAGGATGAATGGCTGCTCGGCCATCACAGCCTCTCGATGATGGTCACGTTGGCCATGCCGCCGCCTTCACACATGGTCTGCAGGCCGTAGCGCTTGCCGCGCTTGCCGAGCGCGTGGATCAATGTGGTCATCAGCTTGGTGCCCGAGGCGCCCAGCGGATGGCCCAGCGCGATGGCGCCACCGTTCACGTTGAGCCTTGCCGGGTCGGCGTCCAGCGCCTGCAGCCACGCGATGGGCACCGGCGCGAAGGCCTCGTTCACTTCATACAGGTCGATGTCGGCGATGTTCATGCCGGCCTTCTTCAGCGCGCGTTGCGTCGCGGGAAGCGGTGCCTCCAGCATGATGACCGGGTCGTGCCCCATCACGCTCATGTGGTGGATGCGCGCGAGCGGCTTCACGCCCAGCGCCTTCAGGCCGCGCTCGTTCACCACCAGCACGCCGCTGGCGCCGTCGCAGATCTGGCTGGCCGTGGCCGCGGTGCAGCGACCGCCTTCGGCGATGAGCTTCACGCCCGCGATGCCCTCCAGCGTGGCCTCGAAGCGGATGCCTTCGTCCACCGTGTGCTGCTCGCCGCTGGGCGAGCCCGAACCGTCGGCCAGCAGGATGTCGATGGGCACGATCTCGTCGTTGAACGCGCCCGCGCGCGTGGCCGCGATGGCGCGGTGGTGGCTCTCCAGCGCGTAGCGGTCGAGCGCCTCTTTCTCGATGCCGTAGTTCTTCGCGATCATTTCCGCGCCGGTGAACTGGCTGAACTCCACGCCGGGGTAGCGCGCCTTCATGGCCGGGCTCATGTAGCTGCCCAGGCCCGCCTTGGCCGGCAGCACGTTGGGCGTGAACATGGGCACGCGCGTCATGCTCTCGACGCCGCCTGCAATCACCGCGTCCATGGCGCCCGACATCACGGCCTGCGCCGCGAAGTGCAAGGCCTGCTGCGACGAGCCGCATTGCCGGTCGACCGAGGTGCCCGGCACCGACTCGGGCAGCTTCGACGCCAGCACCGCGTTGCGCGCGATGTTGGTGGCCTGCTCGCCCACCTGGCTCACGCAGCCGAGGATCACGTCTTCGACCGCCGCGGGGTCGATGCCGCTGCGCGCCACCAGCGCGTCGATCACCTGCGCCGCCAGGTCCGCCGGGTGCCAGCCCGCGAGCTTGCCGCCGCGCCGGCCGCCGGCCGTGCGCGCCGCGGCCACGATGTATGCCTCTGCCATGTTCATGTCCTTCAGGTAACGGGAATGCGGGGTGCCCCAAGGCAAGAAGGCCGCCCGTCACTGACAACGGCGGCCTTCTTTGCGTCGGGACTCATGGGCATCGATGGTTCGACGCCCACGGGGGCCGGTCAAGCCGGGGACAACCCGTGGGGCAGAAGTCGCCAAGGCGACCGCGCCTGCGTGCGGCGCGCCAGCGGAATGGCCTCGGGCTGCGCGTCGGACACGGTGATGCACGACGCCTCCAGCGCGGAGACCAGCACGCGCCGGTGCTCGTCGCTTTCGAAGCGCTCGCCGGGCGCCAGCACGATGTCGCGCGGGTCGCGGTCCAGCGTGACCCACACCGAGCCGCTGCGGCACTCGATGCCCACGCCCGCGCCGTCGGGCACGGCGAAGACCGCGCGGTGCGGCAGGCTGACGTGGAAGCGCGAGGCGTCCGAGGACGGGTAGGAAGAAAAGGCGGCGTGGGTGGTGTGGGTGGTGAAGGTGGTGAAGGTGGTGAAGGTGGTGAAGGTGGTGAAGGTGGTGCTCATGGCAAGCTCCATTGCATTCGGGATACGAATGAATATAGTGAGCCGGCCCGCCCTTTACACGCGGTCATTCGGAACTCGTTGCATGCATCCAGAGAATGCGAAAGCCTCCGCCGCCGAGCTGCCGCCGCTCGAATTGCTGCGCAGCTTCGAGGCCGCCGCGCGGCGCCTGAGCTTCACCCTGGCCGCCGGCGAACTGCACCTGACGCAGTCGGCGGTGAGCCGCCAGATGCAGCAGCTGGAGGCCAGCCTGGGCGTGGCGCTGTTCGAGCGCCGACACCGCGCGCTCGCGCTCACCGAGGCCGGCGGCGTGCTGCAGCGCGCCGTCACCGACAGCCTGGAGCGGCTGCGCGACGCCACGGCGCGCGTGCGCGCGGCCTCCGCGCCGCGCCAGGTCGCGATCACCACCACGCCGGGTTTCGCGTCGCTGTGGCTCATTCCCAGGCTCGCGCGCTTCACCGGCAGCCATCCGCAGGTGGACGTGCGCGTGTCGGCCACGCTCGACGTGCTCGACATGGAGCGCAGCCGCATCGACATCGCGGTGCGGCTCACGCCCATCGGCAGGGGCGTGGGGCCCGCGCTGTTCGAGGAGTCGGTGGTGCCGCTGTGTTCGCCCGCGCTGGCCGACGCCTTGCGCACGCCGGCCGACCTGGCCCAGCTCACGCTGCTGACGGTCGAGTACCCCGACCACAGCGAGGCGCCGCTGGCCGACTGGGAGCCGTGGCTGAAGGTGATGGGGCTGGAAGACCTGCGCATGAAGAGCACGCTGCGCTTCACGCAATACGCCGACGCCGTGGCCGCCGCGGTGGCGGGGCAGGGCGTGGTCATCGGGAGGCTGCCGCTGCTTCGCGAGCTGCTGCGCGACCGCCGGCTGGTGGCGCCGCTGGGCGAGCAGGTCGTGTCGCGGCGCGGCTACTTCGTCGAAACGTCGAAGCGCGCCGCGGGCAACCGCGACGCGCTCGAGTTCGCGCAGTGGCTGCGCGATGAAGCAGAGGAGATGAAGCGCAGGAGATGAAAGCGACGCAGCGAGGCCGATGAAAGCCCGCCGCGCCGGCGCCCTGCGCTTAACGCGCTCAACCCGGCAGCAGCACCTTGTTCACGACGTGGATCACGCCGTTCGACTGGTACACGTTGGCGATGGTCACCATCGCGGTGCCGCCCTTGGCGTCGGTCACCAGCACGTCCTTGCCGCTCATGGTGGCGGTCAGCGTGCCGCCGCTGGCGGTCTTCAGCACGGCCTTGCCGCCGCCTGCGTTGATGGCGCTCATGAGGGCCGGGCCGTCCATCTTGCCGGGCACCACGTGGTACGTGAGCACCTTGGTCAGCGTGGCCTTGTTCTCGGGCTTGAGCAGCGTGTCGACGGTGCCGGCCGGCAGCGCGGCAAAAGCGGCGTTGGTCGGTGCGAACACGGTGAACGGGCCCGGGCTCTTCAGCGTGTCGACCAGGCCCGCGGCCTTCACGGCGGCCACCAGCGTGGTGTGGTCCTTGGAGTTGACGGCGTTGTCGACGATGTCCTTCGTCGGGTACATCGCGGCGCCGCCGACCATCGGGTTCGACGACATCGCGGTGCTGCCGCTGCCGCTCATGCCCATGCCGCCCGCGCAAGCGCCGAGCAGGACCGAAACGCCGACTGCAATCATGAGTTTTTTCATTGAAGGCTCCTGGATAGAAATGGTTCTTGGAAGGTGTCTGTGGAAACCGCCATCAGCTCGGAGGCGCGATGCGCTTGAATCGAATACGGCAGCGCTTCGCGTTTGGATTCGCACCCGGTTTCAGATTTGTGGCGCGTCGGCTTTGCGCCACAGCCGCGCAGGGCGCGCTTGCGCATCGAACGCGTGCTCGACAGAATCCGCCCTTCGTTTTTCAGCAACAGTTTCTTTTCACCGCGCCCGGTGACGATCGACCTCCCGGGCGCACAACGCAATCAATGAACCGTTTCCTGAACACCTGACCCGCACACCGACCGCCCCGGCCGGATGTGCATCCACGCACCCGCCGAGGCCCATCGACAAAGGCCCCGCGCAGCCATTCGCCGGGGCTTTCCTGTTTCTGGAGTGTGCGCACATATGAGTGCTCAACGAAGGGCCCGCGACGATGACAAGCGTCTGGGCCGGTTTTATTTTTCGGTGCCGAATGCGGCACCTCGCAATCCCGTGGTGGCCGCGATGGCGCGCCGCGAGTCCAGCCAGGGCGCCGGGCGCCACCTGCGCACGCACCGCGCGGAGCGGCGTGCGCAGAAGGTGGCGTTGCAGAAGGCCGCGCGCAGCGTGGGACGCGTGGGACGTGGAGGCGACGATGCGTGACGACATGAGCAAGGTCATCGTCGAGCGGCCGCGCCGCGGCGGCGGCGTGCAGGGCGACGGGCGCGGCTTTCGCAACAGCCGCGAGCGTGGTTCGCACCTGGGCATGAAGCGCGGCTACGACCGCCCGAAGGGGCTCAACGAAAACCTCGCGCCGCTCAGGCGCTGGCTGCACAAGCAGGTGCACCGGCCGTGGGACAAGGTGTATGCGCAGCTGTGCAGCGGCATCGATCGTCGCAGCACGGTGCAGGCGCACATCTTCGAGCACATCGACGACTTCGTCGAACGCAAGGCGGTGCTGCGCGACGGCGAGGTGTGGGTGCCTTCGCACCGGTGGAACCGCGCGCAGGTGCCGCTTGCCGACGCGCCGCGCGTCGAGCTGTTCGTGCATCCGGCCACCGGCATCCTGCTGCCCAACCGGCTGCGGCTGAAGAAGGCGCGGCAGCGCGCCGCCGAGCAACGCAGGGCGCAGCCGCCGGAGCGCGTGGTCGTGGACGACTTCACCGAGTGGCACCGGGTCGACGGCTGCTGGTTCGAGGTGCGCCTGGCGGCGTTTCCCTCCAGCGGCGTGGCCGACAACGACAAGCGCTTCGACGTGATGCGCGGCTGCCTGGGGACGCGCCATGGCGTGTGCCACGTCATGGAAGGCATGTCGCACCGGCCGGTGAGCTATGCGCGTGCGTTCGTGTATGCCGTGGGCAAGCGGCAGTTGAGCCGCCGCGAGGTGCGTGCGCGGCTGGGCGATGCGCATTGACGGCCACGCGGCCGGCGTTGTTGCGGAGCCTTGCGCGGGGGCTCGGGACCTGGCGCACGCCCCGCGCGCGTGGGCTCGGGACTTAGCGCGCGCCCTGCGCGCGCGGTAGCAGCAGGAACGCCAGCGTCCCCGCGGCCAGCATGCCGGCCACCGTGAGAAACACCGCGCGAAACGGCTCCGCGCCGTGGTCGACGGCCCACGACGCGGCCACGCCGGTGGTCCATTGCATGAGCGACACGCCGAGGAACATCGCCATGTTCATCAGCGCCAGCGCGCGGCCCGTCATGGCCGCGGGGTAGGCGTTCTTGGTGTACGCGTACTGCAGCACGCTGTAGCCGGAGAGCAGGCCGTAGACGATCGGCAGGCCGATGTCGACCGCACGCGAATTCGTGAACGCCATGGCCGCGAACATCAATGCGCCGGCCAGCGCGCAGCCCATCATCCAGCGCGTGCGCGCGCTGCCGCCCGGGTCCATGCGGCCGAACAGCGCGGGGCTGATCATGCCGGCCACCGTCATCACCAGCGCCACGTTGCCGCTGGCCACCAGCGACAGGCCATGGCGCTCGTGCAGCACCGGGCCCAGCCACAGGCCGCGCAGCGTGATGAACGCGGCATACGACACGCAGGCGAAGCAGACCAGGCCCAGCGTGTGCGGCATCGCGAACAGCGGCAGCAGCTCGCGCACGGCCTTGCCGAGCGACTGGCGTTCGGCCGGCGCGGCCGGTGCGCTTTCAGTGACCGCAGCGACCGCAGTGACCGCAGCATGTGCAGGCTCGCGCACGCGCCAGAAGATCACCAGCCACGACAGCACCGCCACGCCTGCCAGCACCGCATAGCCCGCGCGCCACGAGGCGGCCTCGATCAGCAGCGCCAGCGGCGTGCCGGTGAACACGATGCCCAGCCCGGCCATGCTCATCACCAGCCCCGACATGGCCGTGAAGCGCGAGGCATCGAAGTGCCGCGCGATGAACACCGTGCAGGCCAGGAAGGCCGGCGCGCAGCCCACGCCGATCAGCGCCTGCCCCAGCAGCAGCGCGTGGTAGTTGGGTGCCACGGCGCACAGCACGGCGCCCGCCACGGCGAGCGGAAACGCGGTGAGCACCGTGCGGCGCACGCCGAACATGTCGATCGACACGCCCATCGCGAGCTGCATGATGCCGAACGCGAAGTGAAAGGTGCCGGCCCAGATGCCGAGTTGCTGCGGCGTGAGGCCGAAGTGGCCGGTGAGCGGCGTGGCCATCATCGCGCCGACCGTGCGGAAGGCCTGGCTCAACGCGAAGGCCGAGGCCAGCGCGACCAGCATGGCCGAGGCCGAGGACGACCAATTTGAAAAACGAGACAAACGAGACAAACGAGACAAGCGAGGCAAAAGGGAAGGGCGTGAGTTCGCAGCGGCGTCGCCGGTGCGCTCCGCGGGCTGGGGTGCCGCGTTCGGGTTCATGAGGGGAGGCCGGGAGGAGAGAGGAGGCGGCCTGAATGCTAATGGATCGAGGCGCGCGAGGGGTCGCGGCGGTGACGGCGCTGGGCGCTTGCGGCTGATGCGGAGTATGAAATTTCCGCGACGACGTCTCGGAAATCAGCGGCACAAGCAGCGCCTCTTTTATTGAGGAAGCGGACAAAAAAACGGCACCCGAAGGTGCCGTCGTTTCATGGCCTTGCCTGACCAGGCATCAAGCCTCGCCCTTCACCTTCAGGCGCCATGCGTGCAGCAGCGGCTCTGTGTAGCCGCTGGGCTGCTCGATGCCCTTGAACACCAGGTCCTGCGCCGCCTTGTACGCCGCCGAGGTGTCGAAGTGCCCGGCCATCGGCAGGTACTGCGCGTCGCCCGCGTTCTGCTCGTCCACCACCTTGGCCATGCGCTGGAAGGTCTCGTCGACCTGCGCCTTGGTCACCACGCCGTGCAGCAGCCAGTTGGCGATGTGCTGGCTGGAGATGCGCAGCGTGGCGCGGTCTTCCATCAGGCCGACGTTGTGGATGTCGGGCACCTTCGAGCAGCCCACGCCCTGGTCGATCCAGCGCACCACGTAGCCCAGGATGCCCTGCACGTTGTTGTCGATTTCCTGCTGCTTCTCGGCGTCGGTCCACTTGGCCTCGGCGGCGATGGGCACCTGCAGCAGCGCGTCGAGGATGTTGTCGCGTTCGGCGTCGGCGTCGATCTTCTCCAGCTCCTGCTGCACCGCGGTCACGCTCACCTGGTGGTAGTGCAGCGCGTGCAGCGTGGCGGCGGTGGGCGAGGGCACCCAGGCGGTGTTGGCGCCGGCCTTGGGGTGGCCGATCTTCTGCTCGAGCATGGCGGCCATCAGGTCGGGCATGGCCCACATGCCCTTGCCGATCTGCGCCTTGCCGCGCAGGCCGCACGACAGGCCGACCAGCACGTTGTTCTTTTCGTAGGCGCCGATCCACGCGCTGGACTTCATGTCGCCCTTGCGGATCATCGGGCCGCCCTGCATGGCGGTGTGCATCTCGTCGCCGGTGCGGTCGAGGAAGCCGGTGTTGATGAAGGCCACGCGCGCGGCCGCTTCGGCGATGCAGGCCTTCAGGTTCACGCTGGTGCGGCGCTCTTCGTCCATGATGCCCAGCTTCACGGTGTTGGCCGGCAGGCCCAGCAGTTGCTCGACGCGGCCGAACAGCTCGCTCGCGAAGGCCACTTCGGCCGGGCCGTGCATCTTCGGCTTGACGATGTAGATGCTGCCGGTGCGCGAGTTGCCCTTGCGCTTCAGGTCGATGGTGGCGATGGTGGTGGTCACCACGGCGTCGAGGATGCCTTCGGGGATCTCCTTGCCGCCTGCGTAGAGGATGGCCGGGTTGGTCATCAGGTGGCCCACGTTGCGCAGGAACATGAGCGAGCGGCCGTGCAGCTTCACGGCCTTGCCGTCGGCGCCGGTGTATTCGCGGTCGGCGTTCAGGCCGCGCGTGAAGGTCTTGCCGCCCTTGGCGACTTCTTCGGTCAGCGTGCCCTCGACGATGCCGAGCCAGTTCGCGTACGCGACCACCTTGTCGGCGGCATCGACCACGGCCACCGAGTCTTCCAGGTCCAGGATGGTCGAGAGCGCGGCTTCGAGCACCAGGTCGCTCACGCCGGCCGCGTCGGTCTTGCCGATGGGCGTGCCGCGGTCGATGCGGATGTCCAGGTGAATGCCGTTGTGCTTCAGCAGCACCGAAGACGGCGCCGCGGCGTCGCCCTGGTAGCCGATGAACTGCGAGGCGTCGGCCAGGCCGGTGCTGCTGCTTTGCAGCGCGACGACCAGCTTGCCGTCCTTCACGCTGTAGCCGGTGGCCTGCTTGTGCGAGCCGTTTTCCAGCGGCGCGGCCTGGTCGAGCACGTTGCGCGCGAACTCGATGACCTTGGCGCCGCGCACGGGGTTGTAGCCCTTGCCCTTTTCAGCGCCGTCGGCTTCGGAGATGGCATCGGTACCATAGAGCGCGTCGTACAGCGAACCCCAGCGCGCGTTGGCCGCGTTCAGCGCGTAGCGCGCGTTCAGGATGGGCACCACCAGCTGCGGGCCGGCCTGCAGCGCGAGCTCGGAGTCGACGTTTTCGGTGGTGGCCTTGGCGCCCTTGGGGGCCGGCAGCAGGTAGCCGATCTTCTCGAGGAAGGCGCGGTAGGCGGGCATGTCGCCGATCTGGCCGGGGTTCTTCCTGTGCCAGGCGTCGAGCTCGGTCTGCAGGCGGTCGCGCTCGGCGAGCAGGGCGATGTTCTTCGGGGCGAGGTCGCTGACGATGGCGTCGAAGCCCTTCCAGAACACGTCGCTGGCCACGCCGGTGGCGGGCAGGACCTTGTCCTCGATGAAGCGGTGGAGCTCGGTCGCGACCTGGAGTCCGTGGGCGGTGGTGCGTGCGGTCATGGGGGTTTCTCCTTGAGAAAGATGCAATCTTGGGATGAACTTTATTCGATACTTTGCTGGGCAGTAAGAGGTGCAGGCGGGATTTATCTGTGACAAAAATGAAGGTAATCGACGGCAGCCCAATGCCAGGTGCAAAGGGTAGGCACCGATAAGAACCATGGCGCTGCCGGATATATTTAACTTCTTAAGCAAATCCGGGCCCCGCCTCCATGATCCTCCTCGCCTCCAACGAAAACCCCCTCGGCATGCCCGAGTCGGCCCGCCGCGCGGCGGCCGCGGCGCTCGAGGGCGCCGGCAACTACCCCGACAGCAACGGCACCGCGCTGAAGAAGGCGCTGGCGGCCCGGCTCGACGTGCCGCCCGACTGGCTCACGCTCGGCAGCGGATCGAGCGAGCTGCTCGAGCTCGCGGCGCAGGTGAGCCTGAAGCCGGGCGAGGGCGTCGTCTATTCGCAGTACGGCTTCATCGTCTATGCGCAGGCCACGGCGCACGCCCACGCGCGGGCCACCGTCGTGCCCGCGCGCGAGTTCGGCCACGACCTGGACGCGATGCGCGCCGCCATCGGCGACGACACCCGGCTGGTGTTCGTCGCCAACCCGAACAACCCGACCGGCACCTTCATCGACGCCGCACCGCTGCTGGCCTTCTTGCAGTCGGTGCCCTCGCACGTGACGGTGCTGCTGGACGAGGCCTACACCGAGTACTTGTCGCCCGCGCAGCGATATGACAGCGTCGAATGGGTGCGGCGCCTGCCGAACCTGGTCGTGGCGCGCACCTTCTCCAAGGCCTTCGGCCTGGCGGGGCTGCGCATCGGCTACGGCGTGTCGCAGCCCCCGCTGGCCTTGCGCATGAACGCGCAGCGCCCGCGCTTCAACGTGACGACGCCGGCGCAGGCCGCTGCGGTGGCGGCGCTGGGCGATGCGGACTTTCTGGCGCGCACGTACGCGCTCAACACGGCGGGGCGCGAGCAACTGGCGGCGGGCTTCCAGTCGCTGGGGCTGAGCTTCGTGCCGTCGTCGGGCAACTTCTTGATGGTGCGGGTGGGCGACGCGCAGGCCGTGCACGCACGGCTGCTGGCGGCTGGCATCGAGGTGTCGCTGCTCGGGAACTATGGGCTGCCGGAATGGCTGCGCATCACTGTCGGGTTGCCGGAGCAGAACGAGGCGGTGCTGGCGGCGCTGGGCTGAGCTGTTGTTTGTATTTCTCCCTCCGCTGCCGGGGGAGGGCAGGGGTGGGGGCACGCGGCGGTAAATGGAGCGCCGCGGGCAAGATGAGCGCCGCTTGCCCCCATCCCAGCCTTCCCCCAGAGGGGGAAGGAGCAAGAAAAAGGCGCGCGGTGTTGCGTGTTTCTCCCTCCCCCGCTGGGGGAGGGCAGGGGTGGGGGCACGCGGCAGTCGATGGAGCGCGGCGGGCAAAGCGAGCGCCGCTCGCCCCCATCCCAACCTTCCCCCGGAAGGGGAAGGAGCAAGGCAGCGCCCTCAGACCAGCCCGCCCAGCTCCTTCGCCGCCGCACGCACAGGCTCGATGTACCGCTCGTCATAGCGATGCGTCGGCATCGTCAGCGTCACGGCCGCCGCAAGGCTGCCGTCCGCATGGAACACCGGCGCCGAGATACCCGCCAGCTCGGCCGTTCGATCCCCCACCAGCGCGCAGTAGCCCTGCGCGCGAATGCCGTCGTACAGCGCGCGCTCCTTCGCGCCGCGCGGCAGCCCGGCCGGCGGGCCGAAGGCGATCAGCACCCGCGCGCCCGCGCCCCGGTCGTTGGGCAGCAGGTCGCCCGCGCGCACGTGGTCGCGCACCACGTGCGACGAATCGACCCTGAACTGGCACAGCCGCGCCCAGCCGCCAGCTTGGCCCTGCCCCTGTTCCTGCCGCACGTGGTACGCCGCGCTTTCCCCGGTGGCCGCGGCCAACGCGCGCAGCACCGGCAGCACGATGTGCTCCAGCGACTGCGAGGCGGCGTACAGCCCGTGCAGCCGCGCGATTTCCATGCCCAGCGCGTACCGGCCGTCGTCCTGCCGGCGAATCAGCCGGGCATGTTCCAGCGAAGCCAGCAGGCGCAGCACGGTGCTCTTGTAGAGCTGCGTGCGCTCGGCGAACTGCGCGAGCGACAGCGCCTCGTCGCCCGGCTGGAAGGCCGAGAGCAGGCTGAGCGCGCGGTCGACGGCGGCGGCACCGCCGGGGGCGGCGTTGAGGTCGGAAACCGATTCGGTCTGGGCTTTGCGTGGCATGGCGTGGGGTGGCGGCGTGCCGCGAGCGGTTGCCCGCGGACTTGACAGTGAAAGTCGATCAGCGGTCTAATTCTGTTTAACGGAATTTAGTTCTGTCAGATAGAACTGTCAAGCGATCCACCCATAGATCGCTTCAAGGAGACGAATCCAATGACATCCCCCGACGTCCTCATCAGCGAGGTCGGCCCGCGCGACGGCCTGCAATCGGTCAAGGCCACCATGCCGACCGCCGACAAGCTTCGCTGGATCGACGCGCTCTACGCCGCCGGCGTGCGCGAGATCGAGGTCGCTTCCTTCGTGCCCGCGAAGCTGCTGCCGCAGATGGCCGACGCCGCCGACGTGGTGCGCCACGCCGTCACGCTGCCCGGCCTTGTGGTGATGGCGCTGGTGCCCAATCGCAAGGGCGCGCAGGCCGCGCTCGAGGCGGGCGTGCACAAGCTCACGATGCCGGTGTCTGCCAGCGTGGCGCATTCGCTGGCCAACGTGCGCAAGACACCGACAGAAATGGTCGAGGAGGTGCGCGCCATCGCCGAGCTGCGCCGCGCCATCGCGCCGCAGGTGAAGCTCGAAGCCGGCATTTCCACCGCGTTCGGCTGCACGCTGCAGGGGCTGGTGCCCGAGGACGACGTGATCCGCCTGGCCGCGCAGTGCATCGAAGCGGGCGCCGACGAATCGGGCCTGTCCGACACCGTGGGCTACGCCAACCCCGCGCAGGTGCGCCGCCTGTTCAGGCGCCTGCGCGCCGAGCTCGGCCAACACGCGGGCGCCGCGCACATGCACAACACGCGCGGCCTGGGCATCGCGAACTGCCTGGCCGCGTGGGACGAGGGCGTGCGCACCTTCGACGCCTCGCTCGGCGGGCTCGGCGGCTGCCCCTATGCGCCCGGCGCGTCGGGCAACGCCGTGACCGAAGACCTGGTCTTCATGTTCGAGGCCATGGGCGTGCGCACCGGCATCGACATCCAGAAACTCATCGCGGCGCGCGCGCCGCTCATGGCCGGCCTGCCGGGCGAACCGGTCTACGGCATGACGCCCGAAGCCGGCCTGCCCAAGGGCTTCGTCCAAGGTCTTGCCCAGGAACACACCGCACATGTCTGAAGCCAACACAGCAAACACAGCCAACGCCGCCCGCCCGCTGCCCTACGCCGGCGTGCGCGTCGTCGAGTTCACCCACATGGTCATGGGCCCGACCTGCGGCCTGCTGCTGGCCGACCTGGGCGCTGAGGTGATCAAGGTCGAGCCCATCGAGGGCGACAACACGCGCCGCCTGCTGGGCTCGGGCTCGGGCTTCTTCCCGACCTTCAACCGCAACAAGAAGAGCATCGCGCTCGACCTGAAGCAGCCCGAAGGCGTGGAGGCCGCGCTGCGGCTCATCGCCACGGCCGACATCGTGAGCGAGAACTTCAAGCCCGGCACCATGAAGAAGCTGGGGCTCGACTACGACACGCTCGCCAAGCTCAACCCGCGCCTCATCTACGTGAGCCACAAGGGCTTCCTGCCCGGCCCGTACGACCACCGCACCGCGCTCGACGAGGTGGTGCAGATGATGGGCGGCCTGGCCTACATGACCGGCCGCTCGGGCGACCCGCTGCGCGCGGGCACCAGCGTGAACGACATCATGGGCGGCATGTTCGGCGCCATCGGCGCCATGGCCGCGCTGCGCCAGCGCGAGCTCACGGGCAAGGGCTGCGAGGTGCAGTCGGCGCTGTTCGAGAACAACGTGTTCCTGGTGGCGCAGCACATGATGCAGTTCGCCGCCACCGGCAAGCCCGCCGACCCGATGCCCAGCCGCATCTCGGCCTGGGCCGTGTACGACGTGTTCACGGTGAAAGACGGCGAGCAGATCTTCCTGGCGGCCGTGAGCGACAAGCAGTGGGCCATCTTCTGCAAGGCCTTCGGCCTGGAAGACATGCTGGCCGACCCGCGCCTGAAGACCAACAACGACCGCGTGCGCGCCCGCGAATGGATGATGCCCATCCTGCGCTCGCACCTGGCTGACCACAGCGCGGCCGAGCTCGCGGCGGTGTTCGAGCAGCACGAACTGCCCTTCGCCCCCATCACCAAGCCGCAGGACCTGTTCGACGACCCGCACCTGAACGCCACCGGCGGCCTGGCCCCGGTGCGCATGAACGACGGCAGCATGGCCAAGGTGCCGCTGGCGCCGTTCACGCTGGACGGCGAGCGCCCCGGCATCCGGCTGCAGCCGCCGCACATCGGCGAGCACAGCCGCGAGCTGCTGAAAGAAGTGGGCTACAGCGACGAAGACATCGCTGCGCTCCACACACGACACATCACCTTCGGAGACTGACCCCCATGTATTTGATCAACCGGCGCGCACTGCTCGCCTGCGCCGCGGCCGCGGCATGCCTGAACGCAACCGCCGTCCTGGCCGACACCGCCTGGCCCGACAAGCCCGTGCGCCTGGTCGTGCCCTACACGCCCGGCGGCGCCACCGACATCGTGGCGCGGCTCGTCGCGCAGAAGCTCGCCGACGACACCAAGTGGACCTTCATCGTCGACAACCGCGCGGGCGGCAACGGCAACATCGGCATGGACGTGGTCGCCAAGGCCAAGCCCGACGGCTACACCGTCGGCCTGGGCCAGACCGCCAACCTGGCGATCAACCCGACGCTGTTCCCCAAGATGCCCTACGACGCGCTGAAAGACCTGCTGCCGGTGGCGGTGGTGGCCTCGCAGCCGGTGGTGCTGGTGGTGCGCGCGGACTCGCCCTACAAGTCGCTGGCCGAACTGGTCGCCGCCGCCAAGGCAAAGCCCGGCGAGATCAAGCAGGCGCTCGCGGGCACCGGCACGCTGGGCCACATGGCCGGCGAGGTGCTGGCGCAGCGCGCGGGATTCAAGGTGCTGAACGTGCCGTACAAGGGCGCCGCGCCCGCCATCACCGACCTGCTGGGCGGCCAGACCGACTGCATGTTCGCCACGCCGCAGGGCGCGCTGGCCATGGTGAAGGGCGGCAAGCTGCGCGCGCTGGCCGTCACCTCGGCCAAGCGCCTGCCGGTGATGCCCGACGTGCCGACCGTGGCCGAGAGCTACAAGGGCTTCGAGGCCGTGGACTGGAAGGCGCTGGTCGTGCCGGCCGGCACCAGCCCCGACATCGTGAAGAAGCTGAACGCCGCCGTCGACAAGGCGCTGGCCAAGCCCGCCACCATTTCGCAGCTGCTGGCCGAGGGCAGCACGCCCGTCGGCGGCAGCCCGGAGCAGGCGGCGCAGTACATCAAGGCGGAGCACGCGCGCTGGGGCGCGGCGGTGCGCTCGGCCGGCGTTCGCCCGGAATAAGCCCCAAAGTACCGGGCTGGCGCAAACAGGCGGTGCCTGCCCCCGACGGGCGGACGGATAGAGGACGATGAGGACGATATAGTTTCCGCCCCATGGACCGCTTGAAGCAGCTCGAATCCTTCGTCTCGGTCGCGACCCGGGGCGGGCTCACGGCCGCGGCCAAGGCCGAGGGCGTGGCGCCCGCCATCATGGGCCGCCGGCTCGACGCGCTGGAAGAGCGGCTGGGCGTGAAGCTGCTGGTGCGCACCACGCGGCGCATCACGCTCACGCACGAGGGCAGCGCCTTTCTCGAAGACTGCCAGCGGCTGCTCACCGAGTTCGCCAATGCCGAGGCCAGCGTGAGCGCCGGCGGCGTCAAGGCCAGCGGCCACCTGCGCGTGACCGCGCCGGCCGGCTTCGGCCGCCGCCACGTCGCCCCGCTGGTGCCGCGCTTTCATGCGCTGCACCCGGAGGTCACCATTTCTCTGAACCTGAGCGACCGCGTGGTCGACGTCACCGGCGAAAGCTTCGACTGCGCGGTGCGCGTGGGCGACCTGCCCGACTCTTCGCTGGTGAGCGTTCGGCTGGCCGACAACCGCCGCCGCTGCGTCGCCACGCCGGAGTTCGTGCGGCGCCACGGCAAGCCGAAGCACCCCGGCGAGCTGTCGCGCTTCGCGTGCCTGACGTTGTCGAGCGACGCTTCGCAAACCCGCGGCTGGGCCTTTCGCATCACCACCGGGGGCGGCGCGCAGGAGCTGATTCACCTGCGCCCCAGCGGCCCGCTCGATTGCTCCGACGGCCAGGTGCTGCACGACTGGTGCCTGGCCGGCCACGGCATCGCCTGGCGCAGCACCTGGGAGGTCGAGGCCGAGATCGACGCCGGCCTGCTGGTGCCGCTGCTCGACGAATTCGCCGCGCCGCCCAACGGCATCTACGCCGTGTTCGCGGGCGCCAAGCACCTGCCGCTGCGCGTGCGGCTGTGGCTCGATTTCCTGAAGGCGCAGTACGGCAATCCGGAATTCTGGGGCGGCAGGGCGTAGCTTCGGGGCAACGGCGGCTTCACGGCGGCTTCACGGCGGCACAATCTGTTCTCAATTGCAAACCCCACTGCATTGAGAAGAAAGCCATCGAATGACGCTCGAAGCCATCCTTGCCTATTTGCACATCCTGGCCATCCTCACGATGGTCGTGTTCATCTCCAGCGAAGCGGCCCTGTGCCGCGTGCAGTGGCTCAACGCCGCGGTGGTGGAGCGGCTGGCCAGGCTCGACATGGTCTACGGCATCGCGGCCATCGCGGTGCTGGCCACCGGCATCGCGCGCACGGTGTGGGGCGTGAAGGGCACGGCGTGGTACTGGACCAACCCGCTGCTGCACGTGAAGCTGGGGCTTTTCATCATCGTGGGCGTGCTGTCGATCTTTCCGACGCTCACCTACTTCCGCTGGCGCAAGACGCTGCGCGCCACCGGCAAGCTGCCGGTGGAAGCCGACATCAAGAAGACGCGCCGGCTGGTGATGATGCAGGCGCACATCATCGCGGTGATCCCGCTGGTGGCGGTGTTCTTCGCGCGGGGCTTCGGCAAGTAACGCCCACGCGGCGACTCCATGAAAAAGGCCCGCACGCGGCGGGCCTCTTCGACAGCGCGTCCGGCGCGCCGTGGGCGTGCGGTCAGCCCTTGGCTGCGTCGGCTTCGCACTTCTTCATGAAGCTGTTCTTGGCGGCACCGGCCAGGGCCTTGCCGTTCTTGTCGACCGCCTTGGTGGCGCAGGCGGGAGCGGCGGCGGCCTTGGTGTCCTTCTCGCACTTCTTGATGGAGCTGGCCTTGGCGGCGCCTGCCAGGGGCTTGCCGTTCTTGTCCACGGCCTTGGCGTCGCAGGTGGCGCCGGCAGCGGGTGCCGCCATGGCGGCGGGAGCGGCCGCGGGTGCGGCGGCCTTGTCCTGCGCGAAGGCGCTGAACGAGAGGCAGGCGCCGAGCGCGACGGTGGAGGCGACCAGGGAAAGGAGCTTCTTCATGATGGGATGTGTCCTTGCAAGGTTGGGTGGTGTGACAGGTGCCCCGCCCCGGGGCAGACCACCCTAACGGGTCAAGGCAACAATCGGATGACGATCGTCAACTGAGTCCGGGTTTGCCCCCGGTAAAATTCCCGGATGCTATTGGTCAAACAGGAGCTGCTCGCGGCGCTCGCGAACACGCTCGAATCCCTCTCGCCCGGCGCTGGCTCCAAAGCCGCGTTCGAGTCGCCCAAGGTGGCTGCCCATGGCGATTTCGCCAGCACGGCCGCCATGCAGCTCGCCAAACCGTTGGGCCAGAAGCCCCGCGATCTGGCCGAGCGCCTGAGCACCGCGCTGCTCACCACCCCCGCTTTTTCCCAATGGGTCGAAGCCATCGAGATCGCCGGCCCCGGCTTTCTCAACATCCGCCTGAAGACCTCTGCCAAGCAGCAGATCGTGCGCGAGGTGCTGTCGGCGGGCGCGGGCTTCGGCCAGCAGCCGGCCACGGGCGAGAAGGTGCTGGTGGAGTTTGTCTCGGCCAACCCGACCGGCCCGCTGCACGTGGGCCACGGCCGCCAGGCGGCGCTGGGCGACGCCATCTGCAACCTGCGCGCCTCGCAGGGCGAGAGCGTGTGGCGCGAGTACTACTACAACGACGCCGGCGTGCAGATCCAGACGCTGGCCAACAGCACGCAGCTGCGCGCGCGCGGCTTCAAGCCCGGCGACGCCGAATGGCCCAGCGGCGAGAAGGCGCCCGCGTACAACGGCGACTACATCGCCGAGATCGCGGCCGATTTCAAGGCGAAGAAGACGGTCAAGTCCGAAGACCGCGAAGTCACCGGCAGCGGCGACATCGAGGACCTGGACGCCATCCGCGAGTTCGCCGTGGCCTACCTGCGCCGCGAGCAGGATCTCGACCTGCAGGCCTTCCGCGTGCGCTTCGACCAGTACTACCTGGAGTCCAGCCTGTACACCAGCGGGCGCGTCGAGGCCGCCGTCGCGAAGCTGGTGGCCGCCGGCAAGACCTACGAGCAGGACGGCGCGCTGTGGCTGCGCTCGACCGACTACGGCGACGACAAGGACCGCGTGATGAAGAAGCAGGACGGTACGTACACGTACTTCGTGCCTGACGTCGCGTACCACATCGCCAAGTGGGAGCGCGGCTTCCACAAGGTCATCAACATCCAGGGCACCGACCACCACGGCACCATCGCGCGCGTGCGGGCCGGCCTGCAGGCGGCGGGCGAAGGCATTCCCGAGGGCTATCCCGACTACGTGCTGCACACCATGGTGCGCGTGATGAAGGGCGGCGAAGAGGTCAAGATCAGCAAGCGCGCGGGCAGCTACGTCACGCTGCGCGACCTGATCGAGTGGACCAGCACCGACGCCGTGCGCTTCTTCCTGCTCAGCCGCAAGCCCGACACCGAGTACACCTTCGACGTCGACCTGGCCGTCGCGAAGAACAACGACAACCCGGTGTACTACGTGCAGTACGCGCATGCGCGCATCTGCTCGGTGCTGGCCGGCTGGGGCGGCGACGCGGCCACGCTGAAGGGCGTGGACCTGTCGCCGCTGGAAAGCCCGGCCGCCCAGGCGCTGATGCTGCTGCTGGCCAAGTACCCGGCCATGCTCACCGCCGCGGCCAAGGATTTCGCGCCGCACGACGTCACTTTCTACCTGCGCGAACTGGCCGCCAGCTACCACAGCTACTACGACGCCGAGCGCATCCTGGTGGACGACGAGAAGGTCAAGCTGGCCCGCCTGGCGCTGGTCGCCGCGACCGCGCAGGTGCTGCACAATGGCCTCGCGATTCTCGGCGTCAGTGCGCCGAGCAAGATGTGAACCTCACCATGAAGAAGACAACCAGACAACGCGGCAACATCGTCATCGGCCTGATCATCGGGCTGGTGCTCGGCCTGGGCGTCGCGCTGGGCATCGCGGTCTACGTGACCAAGGTGCCGATCCCGTTCGTGACCAAGACCCAGAAGGGCGGCGCCGAGCAGGACGAGGCCGAAGCCCGCAAGAACCGCGACTGGGACCCGAACGCGCCCCTGGCCGGCAAGGCCGGAGCCGCCAGGCCCGCGCCGGCCGCCACCGGCCCGGTCAACCCCGTGACCGGCGAGCCGGCCACCGCCGCCGTGGCGCCCGGCACCCCGCCGCCCACGACCGCGCCGCCGGTGCCCGTGGTGGTCGCGCCCAAGCCGACGCGCGCGGCCCCGGTGCCGGCCGAAGCCAATGCGCTGCCGCCGTCGAACGATCCGCTGGGCGACCTGGCCCGGGCACGCTCGGGCAGCGTGACCACCGCCTCGGCCGCACCGAGCAGCGGCGGCAACAACAGCGCAGCGGCGGCCTCCACCTCCGGCGCCGATCCGTTCATGTACTTCGTGCAGGCCGGCGCCTTCCGCACCACCGACGACGCCGAGGCGCAGCGCGCCAAGCTGTCGCTGATGGGCGTGGAAGCGAAGGTCACCGAGCGCGAGCAGGCGGGCCGCACCGTCTACCGCGTGCGCGCCGGCCCGTTCAACAAGAAGGACGACGCCGACCGCCTGAAGGACCGCCTGGACGGCGGCGGCATGGAGTCGGCGCTGGTGCGCGTGCAGCGCTGACACGCTGACACGCTGACACGATTCGCCCTTAAGCTTCGCGCAGCGGCGCGTTTGCCGCCACCATTCACGGCCCCGGGCGCGCCGGCGGCAGGGGAACTCCCCGCCGCGCGCCGGCTCAGTACTGCCGTACCAACTGGAGAACCCTTTCAATGAAACGTCGTGACTTTTCGCTCGCCGCCACTTCGCTCGGGCTGCTGTCCCTGGCCGCCAACCCGGCTCACGCCCAGGCGCGCGCGCCCAAGGCCGGCACCGAGTACCTGGTGCTCGACAAGCGCGCACCGGTCGACGCACCGGCCGGCAAGATCGAGGTGGTCGAGTTCTTCTCGTACAACTGCCCGCATTGCAACGACTTCGAGCCGTCGCTCGAAGCCTGGGTGAAGACGCTGCCGAAGGAAGTCGCCTTCCGCCGCATTCCGGTGCCGTTCGTGGGCAACGACGTGGAAGCCAAGCAGCGCCTGTACTACGCGCTCGAAGCCATGGGCAAGGTCGACGAGTACCAACCGAAGGTGTTCAACGCCATCCATGCCCAGCGCCAGAACGTGAACGGCGACGCCAACATCATTGCCTGGGCCACGGCCAACGGCCTGGACGGCGCCAAGTTCAAGGAAACCTTCACCTCCTTCGGCGTGGCCAGCAAGGCCAAGCGCGCCTCGCAGATGACCGACGCCTACAAGGTGGCCGGCGTGCCCGCGATGGCCGTGGCCGGGCGCTGGTATGTGGATGGCGAGACCGCCGGTAACATGACCAAGGTCCTCCAGGTGGTGAACTACCTGATCGGCGAAGCCAAGAAGGGCTGAGCCCGGGGCTGCGCCCGGTTTCCGGCGCAGTCTTTCTCCCTTTTTGCAAGGGAAACATGGCCCGCTTCGGCGGGCTTTTTCATCTGTGCGTGCGGGGCTGACGCAATCAGCCGCATACAATGCCGAGCAAGTTTCGTGCCTCTATGACATTGCATTCTTACCCCACCACTCCCCTCCTGCATCGCCTGGGCAGCCTCGCCCGCCTGGCCGCCGCCGCATTCCTGCTGGCCGGCTTCGCCTCGGGCGCCGTGGCGGAAACCGCCGACCGCACCAAGCCGATGAACATCGAGTCGGACGCCATGCGCTACGACGACCTCAAGCAGACGAGCGTGTTCACCGGCAACGTGCTGGTGACCAAGGGCACGATCATCATCCGAGGTGCGCGCATGGACGTGCGCCAGGACGCCGAGGGCTACCAGTACGGCGTGGTCACCGCGGCCCCGGGCAAGCGCGCTTACTACAAGCAGAAGCGCAACGCGCCCGACGAGTGGATCGAGGGCGAGTCGGAAGTCATCGAGTACGACAGCCGCGCCGACAACGTCAAGTTCATCCGCAACGCCGTCATGCGCCGCCTGCTGGGCGCCACGCCGAACGACGAGAGCCAGGGCGCGCTGATCGTCTACGACCAGAGCAACGACACCTACACCGTCAACGGTTCCACCGTGCCGGCGAACACCGCCGTCAACGCGTCCACCCCGGGCGGGCGCGTGAAGACCATCCTCACGCCCAAGGCCGCGACCGCGCCCGGCGCCGCGGCCCCCGGCGCTCCCGCCGGTGCCAAGGCGGCGCCGCCGGCACCCACCCCGGCGCCCGGCAAGGGCCTGCGCCCGAGCACCACGCTCAGCGACGACGGAGAAACCCGCAAGTGATCGAAACCGCTGGAACGCAGGACGCCAACGGCACCCCGGGCAGCCGCCTGGTCGCGCGCGGCCTGAAGAAGAGCTACGGCAGCCGCACGGTCGTGAAGGACGTCTCGCTCGACGTGCAGAAGGGCGAAGTCGTCGGGCTGCTCGGGCCCAACGGCGCGGGCAAGACCACCTCGTTCTACATGATCGTCGGGCTGGTGCGCGCCGACGCCGGCGACATCACCATCGACGGCGAGCCCATCGCCCACATGCCCATTCACCGGCGCGCCCGCATGGGCCTGAGCTATCTGCCGCAGGAAGCCTCGATCTTCCGCAAGCTCACGGTCGAGGAAAACGTGCGCGCCGTGCTCGAGCTGCAGCAGGAGCCCGATGCCAGCGGCAAGCTGGCGCCGCTGTCCAAGGCGCACATCGAGGAGCGCCTGTCCGAGCTGCTGGCCGACCTGCGGGTGGACCACCTGCGCGATTCGCCCGCGCTCGCGCTGTCCGGCGGCGAGCGCCGCCGGGTGGAAATTGCCCGCGCGCTGGCCACGCAGCCCCGCTTCATCCTGCTGGACGAGCCCTTTGCCGGCATCGACCCGATCGCGGTGATCGAGATCCAGCGGATCATCAGTTTCCTGAAGGAACGTGGCATCGGCGTGCTCATCACCGACCACAACGTGCGTGAGACGCTGGGCATCTGCGACCACGCGTTCATCATCAGCGACGGGCATGTGCTGGCACAAGGCACGCCTTCGGAGATCGTCGACAACGCCGAGGTACGACGCGTGTACCTGGGCGAGCACTTCCGGATGTAAGGGCGGGTGGGCTCTCCATGAAGCAAGGGCTGTCCCTTCGCGTCTCGCAGCATCTGGCATTGACGCCACAGCTGCAGCAGTCGATTCGGCTGCTGCAGCTCTCCACGCTCGAACTGAGCCAGGAGGTGGAGCAGATGCTGGACGAGAACCCGTTCCTCGAACGCACCGCGGAAGAGGCCGCGCGCGAGGAGTTCGGGCTCGACACGGCCGACGCGCCGGTGCCGCGCGACGACGGCGACGGCGGCAGCGGTGATGGAGGTGACGGCGAAAGCGATTTCTCCGCGCCCACCGCCAGCAGCAGCACCGCGTCCACCGAGAGCACCACCAGCACCGCCGAGTCCGACGGCCCCGCCACCGAGATCACCGAGCGCGAGCCCGACTGGGAAGGCGACGGCACCGTCGACATGGCGCCCGACGACAGCGAGTGGGGCAGCGACGCCCCCGCGCGCCAGAACAACCTGGGCGACGACGAGCGCGCCGACGCCACCGAGCTCGCGCGCAGCCAGGAGTCGCTGCAGTCCTTCCTGCACCGCCAGGTGCTCAGCCTGCGCCTGGGCGAGAACGACCACGCCGCGCTGCGCTTCCTGATCGAGTCGCTCAACGACGACGGCTACCTCGAGGACTCGCTGCCCGCGCTCGCCTCGGGCCTGGCCGGCGACGACAACGACCAGTTCGACGACCTGGTGCACCACTTCCAAGTGGCGCTGGGCCTGCTGCAGAGCCTGGAGCCCGCCGGCGTCGGCGCGCGCGACTTGGGCGAATGCCTGAGCATCCAGCTGCGCGGCATGGCCAGCGAGGACGAGACCGAAGAAGAAGCGCTGGTGCGCAAGACCGCCATCGCCATCTGCAAGCAGCCCATGGAGCTGCTCGCGCGGCGCGACTTCAAGCGCCTGGCCACGCTCACGCGCACCAACGAAGACCTGGTGCGCTCGGCGCTGCAGGTCATCGCGCGGCTGGAGCCCAAGCCGGGGCGGCGCTTTGTCGACGTCGAGCGCAACATCGTCATTCCCGACGTGATCGTCACCAAGACCGGGCGCGGCACCAACGTCAAGTTCCGCGTCATGCTCAACCCCGAGGTCATGCCGCGGCTGCGCGTGCACGACATCTACGCCGGCGCGCTCAAGGCGCACAAGGGCGAGGGCAGCCAGGCGCTGTCGCAGCGGCTGCAGGAGGCGCGATGGTTCATCAAGAACATCCAGCAGCGCTTCGACACCATCCTGCGCGTGAGCAACGCCATCGTGGAGCGGCAGAAGAGCTACTTCGTGCACGGCGAGCTGGCCATGCGCCCGCTGGTGCTGCGCGAAATTGCCGACGAGCTGGGCCTGCACGAGTCGACCATCTCGCGCGTGACCACGGCCAAGTACATGTCCACGCCGTTCGGCACGGTCGAGCTGAAGTACTTCTTCGGCTCGGCGCTGGGCACCGAGACCGGCGGCAACGCGTCGAGCACCGCGGTGCGCGCGCTCATCAAGCAGTTCGTGAGCTCCGAGAGCATCAAGAAGCCGCTGTCGGACAGCCAGATTTCCGAGATGCTGAAAGAGCAGGGCATCGAGTGCGCGCGCCGCACCGTGGCCAAGTACCGCGAGGCGCTGCGCATCGCGCCCGCCAACCTGCGCAAGGCCCTGTAGAAAGCCGGCGATGCACCGTTTCCCCATGCCGCCGATATCGCCGATGCTGCCGATGTCGCGCTGGGGGCTCCGGTGGTTCGCCATGGTGGCGGCGCTGTTCGTGCTGCTGTCCACCGGTTGCGCCACCTTGCCCGACGAGGCGCCGCGCCCGCCGGTGAAGGCCGTGCCCGTCTCGGGCGACACCGCGCTCGGCAAGATCGCGCTGGCCGCCCAGCCCGACCCCGACCTGAGCGGCTTTCGCCTGATGCCCGGCGGCGACTTCGCCTTCGACACCCGCATCCAGCTCGCGCGCCGCGCCCAGCGCACGCTCGACGTGCAGTACTACCAGATCGAGAACGACGAGACCGGCCGCTACCTGCTGCGCACCCTGCGCGACGCCGCCCTGCGCGGCGTGCGCGTGCGCCTGCTGATGGACGACCTGTACACCTCGGGCGAAGACGAGCTGCTGCTGGCCTTTGCCGCCACGCCCAACGTCGAGCTGCGCCTGTTCAACCCGTTCCCGGCCGGGCGCGGCAGCATCCTGAAGCGCTTCACGGCCTCGCTGTTCGACTTCAGCCGCGTCAACCGCCGCATGCACAACAAGCTGTTCATCGCCGACGGCGCGATGGCGGTGGCGGGCGGGCGCAACATCGGCAACCAGTACTTCCGGCGCACGGCGGGCGAGAACTTTCTCGATCTCGACACCTTCGTGACCGGCGCGCTGATCCCGCGGCTGGGCAGCCTGTTCGACCAGTACTGGAACAGCGTCTATGTGCGGCCCATCGGCGCGGTGGTCGCCACCGACGTGCCGCGCGACGAGCTGCAGCGCCGCTTCGAGGCCGCCACCGGCCCCGACACCACGCCGCCCCCGCCGCCGCCCGCGCCCAACGACCTGCTGGGCTACAGCCCCATGGCCGACGACCTGAACACCGGCAAGCTCAACCTCATCTGGAACCTGGCCGAGGCCTATGCCGACTCGCCCGACCGCGTGATCGGCAAGACCGCTTCGTACGGCGGCGTGCCGCTGCTGGACGTGGACAGCGTGCGCTACAACGTGGTCGAGCAGATGCGCCGCGCGCGCTCCGAGGTGACCATCGTCTCGCCGTACCTGATTCCGGGCGCCACCGGGCTGGAGGTGATGCGCGAGATTCGCCGGCGCGACGTGAAGATCAGCGTGGTCACCAATTCGCTGGCCGCCACCGACGAGCCGCTGGTGCACACCGCCTACCGGCGCTATCGCGGCGACATGCTCAAGCTGGGCGCCGACCTGTACGAGCTGAGCTCCAGCCGCACCCGGCGCAGCGTGCGGCTGGGCCTGTTCGGTACCTCGGTGGGGCGGCTGCACGCCAAGTCGGCCGTGATCGACCGGCGCACGCTGTTCGTGGGGTCGATGAATTTCGACCCGCGCTCCGAGTCGGCCAACACCGAGATCGGGCTGATCATCCACAGCCCCGAGATGGCGCAGCAGATGCTCAAGCTGCTCGACCTGCTCAAGCAGCAGGGCGCCTACAGGCTGCGCTTTGCCGAAGGCAGCAACCAGTCGCGCATCGAATGGACCAGCGACGACGCCGGCAAGCTCACCGTGCTGACCGAGGAGCCCGACTCGGGCCTGGGACCGCACCATGCTCGAGATACTGGCGCCGCTGACGCCGGAGAGCCTGCTGTAGCAGCGGCTCCACCCAAGTTCATGCGCGTTCAGGCGAGTTCAGCGTTCAGTCCCGCACCGCCGACCAGACCAGCCGCAGGCCCAGCAGCCCCATCACGCCGCCGGCGGCGCGGTCGATCCAGAGCTTGTAGCGCAGGTAGGCCGAGCGCGGCGCCGCCGAAGACAGCGCCAGCGCCACCACCGTGTACCAGCCGGTCTCGATGCAGAAGATGACCGCCGGCACGGTCAGCGCCAGCACCAGCGGCACGTCGTGCGGCAGGAAGGCCGCGAAGATGCTGGCGTAGACCACCGCGGTCTTCGGGTTGCTGACCTGGGTGGCCAGGCCGAGCAGGAATGTCTTGCGCGCCCGGCCGCCGCCGCCGGTCGCACTCCGCTGCGCATTCGCGGAGGTACCCGCCTCGGCCAGGGCCAGCGGCTGCCGCGCGCCACGCCAGATGCGCACGCCCAGATACACCAGGTAAGCGCCGCCGAAGCCTTTGATGGCCAGGTACAGCGCCGGCACCGCCAGGAAGGCCGCCTGCAAGCCGGCCAGCGCGGCAATCGCGAACACCAGCCCGCCCGCGCCCATGCCCAGCGCAGCCGCCAGCCCGTCGGTGCGGGAGGCCACGGCCGTGCGCGCGACCATCACGAAGCTGGGGCCGGGGCTCATCGCGCCCAGGGCCATGGCGCCGGCAATGCCGAGCAGGGAAAGCGTGTTGTTCATTGGTTTTTTCGGGCTGCGCTTGGTTACGAATGAGCGAACAACGTGCACAAATGCACGTTCATCGCGGCTTGGAAGTTAAACTTTAAGTAGTACTTCGGTAACTTTTGGATTACATTTTGATGACCGGAGTTACTACCATGCAAAAAATGAAAAACCTCATTCTTCTGGCCGCCTGGGCAGTGGTGCTGGCGTTTTTGCTGAGTTTCTTCTACTGGAGCGACGCCCCGCTGGCCGAGCAGCTGCTGTTCGGCGCGCTCATGACCGTGGCCACCGGCGCCTGGATGCTGGTGCTGCTGAACCTGCCGCGCGCCTTCCTCGCCACCCGCAACCTGCTGAAGGTGCCCAAGGAAGACGACCGCAAGCGCCTGGGCTCCGGCATCTAGGGTCGCCTCAAGGCGTCGGCCGCGTCCAGCGGCCGGGGCCTCTCAGGGCTGTGCGTTCAGGTTCACCGCTTCCACCTGCACCAGCAGCTTCACCTTGTTCTCGAAGCCGAAGTTCAGGCCCCAGGTAATCCCCCAGTCGCTGCGCTCCACCGTGGTCTCGAAGTCGCCGCCGCAGACCTGGCGGTTGATCAGCGGGCTGAGGTAGCAGTTGAAGCGCGCGGCCTTCAGCGTCACCGGCCGGCTCTGGCCCATCAGCGTGAGCGTGCCGGGCACGTCGGCCACCTTGTCGCCGGTGAAATCGATGCGATCGGCCACGAAGCGGGCGGTCGGAAACTCCGCCACGTTGAAGAAATCCTTGCTCTGCACGTGCCGGTTGAGCAGGTCGACGCCCGTGTTGATGGAGCTGATGTCCATGGTGATGTCCACCGCGCCGCTGGTGCCGGTGCCGTCGATCTTCACCGTGCCGTCCTTGGTGCTGAAGCGCCCGCGGTTGGTGGTGGTGCCGTAGTGGCCCATCTCGTACATCACGAAGGTGTGGGTCGGGTCGACCACGTAGCTGGCGTTCTTCACCGGGCCGCCGGCGGGTTTGACGGCGATGGGCGGGGCCGTGTAGTCCTGCGCCAGGGCAGGAGTGCCGGCGAAGGCCGCGGCCGAGAGCGCCGTAACGAAGAAGAGCTTGTTCATGGCGTGGGGTAGGGGGGACATGTGAGACATGTGAGACAAGCGGGATGACATGTGGGGAGCACGGGCGCGAGCGGTGGCTTCAAAGGGGCCCGAAGCCCGCGAGCGTGAACTTGAACTTCACCTGCACGTCGTTGCCGACCATCGAGGTGTCCGTCCATTCGCCGTCGCCCACCTTGAAGTCGAGCCGCTGGATCGTAAAGCTTCCGGTGGCCACCGCGTAGCCGCCCGTGGTCGCGATGCTGACAGGCACCGTCACCGGCTTGGCCGTGCCCTTGAGCGTGAGCTTGCCCGTCATTTCGAAGCGCCCGTCGCCCAGCGCCTTGATGCCGTTCGACTGGAAGCTCGCCTGCGGAAAGTGCGTGGCGTCGAACCAGGGCGCCTTGGGCAGCTCGGCGTCGCTCATCGGAATGCCGAAGCCGGCGCTGGCCGTGTCGATCTGCAGCGCCACGCTGCCGCCTTCGGGCTTTCGCGGGTCGAAGGCGACCTGGGCGTCGAACTTCTTGAACGCACCCTCCACCGGCACGCCCATCTGCTTGGTGACGAACACGATCTGGCTCTTGTCGGGCACCAGCCGGGTGGCCGCGGGCTCGGCCAGTGAGAGCGCGGGCAGGGCCGCGGCAAAGGCCAGCGCCGTCGAAAGCAGCGCGGGCCGCAGGCGGAAAAAGCATGGGTTCATCGGTCGGATTCCTTGCGTGGCGCGGGCCACATGCGTTGCATCAGCCCGTCGCGGTCGATCCAGTGGTGCTT
Organism: Variovorax sp. RCC_210; assembly: GCF_041355175.1. Classification (NCBI taxonomy): domain Bacteria; kingdom Pseudomonadati; phylum Pseudomonadota; class Betaproteobacteria; order Burkholderiales; family Comamonadaceae; genus Variovorax; species Variovorax sp. RCC_210. The sequence continues at coordinate 84,327 of NZ_JBFUPJ010000021.1, read as the reverse complement.
GCACACGGCGGCCACGTGCAGCAGCGTGACGCCGGCCAGCGCGAAGGCGCAGTACTTGTGCAGCGGCTGCAGCGCGGCTTCGGCGAACACATGGTCCACCGGCATGAAGTCGGGCAGCGCCAGCACGCCGAACCATGCCACCGGCATGCCCATGGCCGAGCTGTAGGCCCAGCCCGAAATGGGCACCGCGAAGAACAGCAGGTACATCAGCGTGTGGCTCACCCGGTAGCTCGCCAGCTGCAGGCGCGACATGCCGGGCGGCAGCGCGGGCGGCCGATGCCCGGCACGCCACAGCAGCCGCAGCGCCGACAGCGCCAGGATGGTGACGCCGGCCCACTTGTGCCAGCTGTACATCTTCAGCCGCAGCGGCGAGAAGGGCAGCCCCGTCATGAAGAGCCCGACGCCGAGCGAGCCGATGATGAGCGCCGCGAGCAGCCAGTGCAGTGCGATGGCAAAGCCGTCGTAGCGCGGGGCACGCACGAGGGGGTCCAGGGGAAGAGAGGGGGTGTCGGCGGACATCGGGAGCAGGGTCGGCGGCAGCGCCGGGGGCCTGTGCGCGGAGCATATATCGGAAGCAATGACACCAGCACGGGCCGTGCCAGAGAGGCAAGTGAGACAGACAGGCAGGCGAGGCAGGCGAGGGAGGCTCGGCCCGCCCGCGTCAGCCCCGCTGCGCCTTCAGCAGCACGTTGCGCAGCTCGTCGGGCTGCACCGGCTTGCGCAGCGCATGCCAGCCGCGCTCGGTGGCCAGCCGCTGGGTGGCCTCGTTGATGTCCGCCGAGATCAACGCGATGGCCAGCGAAGGCTTCTGCTGCTGCAGCCTTTCGGCCAGCGCGATGCCGTCGAGCGCCCCGGGCAGCCGGATGTCGCACAGCGCCGCGTCGAGCGCGCGCAGGTCGGCCAGCGCCAGCGCCTCGGCCGCGCTGGCGTACACGCGCGGCTGCACCTGCCATTGCCGCAGCAGCGCGCTGAGGCTGTCGGCCACCACGGTGTTGTCTTCGACCACCAGCACTGCCAGGCCCGGGCGCAGCGTGCGCGCGGCGTCGGGCCCGTCGATTGGCAGCGTGGGCGGTGCGAGCGCCGCCTGGGCTATGTCCCCACCGCCCGTGGCATCGGCGGGCGCCGGCAGTTCGAAGCTGAACACCGACCCCCGCCCCGGCGCCGAGCGCAGCGACACCTCGATGCCCAGCTGCGTCGCCAGCCGCCGCACGATCGCCAGGCCCAGCCCGTGGCCGCGCTGCAGGTTGCGCTCCACGTTGCCGACCTGCTCGAAGTCGTTGAACACGCGCGCCTGCGCGTCCGCCGCGATGCCGATGCCGCTGTCGCGCACCTCGACACGCCAGGCCGGGGCCTGGCCGGCCGCATCGCCGCGCCGGCGCGCGCGCACGGCCAGCAGCACCCGCCCGCGCGGCGTGAACTTGACGGCGTTGTCCACCAGGTTGGCCAGCACGCGGCGCAGCGACACGGTGTCGGTCCACACCACCGCGCCCGCCGGGCAGCGCACCCGTACCCGGCTTTCGCCCGCCTGGCGCGCCAGCTCGTGCAGCAGCGGCGCCAGCGCCACCGCCGTGGGCCGCAGCGGGTCGACCGCCGCCTCGATGCGGCCGATCTCGAGCAGCTGGTTGGTCAGCCCTTCGAGCGCCTGCTGCGCGCGCGCCAGCGAGCCCACCGTGTGCTGCACCGCCTGCATGTCCGCGCCGCCGTGCAGCTGCTGGCGCAGCACCTCGGCCTGCAGGCCGATGGCCATCACCGGCTGGCGCAGGTCGTGGTTGGCGGCCGAGAAAAAGCGCAGCCGCTCGGCCTGCGCCTGCTCGGAGGCGCGCAGGCCGGCCAGGGCCTGTTCGCGCAGCGTGCGCTCGTTGAGCCGCAGGCCGATGTTTTCCTCGAGCTGGCGCGAGCGCTCGGCCACCAGCTTCCACATCATGGCCGTCAGGCCGATGCCGATGACCGACACCGCGATCATCACCGGCGCGCCCAGCCACAGCCCGGTGACGATGATCGGCGCCAGCAGCAGCGTGATCGCCAGCTGCGTGGCCGGCGTGTAGAACGACACCGAGAAGGCCGACGACAGCGTCATGCCCATCACGATCAGCCCCAGCAGCAGCTGCAGGTCGGCCCGCTCGGGGTTGAACAGCAGCAGCCCGGCCAGCCCGTGGGCCAGCTCCCAGACGGCCGTGCGCAGCGTGTGCGTGCGCTGCGCCGCGCGCAGCGTCTGCGGGGAGAAGGGCTCCGGCAGGCGCTGGGGGAAGAAGCCGCGCATGAGCGTCACGCCGGTGATCAGCGCCATCCAGAGCAGCGCGCGCGGCAGCGAGTACTGCCAGGCGAACAACGCCGCCACCCCGCAGTTCAGCAGGTACTGCACCGCCAGCACCGGCCCGATGGGGCGGATCGACAGCCGCAGCACCTCGCACTGGATCTCGAAGCGGTCGCTGCCGCCGCCGACCACGGCCGGCGCAGTGGCGAGCCCGCTCGAAAGCACGCTGGACGAGGAGGGGGTGGAGTTCATCGGCGAATCGACTATATAGAGAAGGACTGTGACGCGGCGACAATGGAGTCCCCTGGTCGGGCTTCCCGATAGCGAAATTCCCGTGAACGATCTCTCCTTCTTCCTGCCTTGCGCCGCCGGCGTCGAGGAATTCCTTGCCCAGGAGGTGCACGCCCTGACGGGCCGCGCCGGGCAAGACCTGCTCACCCTGCGAGGCGGCGTGCGCGTGCGTGCCGACTGGCGCGACGCCCTCAAGCTCAACCTGCACAGCCGCCTCGCGCAGCGCGTGCTGGTCGAGCTGGCCCATGCGCCCTACCGCAACGAGAACGACCTGTACGCCATTGCCAACGGCGTGGCCTGGGAGATCTGGTTCACGCCCAAGCAGACCTTCAAGATCGAGACCACCGCCCAGCACAGCCCGCTGCAGAGCCTGAACTTCGCCACCCTGCGCATCAAGGACGCCATTGCCGACCGCTTTCGCGCCAAGGCCAACGGCGTGCGCCCGAGCATCGAGACCCAGTGGCCCGACTGCCGCGTGTTCGCCCACCTGACCACCGACACCTGCACGCTGTACATCGACACCTCGGGCGAGCCGCTGTTCAAGCGCGGCTGGCGCCAGGACAAGGGCGACGCCCCGCTGAAGGAAACCCTGGCCGCCGCCATGCTGGCCGCCAGCGGCTGGTGGAACCCCGAGGCCGGCACCGTGTCGGACCAGCCCCTGTACGACCCCTGCTGCGGCAGCGGCACCATCGCCATCGAGGCGGCGCAGATCGCGCGCGGCATCGCGGCCGGTTCGCTGCGGCGCTTCGGCTTCGAGAAGCTGCTGCCGTTCCAGCCGCATGTGTGGACGGCCATCAAGAACGAGGCTGAAAAGGCTGAGCGCGAGGCCGGCGTGGCCATCTTCGGTTCCGACGTGTCGCACCGCATGGTCGACTTTGCCGAGCGCAACGCCGAACGCGCCGGCGTGGCGCAGGCCATCGAGTTCCGCGGCGGCGACGCGCTGCAGCGCATGCCGCCCGCGGAGGGCGGCGTGATCATGCTCAACCCGCCGTACGGCGAGCGCATCGAGGTGGGCGGCGTGGCCGGCCCGGGGCGTTTCGGTGCGCGCGAATCGGCGCAGACATCGGCCAGTGATTCGTCAGAACGAGGAGAAGGCGGAGGTGGCGGCGACGGCGGCGAGTTCTTCCCGCAGCTCGCCACCCACTGGAAGAAGAACTACGCCGGCTGGACCGCCTGGGTGCTCACGCCCGACCTGAAGCTGCCCAAGCAGATGCGCCTGAAGGAGTCGCGCCGCGTGCCGATGTGGAACGGCCCCATCGAGTGCCGGCTGTTCCGCTTCGACATGGTCGCGGGCTCGGCGCGCAAGCCGGTCGCTTCCTAAGGCGTCCGGGGCGCCTGCGGTGGCTGAGGTGCTTGCGATGCATCCGGCACCGGCTGCTCCGCCGCTTCCTTCTGCTCCTTGCCGCTCACGCTGCACGCCGCGTTGATGGTGCGCCCCGCCAGGTCGCGCGGCGCGCCGGACAGCGTCATGGGCCGCACGTCGTCCGCCTCGAACACCCGCACCGCGATCGGCTCGCCCACGAAATCAGGGTGGCCGAAGTAGGTAGCGCTCACATAGCGCGCGTTGCGCGCCTCGCAGTCGACGTTCACGCGGGCGTTGAACGAGCGAAAGCGCAGGCCGTCCTTCGTGGTGCGCTCCTGCGCCAGGCTCAGGCGCAGGTTCACGATGCGGTGCGAGCCGTCGACCTGCACCGTGGTCGGGTCGACCTGCACGTAGCTGCTGGCCGCATCGCCGGGCGAGCCGGTGAGCGTCAGCCATTCGGCGCGCGCACCGGCCGAGGCCACCAGAGCAACCAGGGCGACGAGGACAGGGCAAGGCAGCGGAAGTCGTTTCATGAAAAGGGCGGCGGGACGGAAGCGGTACGCAAGAAGGACAAGGGTGCAGGGAATCAAGCAAGCGGGGAAAGGCAGGGCAAGACGGGCCGCGGCATTTTCCAGCCCCGAACCTACGCCAGGCTGACCTTGCCCCGCATGGTGCAACATCGAAGCATTCCCTCTCACATTCCATGACGTTGACAGAACCCGGCCCCGTCGTCATCGACACCAACATCGCGCTCGACCTGTTCGTGTTCGACAACCCCGATTGCGCACCGCTGGTGGCCGCGCTCGACGCCGGCCACCTGCGCTGGCTCGCGACCGCCCCCATGCGCACCGAGCTGGCGCGCGTGCTCGGCTATCCGCTCATCGTGAAGCGGCTCGCGCAGCGGCAGATGGCCGCCGCCAGCGTGCTCGAGGCCTTCGATGCGCGCGTGCACCTGCAGGCCGACACGCCCCCGCGTGCACCGTGCGTGTGCAAGGACCCCGACGACCAGGTCTTCATCGACCTGGCGGTGGCGCGGCGTGCCTTGCTCATCAGCAAGGACCAGCAGGTGCTCACCATGCGCAAACGTTTGGCGGCGCAAGGCGTGGTGGTGCAGGCGGTGTTCGCCGCGACATAGCCTTTCGACGCCGCGCGAAAAAAGCTTACTTCGCGACGGCATCGGTTCGGCTTCTAGACAGGCCGCGCCCTCGCGTCTACTGATCGGCAAATCACAGAGGGAGTTGCCGTGGTTCAGCTGTCTAGACAATGCCGGCAGGCGTGCATCGCGCCTGTTCCGGCGGCTTGCCGTGCGCGCATATCGACTGCTGTAGCCCGCATAGGGTCTGGCAATTGCATGGCCTCGCAACTATCGTCCGCCGCGCCGAAGTGGTTCACGCACACCGCTTGCGGGCTCGCGTGATGCGAGCCACGCCGACTTCGAAGACCACGACCCCACGACCGTCCGGAGCGCCCTTGGCGCCCCGCGCCGGTCGTTGGAAAACGCTTTCCGTCCTTCAAACAAAGTCATGCCGAGTTCACACCAGCGATCGCCACGCCAACTGTTGCCCGAGCTCGAAGTCGAGCTTGCCCGTTCCACCGAACTGGGTTACGAGCCGTCCGACGAAGTGGGCCTGGTGCGTTGCCTGGAACATGGTTTCCCCACGCCGCTGGCGCGCTGGCATTGCCACGAGGAGTACGAGCTGCACCTCATCGTGGCCACCTCGGGGCAGGCCTTCGTGGGCGACTGGATCGGGGCCTTCGAGCCCGGCCACCTGGTGCTGTGCGGCCCCAAGCTGCCGCACAACTGGATCTCGCTCGACGCACCACCCGAGGGCGTCGCGCAGCGCGACCTCGTCATCCAGTTCCTGCACGATCCCATCTTCGAGGCCGCGCAGCGCATTCCCGAGCTGCTCGAAGCGGTGCGCATGCTCGAGCGCGCGCGCTACGGCATCGAGTTCTTCGGCATGGCCGAATGCGCGCAGCAACATTGGCACCGTGTGAAGGATGCGCGCGGGCTGAAGCGCTTCAGCCTGTTCTGCGACTTTCTTGCCGACATCGCGCAATGCACCGACTACAGGCTGCTGTCGGGCATGCAGACCGACGGCGACAATCCGCTGGAGGCCATCAACGACATCGTCACGCGCATCGCCAACGACCCGTCGAAGGACGTGAGCGCAGCCGACATCGCCGCGGAGCTCGGCATGCATGCGGGGCGCTTCAGCAGGCTGTTCCGGCGTGCCACGGGCCACAGCTTTCTCAGCTACGTGAACCAGGTGCGCGTGAACAAGGCCTGCCTGCTGCTGATGCACAGCGACCGCTACGTCACCTCGATCTGCTACGACGTGGGCTTCAACAACGTGTCGAACTTCAACCGGCAGTTTCTCGAGATCAAGGGCGTGACGCCGACCGAATTCAGAAGGCAGAGCCAGCTGCGGTTCGAAGGCGCGACGGTTCCTGCAAGCCTCGAGTGACGGTTCGATGACGGTTCGATGACTGCTCGGCGAACCTTCAGCGAACGTTCAGTGAACTAAAGACTGCGAGTGTTTTGACAAGCGTGTCCTGAAAGTCAATTCGTATCGGCAATCGCAAAAAGTCTATCGAACGCGAGGCGAGTGCGTCCCTACGATCCGGGCTGTTTCTTTCAGCCACCTTTCAGGAACTTCTCTCATGCACATCCATCGCCTGACCCTGTTGAGCCGTCACGTTGCCTCGAAGATCAAGATCCGCGGACAAGGCATGACCGAGTACCTCGTGATCCTCGGCCTCATCGCCATCGCGGCCATCGCCGTGTTCAGCTTCTTCGGCCAGACCATGCGCAACCAGGTGGCCGGCATGGCGCAGGAAGTGGGCGGCAAGACCGGCACCGCAGAAGTGACCAAGGCCCAGACCGCAGCCGGCAAGGCCTCCACCAATGCCGACGTCAACATGAACATGAGCACCTACACCAAGGGCGGCGCGGACGGCGCGAAGTAAGCCGCCAAGCCAAGCAGCAAGTCCGCAAGACGCTCGCCCTCCACTGACCCGCAACGTCCAGTGAAAGCGCCGAACAGAGCCAGGCAAGCCGGCCAGGCGATCGTCTACATCGTTGCGCTGCTGCCCTTCGTCTTCATCAGCGTGCTGGTGGTCTACAACACCGCCGCCGCCACGCGCGAGAAGATGAAGCTGCAGAACACCGCGGACGCCACCACCTACAGCGCCAGCGTGCTCACCGCGCGCAGCCTGAACTACCTGGCCTACACCAACCGCGCGATGGCGGCCAACGAAGCGAGCATTGCCACGCTCGCGAGCGTGCAGACCTCGATGGCCGCGTTCATCACCAGCGCATCGAACATCCAGGAGGGCCTGGTGATCGCCAAGGCCTACCAGGGCATTCGCAACCTCGAGCGCAGCCGCACGCCCGTCGTCGGCCCCTTCTTCTTCCTGGCCTACCTGGCGAACGTGGGGCAGGCCCAGCGGCTGCAGCGCACGGCCGACCGCATCGCCGGTTTCGTCGAGCCCGTGTCCAAGCCGCTGCAGGTGGGCGTGGACGTGCTGCGCGTGCTCAACCAGGGCATCTCCGCCAGCCAGGTCGCGATGCTCGCGAGCACCGCGGCGCAACTGCCGCAGCTGATCGTCGACGTGCTCAAGGCCAACGACCCCGACGCCTCGGTGCCGCCGGGCGAAACCGCCATCCTCGCGACCAAGTTCGTGGCCGACCTGGGCCTGTACCTCAACACCTATCACCAGTCGGCCAGCGGCCCCTTCGACGCCGACGAATACAACGAGGTGCTGCGCTTCGCCCACGCGGCGCAGGCCACGCGCGACGACTGGACCAAGAAGCGCCGCTTCCTGCCCGACTGGGCCAGCTGGATCGGCTCGGGCCTGGCCAGCTCCATCAGCGGCATCGTGAGCCAGAGCCCCACGCCGGCGGGCTTCGGCGGGCTCGCGAGCGACGTGCTCGGCGGGCTGGTCGAATGGAAGGGCGGCACCGAGCTGGTGGCGGCCAACGGCATCGGCCGCGAGGAGGGGCGCATCCGCTGGCAGTCGGGCGACGCCATCGAGATCAAGCTGCCGCTCGCGCCGCTGTACACCGACTTCTTCGGCGGCCTGGGCGACACGCTGCGCGGGCGCTTCGGCCTGGGCGCGGGCGCGGCGGCGGCGGGCGGGCCCAACTACATGAGCAGCTGGGAGGGCCAGCGCCTCACGCTGCGCAGCTATGCGCGCGAGGCGCGCACCTACGGCGGCCTGAACGACGAGACCGGCGACACCGCCAACATGGTGCGCGGCTCGTTCCGCCGCGCCGCGGCCGACCGCGACGGCGACATCCTGCTGCTGCCCATGGCGGTGCTGATCTTCAACGCGAAGCTGCACTACGGGCCGCGCACCAGCATCGGCACCAACCTCACGCAGAACTGGTCGCTGCCGCGCTACGTGGACATTCGCGAGCATCCGCCGATGGAGGCGCACGGCTCCGACAACTGGATTGCCGAGCAGGCCTTCAAGGGCGCCAACCCGCTCAAGTGGGGCAAGAACACCGACAAGGGCCCGGCCCTTTCGCTGGTGGTGCAAAAGGGCGGCAACCTCGTTCGCACCGGCCAGACAGTGGGCTTCGGCGATGCCAGCCCCGACGGCCGCACCGGCCTGCGCGACCAGTTCGCGGGCCAGCAGATCAAGGCGCTGTCCACCGCGCAGGTGTACTTCCGCCGGCCGCAGGACCGCTGGGCGCGGCGCGATTTCTCGGCCGACGATCCGCCGCAGATCGGCAAGTACAACGTGGGCTTCGCGGGCGGCTACATCGAGCACCGCAGCCTGTTCAGCCCGTACTGGCACGCGCACAACATCGAGCCCTCGCTGTGGGCGCGCGCCGTCGCCATGGGCGGCGCGGTGCTCGGCGCCGAGGAGGACAACGGCGAATGACGCGCACCCCACGGCGATCGGCTTCGCGCGGGCATGCGCGCGGCCATGCCATGACCGAGACCCTGCTCATCGCGAGCTTCGCGGCGCTTGCGCTCGCGGCCATTCCGGCGCTGGGAGAGTACGGCGCCAAGCGGCTGCAGACCGTGTCCGCCGCGCGCCTGGTGGCGTGGCAGCGCACCGTGTGGATGCCCGAGGCCCACGGCATCAGCGCCGAAGACGCGACCGGCGCGTCGGGCGCGGTGAAGAAGACCGACGCCGAAGTCACGCGCGACCTGCGCCGCCACATCTTTCGCGACCGCTCCACCGACGGCGCCACGATCCATGCGGAAGACATCGCCGAGTTCGAGCCGCTGGAGCCGGCCATCGACAGGCGCACCACGCACGTGACCGCGTCGAGCACGGCGGTGGCGCTGCCGTCGCTGCTGAACGCCAGCGACGTGCTGTGGGACAAGGTGCGCATCGCGCAGAGCGCGCTGTCGGGCAACCTGGTGACGCAGTCGCTGGGCAAGTTCACCTTCGTGAGCAGCGGCTACATGCGCAACCAGGTCGACGTGATCCAGACCAACACGCGCTTCACGCTCATGCCGCAGATCGAGATGAGCGAGCAGGTGACCATGCTCACCGAGGCCTGGAACGCCGGCGGCACCAACCGCGAAGAAAAGAAGATCCAGGGCCTGGTGCCGCTGAAGCTCACCGACAGCGTGTTCTACCAGCAGCTGCGCGGCGGGCTGCATTCGGCGGCCTACCAGATCAGCCAGGTCTACCCGGCCTTCGCCAACTCCAACCTCACCTTCGGGCTCACGCCGGGCGACGCGCTGGAGAAGACGCCGCTCGACCGCTTCGAGCGCATGCCGGCCGCGGCAGGGGGCGGCGCGGCTGGTGCAGGTGGCGAGACCGGCGGCGGCGCCGATGCCGACGGCGGCAGCCCGAAGGACAGGTTCCGCTACTACCGCGCCTTTCCGCCCACGCCCGTGGTCAACACGCTGCCATGAGGCCGCGAGCGCCATCGCAGTGGTCATCGCGGCGCATGCGGGCGGCATTCGCGTGGCTGTGCCTTTGCATCGGCCTTGTCGCCGCCACGGCCGCCGGCGCGGCGCCGCAACGCGACTGGCCGGCCATTCCCTCGCCGCCCGACGCCAGCACCTTCTGGATCGCCGAGTACCTCGAGCAGAACACCGTGCCCATGCAGATCCGCGGCTTCGAGACGCGCGTGCCGCTGTCCGAGGTGGTGCGCTACTACGAGAAGTGGTTCGCCGACAAGAACGGCTACGGCGCCAGCGAGCTGGGCCCGGCGCGCGTGCTCGGCGCGCGCATGGGCGCCTACCAGGTCACGGTGCAGCTGTGGGCCACGCCCACGGGCGCCGGCGCGGGCATGGGCACAAAGGGCCGGCTGGTGGCGGCCGTGGTGTACGAGGACGTGCCCGACCCCGAGGCGCGCGCCGCGCGCATCGGCCGCGGCTTTCCGCGCCCGGCCGGCTCGCAGGTGATCTCCGACACGCTCTCCTTCGACCGAGGCCAGCGCAACCGCACCGTGATGGTCACCAACGGCGTGAGCGTGGAGACCAACGCGCTCTACCTGCGCGAGCAGATGATCCGCCTGGGCTGGACGCTGGTGCAGGACCGCACCATCGACGGCGGCCTGCGCTCGGGGCTGGTGTTTCGCCGCGCGCAGGAAGAGATGGTGGTCACCATCGCCCGGCGCGACACGGACTACATCGTCATCGCGAGCCAGACCTCGCCGGACACGGACGGGCAATAGCCGCCAGAGCCCGCACCATGCCACGCCACCGAAGCCTTCGCTCCCCGCATCGCCCTTGTCGGCGCCTCCAGCGCCGCCAGCGCGGCCAGGTCATCACCGAGTACGTCATCGTCGCCGGCATCCTCGCCGTGATGCTGTTCGCCACCTTCCCCGGCGCCGACCGTTCCGTCGTCGGGCTGCTGCTGAAGGCCTTTCGCGACGCCTGGGCGACCTACTCGTACACCCTTTCCTTTCCTCTCTAGCCAGGCATGAAACCATCTCCGGGATTTCTCAAGTTCAAGCAAAGCGTCAGAAGGCTGTCTCCCCTCATCGGCGCGCTGGTGCTCGGGCTGCTGGCCGCCGGCCTCGGCTGGTACTACCTGCGGGCCAGCGAGCGCGAGATCGCGGCCAGCCTGGAGAAGGACGCCGACAGCCAGCGCCGCGACGTGGTGGTGGCGCGCCAGGCGCTGAACGACGGCACCACCGTCATGCCCAGCATGGTGGCCAAGCGCTCGGTGCCCAACGAGTACGTGCACAACGACGCGCTCACGCCCGAGACCTTCGCGCAGTTCGCCGGGCGCCAGCTCACGGTGCCGGTGGCCGCGGGCAAGCCGCTGCTGGCCTCGTTCTTCTCCACGCCGCGCAAGGTGTTCGCGCAGGAAATCGAGCAGGGCGTGCGCGCCATCACCATTCCGGTGGACGAGATCAGCTCCATCTCGGGCATGCTGCGCGCGGGCGACCGCATCGACTTCATGTACGTGGTCGACAAGCCCGGCGCGGGCGAGCCCTCGGTGGTGGTGCCGCTGCTGCAGGACATCGAGGTGCGCGCCACCGGGCAGATCACCTCCGAGCAGTTCGCCTCGCTGCGCAAGCGCTCCGACGCCTCGGCCGAGACCGACCCCTACGAGCGCAACCGCTACTCCACCGTGACGGTGGCGATCCAGCCGCAGGACGCGCAGAAGCTCATCCTCGCGCAGCGCCTGGGCAAGATCGTCGCCACGCTGCGCAACCCCGAAGACCGCGCCACCATGCAGACGGGCGTGGACTCGGTCGACCTCGACGCCACCGTCGCGGGCTTCCGGCCGCAGCGTGCCGTGCGCGCGCCGCCGCCCTCGTTCGCGCCTTCGCGCCCGGGGGTGGAGTACATCGTCGGCGGCGCGGGCAACCGGGGTTCCGCGCCGGGTGCCGGCCTGGGCCTCGGCCAGATGCTGCCGCAGGGCGAGGCGCCGCTGCGCTGAGCCTGTTCACCGCGCTCGTGGTGCCTCTCATTTTTTGATCTCCTGAAGAAGTTCGATGAATCTCAAGCGATGCGGGTTGGCAGCGGTGACGCTGGTGGTGGCTTTCCAGGGCGTGGCGCACGGCCAGCGCATGGGTGGGGGCGTGGGCGTGGAGGGCATCACGGGCGGTGGTGTGTCCGGTGGTGCGTCTGGTGGTGCGTCCGGTAGCACTTTGGCCGCGCCGGGGGCCGCCATGGTTCCAGGCCCCGGCCCGTCGCCCGCCAGCGGCGGTGTCGAGCGCTCGCCCGGCATCCGCCCACCGCCACCGCCGCCGCCGGCCATCGACGCGGCCGAGCTGCAGCGCATCGCCGCGCGCGCCACCGTGCTGCAGGAGCTGCCGTCCAGCCTCACGCTCTACGTGGGGCAGATGGTGCTGGTGAAGATGCCGGGCGTGGCGCGCGTGGCCATCGGCAGCGGCAAGGTCATGGAGGCGCGCGTGCTCGACGGCGCCAACATGCTCATCACCGCGCAGGACGCGGGCGACAGCACGCTGCACGTGTGGGAGCGCAACGGCCGCGTGCGCAAGCTGCAGGTGCGGGTGAACGTGGTCGACCTCGACCGCATCGCCAGTGAGCTGCGCGAGATCACGCGCGGCATCTCGGGCGTGGGCATCCGCCGCATCGGCGAGCGCGTGATCCTGGACGGCAACAACCTCGACCCGGCCGCCGTGGAGCGGCTGAACACGGTGGCGCAGCTGTACGCGCCGGCCGTGGTGTCGCTGGCCACCGCCGACCGCATCCGCGTGGACCGCATGATCGACATCCAGGTGCGCATCGTGGAGTTCAGCAAGACCGCCTTGGACGACCTGGGCGTGCGCTGGCAGAGCTCGGGCGACGGCTTCAACTTCGGGCTGTTCTCGGACATCGCCTCCAGCGGCAGCTACCGCGTGCTGCCCGAGGGCTCGAGCTTCAACACCTCCACCCCCGAGGGCGCGGCGCTGCTCAGCCGCAACCGGCGCACGCCGGAGGCCTACTTCGGCATCGGCATGACGCTGTCCTCGCGCATCAACCTGCTGGTGCAGCGCGGCAACGCCTACCTGCTGGCCTCGCCCAACCTCTCCACGCGCAGCGGCGGCGAGGCCAAGTTCCTGGCCGGCGGCGAAATCCCGCTGCCCGCGCTGAGCACGCAGGGCGCGGGCTCGGTGGAGTTCAAGCCCTACGGCGTGCGGCTGAACATCAAGCCCATTGCCGACGGCGAGGGCAACATCTCGGGCAGCATCCTCACCGAGGTGAGCAGCATCGACCGCAGCGTGGCGGTGCAGGGCATTCCGGGCCTGCTGATCCGGCGCACCGACACCGAGTTCAACACCAAGGCCGGCGAGACCATCGTGCTGTCGGGCCTGCTGAGCCGCGAGTCGACGCGCGCCAGCGACGGCGTGCCGGGGCTGCGCAAGGCGCCGATCATCGGGCGCGCGTTTCGCGCCGACAACGACACCGACAAGGAACAGGAGGTGGTGGTGTTCATCACGCCGCGCGTGGTCGACCCGGCCTGGAGCCAGCCGCGCATCGAGCGCGCGCGCCAGATCGAGCAGGACGTGAACCGCAACTTCGGCACGCTCACCGAAGACCGCACCGACCCCGAAGGCCTGCGCCCGAAGCAGACCGACGTGCCGGCCACGCCCGACGCGGGTGGCGTGCCGGCGGGTGTTCCCGCGGGCACGCCCGGCCAGCCCGTGGCGCCCTGATTCGCGCGCCTGATTCGCGTCCCTGATCCGCATCCCTGAATTCCAACGCTGAAGCCCACACGCCATGCACAAGGTCTTCGTCAATTCCCCCCAGCAGGCGCTGCGCGAGGTTGCGCTGGACGTGGCCGAGCTGCAGGTCGGCAAGGACGCCGCCAGCCACATCGTGCTGTCGGGCTGGAACGTCGCCAAGCAGCACGCGCAGTTCGTGCTGCACGACGAAGAAGTGTTCGTGCAGGACCAGGGCAGCCTGTTCGGCACCTGGGTGGACGGCAACCGCGTCACGCGCTTCGGGCCGCTGAAGGGGGGAGAAGAAATCATCATCGGCGGCCACACGCTGGTGGTGTCCATCGATATCGCGCTGCGCCCCGCGGGCGCCGAGCCGCTCGACGCGGAGGAGGCCGCGCAGCTGCAGCTCGCGCCGCTGGCCGAAGACCCGCTGCTGCAGTGGCGCCGCTCGCTGCACCGCACGCTGCTGCAGCAGCTGGACAACCGCCGCATCGACACCGCGCAGATGAAGGACGAGGAGCTGCGCTCCAACATCCGTGCGCTGATCGCCGAGATCATCCGAGACACGCGCGAGCTGCCGCCCGAGCTCGACCGCGCGCTGCTGAGCCAGCAGCTGCTGGACGAGGCCATCGGCCTGGGCCCGCTGGAGGTGCTGCTGAAGGACGAGAGCGTGACCGAGGTGATGGTCAACCGCTTCGACGAGATCTGGATCGAGCGCTCCGGCCGGCTGGAGCGCACCAACGTGGCTTTCACCAGCAACATCGCGGTGCTGGGCGCCATCGAGCGCATCGTGACGCCGCTGGGCCGGCGCATCGACGAGAGCTCGCCGATGGTGGACGCGCGGCTGAAGGACGGCTCGCGCGTGAACGCCATCATTCCGCCGCTGGCGCTGCGCGGCCCGAGCGTGACGATCCGGAAGTTTCCGAAGAACCGCATGGGCCACGAGGGCATGATCCGCACCGGCTCGGTCACGCCGCAGATGGTGGAGTTCATGCGCATCGCGGTGGAAGAAAAGCTCAACATCATCGTCTCGGGCGGCACCGGCACCGGCAAGACGACGCTGCTGAACATGATGTCGAACTTCATCCCGCCCAACGAGCGCATCGTGACCATCGAGGACGCGGCCGAGCTCTCGCTGGGCCAGCCCAACCTGGTGTCGCTCGAATCGCGGCCGGCCAACATCGAGGGCAAGGGCGCCATCGCCATCCGCGACCTGGTGCGCAACTCGCTGCGCATGCGGCCCGACCGCATCGTGGTGGGCGAGTGCCGCGGCGGCGAGGCGCTGGACATGCTGCAGGCCATGAACACCGGCCACGACGGCTCGCTCACCACGCTGCACAGCAACTCGCCGCGCGACGCGGTGTCGCGCCTGGAGGTGCTGGTGACCATGGCGGGCATGAACATTCCGGTGGCGGCCATCCGCGAGCAGATCGCCTCGGCGGTGGACCTCATCGTGCAGCTCACGCGCTTTCCGTGCGGCAGCCGCAAGGTGACGCAGATCACCGAGCTCACCGGCTTTGCCGACGGCATGATCCAGATGCAGGACGTGTACATGTTCCGCAAGACCGGCGTGGACGCCGACTACAAGACGGTGGGCCACTTTGCCGCGGCCGGCACCGTGCCCGAGTTCTTCACGCGGCTGCAGGAGCACGGCCTGAAGCTGGACCTGGACTTCCTGTTCGGCGAGGCGGGCGCATGAAGACGCTGGTGCTCCTGGCCTCGGTGCTCAGCGGCATGGGCTTCATCACGCTGTGCGGCTACCTGCTGCTCAAGCGCTCGCCCGAGCTCACCGGCAAGATGATGCGCAAGCTGCAGGCCAGCGGGCGCCGCACGCTGAACCTGTCGGAGTTCCAGGCGCAGCACGCGGTGGCCTTCGCCTCGGGCCATGCGCTGCTGATCGCGCTGTGCGGCGCGCTGGGCTGGCTGGTCACGGGCAACCTCATCGGCGGCGTGGTGGCGGCGGTGGTGCTCTACCTGCTGCCCGCGCGCTGGTTCGCCTGGCAGCGCAAGAAGCGCAGGAAGCAGATCGAGTCGGAACTGCCCGATGCGCTGCTGTTCATTGCCAGCGCGCTGCGCGCGGGCAGCGCGCTGTCGGTGGCGCTGCAGGTGCTGGTGCGCGACCAGGTGGGGCCGCTGGGGCAGGAGTTCGGCCTGGTGCTCAAGGAGCAGCGCCTGGGCGTGAGCTTCGACGACGCCATCCAGAAGATGTCGCAGCGCCTGGGCATTCCCGACTTCGTGCTGGTGGTGGTGGCGCTGCGCGTGTCGAAGGAGGTGGGCGGCAACCTGTCGGAGCCGCTGCAGGTGCTGGCCGAGACGCTGCGGCGCAAGGCGATTCTTGAAGGGCGCATCCAGGCGCTCACGGCGCAGGGGCGCATCCAGGGGCTGGTGATGACGCTGTTTCCGGTGTTCCTGGGCGGCGTGCTCTACCTGATGCAGCCGAGCATGGGAATGCTGTTCAGCACCACCATCGGCTGGGTGGTGCTCACGGTGACCGGCATCATGCTGCTGCTGGGCTACCTGATGATCCGCAAGATCGTCGCCATCGACATCTGACGGGCAAGGAGACGCACGATGCGATCGCTGATATTGCTGGCCATCATCTTCCTGTGCGCGACCACGGGCGTGATCCTGCTGCTGTACATGATCTCGCTGATCCGCAAGGCGCGGCCTTCGGAGCGCACGCACATGGACCCGCTGCCGCCCATGCTGCGCGTGGTGTGGCCGGTGGTGAACATCCTGCAGTTCCACGCCTCCGAAATCGCGCCCACCTCGATGCTGGTCAAGCGCAAGCGGCAGCTGCAGCTTTCGGGGCTGGAGTTCGTGCTGAAGGCGGAGGAGTTCATCGCGGTGCAGATCGTGTCGCTCATCGTGGTGGCCGCGCTGGGGCTGTGGACGGCGGGGCTGCTCGACGCGCACGCGGGCACCAAGGTGTGGGTCACGCTGTGCTGCTGCCTGCTGGGCTGGTACTACCCGGTGCTGTGGATGCGCGACCGCCGCAAGCGCCGCGAGAAGGACATCCTGCGCACGCTGCCGGGCTACCTCGACATGATCACGCTGTGCTGCCAGGCCGGCCTGAGCCTCACCGGCGCCATCGCGCAGGCGGTGCAGAAGGGCCCCGGCGGCGCGCTGGGGCAGGAGTTCGACCGCATGATGCGCGAGATGCGCACCGGCGCGAGCCGCATGGACGCGCTCAACGCCATGGCCGATCGGCTGGACAACCGGCACATCAAGAGCCTGGTGTCCAACCTCACGCAGGCCGAGTCGCTGGGCGCGAGCCTGGCCGACACGCTGGCCGCCATTTCGGACCAGCGGCGCACCGAGCGCTTCCAGCAGGCCGAGAAGCTGGCCATGGAGGCGCCGGTGAAGATGATCGGGCCGCTGGTGATCTTCATCTTTCCGGTGACCTTCATCATCATCTTCTTCCCGCTGGTGATGCAGTTCCTGGAAACGCAGCGCTGACGCGCCGCCGCCGTACCGCATGCGCATCGTCTCCCTTCGCACCGCCCACACGCAGGCCCCGTTCGGCCCGGTGCGCGTGGCCGAGCGCGGCTGGGACCGCACGCGCGGGCTGCTCGGGCGGCCGCGCATCAGCGGCAGCGAGGGGCTGCTCATCACGCGCTGCAGCTCGGTGCACACGGTGGGCATGCGCTACGCCATCGACGTCGTCTTCCTGGACCGCCACGGCTGCGTGGCGCGCGTGGTCGAGGGGCTGAACCCGATGCGCATGGCCATCTGCCTGGGCGCGGCCAGCGTGCTGGAGCTGGCCGCGGGCCAGGCACGCCGGCTGGCCCTGCGCCCGGGGCTGCAGCTGATGGGCTGGTGAAGCCGAACGATCCGAAGGAGAGAACCCATGCGAACCCGTCGAACCCGTCGAACCATTCGCCAGACCATGCAGCGCCGCGCCCAGCACGGCGTGTCGATGACCGAGACGCTGGTCGCGCTGCCCGTCATCATCCTGTTCGTGATGTGCGTGGTGCAGTGCGGCCTCATCTACCGCGCCAAGCTCACGCTGGAGTACGCGGCGCACGAGGCCGCGCGCGCGGGCTCGCTGAACAACGGCATGCCGCTGCCCTTCATCTTCCGCGTCGGCAACTCGGGCGTGCCGGGGCTGGGCACGCTGGGCAGCGCCGCGCTGGAAACGCTCACCAACGTGCTCACGCGCGGCAGCGTGTGGCAGGGGCTGGTGAAGGGCATGATGCCGCTGTACGTGAACGACACCAGCGTGGGCGGCATGTTCACCGGCTGGGCCGCCACCAACAAGGACATGATCGAGTCGGCCTGCATCGAGTACCTGAACCCGACGCAGACCACCTTCATCGACTGGTCCTTCATCGAGAACTTCGGCGAGAACCGCTGGATCCTGCAGATACCCAACGACACCATGCGCTACCGCAAGCCGCTCGCCTACGACTACAAGGCCAAGGCCCTGGGCACGGCCGCGGGCATCAACGACCCCACGCCGCCCGACGCCGAGCTGCGCGGCAACACCTCGAACAAGACGCTGGGCGAGACCAACGTGCTGCACCTGCGCGTGCACTACGGCTACCGGCTGGGCATTCCGGTGGCCAACAAGATCATCATCAAGGCGCTGCAGGGCTACCAGTACGTGGGCGAGGCGTGGTTCAAGCTGCTGTCCACCGACGGCACCACCGCGCCGGCGAGCGACTTCAGGCTGAACCAGCTGGACACCTACTACCTGGCCAACGGCAAGATCCCGCTGTCGGCCGAGGGGGTGGTGGGCATGGAGTCGCCGATGTACTGGCACCCCTTCTATTCGTTCGGCCCCAAGGCCGACCGCGCCATCGGCCTGCAGTGGGACCCGGCGTGGAACGACAACATCGGCACCAACGTGCTTGAGGCACCGGGCGACGCCATGACCAACGTGGCCGCCTTCGTGCGCAACAACAGCACCGAGTGGGCCTCGCAGCTGCTGGCGCGCGGCCTCGACGGGCTGGCCGGCAAGGTGGGCGACGGCAACGCCTTCTGCCCCGCCATCTGGGACGGCTCGGTGAAGGGGCAGCTCGACAAGGTGCCGAACCCGGGCGCCGGGGCGGCAGGCGCGGGAGGATGAGCGGGAGGATGGAGAACGCCCCGGCCCACGCCAGTGCCAGTGCCCGCGCATCGATGCTCTGCGCGTCGACCATCTTCGTCTCGGCCTTCCTGCTGTTCCTGGTGCAGCCGCTGATCGCGCGGCAGATCCTGCCGTGGTTCGGCGGCTCGGCCGCGGTGTGGACGCTGTGCCTGGTGTTCTTCCAGGTGGTGCTGCTGGCGGGCTACTTCTATGCCGACCAGCTTTCCCGCCGGCCGCTGCGCACGCAGGCCGTGGTGCACGCGGTGCTGCTGCTGGCCGCCTGCGCGATGCTGCCGGTGATTCCCGACGCGGCGTTCAAGCCGGGCGGGCAGGGCGACCCGGCCACGGGCGTGCTCGCGGTGCTGGCCGCCACCGTCGGCCTGCCGTACCTGGCCGTGTGCACCACCGGGCCGCTGGTGCAGAGCTGGGTGGCGCGGCTGCATGCGCACGACGCGCCGCGGCAAGCGCGCGTGTACCGGCTGTTCGCGCTGTCGAACGTGGCGGCGCTGGTGGCGCTGGTGGCGCTGGTGGTGTATCCCTTCGTGCTGGAGCCGGCGTTCGCGCTGCATGCGCAGGCGGTGGCGTGGTCGGTGGGGTTCGCGCTGTTCGCAGTGCTGGCGATGGCGTCGGTGCTGTCGGTGGCGCGGTGGCAGCAGGCGCAGCAGGCGAAAGAGGCGCAACACGGGCAAGGCGACACGGCCACGATGGTTGCCGCACCGGTCGAGCCGAAGGCGCCCGCGCAGCCACCGTCGTGGGCCGACCACGCGCTGTGGCTGGTGCTCTCCGCGCTGGGCACCGTGGCGCTGCTGTCGGTGTCGACCTTCATCACGCAGGACGTGGCCTCCGTGCCCATGCTGTGGATCGTGCCGCTCGCGCTGTACCTGCTGTCCTTCGTGCTGTGCTTCGACAGCGGCTTCTGGTATCGGCGCCGCGTGTTCTGGCCGGCGGTCCTGCTGCTCACGCCGGTGATGGGCTGGTACCTGAACACGCCGCAGCGCTCGCTGCCGATCGCGGCGGCCATCGCGCTGTACTGCGCGGGGCTGTTCGCCATCTGCATGTTCGCCAACGGCGAGCTCGCGCGCGCCCGGCCCGACGCGGCGCGGCTCACGCGCTTCTATCTGATGATCGCGCTCGGCGGCGCGCTGGGCGGGCTGTTTGCCGGCGTGGTCGCGCCGCACGCGTTCAACGGCTACTGGGAGCTGCCCGCCAGCCTGGCGGTGCCGGGGCTGCTCATGCTGTGGCTCACGCGGGCGCGCCAGCAATGGGTGTGGCTGGTGTTCGCGCTCGCCGTCGTGGTGGGCTTCGCGGCGTGGCTGCGGCTGGCATCGGTCGCGGTGTCGCTGCCGGTGTTCTATGCCATGGTGGGGGCGCATGCCTGCTTCGCGGCCGGCTATACCGCGTGGCGCGCGCGGTCGTGGGCGGTGGGGGCGGGGCTGCTGGGGGCGCTGGTGTCGGTCGCCGTGGCCTGGCTCACCGTGTCGAACGTGCGCGAGGCCGACAACCGCACCCTGCTGCGCGAGCGCAATTTCTACGGCGCCCTGCGCGTGGAGCAGTACGGCGTGCCGGGCGCGCTCACCTCGTACCGCCGGCTGATGAACGGCGTGATCTCGCACGGCGAGCAGGTCACCGGCGCCACCCACCGTCGCCTGCCGAGCACCTACTACGGCCCGAAGTCGGGCGCAGGCGTGGCGTTGACGACCAACCGCGGCGACGCGCAACGCATCGGCGTGATCGGTCTGGGCGTGGGCACGCTCGCGGCCTACGGGCGCGCGGGCGACACGGTGCGCTTCTACGAAATCAACCCGCTGGTGACGGCGGCCGCGCGCTCGCACTTCACCTACCTGGCCGATTCGGTGGCCCAGGTCGAGGTGGTGCCGGGCGATGCGCGGCTGCTGTTGCAGCAGGAGCTGGATGCGCAAGCCGGTCAAGCCGATCAAGCCGATCAAGCAGCCCAGGACGCCCGGCGCTTCGACGTGCTGGTGGTCGACGCGTTCTCCGGCGACGCCATTCCCATGCACCTGATGACGCGCGAGGCGCTCGCGCTCTACCGCAGGCACCTGAAGCCGACCGGCGTGATCGCGTTCCACATCAGCAACCGCCACCTCGACCTGGCGCCTGTGGTGAAGCGGCTGGCCGACGACGCGGGCATGCAGGCGGTGCGCATCCGCTTCGAGCCCGAGCGCGGCAACCCGACGCTGGAGCACACCTCCGACTACGTGCTGCTGACGCAGGACGCGCGCTTTCTGGCGGACCCGGTGGTGCGGGAGCGCGGTGAGCCTGTCAGCGCGGCGGGCGCCGCGCTGTGGACGGACGACCACAGCGACTTGCTGGGCGTGCTGAAGTGGGAATGAAGCGCGGCTGATGGCGGCTGATGGCGGCTGATGGCGGCTGACTGCGGCTCACCGCGGTTCACCGCGACTATCGCCAGCCAGCGCGCGGGCTCCTAGGCCTGCGGCGCCAGGTGCCACTGCCCCAGCAGGCGCGCCACGGCGCGCACGCGCTGCGTGTCGCGGCCCCAGCGGCGGCTCGCGGGCAGCTTCTGCGCCCACTTCATGCGCCGCGCGGCATTGGCGATGCGCTCGCGCACCTCGTTGTTCACGCCGGCCAGCGCCGCGTGCCAGTGCTGCCCGGCGGCCTGCGGGGCCGCGGCCTCCAGCATCATGGCCGTCGAATGCAGGTAGCTCAGCCAGTCGCGCGCCTGGCATTCGGCCAGCGTCATCACCTCGGCGGGGTCGTCCTCGAAGTCGATGTAGCCGATGGTGCCGTCGGGGCACTGCACCAGGTTGCGGTCGAATGCCTGGCTCAGGTGCTGGCCGCGCACGTGCACCGCGGCAATGGCGGCCAGGCCCTCGCGCCACACGGCCAGCAGCGCGGCGGGGCCGGCGGCGGCGGCCTGGTCGAGCCGCTCCTGCAGCACCACGGTCGCGCGGCCGCTTTCGCCCAGGTCTGAAATGAGCAGGCCGTCCGGCTGCTGCGCCAGCACCACCGGCACGCGCAGGCCGGCGGCCGCGAGCTGCTTGAGCCGCCGCGCCTCGGTGGCGATGGCGGCCTCGCCGCCGGGGTTGGGCACGGGCTTGATGATGTCCAGCCGCACCATGCGCGCCACGGCGGCCATCACGCGGTAGCCCCACTTGCCGTGCCGGGGGCCGGCCTTTTTGAGCCACACGCGTTCGCTGCCGAAGCGGTGGCTGGCCACGTTCTTCTCCTGCCGGGGCAGGGTGACGCGCAGGAACTCGGCGTAGTCGCCCGCAGCGGGCGCGCGCGCAAGCGCGTCGAGCGGCGCGGGCGCCGAAGCAGCGCCCTTGCGCGATTGCAGGCGCCCGTTGGCGCCTCGTTTCAAAGGACTCATCAGGTCGATACCTTCGCACTCCGTGCTGCGGCGCGAGCTTGCCTGGGGCGGCCCGGCGCAGCGCTCATGCTGCCATTGCAAAGCCCGACACCAGCCCCTGCGGGCCCTGCGTGACGGGCTGGAAACTCTCCGCGCTGGCCAGCGGCCAGTAGGTGCGAAAGACATTGTGCTGCGCGTCGAGCGCGCCGAGCAGGGCGCCCGGCTGCACCTGCATCACCAGGTTGCTCAGCAGGCGCACCTCGGTGTCGGAGATGCGGCGCACGATGTGGTGCGCGGTGATCTGCTGCGGATGGTCCAGGCCCGCGGCCTGCACCAGCTCCTGCAGCGCATGCAGCGTGCTGCGGTGAAAGTTGCGCACCCGGTCGGCCTTGGTGGGCACCACCAGCGCCTGCTGGCGCAGCGGGTCCTGCGTGGTCACGCCGGTGGGGCAGTGGCCGGTGTGGCAGCTCTGCGCCTGGATGCAGCCCAGCGCCATCATGAAGCCGCGCGCCGCATTGCACCAGTCGGCGCCCAGCGCCATCATGCGGGCCACGTCGAAGGCGGTGATCACCTTGGCCGCGCAGCCGATCTTGATGCGGTGGCGCAGGTTGACGCCCACCAGCGTGTTGTGCACCAGCAGCAGGCCCTCCTGCAGGGGCGCGCCCACGTGGTCGCTGAACTCGACCGGCGCCGCGCCGGTGCCGCCCTCGGCGCCGTCCACCACGATGAAGTCGGGCGTGATGCCGGTGGCCTGCATGGCCTTGACGATGCCGAACCACTCCCACGGGTGGCCCAGGCAGAACTTGAAGCCGGTCGGCTTGCCGCCCGACAGCTCGCGCAGCCTGGCGATGAAATGCATCATCTCCGTCGGCGTGGAGAACGCGCTGTGCGACGAGGGCGAGATGCAGTCCACCCCCACCGGCACGCCGCGCGCCGCGGCGATCTCGGGCGTGACCTTGGGCGCGGGCAGCACGCCGCCGTGTCCGGGCTTGGCGCCCTGGCTGAGCTTGAGCTCGATCATCTTCACCTGTGGGTCGCGCGCGTTGGCGGTGAAGCGCTCTTCGCTGAAGCTGCCGTCGTCGTTGCGGCAGCCGAAGTAGCCCGAGCCGATTTCCCAGATCAGGTCGCCGCCGTGCACGCGGTGGTGCTGCGAGATGGAGCCTTCGCCGGTGTCGTGCGCGAAGCCGCCCATCTTGGCGCCCTGGTTGAGCGCCAGGATGGCGTTGGCCGACAGCGCGCCGAAGCTCATGGCCGAGATGTTGAACACGCTGGCGTTGTACGGCTGCGTGCAGGGGTGGTGGCCCCCGTCCTGCTGGGGCGTGCCGCCGATGACGATGCGGAAGTCGTGGTTCGCGAGCTGGGTGGGCTGCATCGAGTGGTTGATCCACTCGTAGCCGGCGATGGTCACGTTCAGCTGGGTGCCGAAGGGGCGGTTGTCGGGCTCGCCCTTGGCGCGCTGGTACACCAGCGAGCGCTGGGCGCGCGAGAAGGGCGCGGCCTCGGAGTCGCTCTCGATGAAGTACTGCCGCATTTCCGGCCGGATGAACTCCAGCAGGAAGCGCAGGTGCCCGATGACCGGGTAGTTGCGCAGGATGGCGTGGCGGGCCTGCCGCAGGTCGTGGATGCCGGTGCCCGTGAGCACCGCGAACACCACCACGCCGATCCAGGCGAGCCACAGGTGCGGCGACACGAGCACGAAGGCGATGCAGGCCAGCAAACCGACGACGCACACGGCGAAGGCGCTGTAGCGCGCCGGAAACGGAATAATCGTGGGCATAGATATAGGGGCGACCGAAGCCTGCTGCATCATAGAGGGCTGCCCCGAACTTGCCATGACGACCATTCCCGACCCCCAAACGGCCCTTGAAGCCACCCCACCCGCCCAGACCCCGCTCGGCCCCGACGATTTCGACGCGCTCGACCAGGCCCTGGACGCCATGCGCGAGCACGACGAGGAAATTCCCCAGTGGGAGTTCTGCGAAGGCTTCATGGCCGCGCTGATCTGCACGCGCCGCCCCATCCTCCCGTCCGAATACTGGCCCGTGCTGCTGGGCGACAGCTTCTCGTCCGCGCAGCACATGGAGTTCGTCTGGAACTGGAAGCGCCGCTGGATCGAGATCGAGGAGGGCCTGGACGCGCCCGTCGAAACGCTCGACGACGAGCGCAGCTGGCAACCCGAGGTGCTCGACACCCGCGGCGCCATCGCCTCGCTGCCCGAGGAAGAGCGTGCCGAGGTCGCCGGCGAGGCGATTCCGTCGTTCGCGCAGGTGTGGGCGCTGGGCTTCATGTACGCGGTGGAAAACTGGCCCGAAGACTGGGCCACCCCGCGCGACAAGGAAGCCGCCCAGATGCTGGACGACGCGCTGGACAACATCGTCGCCCTCACCGAGGACGACAACGCCAAGCCCACGCTGTCGATGTACAGCGACGACGCCCCGCCCAGCGTGAGCCAGCAGCGCCTGGACGACTTCGGCGCCGCCATCTGGGCCGTGTACGACCTGCGCCAGCTCTGGAAGAGCCTGGGCCCGAAGGTCGAGACGATCCGCAAGGAGGCCGAGCCGGGCCGCAACGACCCCTGCCCCTGCGGCAGCGGCAAGAAGTACAAGAAGTGCCACGGGGCCTGACACAGGACCCGGTGCCGTGGCCGACCGCGAACCGCTGACGCCCCGGGCCGCCTGGGTGATGGTGCTGGCGCTGTGCGCCGGGGTCGCGCTCAGCCAGGCCTTTCGCACGGTGGGCGCCATCATGGCGAGCCCGCTGCAGGCCGACTTCCACCTGTCCGCCCAGGCCCTGGGCATCTTCTCGGGCGCCTTCCACTTCGCGTTCGGCGCCATGCAGCTGTTCATGGGCATCGGCATCGACCTGCACGGCGTGCGGCGCACCGTGCTGGTGGCGTTTCCGGTGGCCATTGCCGGCGCGCTGCTGTCGTCGGTGTCGTCCAGCTACCTCATGCTG
The DNA here is from genome assembly GCF_041355175.1 of Variovorax sp. RCC_210. Lineage (NCBI taxonomy): Bacteria > Pseudomonadati > Pseudomonadota > Betaproteobacteria > Burkholderiales > Comamonadaceae > Variovorax > Variovorax sp. RCC_210. The sequence goes on along the minus strand of NZ_JBFUPJ010000021.1, from coordinate 59,527 downwards.
GTGGCCGGGCAGGCGCTGATCGGCATCGGCTGCGCGCCGGCCTTCCTGGTGTGCACCGTGTTCATCGCGCGGCACTTTCCGGCGGCGCGCTTCGCCACTGTGTCGGGCATGGTGCTGGCCATCGGCGGCCTGGGCATGCTGGTGACCGGCACGCCGCTCGCCTGGCTGGTGCAGGCGTACTCGTGGCGCGCGGGCTTCGTGGTGCTGGCCGTGGCCGCGGCGCTGGCCTGGCTGGCCATCTGGCACTGGGTGCACGAGCCGGCCTCGGCGGTGCCGCAAAACAGGGAATCCATTCCCGATGCCATCCGCCAGTTCGGCGCGCTGTTCGCCATGCCGCACACGCTGGGCATCGTGGTGCTCGGTGCCGTGACGTATGCCGCCTTCATCTCGCTGCGCGGCCTGTGGCTGGGCCCGCTCATGATGGAGCGCCACGGCTACTCGCTGGTGCAGAGCGGCAACGTGGCGCTGGCGGTGTCGGTCATTTCGCTGTTCGGCGCGCCGCTGTTCGGCCGGCTGGACCGCGACGGCGCGGGGCGCCGCCGCTGGATCGTGGTCTGCGCGCTGGGCTACGCGGCGCTGTTCGCGCTCATCGCCGTGCTGCACTCGGCCTGGCTCGACATCGCCGGCATGGTGCTCATCGGCGTGCTCTCGGGCTTCATCGTGTGGCAGTACGCCGACGTGCGCGGCGCCTACCCGGCCACGCTCACCGGCCGCGCGATGGCGGTGTTCACCATGGCCATGTTCCTCGGCGTGGCGCTGATGCAGTGGGGCACCGGCGTGGCCGCCTCGGTGGCCGCGGCGCACGGCGCAGACCCGCTCACGGCCGTGCTGGGCACCATCGCCGCGCTGCTGGTGGCGGGCGTCGCGGCCTTCGCGTGGCTGCCCGCGCCGAAGGCCGAATCGGCCGGGGATTCCGTCAGATCTTGAAGGCGCGCTGGATGTCCGGGCGAACCAGGTCGGCGTACTCGCGGTGCTTGCGGATGTACCCCGCGATGAACTGGCACACCGGAATCACATGCAGCCCCTTGGCGCGGGCCTCGTCCAGCACATGCTTCGCGATGCCCGAGCCCACGCCCTTGCCTTCGTGTTCGGGCAGCACCTCGGTGTGCGTGAACATGATCGCGTCGGTCAGCAGGTTGTACTCGGCATAGGCCGCGAGCTTGCCGTTCAGCGCGGCTTCGTAGCGGTGCTGGGCTTCGTTGTTCGAAAAGGCGAGGTCGGTGTTGCTCATGGTTGGCGTGCAAGGTAGTTGGCAAGATTGGCGGCGGCCGTGGCGCGCACCTTCTTGCGCAGCATCGGGCTCCAGCCCAGCAGCAGGCCCGGCGCGCCGAGCGCCTGGCGCGACCAGGTCCAGAACGCGAAGCTGTCGCGGTGCGTGGCGATGAGGCCGTCGGGCGTGAAGGTGAAGCGCGCGTCGATGCTGTTGTCCACCAGGCGCCCGGTGGCGCTGAAGCGGTAGTGCGCGTCCCAGTGGGCGCTGCCGGAGGTGTCGTCGGCCTTCACGTCGCGCCAGGTCAGGCGCCACACGTCGGCGCCCTTGGCCTGCGTGGCCGAGGCCAGCATGCGCCACATGCCGCCCACCTCGCGCCGCCCGCGCAGCGAGAAGGCCTCGTCGTCGAATTGCGCGTCGCTGGCGTAGCAGGCCTGCATGGTGGCGGCGTCGAGCTTGGCGAACGCGCTGTAGAAGCGCTCGATGGTCTGGGCGTTGGTGGCTGCGGTCATGAGGCCTCTTGGTTGAAAAAAATCGGGGGTCAGCGGCCGAGCAGCCCGACCAGCGTCTGCAGCGCGTGCCGCACCGTGGCCGCGCGCACCGTGGCGCGGTCGCCGTCGAAGCGGCGGCGCTCGGTGCGCACGCTGCCGTCGACCGACCAGCCGAACCACACCGTGCCCACCGGCTTGTCGGGCGTGCCGCCGGTGGGGCCGGCCACGCCGGTCACGGCCAGGGACACGCGCGCGGGCACCGACCGGGCGACGGCGCCCGTGGCCATGGCGCGCGCCACCGGCTCGCTGACCGCGCCGTTCGCGGCGATCACGGCCGCGTCCACGCCCAGCAGCGCGGTCTTGGCTTCGTTCGAATAGGTGATGAAGCCGCGCTCGTACCAGGCGCTGGAGCCGGCCAGCTCGGTGCAGGCGGCGCCGATGAGGCCGCCGGTGCAGCTCTCGGCGGTGGCGAGCATCCAGCCCTTGTGCTGCAGCAGGCCGGCCAGCGTCGCCACGAGCGCCGGTGTATCCAGGTCGGCGAGGTCCGTGAGGTTGCTGAGCTCGGCCGGGGCCGGCTGCGTCGAAGAAGAAAGCGAAGAGTCCATCGGGTTCACCATGCGCGCCACAGCGCAATCACGAGCAGCGTGCAGAAGGCCGCCACCAGGTCGTCCAGGATGATGCCAAAGCCCGCGTGCCACCAGCGCACCTGCGCCGCGTCGCGCTGCTTGAACAAGCCGTCGGCCCAGGCCACCGGGCCGGGCTTGGCGGCGTCGAAGTAACGGAACAGCCCGAAGGCGATGGCCTGCGCCAGCAATCCGGCCGGCGTGACCAGCCACAGCACGATCCAGAAGGCGACCACCTCGTCCCACACCACGGCGCCGGGGTCGGCCACGTTCATGTCGCGCGCGGTCACGGTGCAGGCCCACCAGCCGATGGGCAGCGACGCCAGGATGATCCAGCCGATGGTCGCGGGCGTGAACCACAGCTGCATCACTACGAAGGCCGCCCACGCCCACAGCGTGCCCACGGTGCCGGGCGCGATGCGCGGCAGGCCCGAGCCGAAACCCAGCGCGATGTAGTGCGCGGGGTGGGAGAGCATGAAGCGCAGCGTGGCGCGGCGCATCGGGGGTGGGGGCACGGGGCCGGAGGGGGAGGGCGAGGGTGAGGGCGTAGAAGAAGCGGCTTGCATCAGGGGCAGGAGTGTCGCGCATCTGCGGCACGGCCCGCTGGCCCGGCAATTTTATTAATCAAAGCAATTGCTTGTTTAATTGGGCCCGGGCCCCTAGCATCGGGGCTTCCTTTTCGAGCTTCGCATTCCCTCATGTCTTCTTCTTCCGCCGCCGTGCGCCCAGCCCCTTCGTCGCCACCGCCCACTGCCGCATGGCGCGAGCTCTTCAGCGGGCGCAACGGCTGGCGCGCGCTGGCGCTCACCGGCGGCGTGGCGCTGCACGCCGTCAACGTGCACATCGTGACCACCGTGCTGCCCTCGGTGGTGCGCGAGATCGGCGGGCTCGACTGGTATGCCTGGAGCACCACGCTCTTCGTGGTCGGCTCGATCCTGGGCGCCACGCTGTCGGTGCGGCTGCTCGCGGTGCTGGGGCCGCGCGGCGCCTGCCTGGCCGCGCTGGCGGTGTTCAGCGCCGGCTCCGTCGGCTGCGCGCTGGCGCCGGCCATGGCCTGGATGCTCGCGGGCCGCACGGTGCAGGGGCTGGGCGGCGGCCTGCTCGCCGCGCTGAGCTACGGGCTCATCCAGCTGGTGTTCGCGCAGCGGCTGTGGCCACGCGCGGTGGCGCTGGTGTCGGGCATGTGGGGCGTGGCCACGCTGTGCGGGCCGGCGGTGGGCGGGCTCTTCGCGCAGGCCGGGCACTGGCGCTGGGCCTTCTGGTTCCTGCTGCCGGTGGCGGCCGCGCAGGCGCTGCTGGTGCTGGTGCAGCTGCGCCCCTCGGCCGGCGTGGTGCACGCGCGCCCCGCCACGCTGCCCCGCGTGCCGGCCGTGCAGATCGGCCTGCTCGCGGCCTCGGTGCTGGTGATCGCGGCCAGCGGCCTGTGGTCCAGCCTGGCGTGGCAGGCGCTCGGCGTGGCGCTGGGGCTGGCCATCGGCTTCGCGGCCACGCGCATCGACAGCCGCGCCGCCGTGCGCGTGCTGCCGAGCGGCGCGTATTCGATGCGCGCGCCGCTGGGCGCCATCTACGCGAGCGTGGCGCTGCTGCTCATCGGCACCACCACCGAGATCTTCGTGCCGTACTTCCTGCAGCTGCTGCACGGCCACTCGCCGCTGGCGGCGGGCTACCTCACCGCGGCGATGGCCGGCGGCTGGAGCGTGGGCTCGCTGAGCTCGTCGGGCCGCAGCGGCGCGGGCGCCGACCGCATGCTGCGCGCCGGCCCGGTGATCTGCACGCTGGGCCTCGCGGCACTCGCGCTGCTGCTGCCCGCGCCGGGCCGCTTCGGCTCGGGTGCGGAGACCTTGCTGGTGGCCATCGCGCTGGCGGCCGTGGGGCTCGGCGTGGGCATCGGCTGGCCGCATTTGCTGACGCGCGTGATGTCGCTCGCACCCAAGGGCGAGGAAGGCCTGGCCTCCGCCTCGATCACCACCGTGCAGCTCTACGGCATGGCCGTGGGCGCCGCGGTGGCGGGGCTGGTGGCGAACGCGGCGGGGCTCACTACGCCGGGCGGGGTGACGGGTGCGCAGTCGGCGGCCGCCTGGCTGTTCGCGAGCTTCGCGATCGCGCCCGCGGTGGCCGTCTGGCTGGCCTTTCGCGCCGTGGTCCGGCGGGGATCCTGACGGGCCGCAGGCCGCCGCAGCGCACCGCAGGTCGCGGCGCTCGCCTGCACCGACGCAACAAGGCGCTCCCTATAATTTTTCGCATTCACAACAAGCGGGAGGGCCTTGCCCCATGAGAAATTTCGTTCAACGTTTCGGGACCCTGTCGCTCCTGCTGGCCTTCAGCTTCGCGCTGGTGGCCTGCGGCAACAAGGAGGCCGAGCAGCGCCAGGCCTTCAGCACCTACCTGCAGACCCGCGTGCTCGACAAGCCCGGCATCCACGTGCCCAAGCCCACGGCCGAAGAGAAGTCGTCCTTCGGCGACTACGCGCAGCACTACGCGGTGATCACCGATTTCAACGAAGGCATGAACCAGTCGGTGAGCCAGCCGATGACGCAGATCATGGCCAAGGGCGGGCTGCGCTCCATCGGCGACCTGGTTTCGCGCCGCGACGACATCAAGGCCGCGAAGGACGGCCTGGCCGGCCTGCGCACCGCGCTCGACCAGCAGACCGCCAAGGCCGACGCCGCGCACGCGCAGCTCAAGCAGCCCGACGACCTGAAGCAGGTCTACGACAAGGCCTACGCCAAGACCGTGACCGAGCCCTCGACCACCTTCAAGGAAGTGTTCCCCGCGCTCGACGCCGTGTTCGACAGCGCGCTGGCCATCGGCGGCTACATCGAGCAGAACAAGTCGAAGATCCAGATCTCGGGCAGCACGGTGAGCGTGACCGACCCGGTGGTGCAGGCCGAGTTCAACAAGATGCTGCAGCAGCTGAACGGCCAGTCCGCCGCCATCAACGCCGCGCAACGCAAGATGCAGGCGATGGTGCGGGGCTCCTGAGCACCACGTCAACGCTGAAGCGCCTGGCGCGCCGCGGCTTGGCGCCTCAGACGAAGTGGTCGAACGAGCCGAAGCGCTGCGACACCGGCGCGCCGGCCGCGTCCACGATGCGCAGTCCGGCATCGGCCTCGATGCCGCCGATGCGCGTGACGCGCGTGGCGCTGTGCGCGCCGGCCTGCATCACCGCCTCGCGCGCCGAGGGCGGCGCGGTGAACACCAGCTCGTAGTCGTCGCCCCCCGAGAGCGCGCAAGTGCGCAGCAGCTCGGTGCGCAACCCCGGCGCCTCGGCGGCGACCAGCGCCGTGGTGGCATCGGCGTCGAGCGTGGCGCCGACCCGGCTCGCCGCCAGGATGTGGCCCAGGTCGCCGATGAGCCCGTCGCTCACATCCACCGCCGACGTGGCCACGCCGCGCAATGCCTGGCCCAGCGCCACGCGCGGCGTGGGCTGCTCCATGCGAAAGCGCGCGGCCTCGAAGGCCTCGGCCGACAGCGCGATCGTGCCGCGGAACACTTCCAGCGCCAGCCGCGCATCGCCCAGCGTGCCGCTCACCCAGATGTCGTCGCCCGCGCGCGCGCCCGAGCGCAGCAGCGCCGCGCCGGCCGGCACTTCGCCGAACACGGTGATGCAGATGTTGAGCGGGCCGCGCGTGGTGTCGCCGCCCACCAGCTCGCAGCCGTGCGCGTCGGCCAGCGCGAACAGGCCGCGCGAGAAGCCTTCGAGCCAGGGCTCGTCCACGCCCGGCAACGCGAGCGCGAGCATGAAGGCCAGCGGCTTCGCGCCGCAGGCCGCCAGGTCGCTGAGGTTCACCGCCAGCGCCTTGTGGCCCAGCCGCGCGGGCTCGACGGTGGACAGAAAGTGCCGCCCCTCGACCAGCATGTCGGAAGACACGGCGAGCTGCATGCCCGCCGCGGGCGCCAGCAGCGCGCAGTCGTCGCCCACGCCGAGCGGAGAGCGCACGGCGGGGCGCTTGAAGTAGCGTGTGATCAGGTCGAATTCACCCATGGGGGGTGAAGCATAAGGGCTGCCGGCTCAGCCCCGCGCGCGGCGGTTGGACATGACCACGTTGTCCTTCTCGAGGGCCTGGCCGGCCTGCAGCGCCACGACCCATGCGTCGGTGGTCGCCACGGCCGCGAAGTTGCTGTGGAACACCACGCTGAACACGCGGTGGATTTCTTCCGCGCTGGCGCGGCCCGCCGCGTTCTCGTAAGGCAGCGCGCCGGTCGCGTCCGACAGGAACTCCACGTTCAGCCCGCGGTGCAGCGCCTCGTACACGGTGGAGGCGTCGCAGTTGTGCGTCATGTAGCCGGCCACGCTCAGGGTGTCGATCCGGTTCTGCGCGATCCATTCGGCGAAGTCGGTGCCGGCGAACACGCTCGGCAGCGCCTTGGTCACGAGGTGGTCGTGCGGGCGCTTGGCGACCTCGGGGTGCAGCTGGCCGTTGTGCGCGTCAGCCTGGAACACGGGCGCGCCCTTGGGCGCGTGGTGGCGCACCACCACCACGGGCGTGCCGGCCGCGTGCGCGGCGTCCATGGCCTGCGTGATCTTCGGCAGCGACTGCGCGACCGGCGGGTACTCGATGGGCAGGCCGCCGCCCTCGAAGTATTCGTTCTGCACGTCGATCACGACGAGGGCACGGCGCGGTGCGGGTTGGCTCATGGTCTGGGTCCTTGGTGGCTTCGGTCGTTGTGGGATGTCGATGGCCCGATTCTTCGCTTCCGGGCCTTGCGCCGAAAGTGGCCCGTCAGCCATTCATCGATAACATCGGGCCATGCGAAAAGCCGCCGTCGAAACCACCGGGACCCCTGCTGAAACCATCGCCGTCGTGGCCTTCGACGGCATCAGTCCGTTCCATCTCTCCGTGCCCTGCATGGTGTTCGGCGAGGACCGCACCGAAGCTGGCACCCCGCGTTTTCGCCTGCGCGTGTGCGCGAGCGAGCCCGGCCCCCTGCGGACCAACGCGGGCTTCACGCTGGGCGTGCAGCACGGGCTCCAGGTGATACGGCGTGCGCAGATCGTGGTGGTGCCCTCGTGGCGCGACGACGGCCGGCCCGCGCCGCCCGAGCTGATCCGCGCCTTGCAGGCCGCGCACCGCCGCGGCGCCACCATCGTCGGGCTGTGCCTGGGCGCCTTCGTGCTGGCCGAGGCGGGCCTGCTCGACGGCCGGCCGGCCACCACGCACTGGAACCTGGCGGAGGCCTTCGCGCGGCAATACCCGAAGGTCACGCTGCAGCCCGAGGTGCTGTACGTCGACGACGGCGATGTGCTCACGTCGGCCGGCACCGCCGCGGGCATCGACTGCTGCCTGCACCTGCTGCGCGTGCGCTACGGCGCCGAGACCGCCAACCGCGCCGCGCGGCGCATGGTGGTGGCGCCACACCGCCAGGGCGGGCAGGCGCAGTACATCCAGCAGCCGATGCCGGCCGCGGCGGAACGCGACCGCCTCACGCCGCTGCTGGAATGGCTGGGGCGCCACCTGCACACCGCGCACGAGCTGGACGCGCTGGCCGGGCGCGCGCTGATGAGCCGGCGCACCTTCACGCGGCGCTTTCGCGAATCCACCGGCACCACCGTCGGCCAGTGGCTGCAGAACCAGCGGCTCGCGCTGGCGCAGCGGCTGCTGGAAACCACCGACAGGCCGGTGGAGCGCGTGGCGACCGACGCGGGCTTCGGCTCGGCGGTGTCGCTGCGCAAGCACTTCGTGGGCGCGTTCAAGGTGTCGCCCACGGCGTACCGCAGGCAGTTTTCGCAGGACGCGGCGCCGGGCTGAAGGCCCGGCCTCGGTGCAGGCCCGTCAGGCCCACCAGACCCGTCAGGCCTGCCCGCGAAAGCGCAGCGAGGCCTGGCGCACCACCTCGGCCAGCAGCCGTTCCTTGCCTTGTTTCTCGCGCAGCCAGCGCGCGTCGTTGCGGTTGGCCTCCACGCTGGTGCGCAGCTCGCCCAATGCCTGCGTGGCGTTCAGCGCCTCGCTGTGCCACTCGAGCTGCGTCATCGTCATCAGGATGTGCTCGCGCAGCGGCATGTGCTGGCCGGTGGCCGGGTCGACGTACACCGCGTCCAGCCCGAAGCGGCAGGCCTGGAAGCGGTTGTAGGTGTACACGAGGTAGTCGTCCTCGCAGGGCTCGAAGGGCTGCTCCTGCAGGAACCACGCCGCCAGCGACTGCACGTAGCCCGCCAGCGCCGCGGCGCGCTCCACCGTGAGCGGCGTGTCGAACACGCGGATCTCGATGGTGCCGAACTCGGGCTTGGGGCGAATGTCCCAGTAGAAGTCCTTCATGCTGCGAACCACGCCGGTGCGGGTCATGCGCTCGAAGTAGGCCTCGAACTCCTTCCAGCTGGTGGTGAAGGGCGCGCGGCCCGACAGCGGAAACGCGAACACCGAGTTCAGCCGCGCCGAGTCGAACTGCGTGTCCTGCCCCTGCACGAAGGGCGACGACGCCGACAGCGCGATGAAGTGCGGGATGTAGCGCGACATGCGGTGCAGCATGAGCAGCGCCGCGTCGGCGTCGGGGCAGCCGATGTGCACGTGCTGGCCGAAGATGGTGAACTGCTTGCTCAGGTAGCCGTACAGCTCCGACAGTTCGCGAAAGCGCGGTTTGTCATAGATGCGCCGCTCGTGCCACTGCTGGAAGGCATGCGTGCCGCCGCCCACCACCGCGATGTTGAGCTTGTCGGCATTGCGGATGAGCGCCTCCCGAATGGGCGAAAGCTGCGTGATCACGTCCTGCGCCGAGTGGCAGATGTCGGTCGAGATCTCGATCATGCTCGAGGTCATCTCGGGCACCACGCTGCCGGGGAGCGGGGTTTGCGCCATCAGGCGCAGCATGTCCTCGGCGTAGGGGGCCAGGTCGTAGTCGTGCGTGTTCACGAGCTGCAGCTCCAGCTCCACGCCCAGCGACAGCGCCTCCGACTTGTTGAAGGGCTCGAGCTTGACGGTGCGGCTGTCGGGGTCGACCGGCAACGGGGCCGAGCGGAAGTCGTCGCTGTCGGGGTCGAAGGGGGTGTTCACTGCCGTGCTCATCGCTGCGTGTCCTCGGTGGTGCTGAAGGCCTGGGGCGCCCAGGGCACCGAACTCTCGCCCACCGCGTGGATGGCCACCGTGGCCAGCACCGCGCCCACCACTTCCATCAGCAGGATGGAGGGCAGCGCAACCTGCGTGATCATGGTGCCCAGCAGCGGAGAGGCGGTCGCGAAATTGGAGGCGATGAGCAGCGCGATCGACGACAGCGGCGACATCGCGCAGCCCACCCAGAACGCCTGCTTCCAGCTGGCGCCGCTGCCGGGATTGGCAATGGCCACGCCGGCGATCTTGGTGACCAGGCGCACGCCGATCACCGCCAGCACCACGCTGGCCACGGGCAATGTCCAGTCGGCCTGCGCCGCCACGATGGACACCAGCACGAACATCAGCATGGTCAGCAGCGAGGCAGCCGTGCCCAGCTGGCGTTGCCAGGCCCAGGGCTTGGGGTTGAGTGTTTTCAGCAGCACGCCGCCGATGAGCGCGGCCAGCGGCGCCGAGCCGCCGATGTGCGCAGTGAGCGCGGCACCGGCCGCGATGATCGCCAGCAGCAGGATGGAGGTGTTCTCGCTGGTCGGGCTCATCACCCGCAGGGCAGAGCGCAGCGCCAGCGCCATGATGCCGCCCACCACGAACGACAGGCCCAGCACCACCGCCACCGGGTAGAGCTTTTGCAGCAGCGTCTGCGGCGCGCGCTCGATGAGCCCGGCCTGCGCGTAGCCCAGCGCCAGCGCGTAAAAGGTGTTGAGCGTGGCCAGCGTCATGGCGCGCTCGGTAACGGGGCCGGCGGCGCGGGTGTCGATGATCACGCGGCTCAGCACCGCGGGCGAGGCGACGATCGCCATCAGCGCGATGGGGTTGGCCACCGGCTCGGGCAGGCCGAGCAGCGTCAATATCCAGTACACGCCGAAGTAGGTGAGCGTGGCTTCCAGCAGGCTTTGCACCAGCACCATCGGGTTGTGGCGAAACCAGCGCAGCGGCAGCCGCCCGCCGGCCTCGAACAGCACCACGGCCACGCCGAGCTCCAGCAGGAACAGGCTCAGCCCGCGCAGCGGCCAGATGGCGCCCTCGAAGCCGGCAAAACCCACCACCGCGCCCACCAGCGAATAGCCGATGACCTTGGGCAGCCCCAGGTAGCGCTGCACCAGGTGGCCGGAGGCCGCGGCCGCGGCCAGCAGCAGCGACCACAGCACCGTGGGCAGGCCGGCCGAGGGGCGCACCCATTCGGACCAGAAGCCCAGCAGATCGTTGAAGAAGCTCGTCAGGTTCATGCAGGTAGGAAGAAGCTCACCGGCCGGCTGCGCCAGCGTGCCCAGATCGCGCTGCGGATGCGTGCGCGGTCGCCCAGGCTCACGCTGTGCGCGCGCAGCGCCAGCCGGAAAGCGAAATAGAAACTCACGCTCACATTGAGCGCGCCAATGACCGGAATGGCCGCCACCGCCCACCACAGGGCGGGCTGCTGCAGCACCGCGAGGCCCGTGGAGGCGGCCGCCGCGGCAATCTGCCCGGCCGACAGTGTCACGTGCCGCACATCCAGCCCGAGCCCGAAGAAACCCGCGAACGCGGGCAGCAGTCCGAGCATGAGTCCCAGCGAGATGTTGGAGGCGAAGCCTGAGATGTGTGTGCGCATGAAGTCGGCCCAGCGTCGGGCCCGGGCGGCGCCCAGAAAGGCGCCGATGCGGGGGTTGTAACGCATGGCGGAGTCCAGGCGATGCAGGACAAAGGCGTTTTCTGTCCAACCAGCGATGATGCTGGCCGAAAACAGCAGGATGCCGGTGATTGCCGCGTAAAGCGCGGTCGGGCCGAGCAGCGACAGCGAATCGAGCGTGGCCGCGGCATGCGCCGCGTCGAGCAGCGGCCGCCCCCGCGCCGCCTGCACCAGCAGCGCCACCGCCAGCATCGCCGGCACCACCACCAGCACGTTGCCCAGCACCGCGGCCACCTGCGAGCGCACGAGGTTGGCGACCTCGTCGACAAAGTCGCCCACCGCGCCGTCGGACTTGATGTCGCGCAGCCGCGCGGCCAGCGCCGGCGCCGTCATGGCGGGCTGCTTGGTGGCCAGCGTCAGGTGCAGCAGCTGGATCGCGACGAAGCTGGCCGCATACATGAGGCCGGCGCCCAGCCCGCTCCAGAAGGCCGACAGCCCCAGCGCGTAGATGCTGAACTTCAGCAGCACCGTGAGGGCGGTGAGCGCGCCGCCGCCCGCGGCCTTCTTCACCATCTGCGCGTAGCTGGCGCGGTCGCGGGTGATGTAGTGCTCGCCGGTCTCGGCGCTGCGCTCGGTCACCTTGGCGGCCAGCATCGACGAGTTGGAGGCGATCAGCGCGCGGATGCTGTTGCGCTCGCCGCCCGCCAGCACCAGCTTGCCGACCAGCCGCGCCACGCTGGGCGCGGGCGTGGGCGACATCAGGCAGTCGAGCAGCTCGCGAATGCGCAGCACCCGCTCGCGCAGCTGCCGCAGCCGGAACACCAGGCCCACGGAGATGCCGTTGTCTTCCAGGTGCGTGTAGACCGACGACGTCACCGCGCGGCAGGCCTCGAGTCGGTCGCGAAAGGCGACGAAGGCCGCCTGCAGCGCCTGCGCGTCGCGCGGCTGCACGAACATCTGCTCGCGCAGGTGGTCCAGGTCGGCCATCAGCGAATGAAAGGGGCGCGCGGCGCCCAGCTCGGCGCTCATGCGCAGGCGCAGCTCCGGCGAGAAGCCGGCGGCCACCACCTGGCTGGCGCAGTAGGTCACGGCGTCCATCACGGTGTGGCGCCAGCGCGGGGCGGCGTCGCTGACCGAAGTGTCGAGCGGAGCATCCAGCGGGCCGTCCAGCGGGGCGTCTGGCGAGGTGTCTGCCAGCAGCGCGCCGATGCGCGCGAGCTGCGTGTCGTCGAGCAGCGCGATCCAGCCCGCGTCGAACACGCCCGGCAGCACCATGCGGAACAGGTCCGACGCGTCGGTGGTCTCGGGCGTGCCCGGCAATATCTTGCGGCGCAGCCGCTCGGCCAGTTCGCTGGCGAAGGCGGTGCGCGGCGCGAAGCCGTAGTCGGCCAGCAGCGTGGTCAGGTCGACCGCCCGCGTGAAGGCGCGCCACCAGGCGCGCAGGCGCTCGCGCAGCTCGGGCCGCGCCTCGATGGCGTCGAGCAGCAGCTGCACGCGGCCCATCGCCGCCTGGGGCGACGCACGGTCGCCGCGCAGCCAGTCGAAGAGGTCGATGAGCCAGATGTGGCGCTGCGCCACATCGGCCGTCGGGTCGAGGCCGGCAAGCAGCCCCTGCAAGTCGCGCGATGCGGCAGCCATGAAGGTCGGGGTCAGTAATTCAGTTCAAGAGACACCGCGGAACCGGCTTTGCCGGGCCGCCGGTGTCGCCCCCGGCGAGGGGGGAGGAGAAGCGACACGCAGTGCGCGAAGCCTGGGGGAGCGCTAATGCAACACGCGCGAGACAGGTGCGCCGCCCACGTCGGCCTCGAGCACGAACATCGGGATGGTCACGTCGAAGCGTTCGCCTTCTTCGGTCACCACCAGGTAGCTGCCGTGCATGGTGCCGCTGGGCGCCTGCAGGCGGCAGCCGCTCGTGTAACGGAAGGATTCGCCCGGCGCCAGCAGCGGCTGCTGCCCGATCACGCCCAGGCCCTTCACCTCTTGCGGGTGGCCCGAGGCGTCGTTGATGAGCCAGTGGCGTGCGATCAGCTGGGCCGCCACCGACCCCGTGTTCGTGACGGTGACCGTGTACGAAAACGTGTAGATGTTGTCCGTGGGGGAAGACTGCTCGGCCAGGTAGCGCGGTTCGACCTGGACGCTGAAGGGGCTGTTTGACATGGGGCGCATGGTAACGGAGGCCTTTCGTCGGACTTCCATCGGCTGCGAGAATCGGGGGTTATGAGCACCCCGTTTCGCATCGCGCCCTCCATCCTGTCCGCCGACTTCGCGCACCTCGGCAAAGAACTGACCGACGTGATCGCGGCCGGCGCCGACTGGATCCACTTCGACGTGATGGACAACCACTACGTGCCGAACCTGACCTTCGGCCCGATGATCTGCCACGCGCTCAAGCCCTACGCCAAGAAAGCCGACGGCACGCCCGTGCCCATCGACGTGCACCTGATGATCCAGCCGGTCGACGCGCTGGCCGCCTCCTTCGCGGAAGCGGGCGCCGACTACATCAGCTTCCACCCCGACGCCTCGCCGCACGTGAACCGAAGCATCCAGGCCATCAAGGGCGCGGGCTGCAAGGCCGGGCTGGTGTTCAACCCCGGGCTGGGGCTGGAAGCGCTGGACTGGGCCATCGACGACATCGACCTGATCCTGATCATGAGCGTGAACCCCGGCTTCGGCGGCCAGAGCTTCATCGACTCGGCGCTGCGCAAGATCGAACTCGCGCGCAAGCGCATCGAGCAGAGTGGGCGCGACATCCGCCTGGAGGTGGACGGCGGCATCAAGGTCGACAACATCGCGCGCGTGGCCTCGGCCGGCGCCGACACCTTCGTGGCGGGCAGCGCCATCTTCAATGCCAAGGACTACGGCGCGGTCATCGGCGACATGCGCAAGCAGCTCGCCAGCATTCCGGCGGCCTGATATTCATCGCCTTCATTCAGGCGCCTTTTTCAGCCTGTTTTTCAGCGCTTGACCTTGTCGTTGTAGACCCGGTCGGCCTCCGGACCGCGGTCGGTGTCGACCACGCCGCGCTCCACGTCGTCATGCGCCTTGCGGCCCACCTCGGGCGCCTGCCCGTCCTGCGTCTGCTGGCTGTCTGACGACTGGTCGTGCTCGTTGGGCAGCCGCGGGGCGGCTTCGCCACCTTGCTGCACCTTGGTCTTGCCGTCGTTCGCGTCGGCGGTCTTGTCGCTGGGCTGGGTTTTCGTGTTCGTCTTCGTGTTCATGGCGGCTGCTCCTTGTAGTGGCTGCAAGCGTGCCGCGCCCGCGGCGCCAGGCCGGTAGGACAGGCAAGCCTGCCCCTGTAGGCATGTGATTGGCATGCGAATAGGCATGTGAATGGCCGCTATCGATTGCGTAGCGACCCCGCTGCCATCTTTGCTTCCGGCAAGGTGCCTCCGCAATAATCCTCTGCATGTCCTCCGATCCTCTCGCCGCCCTGGCCACCGACAGCCTGCGCATCCACACCTTCGCCTCGCTCACCCCCGGCCCGCGGCTGCTCGTGCTGGGCGGGGTGCACGGCGACGAGGTCTCCGGCACGCTGGGCATCGAGCGCACCGTGGCCGAGCTCGAGGCCGGCGCGCTGCAACTGCGGCGCGGCGAACTCACGCTGGTGCCCGTGGCCAACCCGCTCGCGCGACGGCGCCTGCGGCGCGAGGGCGAGCGCAACCTCAACCGGCTGTTCCGCCCCAGCGCGCAGCCCGCCGACTACGAGGCCCGCATCACCAACGTGCTGGCGCCGCTCATCGCGCGCCACGACGTGCTGCTCGACCTGCATTCCTTCCAGAGCGAGGGCGAGGCGTTTTCCATGATCGGCCCGCGCGACAACAGCGGCACGCTGGAGCCCTTCGCCCGTTCGTTCGAAGAGGGCCAGCTGGCGCTGCACATCGGCACGCCCATCGTGGTGGAAGGCTGGCTCGACATCTACGCCGCCGGCCTCGCGCAGCGCGCGGGCGGCGCGCCGGCCGACGAGGCCGCGCTCGACTTCGGCCGCGGCACCAACGAATACATCCGCAGCCAGGGCGGCTACGGCGTCACGCTCGAATGCGGCCAGCACCTGGACCCGCAGGCGCCCGAGGTGGCGTGGCGCGCCATTCGCCGCACGCTCGCGCTGCTGGGCATGGCGGCGCTGCCTGACGGCCTGCCGGCCGCGTCGGCGCAGCCCACGCTGCTGCGCCTGGCCAGCGTGACCGACCGCCTGCACGAGGAAGACAGCTTCGTGCGCGACTGGGCCACCTTCGACGCCGTGCAGCGCGGCGAGCCCATCGGCATGCGCCACGACGGCACACTGGTGAGCGCGCCGGGCGACGGCTTCATCGTGTTCCCCAACGCCGTGGCGCTGCCCGGCACCGAGTGGTTCTACTTCGCGCACCCGAGCGAGCGTGAACTCGGGCCACTGCCCAAGGTTCCAGGCACCCTCGGCCCCGCCTGACCACGGCTGGCGCCGCGCTCCTACACCGCCCGGCCACGGGCGGCGCACATTCGAAGCCTGAAGGAGTGCGCCCATGTCCACCACGCCGATCACCAAGAAAGCCACCACGCCGCGCGTCCTGTGGAAGGGCGCGATCAGCTTCGGCCTGGTCCACATTCCGGTCGCGCTCTATTCCGCCACCTCCGACCACGGCATCGACTTCGACTGGCTCGACAAGCGCACCATGGACCCGGTGGGCTACAAGCGCATCAACAAGAAGACCGGCAAGGAAATCGCGCGCGAGCACATCGTGAAGGGCATCGCCTACGAAGACGGCGAGTACGTGGTGCTCAGCGACGACGAGATTTCGGCGGCCTACCCCAAGAGCACGCAGACCATCGAGATAGAAACCTTCGTGCCCGCCGACGGCATTCCCTTCGTGTACCTGGAGCGGCCCTACTACGTGGCGCCCATCAACCGTGGCGCCAAGGTGTACGCGCTGCTGCGCGAAACCCTGCACCGCAGCGGCCGCGTGGGCGTGGCGCGCGTCGTCATCCAGACCAAGCAGCACCTGGCGGTGCTGGTGCCCACCGGGCCGGGGCTGGTGCTGAACCTGCTGCGCTGGGGCGCGGACATCCGGCCCTGGGCCGACCTGCCGCTGCCCTCCGAAGACGTGAAGAAGGCCGGCCTGAGCGAGCGCGAGCTGAAGATGGCCAGCCAGCTGGTCGACAACATGAGCACCGACTGGGACCCCGACGAATTCAAGGACGAGTTCAAGGATGAGATCCTGCGGCTGGTCGACAAGAAGGTGAAGGCCGGCCAGACCGAGACGGTGACCCAGCCCGAGCCCGAGGAAAGCAGCGCCGGCGAAGGCCGCGGCGCCAAGATCATCGACCTGACCGAGCTGCTGCAGCGCAGCCTGCGCAAGGGCGGCGGCAAGCCGAGGGCGAAGGCCGACGACGCTGAAGAAGACGCGGAAGACCAGGACGATGAGCCTCCACCCAAGGCCACGTCGAAGCCTCGGAAGCCCGCGGCCAAGCCCGCGCGCAAGGCCACCCCCACGGCCCGCAGCCGGCGCGCCGCCTGACGCCGGACCCCGGGCATGGGCACCACCGCATCGACCGCGCGCCAGGCGCTGGCGCGTTACCACGACAAGCGCGACTTCACGCGCACGCCCGAACCCAAGACGGGCGGCAAGACAACGAAGGGCACGCTGTCCTTCGTCATCCAGAAGCACCACGCGAGCCACCTGCACTACGACTTTCGCCTGGAGCTCGACGGCACGCTGAAGAGCTGGGCCGTGCCGAAGGGCCCCTGCCTCGACCCGACAGTGAAGCGCATGGCCGTGCATGTGGAGGACCACCCGATTTCGTACGCGGACTTCGAAGGCACCATTCCGCCCAAGCAGTACGGCGCGGGCCGCGTCATCGTCTGGGACCGTGGCGACTGGCTGCCGCAAGGCGATGCCAGCGATGCGCGCAAGGCGCTGGCGGCCGGCAAGCTCAAGTTCGAGCTGCGCGGCGAGAAGTTGCACGGCCACTGGACGCTGGTGCGCATGCACGGCAAGGGCGACGAGTCGCACGAGCCCTGGCTGCTCATCAAGGAGCGCGACGGCGAGTCGCGCGCGCTCGGCGAGTACGACGTGCTCGCCGAACAACCCGCGAGCGTGATCACCGGACTGGGCGTGGACGAGGTGGGCCAGCCGCCGAAGAAAGTGGCGAGTGCCAAGGCGCCTGCGAAGAAGGCCGCGGCTGCGAAGGCCCCCGCCAAGGCGTCCACCAAGGTCGCACGCAAGGTCGCACGCAAGGTCGCGCTGCCCGCCACGCTCCAGCCCCAGCTCGCCACCCTCGCGGCGGCGCCGCCTGCATCGCCCGACGAATGGCTGTACGAGCTGAAGTTCGACGGCTATCGCCTGCTCGCGCGCATCGACAAAGGCAAGGTGCAGTGCTTCACGCGCAACGGCCACGACTGGACCGCGAAGCTGCCCGCGCTGGCCAAGGCCCTGGCCAGGCTGCGCACCGACGCGGCCTGGCTCGACGGCGAGATCACGGTCGACGGCGACAACGGCGCGCCCGATTTCCAGGCGCTGCAGAACGCCTTCGACAGCGGCGCCACGTCGCGCATCGCCTACTGGCTGTTCGACGCGCCCTTTCTCGACGGTGAAGACCTGCGCGCGCTGCCCGTCGAGGAGCGCCGCGCGCGGCTGGCGAAGCTGCTCGGCAAGAAGCCGCCCGCGCCCCTGCGCCTGAGCGAATCTTTCGAGGCTTCGCCGCGCGACCTGCTGTTGTCATCCGCGCGCATCGGCTTCGAGGGCATCGTCGGCAAGCGCAAGGGCTCGGCCTATGTGTCGCGCCGCTCGCCCGACTGGATCAAGCTGAAGAACCAGCAGCGCCAGGAGTTCGTGATCGGCGGCTACACCGCGCCCAAGGGCTCGCGCGCGGGGTTCGGCGCCTTGTTGCTGGGCGTGCATGACGAGGTGACCGGCAAGCTTCTCTATTGCGGCAACGTGGGCACCGGCTTCGACGCGAACCGGCTGGCCGACATCAAGGCCCGCCTCGACAAGCTGGCCACCGACGACTGCCCGTTCGCGCCCCGGCCGGCGGGCGTGAAGGCGCAGTGGGTCAAGCCCACGCTGGTGGCGGAGGTCTCGTTCGGCGAATGGACGCGCGAAGACCGCGTGCGCCATTCGGTGTTCCAGGGCCTGCGCGCCGACAAGCCCGCGCGCGACATCCGCCGTGAGCGCGCGCAGCCGGCCGAAGGCGCCGACGCTGCGCCGAAGCGCAAGGGCGAGCACAGGGACAAGGACAAGGGAGCGACCCCACCCATGGCACTCAAGATCAGCCACGCCGAGCGCGTGATCGACAAGCAGAGCGGCACCACCAAGGGCGAGCTCGCCGCCTACTACGACCGCGTGGCCACGCTCATGCTGCCGCACCTGCGCGGGCGGCCGGTGTCGCTGGTGCGCGCGCCCGAGGGCGTGGGCGGCGAGCTGTTCTTCCAGAAGCACATCCAGAACCGCGAGATTCCCGGCGTGAAGCTGCTCGACCCCGCGCTCGACCTGGGCCACGAGCCGCTGCTGCAGATCGACACGAAGACCGGGCTGATCGGTGCGGCGCAGATGAACGTCATCGAGCTGCACACCTGGAACGCCACCTCGCGCGCCATCGGCAAGCCCGACCGCATGACCTTCGACCTGGACCCGGGCGAGGGCGTGGCGTGGCCGCAGATCCAGGAGGCCGCGATGCTGGTGCGCACGCTGCTCGACGAGATGGGCCTGCCGTCATTCCTGAAGACCAGCGGCGGCAAGGGCCTGCACGTGGTGGTGCCGGTGCGCCGGCAGTACGACTGGGACACCGTCAAGGGCTTTTCGCAGGCGGTGGTGGTGCATCTTGCGCAGACCATTCCGCAACGCTTCGTCGCCAAGAGCGGGCCGCGCAACCGGGTGGGCAAGGTGTTTGTCGACTACCTGCGCAACGGGTTCGGCGCGACGACGGTGGCCGCGTGGTCGGCGCGGTCGCGGCCGGGGCTGGGGGTGTCGGTGCCGGTGGCGTGGGAGGAGCTGCCGGAGCTGACGAGCGCGTCGCAGTGGACGGTGGCGAACGCGGTGGAGCGGTTCGACATAGGGAACACGCCGTGGGATGCGATGGAGGGCAGCCGCAAGGGGCTGGCCGCGGCGATGAAGCTGCTGGGCTACAAGTAGCGGCCTGTGCTTTTCTCCCTCCCCCTTTGGGGGAGGGTCGGGGTGGGGGCACGACGGCCTCCAGGACCACGCGGCGCCTCATCGAAGGCCTGCCCCCATCCCCGCCTTCCCCCAAAGGGGGAAGGAGCAATACCGCTGCTACAGCACTTCTTCCGTCGTCACATCGAACCGCTGCAGCGTGTTCGCCCCGAACATCATCGTGATCGGCACGTCCGCCGCGTCCCGTCCGCGCGCGATCACGATGCGGCCGATGCGCGGCGTGTTGTGGCGCGCGTCGAAGGTGTGCCAGCGGTTGCCCAGGTACACCTCGAACCACGCGCTGAAGTCCATCGGGTAGCGCACCGGCGGAATGCCGATGTCGCCCAGGTAGCCCGTCACGTAGCGCGCCGGAATGTTCATGCAGCGGCACAGCGTGATCGCCAGGTGCGCGAAGTCGCGGCACACGCCCGTTCCCTCGCGGAAACCCTCCAACGCGGTGCGCGTGGCGCGTGCGTTCTGGTAGTCGAAGCGCAGGTGCCGGTGCACGAAGTCGCAGATGGCCTGCACCCGCGACCAGCCCGGCGTCACGTTCAGGAAGTTGGCCCAGGCGAACTGCAGCAGCTCGCTGTCGACCTCGCAATAGCGGCTGGGCAGCACGAAGGGCAGCGTGGACACGGGAAGGTCGGCCGCTCCGTGCTCGATGGCGCCGTAGTCCACCGGGTCGGGCCAGCCGGTGTCGTACACCACCGCGTGGTTGCGCAGCCGCACGCTGCTCGTGCCGTACGGAATGTGCACGCGCGCGCAGTGGTTGTCGAAGCTGTCGCGGTAGTGGTCGGTGACCAGCGGCGGGCTGATGGTGATGTTCTCCCCGCCTTGCAGGTCCGCCGCGCGCGACGGGTGCACCTGCAGCATGTAGATCAATGCGGTGGGGGCGGTCACGCCGAGTTCGATGTCGAAACCGATCCTGATCTGCATGGGTGTCTTTCTTCCCTGGGTGATCCGGGCGGTGCGGCCGGTGCGCGAAGCATGGAACGACAAGCACGATTGATGCCGCCTGCAGTGTCCGCACCCATGCTATGCGACGAACGCGCGCACGCCCCACGGCCATGAAGCCCGACCCCGCGTAGGTTGCCGCTCCGGCGCTGTCGGTGCGCTCCTACCGCGTGCGCCCGCCTTCTCCCACAAAGGGGGGAGGGGCGCCACTACGGCCCCGGGGCAGGGCGAAACATAACCTTGCAATTCGCTTGCAGCCCACACCCGCACTGCATCCGTGGATGGCATCTGCGGACCGCGCGGGCGAAGCACCGAACCCGTTAACTGCCGCCGGTCCCGGCTCCGATCTGTCTGCTTCCTTGGAGGGAATCATGGAGTTTTCTTCGCTTTTCGACACGCTCACCACCACCTGGGGCGACGAAATCCTCGTGTGGGCCGTCGCCGCCGTGGCGGGCTGCATCTGCTTGATCGCCGTGGTCAACGTGCTCGACATGTTCCTCGACAACAACGAAATGGGCTGAGCGCCCTCCCCATGAAAGACTCCAGGTCCACGATGACGCCACAGAACAAGGCCGCCGCCGGCCGCCGCACCAGCGCCTCGAAGGCCAGCGATGGCGCCAACGCCAAGCAGCAGCAGCTCGAAGGCTTCACCGTCGAGCATCCGTCGACCCTGACCACCAACCAGGGCCTGCAGATACCGGACAACCACAACTCGCTGAAGGCCGGCGTGCGCGGCCCCACGCTGCTCGAAGACTTCATCCTGCGCGAGAAGATCACGCACTTCGACCACGAGCGCATTCCCGAGCGCGCCGTGCACGCGCGCGGTTCGGCGGCCCACGGCTACTTCCAGGTCTACAAGTCGATGTCGCAGTTCACCTGCGCCGACTTCCTGCAGGATCCGGACGCCAAGACGCCCGTTTTCGTGCGCTTCTCGACCGTGGCCGGCTCGCGCGGCTCGGCCGACACCGTGCGCGACGTGCGCGGCTTCGCCGTCAAGTTCTATACCCGCGAAGGCAACTACGACCTCGTGGGCAACAACATTCCGGTGTTCTTCATCCAGGACGCGATGAAGTTCCCCGACCTCATTCACGCCGTCAAGCCCGAGCCGCACCACGAGATGCCGCAGGCCGCGAGCGCGCACGACACCTTCTGGGACTTCGCCTCGCTCATGCCCGAGAGCACCCACATGCTGATGTGGGCCATGAGCGACCGCGCCATTCCGCGCAGCCTTCGCATGATGGAAGGCTTTGGGGTGCACACCTTCCGCTTCATCAACGCCCGCGGCGAGAGCCACTTCGTGAAGTTCCACTGGAAGCCCAAGCTCGGCATCCACGGCCTGGTGTGGGACGAGGCACAGAAGATCGCCGGCAAGGACGCCGACTTCCACCGCCGCGACCTGTGGGAAGCCATCGAGAACGGCGACTTCCCCGAATGGGAACTGGGCGTGCAGATGATTCCGGCCGACAAGGAACATTCGCTGGGCTTCGACCTGCTCGACCCCACCAAGCTCATTCCCGAAGAGATGGTGCCCGTGCAGAAGATCGGCCGGCTGGTGCTCAACCGCAACCCCGACAACTTCTTCGCCGAGACCGAGCAGGTGGCTTTCCACCCCGGCCACGTGGTGCCGGGCATCGACTTCAGCAACGACCCGCTGCTGCAGGGTCGGCTGTTCTCGTACACCGACACGCAGATCTCGCGCCTGGGCGGCGCCAACTTCCACGAGCTGCCCATCAACAAGGCCGTGTGCCCGTTCCACAACATGCAGCGCGACGGCATGCACCGCCAGACCATCGCGCGCGGCCAGGTGGCCTACGAGCCCAACACGCTGGGCAGCGGCACCGAATTCCGCGTGGACGGCGGCAGCAACGGCTTCCAGTCGTTCCCCGAGGAAATCGACCCGCCCAAGGTGCGCCGGCGCAGCCCCTCGTTCGACGACCACTTCACGCAGGCGCGCCTGTTCTTCAACAGCCAGAGCGCGCCCGAGAAGGAACACATCATCGCGGCCTTCCGCTTCGAGCTGTCGAAGCTCGAGGTGCCGGCCATTCGCCAGCGCATGGTCGACAACCTCGCGCACGTGGACGAGAAGCTCGCACGCCGCGTGGCCGAGCCCCTGGGCATCGGCGAGCCCGATGCCAAGGCCGCCGCAGGGCGCGCAGGGTTCCGCGACCACCGCATGTCGCTGCCCATCGACGAGTCGCCCGCGCTCAGCATGGCCGACACCGGCGACGGCTCCATCCGCACGCGCAAGATCGCCATCCTGGTGGCCGACGGTGTCGATTCGGCTTCGCTCAAGCCCATTCGCGACGCGCTCGAACAGGCCGGCGCGCAGTGCAAGGTGGTGGGCCCGCGCCTGGGCACCGTGGCCAGCGCATCGAAGCGCCAGATCGACGTGGACATGACCTTCGCCAACACACCGTCGGTGATGTTCGACGCCGTGCTGGTGCCCGCGGGCAGCGAAGCCGCGGCCGCCATGGCCGGCATCGGCGACGCGGTGCACTTCGTGCTGGAGGCCTACAAGCACTGCAAGGCCATCTGCACGGTGGGCGAGGGCGTGCAGCTGCTGTCGACGCTGGGCATCGCGGCCGACACGCAACAGGCCGACGCGCCCGCCGGCGTGGTGGTGGCGGCAACGCCGGTCACCAACATGGGCGATGCATCGGCGGCCGCTCAGGTGGCGAGCGACTTCATCGCCGCGATCGCGAAGCACCGGCATTGGGACCGGGCGAACGTGGACGCAGTGCCGGCTTGATTCACCAAGCCGCCGTCGTGGCCGTGGCCACGCGCGCGGCGGCTCGCTACGGCGCCTTTACGGCGCCGTAGTCCGTTCGCGCTAGACCTTATTGCGAATAGCCGCGGTACCCCCCCGCTCCTAGACTTTCCCCACGAGGCCTGAACGGCGCGCACTTCTGCGACGCCGACGGCCCGCCTCCGGCGGGCTCGAAGGGCCATGCGTGGGGGTCCAATGGCTTGGTTTTCGAGATGGGGATGGAAGCGCCCTGCGCGCCTTCGTGCGCGTGCGGCAGGGGCCGTCGCGCTGGCGGGTGTCACGGGCGCGCTGCTTGCGGGCCTGGCGCCCGCGGCATCGGCGCAGCAGCCCACCGCGCAGGCGGTGGCCAATGCCGAGGCGGCGGGCAGCCGCATGGAGCAGTCCCGGCTCGACGACGGCGACACCCTGCTGGCGCTCACCAGCCAGGGCGCGGTGCTCTACGGCGAAGACGCGGTCAAGCTCTCGGGCTACCAGTACTGCAGCCAGGCCGTGGCGCTGGCCGAAGCCGGCGAGTTTCGCCAGAGCGTGCGCGCCGCCAGCAAGGCGCTGCACCTGGCCAACGCCACCAACGACCCCAACCTGCTGGCCATGGCCAACCGGGACCTGGCCATCGTCTACAGCTACTCGGGCCAGCTCGACAAGGCCGAGGAGTTCGCGCGCGAGGCGCTACGCCATCCGGCGCGCGACCCCAAGCTGGTGGTCGGCCCCGCGCAGAAAGTGATCGGCGACGTGCGCACGCGCCGCGGCGATTTCTCGGGCGCGGTGCTCAGCTACGACGAGGCGCTGGCCAACAGCTCGCCGCGCTATGCGCCGCTGGTGCAGGCCTCGCTGGTGAACGCGCTGATCGAGTCGGGCGACGCGGCGCGGGCGCGCCAGGTGCTGGGCACCATGGCGCCGCCGAAAGACGCCCCGCTCACCGCCTTGCTCGACCGCACCCGCGCGCGCCTGCTGCTGGCCGAGAACAAACCGGCCGAGGCGCGCGACATGTACCGCGCGCTCACCGCGCGGCAGGTCGGCACCGACACCGAGTACTACCGCCTGTGGGCGTGGGACGGCGTGGCCCGCAGCGAGCTCGCGCTGGGCCAGAAGCAGGCCGCGGCCGAGGCCGTGGGGCGCGCGCTGGGCGACGTGGACAAGGTGCGCGCGCGCTTTCGCAGCGAAGAATTCAAGATGGGCCTGTTCTCCGACCTGCAGTCGGTGTTCGAGCGCGGCGTGGCCGTGTACAGCGACGCGGGCGACGCGCGCCAGGCCTTCGAGGTGAGCGAGCACAGCCGCTCGCGCGCGCTGCTCGACGCGGTGCGCGGCCGCGCGAAGATCAACGAGCAGGCCGCCACCACCATCGACCTGGCCGCGCTGCAGCGCACGCTGGCGCCCGACGAGCGCGTGGTGCAGTTCCACTCGCTGCCCGACCGCCTGGTGGTGTGGATCGTGAGCCCCACCGACATCGCCGAGAAGACGGTGGCGGTGAAGCGCGACGACCTGACCGAGCTGGTCGAGACCTTCCGCAACTCCATCGTGCGCGGCCGGCGCACGGCCATCGCCAACGCCGACAAGCTGGGCGCCGCATTGCTGGGCCCGCTCGGCCTGGCACCGGGGCAGCGGCTGGTCGTGGTGCCCCACGGCCCGCTGCACTACCTGCCGTTCCAGGCGCTGCGGCTGGACGGCCGCTACATCATCGAGACGCATCCGGTGGCGGTGGCGCCGTCGATCAGCATCGCGGTGCAGCTCGCGCAGCGCACGCCGCGCGTGAACGCCTCGCTGGTGGCCTTCGGCAACCCGCGCATCGAGGACAAGTACGACCTGCCCGGCGCCGAGACCGAGGTGAAGCAGCTCGCGCAGCTGTTCCCGCGCAACACGCTGTACATGGGCGCGGCCGCCACCAAGACCCAGTTCCGCGACGTGGCCTCGCGCTCGCCGCTGATGCACGTGGCGGCGCACGCGGAGGCCGACGCGGTCGACCCGCTGTACTCGCGCATCCTGCTGGCCAACGAGGGCGGCAAGCAGAATTTCCTGGAGGCCCACGAGATCCTCGACCTGCCGATGCAGGGCACCGCGCTGGTCACCCTGTCGGCCTGCGAGTCGGGGCTCGGGCGCATCGCGCAGGGCGACGAGGTGCTGGGCTTCACGCGGTCGTTTCTCTCGGCCGGCAGCTCCAGCCTGATCGCTTCGTTGTGGCCCGTCTCCGACGACGCCACCGCGGTGCTCATGGGCACGCTCTACGGCGAGCTCGCCAAGGGCCGCGACATCCAGAAGGCGATGCAGGCCGGCCAGCTCGCGGTGTTGAAGGACCCCAAGATGTCCCACCCCTTCTTCTGGGCGCCGTTCAACCTGATCGGCAACTGGCGCCTGACGGTGGGAGGCTGACATGTCGATCTTCCCCTTTGGAACTTCCGGTCCCTGTGCCGGGTTCGAGGTTCGCTGTTCAGGGCGGGCTCACGCCGAAGCGGTCAACACAACAGCAGCAAAAGAGCAGGGTGGAGCATCGAGATGAGGACACGTGCCAGCCAACGACCCACGCCGATTGCCTTCGCAGTCACCGCACTGGTGAGTGCCGCCTTGCTGGTGGCCACGCAACGCACCCACGCGGCGGACGCGGACCCCCACACCCTGCTTCCCACGCAAGACCCCTGCGGCACTTGCAGCCGGCCGCTTGCACAGGCCCAGACCACCGATGCCGCCGCGCCGCAGACGCTTCCCACGCCGCCGCGCCCCGCCGGCATCGCGTTCAAGCTCACCGACCTGCGGCTCAACGGCGTGAAGGCGCTGAGCAACGAGGAACTGCAGTCCATCACCGCCCCCTACATCGGCCGCGACGTCACGCTCGGCGACCTCGAGGAGCTGGCCAAGGCCATCACCGCGCGCTACAAGGAGCGCGGCTACTTTCTCGCGCAGGCCGTGGTGCCCGTGCAGACCGTGCGCGACGGCGTCGTGGAAATCAGCGTCATCGAAGGCCGCCTCGGCAAGGTCGACGTGGTCGTCGCGCCCGACGCGCCCCTCAGCGAGGCGCGCGTGCGCGGCTTCCTGGCGCCGCTGCAACCCGGCGAGGCCGTCAACGCGCCCGCCTACGAGCGCGCCATGCTGCTGCTGTCGGACCAGCCCGGCGTCAAGGTGTCCTCTGGCTTGCAAGAGGGCGGGCAGACCGGCACCACCGACCTGTCGGTCGAGGTCACGGCCGCGCCGCGCTGGGCCTTCACCGGCGAGGCCGACAACCACGGCACCAAGGAATCGGGGCGCTTTCGCGTGGGCGGCACCGCGCGCTGGCTCAGCCCGTTCGGCATCGGCGACAACCTCGACGCGCGCGTCATGGTCTCCAACAACAGCGCGCTGCAGTTCGGCCGCGTGTCGTACGAGGCGCCCATCGGCACCAGCGGGCTGCGCGCGGGCGTGGGGCTGTCGCGTGTCAGCTACGACCTGGGCGGGCAGTTTTCCGACCTCGAGGCGCAGGGCCGCGCCAACGTGTTTGACGTGTCGCTCAACTACCCGCTCATTCGGCAGCGCCAGCAGAACCTGTTCCTGCGCCTGAGCGCCGACAGCAAGGACCTGAACGACGAGATCCGCGCGTTCGAGTTCGACTCCAAGAAGCGCGTGCGCGGCTTCGGCGTGGGCTGGACGTGGGAGCGGCGCGACGACGTGCTGGGCGGCGGCTACTGGGCCAGCTCGGGCACGCTGTACCACGGCTCGCTGTCCATCCGCGATCCGCAGAGCCTGGCCGACGACCAGGCCCTGGGCGGGCGCCACACCGAAGGCGGCTTCAGCAAGCTGAGCTTCCAGCTGTCGCGGCTGCAGGCCATCGTGCCGCGGCACTCGCTGTACCTGTCCATCGGCGGCCAGTGGGCCAGCAAGAACCTCGATGCGTCCGAAAAGCTCGCGCTCGGCGGCGCGCGCGCGGTGCGCGCCTACCCCTCGGGCGAGCTGCTGGCGGACCAGGGCGTGATCGGCACCGTCGAGTGGCGCTGGTCGGTGAACGAAGAGCTCACGCCCTTCCTGTTCTACGACGCGGCGCGCGGCCGGCTGGCGCGCCACCCCTCGCCGTTCGACGGCGAGAACTCGCACAGCCTGCGCGGCTACGGCCTGGGGCTGAGCTGGTCGCGGCCGGGCAATTTCTCGATCAACGCGACGCTGGCATGGCGCGACGGCACGCCCCGGCCCCTGACCGACGGCGCCGAGCGCGGCCCGCGGCTGTACGTCCAGCTTCAAAAGGCGTTCTGACCATGAAGCCACGCAAACTCCAAACCCCATCGTTGCGCCACCCGCTGCGCACTCAGCTGCGCCACCCGCTGCAGCTTCCGCTGCGGCCGCTGGCCCTCTCGCTCGCGTGCATGGGCATGGCGCCCGCGCTGGCGCTGGCGCAGGTCATCCTGCCGAGCTTCCAGCCGGGCATGTTCGCCACGCAGGGCATGGTCACGGTCAACCCCGTGACCACGCTCGCGCCGCGCGGCGGCCAGGCGCTGGGCATCACGCAGGGCTCGCTGCGCGCGATCATCGACTGGAACAGCTTCTCCATCGGCGCCAAGGACGCGGTGAACATCCAGCAGAGCCTGGGCGCCTCCAGCATCCTGCTGAACCGCGTGACCGGCAACGAGCTCTCGACCATCGCCGGCCAGCTCACCGCCAACGGCCGCGTGTTCCTCATCAACCCGAACGGCGTGCTGTTCAGCCAGGGCGCGAGCGTGAACGTGGGCGGCCTGCTGGCCTCCACGCTGGGCATGACCACCAGCGACGCGAACTTTCTCGACGGCAGGACCAGCCTCACCTTCGAGCGCGCCAACGCCGACACCACCACCGTGCGCAACCTGGGCGACATCACCGCCACCGGCGGGCCGGTGGTGCTGATGGGCGCGGGCGTGAGCAACGAAGCCACCGGCACCATCACCGCCGACGGCCAGGCCGTGGCGCTGGCCTCGGGGCGAAAGATCACGCTGGACATCGGGGGCGACGGCCTCACCAGCCTGAACATCCTGCCGGACTCCATGGCCACCAAGGCCGCGGTCGCCAACAGCGGCACGCTGCAGGCCAACGGCGGGCGCGTGGTGCTGGTGGGCCAGTCGACCACGGCCGGCGACCTGGTGGTGAACCAGAGCGGCACCGTGCGCGCCAATTCGCTGGGCATGAAGAACGGCGAGATCGTGCTCAGCGCGGGCAGCGACAACGAAGTGCGCGTCGGCGGCACGCTGCAGGCCACGTCGACCGGCACCGTGGCCGGCGGCCGCATCGCGGTGAGCGCGGGCAATGTGCGCGTGGAAAACGCCACGCTCGACGCCAGCGGCGAGGCGGGTGGCGGCACGGTGCAGCTGGCTGCGCTGAACGGCCTGTCGGTGGCGCCCAGCGCCACGCTGCGCGCGAACGGCAGCGCCGGCAATGCCGCTGGCGGCGAGATCCGCATCGAAGCGGCCAGCTACGCGGCGCTGCCCGGCGTGGGCAACGAGGCGCCCCCGGCCACCGTGCTGGGCCTGCACCTGTCGGGCGAGTTGTCGGCCCAGGGCTCGGGCAGCGGCAAGGGCGGGACCATCGTCACCAGCGCGAACGCGGTCGAGGTCGGCAGCGACCTTTCCGTCTCCGCGGCAGGTGGCACCAATGGTGGGGCCAACGGGCAGTGGACCCTGCAGTCCGAAAAGCAGATCCTCGTCACGCCCACAGCGCCGGCATACGACGCGGGCGCCTACCCGAGCGCAGGCGGCGCGGCCACCAGCCAGGTGAGCGACACGGCCCTCGGCGATGCGCTCGGCCGTTCGACCGACGTGGTGCTCAGCAGCAACGCGCGCAACGCCGAAGGCGGTCAGGAAGCGCTGGGCGTGGTGTTCGACACGTCGGCCCAGGTGGTGAAGAACGCGGGCGGCAGCGCGTCGCTGCGCGTCGACTCCGCCACCGGCATCGGCATGTCCGCGCGCTCGGCGATCCAGTCGAAGACGGGCGCGTTGAATGTCGACTTCAACGCCGACGCCTTCGGTGCGCCGCTGCCGGCCGGCGACATGCCGATCGCCAACACATCGGGCCTGCGCACCGCGCCCATCGTGATGACCGACGCGACCATCGACACCAACGGTGGCAACGTGCGTTTCTACGGCCAGGGCGACGCGCAGAACGGCCGCGCCATTGGCTACACCGACGACACCTACTTCAACGTGCCGTACGAAAGCGCTGGCGTGCAGGTGACGGGCGGGCGCATCTCGACCTGCGCGCCGGGCGCGGCCAGCTGCGCGCTGGGCGGCACCATCAGCCTGCGCGGGCAGGGCGGCACCGTGGTGTCGAGCTCGACCTTCTCGGGCAGCACCGGCGTGCTGATCTCGAGCGCGGAAATCCTGAGCGGCAGCGGCGGCATCACCCTCGACGGCGTCGGCGGCCTGGGCGGCACCGGCGTGGCGACGGGGCAGACGTCGGACGAAGGCGGTCCGGGCGCGCGCAGCCGCATCGCATCGGCCAGCGGCGACATCACCGTGCGCGGCGCCACCCGCGGATGGACCGACGCCGACCCGGTCGCCGACTGGTCGTCGCGCGCGGCACCGGTCGGCGTGGCGGTGAACGGCACCGACATCACCACCGGCGGCAACGTGCGCATCGAAGGCAAGGGCGCCGACCTGGGCGCGCTGCTGGCCAACGACGCGTTCCGCAAGCTCTCGGCGTCGTCCAGCATCGTGGCCTCGCGGGGCGTGATCGTGGGCGATTCGAGCGTCGTGGCGGGGCAGGGCCGCCGCATCGACATCGTGGGCACCACCGGCAGCGCCGGCGTGGTGTACGACTTCAACGGCGATCCGCTGCCGCCGTCGGGCACCATCGACGAAGGCCTCACGCCCGCGGCGGTGTGGATCCGCGCGAGCGGTGCCGACCAGGGCCTGCGGGCCGAGGGCGGTCAGATCGCGGTGACCGGCGGCACCGGCGACGTGCTGCTGCAGCGCGGCACGCAGGACGATGCCTTGCTGAGCACCGCGAGCGACAGCGGCGCCGGCGGTGCCATCACCGTCACCGGGCGCAACATCTACGCCGGCGGACTGGCCGGTGCGACCGGCACGCTGGCCGACGCGAGCGGCGTGGGCACGGCCGGCGACGTGCGCCTGCAGGCCTCCACGCGCACCAGCGACAACACCGGCGGCATGCTGGCGGTGGGAGCGGGGCTGTCGGTGCTGGCGGACAGCGCCGGTGCCACCGGCAACGGCGGCAACATCCGCCTGCTGGCGGACAACAGCCTGCGCGCGCACGGCACGCTGTCGGCGCGCGGCGGCACGGCGGGCGGCAACGGCGGCTTCATCGAGACTTCGGGCGCCAACGTGGACCTGACCGGCATCCGCGTGAACGCGGGCGCGCCGGCGGGCACCGCCGGAAGCTGGCTGGTCGATCCCTTCTCGGTGGCCATCGTGAACGGCACCGGCGGCGGCACGCTGCCGACCAACCCCTTCGACGCGCTGGCGAACTCGACCATCCAGGACGGCGACATCAACGCCGCGCTCAACGGCGGCTCCAGCGTGAAGATCACCACCGGCACGGGCGGCGTGGGCTCGGGCAGCATCACGCTGGCCAACGACGTGCTCATCGACTACACCGCGGCCGCCGGCCCGCTGAGCTTCGAGCTGGTCTCGGGCAACAGCATCCAGGCCAACGGCGTGGGCACCACCATCCGCTCCTCGGGCGCGGGCGGGCCGCTGAACGTGGTGTTTAACGCGGGCTTCAACCCCGACGGCACGCCCTCGGCGTCGACCGGCAACATCACCTACAACGGCAGCATCGACACGCGCGGCGGCAGCGTCGCCATGACCGCGCGCGGCAACGGCACGCCCACCAGCGGCCTGATCAACATGAACGGCGCGCGCGTGCAGACCGGCGGCGGCGCCGTCACGCTCTACAGCGGCCAGGCGGGCGCGCCCACGGGCTATGTCACGCTGGTCGATTCGCAGATCGACACTCGCGTTGGCCAGAGCGACGCCGGCGCGGGCGGCGCGGTGCAGATCGCGGGCGGCAACGTCCGGCTGGCGGGCGTGCAGATTGCAAGCTCGAGCGGCGCCATCGACATCCGCGGCAGCTCGGCGGACTGGAACAGCGGCGTGGTCATCACCGACGGCCGCGCGGCCTCGGCGCTGTCGACCACCAGCGGCAACGTGACGGTGCAGGGCGTGGCGCGGCGCCAGGCCTCGTCGACCTTCGCCGGCTCGCACGGCGTGCTGGTGAACGGCGGCAGCAGCATCACCAGCGGCAGCGGCACCATCGCGCTGCGCGGCTACAACTTCAACAACGACGCCACGGCGCCCACCGCACCGGGAACAGGCGGCGACAGCGGCGTGCGGCTGGAGAACGGCGCGCGCATCGTCACCACGGGCGGCGGCGGCGTCGAGATCACGGGCCGCTCGGCCAACGGCGGGGCGGGCGTGGCCATCGAGGCCGGCGGCTCGCCGACCGCGCCGGGCGCGCTGCCGGTGGTGCAGGGCAGCGGCAACGTGGTGCTGCGCGCGGTGAACGACGGCAGCACCGACGCCATCGTCATCGGCGCGCCGGTGAGCGCGGCGGGCGTCATCGACCTGCGCCCGGGCGGCATGGACGCCAACTTCGCGGCCTCCGACGCGACCACCACGCCCGTGGTGCTCGGCGGCGCGGGCACGGGCGGCTTCTCGGTGTCGGGTGCCGAGTTCGCGCGGCTCAGCGCGCCCACCATCGTGGCGGGCAGCAGCACGCAGGCGGCGGACATCACCGTGGCCGGCGCGCTGGCCACGCCGGGCGCGCTGACGCTGCAGAACGACGCGGGCGGCAACATCGCGGTCAACGGCGCCATCAATGCGTCGCAGGTGGGGCTGCTGTCGGCCGGCAACATCGCGCAATCGGCGGCGGGGGCCATCACCGCCGGCAGCCTGCTGGCGCGCTCGCTGAAGGGCGACGTCGACCTGCGCAACCCGGCGAACAACGTGGCCACCGTGGGCGGCGGCGCCGCGGGCGGCTTCGGCTATGTGGACGCCAACGCGGTGACCATCGGCGCGCTGAGCGTCAACGGCTTCGACGCCGCCACCAACCAGGCGACACCCACCGGCGTGGGGTCGATGGCGGCCAACACGGTGTTCGTGCGCACGCTGGCGGACGACCTCACGCTGGGCACGACGGTGGCCGGCGGCACGGGCACCGACCTGGTGGCGGCGGCGCGCTTCCAGAACCCGGGCAGCTTCGCCATCAACGGCGGCGCGTGGCGCATCTGGGCCGACACCTGGGTGGGCGAGACGCGCGGCGGCCTTGCCGGCACCGGCACGCTGCCCAACCTGTACCACTGCGCCTACCTGGGCCTGTGCACGGTGACGGTGCCCGCGGGCGGCAACCACTTCATCTACGCGCAGCAGCCGACTGCCACCGTGACCATCGACAACGCCGCGCGGCCCCAGGGCGCGCCGAACCCGTTCTTCACGTACAGCGTGAGCGGGCTGATATTGGGCGACAACGCCTCCAGCTTCAGCGGCGCGCCGGGCACCACCGCCAACTTCGGCAGCCCGCCGGGCAGCTACCCCATCGACGGCGCCTTCGCCTCGGCCGCGGGCTACGCGGTGAAGGTGGTGCCGGGCGTGCTGCGGGTGGACCCGGGCCCGGCCGTGCCGCTGTTCCGGCCGTCGGACCTGCCTTCGGTGGACGTGGTGCGCGAGCTGCCGTCGACCTATCTCTACGACCGCAACATCGGCCAGGCACCGATCTGCCTGGCGACCGGTCCGCTGGACGGCGACCGCGCTTCGCAGGCCGGCGACGTGCTGGCGCGCGAATGGTCGCGCGTGCGTTCGCGGCCCAACCTGCTGAGCTGCGTGAACACCGAGCGGCGCAACGGCTGCGCGGACTTCTGAGCCTGCGGGCTCAGCGCGCCGGCCGCGCCGCGATGACGAACAGCTGCGCCATCAGGTCGGCCAGCAGCTGCAGTTGCGGGTCTTGCGTGAGCGGCGCATGGCGGTAGGCACCCACATGGGCATCAAGCTTGGGCTCGTCATGCGCGGGCCCGTCGAGCGGGCCGGCGAAGAACAGCCGCCGCAGCGCGCCGGCCAGCGCGTCGTTCTCGGCCGCGCGGGGGCGGTCGTCGATGGTGCTCTGCGCGTGGCTGCGGAGCGTGGGCGTGGCCAGGAAGGGCGCGAGCACCGCCGCGCGGATGCGCTCGCCGTGCAGCAGCGCGCCGAGCGTCATGTCGAAGGCCAGCGCCGGGCCCGCGGCCAGCGCCTCGCGCAGCAGCGGGGGCAGCGTGCGCTGGCCCCGGGGCGTGACCAGGTAGGCCACCGCACCCCAGTTGTAGAGGCCGCGCGCATCGAGAATTTCAATGCCACCGATGGCATCGCGCGGCGCGCCCGCGTCGTGCGGCAGGTGCTTGCGCAGCCCCTGCCAGAGCGCCAGCAGGCCGGGTGCCGCGATGCTGGGCATGCATTCGAGGAACACCAGGTCGAAGCCTTCGAGCTGCGCGAGCGCGTCGGGCTGGCCCAGCAGCGGCGGCAGCGCGCGGCTCAGCAGCGCGTCGTCTTCCAGCACCAGGAAGAAACCGCCGGGCGGCGCGCTGTCGATGGCCCGCGCGTGCGACAGGAAGCAGGCGTGTTCGCGCGGGCTCACCGGCGCGTTGGGCCAGGTCGCGTGGGTGGGCAGGCTGTGCGTGTCGGTCGCCTCCAGGCGGCCGATGCCTTGCAGGCCGAGCGCGCGCAGCTGCACTTCCATGGCCTCGCGGCGTTCGGTGCTGGCTTGCAGGTTGATGAAGCGACCGTTCATGATGGCGGAATGACTCAGGTGGAAGCACAGGTGGGAACACAGGTGAACGAGGCATTCTCACGCGGCCACGGCACCGATGGCGCCGATGGCTCGCTGCGGGGTGGCGCATGACGGCGCCCGACACCGCGCGGCCGTGGCTCAGCGTCGTGATGCCGTTCTATCGCAAGCTCGCGGAGTTCGAGCGTGTCGTGGTGCTCAACGCGCCGCATTGGTCGCGCCCCGGCATCGAGGTGGTGATCGCGCTCGACGACGCGGCCGACGAGCCCGGCCTGCAGCGCCTGCTCGCGCGCTTTCCCGCGGTGTGCTGGACGCTGCTGGTCAACGACCGCGTGCACGCATGGCGCCCGCCGAGCTGCGCGATCAACGCGGGCGTTCGCCACAGCGCGGGGCGCTTCGTGTTCGTGCACTCGCCCGAGTCGGCCTATGTGGACGACGCGCCGGCCCTCGCGCTGCATGCGGCCATGCAGGGCGAGCGCGGCGTGGCGGTCGGCCGCGTCGGCTTCGCGCGGTTCGATGCGCTGCCGGCGGCACCGCAGCACGCATCGGACGCCGCGCTGGCCGCCCTGTTCGCGCAAGCGGTGCCCGACGCCCTGTACCTGCGCACCTTCTACGGCTCCCTGTGCTGCGCGCGCGAGGCCTTCGACGCGGTCGGCGGCTACGACGAATCGCTGGCGCAGTGGGGCGGTGACGACGACAACTTTCGCGTGCGGCTGGAGATGGCCGGCTGGCAGCTGCAGGCCTGCGCCGAGCTGAAGCTGCTGCACCTGTCCTTCGAGGCGCGCGACGGCAGCGAGCAGTTCGACCCGGACAACGACTGGGCGCGCTGCACGCCGGCGAGCGCGCGGGCCAATGAAGCGGGCAGTGAAAAAATTGGACAGACCGACCGCGCGTGGGGCTTCGACTTCACGCGCATCGCCCGCAAGGACACGGCGTTGCCGCGGCCCACATTCCAAGAGGTGGTCCACGAGGCAGCCCACGATGCACCCCACGGCGCATCTCATCCCGCGCCGCCCTGGCTGCGCCCCGCCTCGGTGTTCGCGATGGGCTCGCGCCTGCAGTGCGAGATCTGCGCGCGCATGGTCCACCACGAGCCGGTGCCGCACTTTCATTGCCCGCGCTGCAGCAAGCCCGCGCCGCGGCGCCTGACCGCGCGGCCGCGCATCGTCTGCGTGATGCAGCTGCGCAACGAGGCGGCGCTGCTCGAGGGCTGCCTGTCGCACCTGCGCCCCTACGTCGACGGCTTCGTGCTGCTCGACGACGGCTCGAGCGACGACACCGCGCAGATCGCGCGGCGCGAGCCCAAGCTGCTGGAGCTGCTGTCGAACCCGCCGGTGCAGCCGCATGCATGGAACGAGCGCGAGAACCGCCGCCGCGTGCTCGAAAGCGCCCGCGCGCACGGCGCCGGCTGGGTGCTGTCGTGCGATGCGGACGAGCGCTACGAGACGCTCTTTCTGCACAACCTGCAGCACATCGTCGATTCGCTGTCCGAGGCGCAGCTGTCTTGCCTGTCGCTCGCGATGCGCGAGCTGTGGGACGCGCCCGACCGTTTCCGCGTCGACGGCCCGTGGGAGCACAAGTCGCGCGCCTGCCTGTTCCGGCTGCCGCAGGAAATCGGCTTCGTGAACGCGCCCGCGCTGCACGGGCCGTGGTACCCCGACGCGGTGGCGCGCCACGGCGTGATGTACCGCAGCTACTACCGGCTGTACCACCTGAAGATGATCCGCCGCGAAGACCGCGTCGCGCGGCGCGACCTGTACCGGCGGCTGGACCCGGAGGGCTGCCTCCAGCCCATGGGCTACGACTACCTGGCCGAGGAAGGGCCGGCGCTGCGGCTCGCGGCGGTGGCGCCGGGGCGCGGCTACGCGCTGGAGAGCCTGCCGCGGGAGCTGGCGGCGCTGCTTCAGGGCGACCCCGTGGAAGGCCCCGCGACAGCCTCGGTGGCCGAGCCCGTGGATGGCCCAACAGAGGGCCCCGCGGACGCCACCAGCGACCGCGCGAAGTCGCCGCGGTAGGTGCGCGTGCCGGTGTGCGTCAGTCGCGAGCGGGTGTCGACGAACACCTGTCCGCCGACGGACTGCCAGCGCCGGCAGAAGGCGAAGTCTTCGCTCAGGTAGCGGCCGTTGCCGGGCTCGGCCCACACGTCGAAGAAGCGGTAGTGCGCCTGCGCGGCGGCGGCCGCATCGTCCATGTGGTCGGGCGTGTAGCGCAGCTCGGGCATGGCCTGCGCGAGCCGCGTGAACACGCTGCGCTCGATCAGCATGAAGCCGGTGGGCGCGTCGAGCACTTCGGCGAATCCGTCGGCGTCCACGCGGGGAGCCTTCAGGTTCACCGGGAACACCGCGTGGCGTGCCTCGAAGTCCTCGCGCGTGCTGCCCGCTGGCAGCGCCTGCGCCAGGCCCTCGCGCGGCCAGCCGTCGCTCTTGTGCGGGTACACGCCGGCCACCACCGGGCGGCCGGCCAGCAGCAGGCGCAACGCGGCCTCGGGCTCGAAGCCGATGTCGGCGTCGATCCAGAACAGGTGCGTCCAGCGCTCGTCGGCCATGAACTCCGCCACCAGCCGGTTGCGCGCGCGCGGGATCAGGCTGTCGCCGTCGAGGAAGCGCGTCTGCATCGCGAAGCCGTGGCGCCACGCCAGGTTGACCAGCCCGAGCAGGCTGCGCACGTAGTCGCTGGTGAGCTGGCCGGTGTAGCTGGGCGTGGCGATGAAGGGGCGGATGTGCTGCAGGGCGTCGAGGGGGCGCATGGGCGGTGGGGGTGTCTCTGTGTCTCGCGAGGCGATAGGCAATGGGGCAATGGGCAATGGGCAATGGGCAATGGTCGGCTGTTGCCCTCAGGCCGCGTGCGCATGCCGGCGCGTGGTGAGCAACGCGCGCAGCTTGGCCGGTGCCACCGGCTTGGTCAACAGCATCACGCCGCCGTGGCGCAGGCGCTGCAGCACCTCGGGCCCGGTGGCGCCCGACACCAGCACCGCCAGCGCGTCGGGCTGCAGGCGCTTGGCGGCGTCGATCACGTCCACGCCGTCGCCCTCGCCGGCCAGCTGCAGGTCGCACAGCACGGCGTCGAAGGCGACGTCGCCGGTGCCCATGCGCGCGATGGCCTCGGCGCCGGTGGTCACGCATTCGGCCTGGCAGCCCCATTGCTCCAGCAGCGTGCGGCTGCCGTCGAGAATGGCCGGGTCATCGTCCACCACCAGGCAGCGCAGGCCGGCCAGCGGGGCCACGGCCAGCGCCGGCGGCGCGGGCGGCGTCACGTCGGCGGCGCGCGCCGCGGGCAGCGTGAAGGCGAAGGTGCTGCCGGCCTGCAGCGCCGAGCGCACGGTGATGCGCGTGCCCAGCAGCGCCGCGATGCGCGCGCAGATGGCCAGCCCCAGGCCGAAGCCGCGGCGCCGGTCGCGCTCGGTGTTGGCCACCTGGTAGAACTCCTCGAAGATGCGGCCCTGGTGGATGGGCGCGATGCCCACGCCGTTGTCGCGCACCTCGATGCGCACCTGCGCCACGCCGCCCCCCACACCGGTTGTCATGCAGCGCCGCGCTGCCACCAGCACGGTGCCGCCTTCGGGCGCATGGCGCAGCGCGTTGGCCACCAGGTTGCCGGCGATGCGCTGCAGCATGGCCGCATCGGTGCGCACCACCAGGCCCCGGTCGCTCCAGCGCAGCCGCACGCGGGCCTCGGCGGCGGTGGCGGCGTGCTGGGCGTCGAGCTGGTCGAACAGGGCGGCCAGCGACACGTTGGTGATCGACGGGGTGAGCACCTGCGCGTCGAGCCGCGAGATTTCGAGCAGGTCGTCCAGCAGCACGCCCATGAACTCGGTGCTTTCCTGCAGCCGCAGCACGGCCGGGCGCTGCGCGGGCGATGCGCCCGGCAGCAGGCCGTCGATGAACAGGCCCATGGCGTGCAGCGGCTGGCGCAGGTCGTGGCTGGCGGCCGCCAGGAAGCGCGCGCGCGACAGCGCCGCCTGCTCGGCCTCGGCCATGCGCTGCAGCGCGACGGCGGTGGCCTCGCGCACGCGCTCTTCGCTGATCTCGCGGTTGCTCTGCAGGCGCTCGGCCAGGCGGTCGATGTCGTGCGCGAGCACCGCCAGCTCGTGCGTGCGGGACGCGTTGGGGGTGCCGTCCTCGACCACGCCGCAGCGCACCTCGAAGTGGCCGGCCTCCAGCGCGGCGACGGTGCGCGACACGCGCCGCAGCGGCCGCGCCACGTTGCGCGCCATGTGGCGCACCGAGGCCCACGCCGCCAGCAGCGCGACCAGCGCGATGCCCACGCCCGCGAACAGCGAGCGGCTGCGCTCGCGCGTGTAGGCGGTGGTGTCGCGAAACGTCTGCACCAGGCCGATGGGCGTCTCGCCCGCCGCGGTGGAGCCCGCGGGCGCGAAGGCGCTGGCGCGCGAGGCCTCGCGCAGCGTGACCGGCGAGGTGAACATGCGCAGCTGCGCCAGCGAGGTGGTCTTGGGCCCGGCCGTGACGTACACGCCCGCGCTGTTGCTGATTTCCACCCGCGCCACCTGGCCGCCGCGCAGCGCGGCGTTGGCCACGTTCTGCAGCGCCGGCAGGTCGCCCGCGTACAGGCTCAGGTCGGACATGGCCGCCACCTGGCGCGCCACGGCCTGGCCTTCGGCGTCGAAGGCGGCCTCCAGTGTCTGCAGCCGGTTGTGCGTGAACCAGCCGGTGAGCGCCAGCGCCACCGCCGCGCACGGCACCACGCCCAGGCGGAACAGGTCGCGCTGCAGGTTGCCGCGCAGCACCAGGGTGTGGGCGCCGGCTGCCGCGGCGCTTGCCGAGCCGTCGGGGGGCAGGGGGGCGCTCATCGCGGAACCGCAAGCCGTTCGGTCAGTTCCCGTTCCTCCGGCAGGCGCAGGCCG
Organism: Variovorax sp. RCC_210; assembly: GCF_041355175.1. Lineage (NCBI taxonomy): Bacteria > Pseudomonadati > Pseudomonadota > Betaproteobacteria > Burkholderiales > Comamonadaceae > Variovorax > Variovorax sp. RCC_210. The sequence continues at coordinate 21,163 of NZ_JBFUPJ010000021.1, read as the reverse complement.
AGTCCGCGTGCCACGGTGGCGTTGACGCGCACGGTGGCGGGCGTGGCCGCTTCCACCAGCGGCGAGGCGGTGTTGCCTGCCGTGCCGCTTGCCGAACTTGCCGCGCTGGCCACCTTCACGCCGAGCAGGCGCGCCTGCTGCGCCAGTTGCGACGGCGTGGACACCGCCGCCGCCAGGCCGCCCGAGCGCACCAGCCCCTCGCTGGCGCCGAACACCGGCAGGCCCGCGGTGGCGCCCGCGCGCAGCACCGACAGCGTGGCCGCCTGGCTGTCGCCGATCAGGTCGGGCAGCACCATGAGCGCATCGCTTTGCGGCACCACCTGGCGCAGCGCGTTGGCCAGCGAGGTGGGGTCGGGCGCGTATTCCACGTGCACGTCCCAGGCCGGGGTGGCGCCCTGCGCGGCGCGCTGCAGCTCGCGCACCAGCGGCTCCGATTCGGGCGTGGCCACCACGCCGATGCGGCGCTTTTGCGGCAGCACCGCGTTGATCAGCGCCAGCTGGTCGGCCATGGCCGGGTCGCGCAGCAGCACGCCCACGCGGCGGTCGCCGCGCTTGAGGGCGGGGCTGCTGGCCTTCAGGGCTTCGTAGTCGAGCCGGCTCAGCATCGCCAGCACCAGCGGCTCCTGGCCCGGGCGCTCGACGGCAGCGCGCGCGGCGGCGGGGCCCACGGCCATGGTCAATGGCGTCTCGGCGGTGCGCAGGCTGCGCGTGCGCACGCCGGCGTTGGCCGCGCGCTCGGTGTCGGTGTTTTCGGCGGCCTGCGGGTCGGCGCCGGCCACAGGGGTGGATGAAGGCGATGAAGGTGAGGACGGAAGCCGCACCAGCTCGAACTTGCCGCCCGCCCCCTGGTCGGCGCGCAGCTGCTGCACGAACTCCGAGGACGCCGCCGCGTCGTCGCCCATCAGCACCGTGAGGTTGGTGGCCGGGGCCGCGGCGTCTGCCACCGCCACGCCCAGGGCCAGCGCGAGGCCCACCAGCGCGGCCGACGCGCCCGCGCCCTTGCGGGCGGCGGTGAGCAGCCTTGCGCAAAGCGGCGGGAGAGCGGGTTTCACGGCAACGGGCATGGACTGCTTTCGCAGCAAGGGGCGATGGTCCAATGTAAGGACGGGCCCGGCTTCGCGCGATAAGGCGGAGGGCTTATGTCAGCCTATGCCCGCGCCCGCAAGGGCCGCTGCACGTGACGAAATGCACATCGCGGCAGCCGCTCGGCCTATCTCAGATGGACTACCCAGGGCCTTACCCGGCGCCGCGCCTACGCCGATCTGTGGATCGGCGGCACCCGCATGCCGGTCTACGCGCCGACCAGTTGCGCCGCCACCACGCGCTGCGCCTGGATGGCCTGGCGCAGCACCCGCGGCGACACCGGCTTGTAGAGCACCGTGATGCCCGCGCTGGCCACCTCGCGCAGCCGGTCGGGCTTGGTCTCGCCCGTGACCAGCAGCCGCGCCGTGCCCGCGCCGATGCCGCGCGGATGCCGCTCCAGCGCGGCGATCACGTCCAGCCCGTTGTCGCCGCCCTGCAGCAGCAGGTCGCTGATGACCACGTCGGGCGGCTGCTCCCAGCCGTCGGCCAGCGCCAGCGCCTCGGCGCGGGTCTGCGCGGCCAGCACCTCGGCGCCCCAGTTGGCGAGCACCACGCTCAGGCCTTCGAGGATGGTGCGCTCGTCGTCGATGACCAGGATGCGCACGTTCGCCAGGCTCTCTTCCTCCTCGATGGCGGCCAGCGCGGGCGCCAGCACGGGCGAGGGCAGCATTGCCTGCGCCGAGCGCACCATCGCCCGCACGCAGGTGCCCTTGCCGGGCCGGGAGCTGAGCTCCACGCGCGTGTTCAGCAGGTCGGCCAGCCGCCGCACCGTGGCCAGGCCCAGGCCCATGCCGCGCGCGCCGCGCGCCGCCTGGCGGCCGGTGGGCTCCACCTGGTAGAACTCTTCGAACACCCGCGCCTGGTGCTGCCTGGCGATGCCCACGCCGGTGTCGACCACGTCGATGCGCACGCCCTTGCCGCGGCGCCGCGCGCCGATGAGCACGCCGCCGTCGATGGTGTGGCGCAGCGAGTTGGACACCAGGTTGTTCAGGATGCGCGAGAGCATCACGTAGTCGCAGCGCACCCACAGCTCGGTCTTGCGCACGACCAGCCGCAGGCCCTGCTGCTCGGCCACCGGGCGGAAGTTGCGGCTGATTTCGTCGAACAGGCGGTCCAGCGGAAAGTCGATCCACTGCGGCTGCAGCACGCCGGCGTCGAGCTGCGACAGGTTCAGCAGCTCGGAGAACAGCCGGTCGAGCGAGTCGACGCATTCGCGGATGTGGCCGATGCGCTGCAGCTTCACCGGGTCGGTCTCGCCGTTGGCCAGGCCGTCGGAGAACAGCGTGAGCGCATGCAGCGGCTGGCGCAGGTCGTGGCTGGCGGCGGCCAGCAGGCGGGTCTTGGCCTGGCTGGCCACCTCGAGCTGGCCGTTCTTGCGCGCCAGCTCGGCCGTGGCCTCGTTGATGCGGCTTTGCAGCAGCCGGTGGCTTTCCGCCAGCGCGCGCGCGGCCTGGTTGAAGCCGTGCTGCAGGTGGCGCACCTCCGACGTGCCCTCGATGGCCACGCTGGCGTTCTCGCCCGCGCCCAGGCGGTCGACCGCCTTGCCCAGCGCGCGGATCGGCTCGCTGATGCGCCGCGCCGCCCACCAGCCGGCCAGCGCCACGCACAGCAGGCTGACGGCCAGCACCAGCCCCACGTTGAGCCACACCGAGCGCCGCGCGCCCTGCACGGCGGCCAGGCTCATGTCGACCATCACCTTGCCGCTGTGGCGCCCGTCGTCGCTCACGATGGGCACCACCACCTGCAGGCCTTCGCTGCGGGCGCGGTCCATGGTCTCGGAGTTGGCGACGATCTCGCCGTCTTCGGTCCAGATCTGCACCTGCTGCACGTTGGGCTGGAAGGTGCCCGACTGCGCGGTGCGCTGCAGCGCGCGGCGGTCCATGCGCGCCAGCGGCGCCTGCGCCACGGTGGCCACCTGCAGCGCCACCGTCTGCGCGTTGGCGCGCATCAGCTCGGTGAGGTTGCCCAGGTGCTGGCGCGTGAGCACGGCAATGGCCGTGAGCGTGGCCAGCGTGGCCGGCACCAGCGCCAGCAGGATCAGCTGCTGGGCGAAGGTGAGGCGGGCCAAGCCGCGCAGGACGCGAAAGTTCCAGTTCATGGGGCTGCCAGGGGCACCGAGGCCACCGAAGCCACCGAAGCCACCAAGAGCATGGAGGCCCGGCGGGGGTGCCCGTTGCAGAACTGGGAAGACCGGAAAAACATCACGAAGATTGTTAGCAATTGATATGTAATGGCGTCCGCGCCGCCATGTTAGGCCCATCGACGCGCAACGGCTCTATGTCTTTCGGTTCAAAAATGCTGACTTTCCTGCGCCGCCTTGTTCGCCTTGTCCACGTTCCGGGCGCCGTTCGTGCAACGGCGCTGGCCTTGCTGCTGGGCCTGCCGCCGTGGGTCGCGGCCCAGGTCGGCAGTGGCGGCACGGTGGGCACGGTGGGCGTGGTGGGCACCGTGGAGTCTCCGGTGCGCTTCGGCATCCTGCCGCTGGGCGGTGCCTTCGAGTCGCGCAGCGACTGGGACCCGCTGCTGGCCGAGCTCAGCCGGGCCATCGGCCGGCCGGTGAGCGTGCTGTCGGTCAACTCGTACGAGGCGCTGGAGCAGGCCATCCAGCGCGACGAGGTCGACATGGCCTTCCTGTCCGGAAAGATGGCGCTCGACGCCGTGACGCAACGCCGCATGAAGGTGGTGGCCCAGGTGGTGCGCCACGATGGCCTGCCGGGCTACCGCGCGCTGTTGCTGGCGCGCAAGACGCCGCCGCTGAACACGCTCAAGGGCCTGCTGGAGCAGCCCGAACGCTGGCGGCTGGCGCGCGGGGAGCGGCAGTCGGTGTCGGGCTTCATCGTGCCGCAGCTGCAGCTGTTCTTGCCGAACCACATCGCCATGGAGACCCGCTTCCAGAGCGAGATCGTCGGCACCCACCAGGCCACCGCGCTGGCCGTGGCCAACAGCGAGGCCGACGTGGCCACCAACAACACCGCCGACTTCGAGCGCTTCAGGCTGCGCTTTCCGGCCGAGGCCGAGCGGCTGCAGGTGCTGTGGGAGTCGGAGCTGATCCCGCATGCGCAGATCGTGGTGCGCAGCGGCTACCCGCCCGAGCTGCGCAAGCGCGTGCAAACCTTTCTGACGGCCTACGGCCGCGCCAAGGGGCCGCGCGGCGATGCCGAGCGCGTGGTGCTCAAGTCGCTGCACGACCTGGCCGGCTTCCTGCCCGCCGACAACAGCTCGCTGCAGCCCGCGGCCAAGCTGGCCTACCAGCTGGCCAGGCAGACCGCGATGACCGCGCAATGGGTGAACGAGGCCGCGCGCGAGGCACGCCTGCAGCGCATCGAGAGCGGCTATGCGGAGCAGGTCAGCGTGCTGAAGGACGTGTCGCCTTGACGTTCGCATCGCGCCTGGCCGCCGGGCTGCTGGCTTGTGCCGGGCTGCTGGGAGGGGCCGGGCCGGCGATGGCGCAAGTTGTGGCGCAAGTCGTGGCGCAAGTCATGACGCACGGGGTGGCGCCCGGCGCGGTGCCGGCGTCGCCCGCGGCACCGGCCGGGGCAAAGGCCGCGCCGTCGCTCGCGATGATCCGCTTCGGCGTGCTGCCGCTGGGCGGCACCGTGGAATCGCGCGCGCTGTGGACGCCGCTCATGGCCGACATGAGCCGCGCGCTCGGCATTCCGGTGAGCGCCTATTCGGTGCCTTCGTACGAGGAGCTCGACCGCGCCATCGGCCGCGACGAGATCGACATGGCCTTCCTCTCGGCCAAGATGGCGCTGGATGCCGTGATGCAGCGGCGCATGAAGGTGGTTGCGCAGATTGCGCGGCACCCCGACGTGCCCGAGCACCGCGCCGTGCTGCTGGCGCGCAAGAGCGGGCCGCTCAACACGCTCGAAGGCATGCTCGCCAGGCCGGAGCAATGGCGGCTCGCGCGCGGCGACAGCCGCTCGGTCACCGGCTTCATCGTGCCGCAGAGCCAGCTCTTCCTGCCGAACCACATCGAGATGGAAACGCGCTTTCGCAGCGAGTTCGTCGGCACGCACCAGGCCACCGCGCTGGCCGTGGCCAACGGCGACGCCGACGTGGCCACCAACAACACCACCGACTTCGAGCGCTTTCGCCAGCAGTTTCCGGTGGAGGCCGAGCGGCTGCAGGTCATCTGGCAATCGGAGCCGCCGCCCGGCGCGCCCATGGTCGTGCGACGCGACTACCCGCCCGAGTTCCAGGCGCGGCTGCAGAACTTCCTGACCGGCTACGGCAAGGGCAAGGGTGCACGCGCCAACGCCGAGCGCGAGGTGCTGAAGTCTTTGCGCGCCGCCTACGGCTACGTGGCCGTCGACGACAGCGCGCTGCTGCCCGAGGCCCTGCTGGAGTACCGGCTCGGCAAGCAGCGCGCCATGGCGGCCGCGTGGGTCAACGAGGCGGCGCGCGCCCAGCGGCTGCAGCGCATCGAGAAGACCTATGCGGAGCAGGTCGAGCTGCTGCGCGGCGGCCGATGACGGGCCGGCCATGTCATCGATGGCATCCATGACATATCTCCTGCTTTCAGCGCCTTTGTAGCCACGCGCCTGTTGGCGTGACCATTGTTTGCAGTGCCTGCGGGGATGCCCCCGCAAACTGCCGCGACCTCATGTCCGTGATGGAAGGTCGTCGATGTCGCGCACGCTGTCTGTTTCTTGTTCCGCCATTCCTGTTGTTTTTGGTCGCCCGGTGCTGGAGCCTGTGCGGCTTTGCGGCGAAGAAGGCGTCGATGGGTTGTTTGCCTATGAGCTGTGGCTGTCGGGGGTGGCGGAGCTGGAACTCGATGACTTCGTGGGACGGGAGATTTCTTGCGAAATCGAGCTCGATGGCGCGGCACCTCGCCAGATCAATGCGCTCATCACCGATGCGGCGCTGTCGGGTGAGCAGGGCCGCCACGTGCAATACAAGCTCACCCTGCGCCCGTGGCTGCACCTGACCACCTTGCGCACCGACTGCCGGATCTTCCAGAACCAGACGGTCGTGCAGATCCTCGACGCGCTGCTGGAGAACTACGGCTTTCCCGTCGACAAGAGACTGGCCGAGACCTACCCGCTGCGGGACTACCAGACCCAGTTCAACGAGAGCGACTTCCAGTTCTTCAGCCGCCTGTGCCAGGAATGGGGCATCAGCTACCACTTCGAACATTCGCAGGGCAGGCACCGGCTGGTGCTGTCGGACGCCATGGGCGCTTTCAAGCCCGCCGACAGTGCCGCGTACCGCGAGGTCGAATACCACGCCCCGGGCTGGAAGCTGGATGCGGAATACATCCACAGCTTCGTGCCCACGCACCATCTCACCAGCGGGCGGTATGCGGCACGGGACTACGACTACACCCGGCCACGGGCCGACCTGGGCACGAGCCGCAAGGACCCGAGGCCCACGGGGCACGCCGATGGCGAGGTCTACCAGTGGCATGCGGATTTCGGCGGCAGCCACAGCGTTCAGCCCAATGCCGGCAGCGCCGGCAACAACGATCCGAAGGCGGAAGGCGACCTGCTGGCGATGCTGCGCATGCAGGCCCTGCGCACCCACGGCGCCAGGGCACAGGCCAGCGGCAACCTCCGAGGCATGGTAGCCGGGCGCACCTTCAGGCTGCAGAAGCACCCCAGGGAGTCCGCCAACGCCGAATACCTGGTCCTGTCCACCCGCTTCCTGATAGAGAACGTCGCGCAAGAAAGCCAGCGCAAGGACAGCGCCGATGAAAAGCAGCAATGGCGCGTCAGCGTCGACTTCACTTCGCACCCCGTCACCGAACCCCTGCGCCCGGCGCTCACCCAGCCCAAACCCCGCGCGGGCGGCTGCCAGGTGGCCGTGGTGGTCGGGCCGGCCGGAGAAAATATCTGGACCGACGCGCTGGGCCGCATCAAGGTGCAGTTCCCCTGGGACCGGCTCGGCGGGAACGACGCGCACAGCAGCTGCTGGCTGCGCGTGAGCTCGCCGTGGGCGGGCAACCAGCTGGGCGGCATCCACATTCCTCGGATCGGCCAGGAGGTGATCGTCGACTTCATCTCGGGCGACCCGGACCTGCCGATCTGCACGGGGCGGGTGCACAACCAGGCGAACCTGCCGCCATGGGCGTTGCCGGGGCAGAGCGCGCTGAGCGGCCTCAGGAGCCGGGAGTTGACGAAGGACGGTGGCGGAAACGGCGCGGCGGGCAGATCGAACCATCTGCTGATGGACGACACCGAGGGCCGCATCCAGGCGCAACTGAAAAGCGACCACCAGAGTTCGAGCCTGAGCCTGGGAAGCATCACCCGAGTGGAGGACAACGCGGGGCGAAAGGAGGCGAGAGGCGAGGGCTTCGAACTGCGCACGGACGGGCACGGCGTGCTGCGCGCGCAAGACGGACTGCTCATCACCACCGAAGCACGGCCCGATGCGGCTCGCCATGCCAAGGACATGGGAGAGACGATCGCGCGGCTGAACGCCGCATGTGCGCTGCAGCAGGGCCTGGCCGATGCCGCCGCGACTGCCACGGCACAGGCGCATGACGAGGACCAGGCCGCCGTCTCCAAGGCCCTCGGGTCGCAAGCAGGCGCCATCAAGGGCAGCGGCACCGAGACCTCCCGAAGCCGCTCCCCCGAACTCGAAAAGCCGCAACTCGTGCTCGCCAGCGCCGCGGGCGTGGCCGCCACCACATCGGGCAGCCTGCATCTCCAGGCGGGCGAACACATCGCGGTGTCGAGCGAGGGCCATGCCAGCATCAGCGCCGGTAAGCGCCTGCTTGTGAGCGCCAAGGACGGCATTCGCCTGTTCGCGCTCAAGAGTGGCATGAACTGGATCGCGGGCAACGGCAAGGTGCAGATCGAGGCGCACCGCGACAAGATCGACCTGACCGCGAGGAAGGCCGTGCGCATCACCAGCACGACGAGCGAAATTCGCATCAACGCGCCGGTCAAGGTCGTCGTCAATGGCGGCGGCAGTTTCACCGAGTGGAGCGACGCGGGCATCCTGCACGGCACTGCGGGAGGGTGGGTGGAGCATGCGGCGAGCCACGTCAAGGCGGGGCCGGCCAGCGCCCCGCTGACGTCGCAAACGTACAAGGGCTGCTCGGCGTCCGACAGCAAGGCAGTGGCCGGCGGCGCAGGGGTGATCTGAATGCCCGCCATGCCAACGACCCCCAACAAACTCGCGACCCAATGGCCGTGGAGCGAGCTGCCGCAAACCCTCGTCGATGCACTCGCGACGTCGCTCAGGCAACGGCTGCACGAAGGCCCCGTGTACCTGCTGATCGACCCATTCCTGGGCGATGTGGAACCGCGCATCGACACGCACAAGCGCCACGCCGTGCCCCAGGGCGACACGCAGGTGGCCGACGCACAGTGGCCGTACCTGATCGAGATCGAGGACATCCACGATCCGTTGTTGGTGCAGAGCATCGTGTGGGCCGCCCGCGAGCACCTGCATGCCTGCGTCAACGGCAGCGGCGCGTACCGCATCGGCGGCTGGCTGCAACCGCATGCCGAGAACGATGGCCCGGCCCTGGCGCGACAAGTCGGCGCATTGCTGGCGGCGGGCGACCGATCGCGCAACGGTCGGTGCCTGAGGCTGGCCGACCGCCGCGTGCTGGCGCTGCTGAACCCGCCTGCGCTGTCGGTCGAAACCGCGGTCATCGACTGGACGCAGCAACTGGCAGGCATGGCGCACTGGATCTACCTGGACACCAACTTCAAGCTGCAGGCGCTGCACGGCCGACCCGGGCGGGCTGCCACAAGCGCCTTGCGATTGACCGTGGCGCACTGGCGGCTCGTGGCTGATGCCGAGGCCATCAATCGCAGCCTGATGGCGTGGCAGGGCATTTGCCATCCATTGCCGGACGACGCGTTGAACCAGGTGGCCAAGGCACTGGAGCGCGCCCGCTTTCGGGGGCTGCGCGAACCCGAGGACCTTGCGGCCTACGTGGTCGAGGCGCTGCGCTTTCCCGCGTTCGAGCAATTCCCCGAACTGCAAGGCCGCATCGACCGAACCCTCCAGACCCGGCAGCCGTTGGCCGACCGCCTGCAAGCACTTCGCAGCCATTGGTCTTGATTCAAGACACTCGCCCGTTGCCCGACTTCAGCCTCTACCGAACACCATGACCTGCAAGAAATGCGAAAAGAGCGGCCTCTCGATCCTGCTGGTGCGGCCCACGGCCGTGGCGACGGACCCCGACATCGCGCCCCAGGGCGTGGCCGCGCTCGACACCCACGCCGCAACCGTCGAGGCGTTCGGCTTGCCGAAGCTCGAGGCGCAGTCGAAGTACGCCTTGCGCCTGCTGCGGCGCGAGGGGTACGTCTATGTCTTCTTCCCGAATGAGAAGCCCGAAGGCCAGATCGGTCGATGGCTGGCCTACAGGGTGCACGACAAGGGAGCGCTGATTCCGCAGGGCGGATTCGTCTTCGAGGACAGCAGCTTCGCGTGCGACAAGAAGATGACGCACCCCCACGACGCGCGCACCCTGTGCATCGCCGAGCCGAAGCGCATCGCCAGCGTCTGGATCGGCTTCAGCATGAACTGGTGGAGCGACAAGCTCAAAGCCCAGGTCGCACGCAGCCCGAAAGAGGCCGGCATGGTCTCGGTGAACCTGGCCGAAAAACCGCCTGCGCATGGCTTCGTGGCCGAGGCGCCGCTGCTCCACACGCACGTGGCCGACTACGCGCTGCAGCACTTGAAGCACGGCGGGCTCGATGAAGAGGCCACGCCGTTCTACCCGGCCGGCAGCGTCTCGTCGATGCAGGCCGCGCGTGCCATGGCCGAGGTCATGCGCATGCAGAGCGAGGGGCATGAAGGGCCGCCGATGGTGGTGGCGGTTCCTGATCCGGTCGGGCTTGCGGCTGATCTCAATGGCATTCGGTTGGCGCGAGACAGGCGCGACAAGGAGGCCTTGCTGGCGCCCGACGTGGCATGGCCGTTGATGACAAACCAGCTTCTGAGCAGCCTCAAGGCGTCCATCGAAGCAGGTGCCATGGCCGACGCGCAGTCGGCGCTCGCAGGGCGCATGTCGGAGGCTCGCTGGAAGGAAATATCGAACGCAGCGCCAAGCGTCCGCGAGCGCGGCTACGCCTGGATGGCCACCCAGGGAACGGCGCCGGACGGCAGTGCCAACGGCCGGCTCATCGGCCCCGACCGCCTTGCACGCCAACGGCGCGCCGACTTCAACGGACGCTCCGAAGGCGCCGTTCAATGGCGGGCGCTCGCCGGCCAGATCGACGACAAGAAGCGCCAGGCTTGGAGGCACCGGTTCGACGCTGAACAGTGCATGGCGGCCGATCGCCTGGCGTTGCACGAGAAAGACTGGCTCCTTGCGGCCAACGCCCTCGCAACGCAGCACTACTTCGCGCACCACTTCGACGAGAACGACCCCAACAAGCGGACAGCCCCCATGAGCCCGGGCGCCATCTATGCCGCGGAGAGCTGCCAGATCCACACGCCCCAGCCGCTGAGCAAAGCCGGCTGCCACGCCCAATATCTGGAGCAGGTGTTCGGCAACGCCATCACCGACCAGGCCCCCGTGGCCTTGCGAGCCATGTTCGGCAACCAGAAGAGCGTGATCGACAGGGTGCATGCCATGCTGATCGGCGATGCCGACCGCGACAACGAGAACAACATGCGCGACAAGGCGCTGGACATCTTCAAGGGCTTGGTCACCGCCGAATGGGGGCCCAGGTACAGCTGGATGAACGCCCTTGTGCTGGGCCTGTGCGCCGGGCAACTGAGCGCCATTGCAGCGGCGGCATTTCAGTTCGGCGCCAGCCTCAAATGGGCGGACGGATTGACCATCCCGGAGAAAGCCCAGAAGTTCCTGAAGCGGCTGCCAGCCCTCGCGCTTGCCGAGCAGACGCTGCTCGGTGCCATGCGCACCGCCGCGGAAGGCGGCAAGCCGAGCATTCCTGTCGTCATCCGGTTCGAGTGGCTGATGGAGGAGGTGCTGGAATACATGGAGAAGAACCCCTTCGACTACTCCGCTGCCGACCGCAACGCGATGAGCAACAAGCGAGTGGGCAGCCGGATCGTCGTCAGGCAGATGGCCATGCTCGAAGCCCAGACCGGCAACCTGCGCCTGATTCCAAGCGAGGCGCCCCAGTTGCCCGGCGCGTCGGCGCGCAGCCTGGGCGGCCTGAACATGGCGCAGTTCGAGCAGCAGGTAAAGGCCACCGACCTGCAGACCTACGACAGGGCGACGGTCAGGAACGTCAACGCCTATGTCGCCCAGGAGGCCGTGCACGACGAGGCGAAGCTGCTCAGAACCGACCAGGCGTTTGCCGGCGCCGTGATGATCGTGCAGGGCCTGGGTCTTATATGGTCCCTACGGGACCTGTTGAAGGATCTGGACAAGGGCGACAACAGCAAGCTGCTCGACCGCTTGCTCAGCGTGGCGGACGGCAGCGCGGGCGTCATTGGCGGTGCGCTGGACTTGCGGGCCGCGGGTCTTCAGATGCAGATGGTGTCGCGGAACGGGGTCGCGGCGGGCGCGGCGATGGCGCGGGTCAGCGGTTCCTTGAGCCGGCTCAGGGCGGGGGCGGCGTTGGCGGGTGTGGCCGGCGGGTTGTTGAATATGGTGATGTCGTTTCGCAAGGCGCAGGAAGCGGAACGCAACGGCGACGTGGTCGCGTATGTGGGTCATGCGACAGCCGGCTTTGCATTTGCCTTGAATGGCATTGCCATGCGGCTGATCTATCGAAACATTGTGACTCGCGGTGCGACCAACCTCGCGCTTGGAACGGCAGCGCAACAGGTTGCAGAGACGCTATTGAAAAAGGGGCTGCAGCGAGTTTTCCTGACCGTGCTTGTTGGAATGAGCGCCGAAGTGCTGGTAGCCGGGGTAGCCAGCGTAGTCAGCGGTACGGCGTTGCTGCTGTTGGTTGGCGGCGTGGTAGCAACCGTATGGGCAGTGCTCGCTGAGCGCACCGAGCTGCAACGTTGGATTGCGCGAGGTTACTTTGGCCGCGATGGTGACGGCCCCTACACCAGCATTGACATGGAACTGCAGCAGTACGAGCAAATATTGGGACTGGGTCAAAAAGCCATCGACGACCAAGAAATCATCCGGCTGCTGAAAGCACACCCCGCGCCTTTGCCTCAACCAGCTCTGGATCCATGGGATCCCATGAACAACAGTTTTGGTCGCGCTCGATGATTGGCGGTTTCAATGTCGGCGGGCGCAGTACAGACGCGGACCGCAACGATGGAAAAACGGTCGGTCTCGCGGAGCGCTTCGGCAAGCGGCGCAGCGCGAGTGACGTCGCAAGTCATGGTGGTCGTCTGACAGGTGTGTACCCCGAAACCATCGAATTTCATCGGATCCATCTGACAGGTGCTGGCGGCCACTACCTCGCGGATTGCTTCGTTATGGCGGTGCTTTTCAACTGGGTCATCGTCGAGTTTTTTCTTGACGGGCTGCTCAAACACAAAGGATATGCAACTCTTGCCTTTGGGTTCCTTGGCTCCTGGATGTTCTTCGCATTCTTCGCCTACCTCGAACTCTTCGCCCCCGTCGACAGCCCCATCTACTTCGACCGTAGGCATCGCAACATCTACAAGGTGCTGCAATCCGGCGGGCGCCGCCGGGGATTCTTCGGCCCGCGCAAGTCCAGGCTCGTCGCCTATGACTGGGACTTGGTAGACGCCGAGCACCAGACCACCCTGCAAGCCAGCACCGCCTCCGCTCGCCGACTGCATCACCTGGTCTTCCTGGTGCGCAGGAGCGAAGACGACCCCACCATCGTGGACCACATCATCTTCGCCGACGTCGATTTCGTACCCGCACTGTGGGAGTACATCCGCCGCTACATGGAGGAAGGTTCCGCACCGCTCGTCGAAGGCGAATTGCCTCCGGTCTCGAACATGGGCGCCTACGTCCCCTGGAGCGACTTCGGCGCCGTCGTCCCCTTCCTCGATCAACCCGCCAGGCGCTGGAAGGAACAGCCCTGGAAGACGCTCTACAGGTACATCGCCATGCCTGTCACCGTGCCGCTGTACATGACCTGGCTGTTCTTCAACCGGCTGACCGTCTGGACTGCGCAAAAGGTCGAATGGCCCCCAGAGATCAAGCGCGCCATCGGCCGACTGATCAACGAGCTCGACCTGCGCACCGACACACATCGCAGCCTGCGTCCCGGTCCACCGCCCGAGCTGTAGCCCGGCCGTTGTCGGGCTGACCACCAAACCGGGAGAGAAAAAAAAGAAGGAGGACCTCGTCAGGCCGAAGGCGCCGACGTCGTGGAGGCGGCCAAACGCCGTGACTAAAAAAACCAGGGAAACGTGAGTTCAAAAAAATGAAGATCTACAAGGTATTCGAGCACCCGTCAGGGCACAGGGAGGCCATCAAGGAGGGTTGGAGCTGGACGGCTTTTCTCTTCGGCTGGATATGGGCGTTGTGCCACGGCGTGTGGCCGCTGGCGCTCGGCGTCCTCGCATTTGGCATGCTGATCGGGTTCGGTGCGCCTGGGTTGGGCGCAAGCAATGCCACCACCCTTGTCATTGCGTCGCTCTTCGGCATCGTGAACAGCATCGTGCTCGGCAGCATCGGGAATTCGCTGCGCGGCAGCTGGCAGGTCGGCAAGGGCTACGCATGCGTGGACGTGGTCCGTGCCGCGAATGCGCAGGAGGCACTTTGGATGCGCGTCGAAAGCCCCGAACCTGAAGCGACCCAAGCGACCCAAGCGACCCAAGCGATCGAAGCGATCGAAGCGACCGAAGCCGCCCAAGCCGGCACGCTCGCCGGTTGATCCGAAGCCCGTCGCCGCCCCAGACCCGGCGGCGGGCCTTCCCCCTCCATCTACTCCCTTCGCCGTACCTCCAATCCGCCCCACCTAGGCCATTGGATAGGCCTTAAGGCGGATTTGCCTGCGCTCCCCCGCGGCTGAAACTTCGTGTTTCTTTCTTCCCGGCACCCTTGCCGTTGACGGAGCGCGGATGAGTTGGCGAACAAAAGTGGTCTGGAGCGAGGGGATGCTGTTGCAGCCTCAGCACCTGCAGCAAAGCGAGCGTCATGGCGACCATGCGCGGCACGTGCTGTTGCGCTCGACCACCCCCTACGCCTGGGGCTTCGCCGAGCTCGAGATCGATACCGCCGCGCTCACGCTGGGCAAGCTGGCGCTGGTGCGCGCGGTGGGCATGTTCGCCGACGGCACGGTGTTCGACATGCCGGCGGTCGATCCGCTGCCCGAACCCGTAGACATTCCCGCATCGCTGCGCGACGAGGCCGTCGTGCTGGCGCTGCCGCTGCGCCGCGCCGGCGCGCGCGAGGCCGATGCCGAGGCCTACGAAGAGCTGGTGCGCCACCGGGTGCTCGAATCGGAAGTGCCCGACTCGAACACCGCCGGCGAGCGCACGGCGATGCTGCAGCTCGGCCAGCTCCACACGCGCCTGATGCGCGCCAGCGAAGCGACCGACGCCTGGACCACGCTGGGCGTGGTGCGCGTGGTCGAGCGCCGGGTCGACAACCAGGTGCAGCTCGACCGCGCGATGCTGCCGCCGCTGCTCGACGTGGCGGGCCATGCGGTCATCCGCGCCTGGCTCGACGAGCTGCTGGGCCTGCTGCGCCAGCGCGGCGAAGCACTGGCCGGGCGCATGACGCAGGGCGGCACAGGCGGCGTGGCCGAGATTGCCGACTTCATGCTGCTGCAGGCCGTGAACCGCAACGAGGCCGTGTTCGCGCACCTCGCGAAGAGCGCGATGCTGCACCCGCAGCACTTCTTCGAGCACGCGCTGGGTTTGGCCGGCGACCTGGCGAGCTTTCGCGATTCGCGCCGCGTGGCGCGCTTCGGCCCCTACGTGCACGACGACCTGGCGCTGAGCTTTCGCCCGGTGATGGACGACTTGCGCCGCAGCCTGTCGATGGTGCTGGAGCAGTCGGCCATTCGCATCGACCTGCATGACCGCAAGCACGGCGTGCGCGTGGCGGTGGTGACCGACGTGGAGCTGCAGCGCAAGGCCACCTTCGTGCTCGCGGTGAACGCGAACATGCCGAGCGAGGCGCTGCGCGCGCGCTTTCCCACGCAGGTGAAGATCGGCCCGGTCGAGCGCATCCGCGACCTCGTCAACCTCGCGCTGCCCGGTGTCACGCTCACGCCGATGCCGGTGGCGCCGCGGCAGATTCCGTTTCACACGGGCGCCAACTACTTCGAGCTCGACACGCGCAACAGCGACCTGTGGCGCCAGCTGGAGCAGTCGGGCGGTATCGCGATGCACATCGCGGGCGACTTCCCCGGCCTGGACCTGGCGTTCTGGGCCATTCGTTCCTAGCCGCGACGGCTGAAGGACGCGGACCACCATCATGAGCACACCTCCCGATCCCTTCGCGGCCTTCGAGTCCGAGCGCACGGTCATCAAGCCCAAGCCGCGGACGCCCGGCGGCATGTCGCCGGCGGCGTCGTCCGCCTCACCCGCACCTTTCTTCGGCGGCGCCGACCCGACGCCCGCCGCCGACGTCGGCGAGCTCGGCCTGCTGAACCCGCTGGTCTCCGCCGCGGGCAAGCTGCTGGTGCTGATCGGCAAGCTGCGCAACCTGGTGCAGCCGCCCAACGTGCCGGCGCTGCGCGCCTCTACCGCCGACGCCGTCAACCAGTTCGATGCCAACGCGCGCCGCGCGGGCGTGAGCAACGAGTCGGTGCTGGCCGCGCGCTACGTGCTGTGCACCGCGCTCGACGAGGCCGTGGCCAACACGCCCTGGGGCGTGCAGGCCGGCTGGAACAAGCAGAGCCTGCTGGTGCAGTTCCACAACGAGACCTGGGGCGGCGAAAAAGTGTTCCAGCTGCTGGCCAAGCTCGCGCAGGACGTGCCCGCGCACCGCCCGCTGCTGGAGCTGATCTACAGCGTGCTCGCGCTCGGCTTCGAAGGCCGCTACCGCGTGGTCGACAACGGCCGCGCGCAGCTCGACTCGGTGCGCCAGCGCCTGGCCGACCTGATCGCCAAGGACCGCCCCGCCGTCGAGCCCGAGCTGTCGCCGCACTGGCGCGGGCAGGGCGCGGGCACGGTGCGGCTGCGCGAGTCGCTGCCGCTGTGGGTGTTCGCGGCCGGCTTCGCGCTGCTGCTGGCGCTTGCGTGGTTCGCGCTGCGGCTCACGCTCAACTACCGCTCCGACACCACGTACGCCGCGGTGTCCAGCCTGCGCGCGCCCAACCTGCAGATCGCGCCGCCCGCCTTGCCCGCGAAGACGCCGCGCCTCGCGCGCTTTCTCGAACCCGAGATCAAGCAGGGCCTGGTCACCGTGACCGACGAGGCCGACCGCAGCACGGTGCGCCTGCGCGGCGACTCGTTCTTCGGCTCCGGCAGCGCCGAGCCGATGGCGCAGTCGCTGCCGGTGTTGCGCCGCATCGGGCAGGCGCTGGCCGAGGTGAAGGGCGACGTGCTCATCACCGGCCACTCCGACAACCAGCCGATCCGCTCGCTGCGCTATCCGTCGAACTGGCACCTGTCGGCCGCGCGCGCCGACGCCGTGAAGGGCGCGCTCACCACGCTGGTCGACCCGGCGCGCATGCGCTCCGACGGCAAGGCCGACGCCGAGCCGGTGGCCGCCAACGACAGCCCCGCCAACCGCGCGAGGAACCGCCGCGTCGACATCGTGCTGCTGACCGAGCCCGACCGCATTGCGGCAGCGCCAGCTGCGCCTGCGGTGGCAGGCGCTCCCGTTCCAGGAGCCGGGAAATGATCAAGAAAATCTTCGGCTTCCTGTTCAGCCCGCTGCTGCTCACGCTGCTGGCCCTGCTCGTGGTCGCGGTGCTGGTGTGGTGGATCGGCCCGCTGGTGAAGATCGGCTCGCTCGCGCCGCTGGAAAGCGAAACCGTGCGCGCCGTCGTCATCGGCGTGATCGTGCTCGTCGTGCTGCTGCGCGCGCTGTACCGTCGCTGGCGCGCGCGGCGTGCGAGCCGGCACCTGACCGACGGGCTCATGAAAGCGCCCGCCGCCAGGGCGGGCGCGTCGGGTGGACCCGTGGGCGGCGAACAGCAGATTCTCGACACCCGCTTCAGCGAG
Source organism: Variovorax sp. RCC_210 (assembly GCF_041355175.1). NCBI lineage: Bacteria > Pseudomonadati > Pseudomonadota > Betaproteobacteria > Burkholderiales > Comamonadaceae > Variovorax > Variovorax sp. RCC_210. The sequence continues at coordinate 4,129 of NZ_JBFUPJ010000021.1, read as the reverse complement.
GCCGTCGCCACGCTCAAGCAGATGCGCCTGCACGCCGCCGGCAAGAAGCCCGGCTGGCGCGACTGGATGTCGATCTCGGGCGGCAGCTACCTGTACGACCTGCCGTGGTACGTGTTCATCGGCGCGCCGGGCGCGGGCAAGACCACCGCGCTCGTCAACTCGGGCCTGTCGTTTCCGCTGGCCGAGAAGTTCGGTCCCGGCGCCATCCGCGGCGTGGGCGGCACGCGCAACTGCGACTGGTGGTTCACCGACGAGGCCGTGCTCATCGATACCGCCGGGCGCTACACCACGCAGGACAGCCACCAGGCCGAGGACAAGAGCGCATGGGAAGGCTTCCTGGGCCTGCTGAAAAAGGCGCGCCCGCGCCGGCCGCTGAACGGCGTGTTCCTCACCGTGAGCGTGGCCGACCTGCTGAGCCAGGGCGCCGAGGCGCGCACGCAGCTCGCGGCCTCGATTCGAGCGCGGCTGCTGGAGCTCGACAGCAAGCTCACCACCCGGCTGCCCGTGTACGTGCTGGTCACCAAGAGCGACCTGCTCTACGGTTTCACCGACTACTTCGACGACCTCGGCAAGGAGCAGCGCGCGCAGGTCTTCGGCTTCACGCTGCCGGCCGACGAGAACGTGCAGACCGAGGAAAAGGGCCTGTCCACCGCCTTCCACCGCGAGTTCGCGCTGCTGCACGACCGCGTGAACGACGGCCTCATCGCGCGCATGCAGCGCGAGACCGACGGCACGCGGCGCGCGGCCATCTTCGGTTTTCCGGCGCAGTTCGGCTCCATCGGTTCGCTGCTGTCCGACCTGCTCGAACAGGTGTTCACCGGCTCGCGCTTCGCGCAGCCGCCGTGGGTGCGCGGCGTGTACTTCACCAGCGGCACGCAAGAGGGCAGCCCCATCGACCGCGTGATGGGCAGCCTGGCGCGCAGCTTCGGCATCGAGCGCGCGATGCTGCCGCCGCAGAAGAGCAGCGGGCGCAGCTACTTCCTTACCGCGCTGCTGCGCGAGGTGGTGTTCCCCGAGCAGCGGCTGGCCGGCGCCGACGTGAAGCTGGAGCGCCGCCGCCACACGCTGCGCGTGATCGGCGTCACCGCCATGACGCTGGTCACCGTCGGCCTGCTCGCGGCCTGGGGCTACAGCACGCTGCAGAACCTCAACTACCTGAAGTCGGTCGAGGCCCGCGTCGAGCCCGCCAGGCAGAACCTGGCCGCGCTGCCCGCGCGCGTGCAGAACCTGGTCGAGGTCGCGCCCGTGCTGCAGAGCCTGCGCGACATCTGGAAGACGCCCGACAACCGCCAGGGCGACGAGCCGCTGTCGATGACGCTGGGCCTGTACCAGGGCGACAAGCTCGACGCCGCCGCCATGCTCACGCACCAGCGCGCGCTGAACGACGCCTTCCTGCCGCAGATTGCCAAGCGCATCGAAGACCAGCTGCGCACCGCGCAGAAGGACAACCTCGAGTTCACCTACGAGGCCCTGAAGAGCTACCTGATGCTCTACCAGCCCGAGCACTTCGACCCCGAGGCGCTGAAGGCCTGGATCACGCTCGACTGGTCGCGCAACCTCGACCGCGGCATTCCCGAAGACCAGCGCAGGCAGCTCGAAGACCAGCTCGACGTGCTCATCGCCCAGGGCCCGCCGCGCTCGCCGCTGAAGATGGACGAGAACCTGGTGCGCAGCGTGCGTGCCGTGCTCGCGAGCTACCCGCTGGAGCAGCGCGTGTTCAGCCGCCTGAAGCGCCAGCGCGCCACCAAGGACATTCCCGCCTTCAGCGTGGCCCAGGCCACCGGCCCTTCGGGCCCGCTGGTGTTCGAGCGCATCAGCGGCAAGCCGCTGACCGAGGGCGTGCCGGGCATGTTCACCTACGACGGGTATCACAAGCGCTTCCAGAACGAGGTCACCGTGCTCACCGGCCTGCTGGCCAACGAAGACCCGTGGGTGCTGGGGCAGGACCGCAACGCCGCCGACCGCCTGCGCGACGTGGCCGCGCTGGGCGCGCTCACCGACCGCGTGCGCCGCCTGTACCTCGAGGAGTACGTGAAGCAGTGGGAGGCCCTGCTGGCCGACGTGCGGCTGATTCGCGTGAGCGGGCTCGACAAGAACATCGAGACCGCGCGCATTCTCTCGGGCGTCGATTCGCCACTCGCGAACTTCCTGCGCGCGGTGGTCAGGCAGACCACGCTCATTCCCGCGGCCGATGCCGGCAAGGACGTGGTTAGCAAGGCCACCGAAACCGTGCGCAACACCCGCAAGGGCCTGGAAGACCTGTTCGGCGGCGACCCCGGCCGCCAGGTGGCGCCGGGCAAGCGCATCGAGAGCATCGTGGACGACCGCTTCGAGTCGCTGCGCCGCCTCGTCACCGCCGGCGGCCCCAACCAGCCCGCGCCCATCGACGATGCGCTCAAGCTCTTCAACGAGGTGTACGTGTACCTCAACGCGGTCGACACGGCCGTGAAGGGCCGCACCTCGCCGCCGCCGGGCGACGTGGCCGGCAAGCTCAAGTCCGACGCCGGCCGGCTGCCCGAGCCCGTGCGCTCGATGGTCGAGAACCTGAGCCAGGCCGGCGCCACGCAGGCGCAGGTGGCCGAGCGCGGCAACCTCAGCCAGGACCTGCGCCCCGTGGCCGAGTTCTGCGCGCGCGCCATCGCCGGGCGCTACCCCTTCGTGCAGGCCAGCAAGCGCGACGTGCTGCCCGAGGACTTCGGCCAGATGTTCGGCCCCGGCGGCCTGATGGACGACTTCTTCCAGAAGCGCCTGGCCGCGCTGGTCGACACCAGCACCAAGCCCTGGCGCTACAAGCCCGTGGCCGAGCGCGGCGCCGTCACCACGCAGGCGCTGGCCCAGTTCGAGCGCGCCGCGCGCATCAAGGAGATCTTTTTCCGCGGCGGCGGGCGCGGCCCGTCGATGCGGCTGGACTTCAAGCCGGTGGAGATGGACGCGGGCATCACCCAGTTCATCCTCGACGTCGACGGCCAGCTCGTGAAGTACGCGCATGGCCCCGTGGTACCGATGGCGGTGCAGTGGCCGGGCCCGAAGGGCAGCAACCAGGTGCGCATCCAGGTGAGCCCGCCGTCGACCACCGGCAGCTCGGGCGCGGCCGTGGACGGGCCCTGGGCGCTGTTCCGCGCGCTGGACGACGGGCAGCTCGAGGCGGGCGATGCGCCGGAGAAGTTCTTCATCACCTTCCAGGTCGGCGCGCGCAAGACGCGCTTCGAGGTGACGACGAACAGCGTGCAGCACCCGATCCGCCTGCGCGAGCTGCGGGAGTTTTCGTGTCCGGAGGGGCTGTGACCCTGGCCGCTTCGTCGCCCTTTGTTTCCACCGCGCTGCCCGGGTGGTTCGGCAAGTTGCCGGGCATGGGGGACTTTGCGCATCGGCGGTTGCCGGAGTCGTTTCGCTCGGTGTGGGATGCGTGGCTGCAGCGCGGGTTGGCGGGGCTGCGCGACCGGCATGCCGACTGGACCGAGCGGTATCTGGAAGCGCCGATCTGGTGTTTTGCGCTGGGGCCCCGGGTGGCCGGGGCGCGGGGGTGGATCGGGGTGTTGATGCCTTCGGTGGATGGGGTGGGGCGGTACTTTCCTTTCACGCTTTGCGTGGAGCTCGATGAGGCTGTGGGGGACGCGTTGCGGGGGGAGGCGCTGGCTGCTGCGTTGCGGTGGTGGGCGTTGGCGACGCAGGCTGCGCTGGAAGGGCTCGATGGGGATCTGGATGCGTTGCGCTTCGATGCTGTGCTGGAGCGGTTGTTTGCTGATTCTTCTGGTGCTGAAGGGGCGCATGTTGTGGAGTCGGTTGGATTGCCTGCGGCGGGGGCTTCTGTTTGGTTGGGGGATCCTTCTGTTGCCGAAGGGCTGAGGGTGCCTTGCAAGGGGTTGCCGAACGGGGCGCAGTTCGATGCGCTGTTTCTTGGCTTTGCGGAGGAGGGGTGATGAAGGCCGCTCTTTCTTTTGCTTTCCGAGGCCGGGTCTCGCCCCGGCAGGCGACTTGCTTTCTTTTGCTTCGCAAAAAGAAAGTAAGCAAAGAAAAGGCGACCCCACTGTCTGCGTCCCTCCGCTTCGCTGCGGGCAACCTGCGGTGCTCGCGTTTCGCGGGGTCTCGCAGAACTCGCTTCGCTCAAACAGCTGCGAGCCCTGATCCG
>NZ_JBFUPJ010000020.1:0-144058 GCF_041355175.1 Variovorax sp. RCC_210 | reverse complement strand
GCCTTCTCGTTCCCATGAACCACCTCCAGTTTCATCTTCCACCTTAACAAGGTGTCTTTGAAACCGGCAGCAGCCCACCGCGGTGAATGGACTCGGCATCGCGTATCACTTCGAGCGCGATGGCGTGGGCGAGTTGTTGGCGCAGGGCCGGTTGGTCCAAGTCTTGGCGGACTGGTCAATCTCTCGCCCAGGGCTGTTCCTCTATTACCCGAACCGGCAGCATCGACCCACGCTCCTAGGCGCGTTCGTCGACTGTCTGTTGGACAAAGATTTGGCATGACCTGAAAGGCTGGCCGCTTGGGTCGCAGACGGGCCGGAATACGCAGCTCCTGAGCCTGGCCGTCGCGGGGGCCTGCTGGCTTTTATAGCGACGGGCCGCGATATTGAGGCGCGCGACAGCAATGATCAGCAGTGGCTTGTCCCGGTTGGACAGGAGCTGCATGTCGACGCCTAGGCCCTTTTTTCCAGTTCATTGGCCTTGTTCAGGAGGTCCTGCTCGAAGCGCAGTTGCGTGACTTCGCGGCGCAGCGACTCAACCTGGCGCTCTAGCTCGTCGCGCTCTTGTGAAGTCGAAGTTGGATTGGTGCGGTGTATGGATGCGGGGCCTCGCATCCCAGAAGTTGGTTCTTCCAGTTGACAGCGTTGGCCAGCACACGCCGAACTTGTCGGCGACAGCTTGCGCGCTCGCCTCATGCGCGCAAAGCTCCATGACTTCCGCTTGCATCGCTTCCCGGAATGCCGTCGTCGACCCACGTTGCCGACGACGGCCCTTCTAGCCTCAGGAAGGGCCTCGCGAATCCAGGCGGTTAGCGTCCCTCTGCACGGATAGCCCAGTGCCCTCATGGTGGCAGCAATGCAGCAGTCGTGAGTGAGGTAATGCTTGATAGCTGCCGCCTCTTGCTTCTGCTGGTATTCGTTGTACCAGGCCTTCAGCGAATTCTTTGTTGGATAGGCGAGCTGGCGGATGGTGGGCCTGACGCGTTCGCCAAGCTTGATGTTGAGCTCAACCGATCGAATCCGATCTTCGTAGGAATACACGAACTACCTCCTACTAGTCCAAGTTGTCGTCGCATCCCCCGCGGGTCAGGATTCCGTGGAAATCAACACGATGAGCAACAGCCAAAGCTTGCGCGTGCAACCCGCGTTCGCACGAAGCTCGCTGCAGCCATCGAAAACCGAATGACAAGGTGAAAAGGGACGTTAGCGAGGAGCGGCGCCAAGGCGATGAAGGATGGGCCGCCTAGATGTGCTCGGCTCCGGAGCCGGTCAGAGCCCATTGCTCCCCATCTAACCACAACGACGTCCATGGGAGCCTTCTACGGCAGGCTGTCTGTAGTTCCAGCCGGCGCGCGATTCAGATGTCTTCGAGCGAGCTGCGGCTGGTTTCGACTTTGAGCCGGCACACGGCCGTGATCAACAGGCCCAGCAACGCGATCACCAGGGCGAGCACGCCCGCTAGCCCATAGTTCTTAAAGAGAATAAGCGTCATGAGCGGCGTGCCAATGGCCGCGCCGCGCCCCAGCATGCTCGCGAAGCCGGCGCCGCGCAGGCGAAACTGCGTCGGGAACAGTTCCGGCACGAAGCCGAACTGCCCGATCGACACCAGAAAATAGGTGGCCGACACCAGCAGGAAACCCACGGTAATGATGGCCTCGGGCGAAGTCATCATCGCGAAGGTGCCGCCCAGCACCATGATGGCCAGCGACGAGACCACCAGCGCTTTCACGCGCGTGATGCGGTCGGCTACGAACACCGCGAGCATCGAGCCCGCGATGGCGCCGAAGGTCATGGCCGTCGTGTAGCCGAGCGACTTGGTCACCGTCATGCCCTGCTGAACGAAGAAGGTCGGCAGCCAGACGATGAAGCCATACACCGTCACGTTGATGGTCACGACGATGATCACCGCCACGAGCAGCCGGGGCAGGATGCGCGCGGAGAACAGCTCCCTGAGTGGAGCCGCCTTCACCGTCAGCGTCTTCACGCCTTCCACCGGCGGCAGCGCGCCGTGCTGCGCGGATACCTCGGCCTCGATGGCGCTCAACGTGGCTCGCGCCTCATCGTTGCGGCCCATCGACTCCAGCCAGCGCGGCGACTCGGGCATCGACTTGCGCAGCGCCCAGATGAACAGGGCCGCCACGCCAGCGATGCCGAACATGTAGCGCCAGCCGAAAGCCGGAATGACGAAGTAGCCGGTCCACGAGGCCAGCGGCAGTCCGGCCGCGATGATGAGCGACAGCAAGGCGGCCCAGCGCCCGCGATGGCCGGGAGGCACGAACTCGCCCAGTGTGCCGGCCGCGATGACCAGTTCGGCACCCAGGCCCACGCCCATCAGAAAGCGCAGTCCGATCAGCGTCTCGACGTTCGGCGAGAACACCGCCGCAATGGACGCAGCGCCGAACATCAGCAAGTTGCCCTGGTACGACGCGCGGCGCCCGAAGCGGTCGCCGATCAGGCCGGCCAGCGCCGCACCGACGAACATGCCGAAGAAAGTCGCCGACAGGAAGGCCGCGTTCTGCGCGAGGCTGGAGAAGCCCTCTTTGTTCATCGCGGCCAGCACGCCGCCGGCCAGGTAGATGTCGAAGGCATCGATCAGCGCGCCCCCCGCGATCAGGCCGAGGATCTTCCAGTGGAAGCGGGACAGGGGCAGACGGTCGAGCCGGGGCCCCGAGTTGACGGGCATGTTCATTTTGTCTCTGTGTTCGTTGTTGTTCGTTCAGTCGATCGCGAGCAACAGGGCCGCGACCCCGTCGGGGTCCGTGACCATGGCGTCGTGGCCCGTGGCCAGTTCTTTCCAGTCCCAGCCCGAATGCGCGCGCACCCAGTCGCGCACGGGCTCCAGCGCCGGGTAGGCGGGCGCAGTGCATGCGATGTACGTGCAGGGCAGGCCGTTGCCGACCGCGTGGCGCAGCGGCAACGGGCTGTCGTAGGTGCTCGCGGGATGCGGCGTGAGACGTCGGGCCACCCACGCGGCGCGCGGATGGTCTGCGGGAATGCCGAAGGCCGTGACCGGCACCACGGGCCACACGAGCCCGCCGCCTTCGTCCGCGATCTGGCGGCGCCGCGCAGCGACGATGTCGGGCGGCATCACGCCGAAGGCCGTCTGGCCGCCGTGCAGCACAAGGCCGTCGAGGTACACCACATGCCGGATGCGTTCGGGCACGCGGTCGGCCGCGATGGAGATGGCGCAGCCGCCGAAGCTGTGGCCCACCAGCACCACGTCGTCGAGCTCTTCGGCTTCAAGGTGATTCACCAGGTCGTCGCCGAGCATCGCGAGCGAGATCTCGCTCGACAGCAGGTGCTTGCGTTCACCCGACCCGGTCTGCGTGGGCGTGGTCACGTGGTGACCCGCCGCACGCAGCACCGAGGCCACGTCGCGCCAGCACCAGCCGCCGTGGAATCCGCCGTGCAGCAGCACGAAGCGCTTGGCCGTCATGAAGATGCGCGCCCGGGCTCAGGGACCGGCCGCATGACCGACGTCACGGGACAGTGCGTGCTCGTCGCGCGACTCGGCGATCACGCCCAGGCTGCGCAGGCGGGCGATGGCGTCGTCGTCGAGACCGGCTTCGCGCAGCAGCGCGTCGTTGTCCTGACCCATGCGCGGTGCGGCGCGTTGCGGCAGCACCATGCCTGGCACGCGGATCGGGTTTGCGACCATGCGCGCGGCGCGGCCGTCGCCGTACTCGTAGTCGACCACGCCGTCGCGTTCGTGCACGAACGGGTTCTCCAGCGCCTGTGCCACATCGAACACCGGCGACACGGGCACCTTGCCCGCGAGCCGTTCGATCCAGGCTGCGGTGGGCGCCTGCATAAGCGCGTCGTCCAGCAGGCGGGTGACCTGCTCGCGGTTCTTCAGCCGGGCGGCAAAGGTGGCGAGCTCGGGGTCGCTGGCCCACTTGGGATGGCCCAGCGCGTTCGCCAGAATGGGCCAGAACTTCTCCTTGTTGCACATGATGAAGATCCAGCCATCCTGTGTGCGGTAGAGCTGGCTCGGCACCAGGCTCGGATGCCCACTGCGCGCGGTGCGCCCTGTCACCACGCCTGCATTGAGGAACCACGTGCCGGGGTAGTTGAGGTTGTGCAGTGCTACGTCGAACAGCGAGGTGTCCATGTCGAGCCCCACGCCCGTCTTGCGCGCGCGGGTCACGCCGGCCAGCAGGGCGAAGGCAGCGGCGAGCCCCGTCATGAGATCGACGATCGAGAGTCCGTAGCGCGTCGGCGGGCCTTCGGGCTCGCCCGTGAGCGTGAGGTGACCAGCTTCGGCCTGCATAAGGTAGTCGTACCCAGGCCAGGCCTTGCGCGAGCCCTCGCGACCGTAGGCCGACAGGTGCGTGCAGACGATGGCCGGGTTGACGTCCTTGAGCGCCGCGTAGGTCAGGCCCAGCTTCACCGGCAGGTCGCCGCGCAGGTTGTCGAGCACCGCATCGGCACCGGCCGCTAGCCTGCGGAACGCGGCCATGCCTTCGGGGTGCTTCAGGTCGAGCGTGATGCTGCGCTTGTTGCGGTTGAAGGTCTGGAAGAAGTGGCTGTCCTCTTCGCCGAAGAAGTGCGGCCCCACATGGCGGCCGACGTCCCCGCCGTCCTTGTGGTTCTCGATCTTGATGATCTCCGCGCCGAGGTCGGCCATGTAAGAGGTGCCGAACGGGCCGGCCCCGTATTGCTCGACGGCGAGCACGCGCAGTCCGGCCAGGGGAAGGGTGGAAGAGTTGGATGTGGACATGAAAGGAATTCAGTAACGGTGGCTCAGAGCTGGGGGTCGGCCGCCAGCAGCGATTCGAGCGTGCGCACCGACGCGAGTTTGTCGAGCCCCAGCACCTGCGCGCACACCGCCTCGGCGTGGGCGCGCGGGAACCACAGCGTGGCGTTGTCCATGAACTTCTCGCGCACCTCGTCGTTCGTGAGCGGGCGCTCGGCGTGGCCGCGATTGACGGGCTCGCGGTGCACGCGGGTGCTCCCGTCCTCGAAGGTCACGCGCACTTCGCCCGTGTAGTGGCGCGGGAAGGTGGAGGCCGGGTCTTCGACATAGTTCACGCGCGCCATCAGGTCGCGCACGCCTTCGTCGCTGAAGGCGGCGGGCTCCAGTTCCTTCAGGCCCAGACGCCCGCGCAGCAGGCCGCTGGCCACCGCGTAGGGCAGGCTGAACTTCGCCTCGTAGTCGCTGGTGGGGCGGCGCTTGGCGTCCTGCGGTTCGCACACGGCCTGCACCACGCCTGCGGGCACGGCCACTTCGACGCTGCGGATCGCCGCCGTATCGATGCCCTGGCGCCGCAGCGCGATGGCGGCGTCGGCGCTGGCATGCACGAAGTGGCACATCGGGAAAGGCTTGACGGCGACGTTGTTCAGCTCCCAGTGGCTGGCTCGGCCTTCGGCGTCGATGCCGGCGGTGCCTAGCGCGAGGTCGATCTGCGCCTGGCGCGCGCTGTCGAGGTAGCTGCGGAACAGGCCGTAGCGGCCCGTGTAGGGCGCGTCCGGCGCGGGGATGTTCTGCTGCGCGAAAGTGGCGGCGGTGATACCGGCCTGCGCCGCCCAGCCGGGGTGGATGCGCTTGGTCCAGCTGCCGTCCTCGATGAACTGCAGGCTGCCGCTGGCCAGCGACAGTGCAATGCCTTGCGCCGCAACGAGGCCGGCCTGATCGAGCCCGATCATGCGGCCCACGGCCAGCGCGCTCGCAAAGGCACCGACCACGCCCGTGGGATGAAAGCCCTGACCGTGGAATCCGCTCTTCACCACGCTGGCGATGCGCGCCCCCGTCTCCAGGCCGGCGATATAGGCGGTGAGCATGTCCGCGCCGCTCTGTTCGCGTGCCGCCGCGAGGCTGAACAGCGCGGGCAGCACACTCACGCTGAGGTGGATCACGCCGGCCATGTGCGTGTCGTCGTAGTCCAGCCCATGCGTCAGCACGCCGTTGAGCAGCGTCGCGTCGCGCAGCGGGAGCCGGCGCGAGAAGCCGATGGCCCCCGCCGTGCAGGCAGCGGGCACGTTGACGCCGGGCAGCGCGTGCACGGCGCTCTCGAAGCGCAGCGCGAAATCTTCACGCCGCGCGGCTAGTGCGCAGCCGATCGCGTCGAGCATCAGGTGGCGTGCGCGCAGGCTCGTTTCGGCGGGCACGTCGCCCAACTGCAGGCGATGGGTGTACGTGGCCAGCGTGGCGGCCACAGCGTCGGGGTGCGAGGAGGGGGGGTCGGTGGTCTGGGTCATTTCTGCTTGGGGATTGGGTGTCAGTCGGCCTTGGCGCCGGAGTCCTTCACCGCCTTGGTCCATTTGGCGATCTCGGTCTTCACGAAGACGCCGAGTTCTTCGGGGGTCTTGACGAGCGGCTCCACGCCTTGCGCGGCGAAGGTGGCGCGCACGTCCTTGCTGTTGAGCGCCTTGTTGATCTCGGCGTTGAGCTTCGCGATGACCGGGGCGGGCGTACGTGCGGGCGCCATGATGGCGATCCACGGCACGCCGCTGAAACCCGGATAGCCGAGCTCGGCGATGGTCGGCAGATCGGGCGCGGCGGCGATGCGCTCGGGGCTGCTCACGGCCAGCGCGCGCAGCTTGCCCTGCTTGACGAAGGGCAGCGTGGCCACCGAGGTCTCGAACATCATCTGCACGCGCCCGCCCATGAGGTCGGTCAGCGCCGGCGGGCCGCCCTTGTACGGGATGTGATTGATCTCGATGCCGGTGGCGCTGCGGAACATCTCGGTCACCAGATGGTTGGTGACGCCCACGCCGCCCGAGGCGTAGTTGATCTGGCGCGGCTGCGCCTTGGCCAGCGCGACCAGTTCCTTCACGTCCTTGACCGGCACGTCGGGGTTGACCACCAGCACCTCGGGCACGATGGCGACGCCGGCCACCGGCAGGAAGTCTTTCACGGGGTCGTAAGGCAGCTTGCTGTACAGGCCCGGGTTGACGGCCAGCGGACCCGACGAGGTCAGCAAGAGCGTGTAGCCGTCGGGCGCGGCCGCCGCGGCCTGTTGCGTGGCGATGATGCCGGCCGCACCGGCCTTGTTGTCGACGTAGAAACTCTGGCCCAGCGACTCCTGCAGCTTGACCGCAATGATCCGGCCCAATGTGTCAGTCGCCTGGCCCGGCGGAAACCCGGTCAGCACCTTCACCGCCTTGTTGGGATAGTCGCTTTGCGCCTGCGCTGGGAGGGCAGCAAGCGCTATGGCCCCCGCCAGCGCCGAGGCGAACACGAGAGGACGGAAGAACGCACGCATCGATGTCTCCTGTATTTGTATGGACAAATATAGGATGACTGATCGACACTGTCAATGCGGGCCCGCCCCGCCGCTGCCGGAAAAAATTCGGGGGCTAGCGCCTCAGTTGCATGCGGTAGCTGAAGCGATCGCTGGGATGCACGTTGTCGGCAACTTCGAGCAGACGACCCTGGCGGTCGTAATACCTGCGCACGATGCGCAGCGCGGGCGCGCCGGCTTCGCAGCCGAGGTTGGCCGCGTCGTCGGCATCGAGCACGGTGCCGCTGAGCTCCTGCTCAACGCGCTCGATCGTGAGCCTGTATTCGCGTTCGATCAGCGAATAGACAGCGGCATGGCGCTCGCGCAGCAGTGCGCCGATGCCCGTGAGTTCGGGGTTCAGGAACAGCCGCGTGATGCAGAAGGGTCGCGACTGCGCTGCCGCCTTGCCCGCGCGCGGCGGCTCGGTGGTGTAGCGCACGCCCAGCGCATAGGTCCATTCCTCCCCGGGGGCGACGTCGAAATCCTGCGCCTGCGCCGCGCCCAGCATGACCTTGCCGATGTAGACGAAGCGCAGCTCGGTGTCACGGGCGTACTGCAGCAGGTCGGGCAGCGAAGTGGCGTCGTGCGCATAGCGCGCGGTGTCGGGCTTGGCGATGACCACCGTGCCGATGCGCGGCCGGCGCGTGACCAGGCCGGCCGACAGCAGCACGCGGATGGCCTCGCGCGCCGTGAAGCGGCTGATGTCGAACTGAGCGCACAGCTCCGCTTCGGTGGGCAAGCGCGAGCCGATGGGGTAGGTCTCGTCGGCGATTGCGCGCGTGAACTCGCGCGCGATCTGCGCGTAGCGCGGCGTGCCGGCGTCGTCCGCGCCGGCGTCCGGCGCGTCGTCTGGTGGTTTGGTTTTGCGGGATGAGGGGCTCACTTGCCGATCATCGCATTGCCGAAACCTTGACAGCCCGGCGCGGCATGGTTTATTGTACGGACAAATAAGAGAGATATGTGAAGCGAGACATTTGTTGCCCATGACCGAATTCCCGATGCCCGCCGTGCCGCGATCCATGCTGTTCGTGTCCGGCGAAAAGCCCGAGCGTTTCGACAAGGCCATGGCCGCCGGCGCCGATGTCGTGTGCATTGACCTCGAAGATGCCGTGGCGCCCGCGCGCAAGGAAGCCGCGCGCGCCGAAGCCTTGCGCTGGATCGCGCAGCAGCGCGATGGCCGCGCCGCGCAGCCGGCCATCGCGCTGCGGCTCAACGCCGTGCGCACGCTCGAAGGACTTCACGACGTGCTCGCCCTGGCTGCCACTGACGCGCGCCCTGACTGGCTGCTGCTCCCCAAAGTCGAGGCCGCCTCCGACCTGCAGTGCGTGCAGGCCTGGCTCCGCCGGGGTTGCCCGCCGCTCGTGGCGCTGATCGAAACCGCAGGCGCCATCGAAGACGCCGGGTTTATCGCGCGTGCCGGCGGCCCGCTCGCCGCGTTGATGCTCGGCGGCGCCGATCTGTGCGCGGAGCTCGGCGCGCAGTTCGGCTGGGACGCATTGCTGCATGCGCGCGCCCGCCTGCTTCACGCCGCGCGCGCCGAGGGGCTGCAGGCCTGGGACGTGCCGCACATCGACCTCAAGGACCTGGCCGCACTGGCCGAGGAAACACGGCGCGTGCTGGCGTTGGGCTTCGACTGCAAGACCGCCATCCACCCGCAGCAGCTGCCCGTCATCCACGAAGCCTTCACGCCCCCGCCCGATCGCATCGAGTGGGCCGAAGCCCTGCTGGCCACGCTGCCTGCGGACGGCCAGGCCGGCGCCTTCATGTTCCGAGGCGGCCTGGTCGACGCCCCCGTGCTGCGCAATGCACGGCGCATTCTTTCGCGGGCCGGTCGTCGCTGACCGCCCGTTCCCCTCACTCACCGCTTGCTCTCAAAGGAAGTAACCATGGTTCAGGTCATCAAGAAAATCGGCGAACAGCGTTATCGCGAAAGCTTCGGCCGCCACTACGAAGAGTTCCACGTCGGCGATGTCTACGAACACCGTCCGGGCCGCACCATTACCGAGACCGAGAACACCTGGTTCACGCTGCTCACCATGAACACGCACCCGATGCACTTCGATGCCGAGTACGCCAAGGCCAGCGAGTTCGGCCGCTGCATCATCTGCAGCCCGTTCACCGTGGCGCTGATGGTCGGCATGAGCGTCACCGACGTGAGCCAGAAGGCCATCGCCAACCTCGGCTGGGGGGACATCAAGATGACGCACCCTGTGTTCGCGGGCGACACGCTCTACGCTGCGTCGGAAGTGCTGGACAAGCGCGAATCGGCCTCGCGCCCCGGCGCCGGCATCGTGACGGTGCGCACCGTCGGCACCAACCAGGACGAGAAGATCGTGTGCACATTCACCCGCACCATTCTGATCGCCAAGCAGGGCCACAGCGTCGAAGACAAGGTCGGCTACTGAGCCGCGCGGGAACACAGCCATGATCCCGACGAACGCACATGAGACCACCAACGACCAACAGGAATTCGTCGACGCCGTCGAATCCTGGGCCGAGAAAGAGTTGCGCCCCGTGGCGCGTAAATACGATCTGGCAGACGAATATCCGCACGAAATCGTCGAGCAGATGAAGGAGTTGGGCCTGTTCGGCGCCACCATCGGCGAGCAATACGGCGGGCTTGGCCTGTCGGCTTGGACGTATGCGCAAATTGTGGTCAAGGTGTCCTCGATCTGGATGGCACCTTCAGGCATCTTCAACTCGCACCTCATCATGGCCTCGGCCATCGAGCGCGCGGGGACGGAGGCGCAAAAGGCTCAATACCTGCCCCGAATGGCCAGCGGCGAGTTCCGCGGCAGCATCGGCCTCACCGAGCCCAACGCCGGTTCCGACCTGCAAGCCATTCGCACGGTGGCAAAACTCGAAGGTGACCGCTATGTGGTCAACGGCAATAAGACCTGGATCACCAACAGCATGCACGGCCACGGCACGCTGCTGCTGGTAAAGACCGACCCCGCCGCCGAGCCGCGTCACAAGGGCATGAGCCTGCTCATCGCAGAGAAGGGGCCGGGCTTCAACGTGGTGGGCAAGCTCAAGAAGATGGGCTATCGCTCAATCGACACTTGCGAGCTCAACTTCGACGACTACCGAGTTCCCAAGGCGAACTTGCTGGGTGGCGTTGAAGGCAAGGGCTTCGTTCAGACAGCGGGCGGACTGGAACTGGGCCGCATCAACGTGGCGTCGCGTGGGGCGGGCATTGCGGAGGGCTCACTCAAGCTCGCGCTGCGCTACGCGCAGGAACGCAGCGCCTTCGGGAAACCGATCTGGCAGCACCAAGCCGTGCAACTCAAGCTGGCCGACATGGCCACGCAAGTGGAGGGCGCCAAGCGCCTCATCGAACAAGCCGCGAGCAAGTTCGACGCGGGCGAGCGCTGTGACCTGGAGGCCGCGATGGCCAAACTTGCAGGCTCCGAGGCTGGTGCGTTCTGCGCCCAAGAGGCCATGCGGATCTTTGGTGGATACAGCTATTCCGTCGAATACGAGATCGAGCGCTTTTACCGCGACGCCATGCTCATGTGCATCGGCGAGGGCACGAACGAAATCCTCCGTACGGTGATTGCAAAGCAGCTGGTAGAGCGCTACAAGGTCTAGCGTCAAGCACCCGTGCCAGCCACGTCAGCACTCGTAGTGCCGACGGTAGCGACTGTAGGCGAACTGTCAGAGGCGCGCGGAGCCCAAAGGCCATCTGGCTCGTGGGCAAGGGGCTGGGGTTGTCGGCATCGAGCGTCAGCCGCGTGGTAACGCGGCTTGAGAAACGCCCGAGCGTGCGTGGCCGATGCAGCTGAAAGCGTCTGGGCACATCCAGACTCGTCCAGCCGGAAATACTCGCAGTCCGTCGATGGAGTCGACCGTCTGCGCCATGAGGGCCTGCTAACCATTTCCAGTCGATACCTGCACCGCGTGTTCGAGCGCATCGCCGACCATTGGATGAATGAAACGCGAGAATGAAATATCACGAAGCAGCAGGGACTGTTGCCGTGACGGCCAGGGTCGACTCCCGCATGTGAGCAGTCGACCCCACTCAGTGGTAATCGTCCTCTCTTTGGTGCCGAATCGCAGAAACCACAATTTCGTGCTCTCCTACGACGTGAAAAAGGGCGACATACCCTGACGACCCAAACGGAATCACAAGTTCCCGCTCGAGCCGATCGTCGAACGCAATCCTGCACGTAAAAGGATTGGTCTCCAGAATTCGAAATTCGTTTCTGATTGCGCTGACTGCACGAGTCGGAAGGTCCCAATCTCCATGTTTGAGTGCCAGCCCGATGAGGAAGCCCTCGAGCCGCTGCAAATCTTCAAGGGCCTCCCGCGTCAAGCTAACAGCATACGTCACTGACGTTCGTCCTGGGCGCAATCATCGCTATGCTGCGCCGCAGCACGCGCGGCGGCCAAACGGGTGCTCATTGCTTCCAAGGCATCTGCTGCTGAGTAATACTTCCCGCTTTTTCGCGCCTGGGCGAGAGAGGAGCGACCTCGTGCCACAAACTCTTGTTGTGCTTGACGCCGTTGTGCCGCTTCCACCGCCGCCTTTTCCACAAAGGTCGACAGAGTCTCGCCCTCGAGCAAGACGCTTTCAATTTGCTCTCTAACTGACGCAAGCACTCTCACTGGAGGAAGTTGAGCGGTTTTCATAGGCTCATTGTAGTGCAAATGCTATGCAACGAACAGTGACTCTGGTAGAGGAGCCGGCCATGAGATTTGCGGTTTCCAGGAAAGGCAGGCCGCCTAGCCGTTAGGGAACGACCCTGCGCATGGCGTCTGAGCCATCCGGCCGTGCAAGCGAACGCCACAGGCGTCCCCCAGAGGCCGCGTCAATGCGCAGTGAACCCTTTCGCTTGAGTCCACCGACCTTCCTGCCGCCGCCGTCAATTAATGCGCACGTTTTGCGAGTGAGCTCAAGGCTCACTGATTCCTGAATCCAGCAGGAGAAATGCCCGGGCATCGCCGCCCGTGCGGTCTCGTTCCACGCCGAGACCGGGGCCCAACGTCAGAATCGCTTGGTCTCGAATCGCGAGGCGCTCACTGTTCAGCGTTGCTGCGAGAGGTCAATAAACCGGGGCAGGGCGTGCCAATTCAGGTGTCGGTCCGTTTACGCGGAGCGCGGCCCAACGGCGCGTGGTTCGACTCCTTGCTGCTCGCGCTTGCGGCCGCAGGCGCACCTATCGCGCGTTGGAGCAGATGTCGTGTGGCTTCATGGGCGGTCATTTCTCGCTCATGGAGTGTTCGTGTCTCATTCAGCCGAGTTCGGACATGTTCCAGTTCGGCGCGTGCCTGATTGAGCTCATTGGCCTGCTTTGCCAAACTGCTATCCGCCATCACCTGTGCGTCTCGTGCGGTGGCGCGCGCAGCAGATGTCTCAGCCTGGGCCGCGACGGTGTCTGCGCGTGCTTTGTGCACAGCATTGTTCAGCTGTTCGCGCGTGGCGGCCAACTGCTCAGCCGTCTTGGTCAGCGCAGCCTGATCGCGGGCGGCTGCTTGCGCTGCTGTCAGGTTGGTCCGCTTGGCTTCCTCGCGGGCGCGGTCGACCTCGGCCAATAAGCGACGCTCCTGGGCGATGTGGCGTTCTTCCGCATCCTGCGCCGCGCGCTTGGCGCTCGTCACGTCGGCTGCGGCGGTCTCGCGCACGGCCGTGGTGGTCGCTTCAGCCGCTGCGAGCGATTTCTTCAGGGCCCGGACTTCCGCTTGGACGTCGGCGAGCGAGCGGGCGGCGTCCTGCAACTGGGCTTCGTGTCGCGCTTCCATCGCGGTGAGCGCGCGTTGGGAGGAGGCGAGGGCATTGTCCAGGTCTGCCTTCTTGTCCTCAAAGGCTGCCTCGCGACGTTGCTGCTCAGCGTCGCGCACAGCCATTGCTTCGCGCTCGAGCGCCAGTGCGCGATGGTCAGATTGGATCTGCGCGTTGTGAACCTGCGCAGCGTGCGTGAGTGCCGCGCGCCACAAATCTCGAGCTGCTTCGGTGACGCCCAGAGGCACGTCATCAGCCGGATCCATCGGGCGGGTAGGGCGCGCAGCGCCGGGGGCCGCGGCTTGTGCGGCGGCGCTGTCGGCCGGCGCGGCCAAGCGGACGGCCAGCCGCGCGAACCACTCGTCAAGCATCGGGCTGATCGTGTTGGGCGAGCCACCGTGCAAGTGCTGGCGCACACGCTCGATCGTGGGTTTCAGGCCACGTGCCACAAGGTCGTCGGCGGCTTGCAGCACCTCATGCAACTGCACGCCCACGCGCCCGGGTTTGCGTGCCTTTTCCGGGGGCGGTTCGGGCGCCGGCACGTAGCTTCTAACGCTCGAACTTTCAGTGGGGAGGGTCATGACGGGCGGTGGATGCAGGCCTATTATTAGGGTCGATAAGTAAAGTTATGACGCTCTATATATCATTATAAATAATAAGATATCAAATAAACGTCATATCGTATTCAAGGAAAGTCAAGCCATTTTAGCCCGCGTATGCCCTCCGTCCACAGAAAAACGCCCAGCCAACCCAATCCCACCGCCTTGCTGCTCGTGCTGATCGAATTGGCGCCGCCACCCGTCGGCGTCGCGCTCGAAATGCTCGATCCCCGTCGGCTGTCGCAAGCAACCGAGGACGCGGCGCGCGAACTCGTGCGTCAGGGCACGTCCGCCAACACGCTCGCCTCGTACCAAGCGGCCATGCGCTACTGGGCCGCCTGGTTCAATGTGCGCTATGCACGCGCGCTTTCGCTGCCGGTCGAGGTGCCGGTGGTCGTTCAGTTCATCGTCGACCACGCGTCGCGCGAAGTGCTGCCGGAGGAGGGCAGGGACGCGGTGACAGCGGACGAGGCCGGCACATCGGCCCCGCCCAATGTGGAAAGACCTGATCCGCTACCTGATGTCGACCCCGTCGACGCGGCGTCATCGGAAACTGGAACCGCGGCCGCGCGCTCGAAAAGATCGGTGCTGGCCATCGGGCTGCCGGCCGAAATCGATCGCTATCTGGTGGACGGGGGCTTCAAGGGAAAGCTGGGGGCGTTTTCGTTGAACACGCTCGTGCACCGCGTCGCGGTGCTGTCGAAAGCTCACCAGAACCTCGATCTGGACAACCCTTGCAATCACGCCCAGGTGCGTGAGCTGCTGAAATCGGTGCGGCGCGCCTACGCCGCGCGCAACGTCAGGCCGCACAAGCAGCAGGCGCTGGCCAAAGACGATCTACTGAAGGTGCTCGAGACGTGCGATGCGTCGCCGCGCGGGCTGCGCGATCGCGCGCTGTTGCTGTTTGCATTCTCAAGCGGTGGGCGCCGGCGTTCTGAAATCGCCGGCGCGGTGATGGAAAACCTGCGCAAGGTCTCCAAGGGCTATACGTACAGCCTCGGTCGGTCTAAGACCAACCAGGACGGCACGCACGACGATGAGAAACCCATCAAGGGACTAGCGGCGGCTGCGCTCGACGCCTGGCTTGCTGCGGCGAAAGTCACCGAGGGGCCGATCTTCCGGCGCGTGCTCAAGGGCGGCAAGATGACCGGCGACGCACTGGATCCCAAGGCGATTAGGAAGATCGTGCAGGAGCGTTGTCTGCTGGCGGGGTTGAGAGGGGACTTCTCGGCGCATTCGCTGCGATCGGGGTTCGTGACAGAGGCCGGACGCCAGAAGACACCAATGGCCGATGCCATGAAAATGACCGGGCATCGGAATTTCGAGACTTTCATGGGCTACTACCGCACAGGTGATTTGTTGGACAGTGAGGCTGGCGATTTGATGGACTAGAAGCGATAGCGTGCTCACCACAAGAGCGGTCTAGTCGGTCTCAGACCCTGGTCGATGTTTTCCCCGTTAAAACAAAGAATGCGGAAGTTCTCCTAAGCGCGCGGGCATTTGAGCAGCCCATCGCGGCTTGGATGGACGCATTTCATGCATGCCGACGATCAACCCACAGACGTTTGTTGAGTTCAAGCGCTGGATGAGCGAGCAGCCCGATCGAGAATTTCTGAAAAGGGGCCGCGACCGGCGCCAAGCGGAGGTAGTACAGCAACTGACGGACGAAGGTCGTTTTCAACCTTGAGCGAATATCGCGACCGCCAGTCAGGTCACGTGCACAGAGATAGGGGGGGCGTCCGCAATCGAGAGTGACGGCCTTCGACGACCGCCGATCCGAACTGTAAGAGGTCGAGCAGCTTGCGGTTCCGGCTCGGCCGTTCCTTTCCTCTTGGCGATCTAATACGTCGTCGAACATACGCGTCGAAGTCAGCGCGTCGCGGTCGGCGGCAGAAACGTTAGGGGTAACCGCGAGATCAGCAGCACGAGCGACAGGCTCACAGTCCTGGGAAGCGCAGCATTTACCTAAAAATATGAAAAAAGCATAATTATCCAGATTTCATAAAAAGAGGAAAAGATGACGTTCCACCGACCACAACTCGCCGCGGAAATGGCCGAACAGCTCCTGAGGCCAAGGGGCCTTATGAAGACCGTCCGTTCTGGACTGTTCCTGGGTGGCCAGCGCCGGATCGGCAAGACAACGTTCCTTCGCAGCGATCTGATCCCTGCGCTGGAGGCGCAGGGCGCCATCGTGGTCTATGTCGACCTCTGGAGCAACACCGCCGCCAAGCCCAGTGACCTCTTGCTTGCCGCAGTGCGCAACACGCTTGCGGATCTGCAACGCGCGGACTCCAAGGCCGTGGGAGTGCTCAAACGACTCAAGGGTCTCGACCTAGGCGCTGCTGGGTTCAAGTTCGGTTTCAGCTTGGCCGACCTGGGCAAGGACGAGGGAAACACGCTAGCTGGCGCTTTCTCTGAACTGGTGCGCTTGGCAAAGACGGATGTCGTGGTCATCATTGACGAAGTACAACACGCCATGGGCTCAGACGACGGCGAGCACATGCTGCTGGCCCTTAAGGCTGCACGCGATGCGATCAACCTGATTCCAGATCCACATGGGTACTTCCTGTTCCTGGGCACCGGATCGCACCGCGCGCGCGTGCGGGAGCTCACGATACAAGGCAAACAAGCATTCAACGGCGCCACGTCCCAGGACTTCCCAGTACTGCAGATCGACTTCGTCGAGTGGCTGCTCAAGGAGGCCGAGCTCGGCGCGAGGACTCCGAGTGTCGGCGCCACGTTCGAGTGTTTCGAACGATTGGGCCGCCGACCCGAGGAGCTCATGAAGGCCCTGGTCGCCCTGGTGCAAGCACCGAACTTCACTGATGCAGACCAAGACATTCGGGCGATCACAGAGGGCGTGCGGCAGTCAGCGGCCGCCTTGGATCTCGCGCGGCTGGACGAGCTCGGCCCAGTCGCGCTGGCGGTCTTCGGTTACGTCTGCACGCAAGGTGGGCAGGGCGTGAAGCGTCTATTTTCAAGTGCAACGCTCGACCACTACGGCGCCGAGGTAGGCCGCGCTGTGGGGGTTGAAGAGATCCAGAAGATCGCGAATTATTTGGTACACGCGAACATCCTGGTGCGCGACGGGCACGGAATCTACGGCGTCAGCGATCCGTTCGTTGCTGAGGCGTACAACAACCGCGCCAATGTGCTCAGAACTCTCGACGGGCCTCGCGCGACCAAGTGAGGACACCGCGCAGTTGTCCGAGAGCGGAGGTAGAGCCAATTCTCTCCGCTGATGCAAGCGCGCCAAGCGCCTTCGAAGTCGGAAGGGCGCTACGTTTTGAAAAGAACTCTTCTAATGACGGTCGAATGAATGTTGGGTAGCTTTAGAGCCAACCAAACCAGCAGCGCTAACGAGATCATCTGCACTGCGGGCGTGTGAGGTGACGCAGGAGGCGGTCAGTGGCAGTCTTCGGATGACCTCTTCGACTTCATCGGACTGCAGATGCCTAGTGAGTGACAGTTTGGCGTTCACTGCGTCGCGCTCTGGAAAATTGCAAGAAACTAGACCCTGTTGATCGACCTGATAGCTTGAGGTTATTGATGAAGCGCACTGAACTCTACGCGAAGGTGTGGGCTGAGCCGATGAGCCACTTGGCCAAGGAGCTGGGTATTTCCGATATGGGCTTGGCCCAAGCGTGCCGTCAGCACGCTGTTCCTGCCCCCCCACGCGGCTATTGGTCCAAGCTGAGGGCTGGACAGACGCCGCATCAGGCTCCGTTGCCAAAGCCCGAACTCGACACGGTAGTTCAATTCACAAGCGGCGCTCCACGGGTGCTCGATCGCCGGAAGGCTGCATCGCAGAAGCGTTCAGAGGCACCGGTGACCGCCGGCGGGGTTGCGATTCAAGATGCCGCTATCGTGTTTAGCGAGGCGATGGACGACGCTCATCCTCTTGTTAAAGCTACGCGGAAATATGTCGAACGAATTCCAGTGTTGATCAAGCGCTACGAGCGTCGCGGCGTTCATGCGTGGACGCCTACGAAAGACGAGGACCTGCCTCCCCTAGAAAACCATGGTCGATACAGCCTACTGTCGCGCGGCCTGTTGGACATCACGGCATCGCTGGACATCATGGAATGGGTTCTGCAGTTTCATGCTTCGATCTTCCGAGGCCTGAAAGCTGGCGGCATGGAAATCGCTCGCCGGGAGGAACTCAAGGGGAGGGCAGTCATTCGCTCGGAATGGCCGGCCATCGAGGCGCGGTGCAAGGGAGAGCAGTTCGCCATCAAGTTCTCTCAGGGCTACAAGCGCACTTACTTGGACCCCGAGGAACTGGCGAAGAAGCGCAAGGAGTCTTCTTGGGCGCGCGACTTCGAGCATCGTCCGTCAGACAAACTTACCTTCAGCTTTTCGGGAACCGAGTACCGGGCGAGCGCAACATGGCAGGGGACCCAGGAAAAGCTGGAGGCACAGGTGGACGACATTGTGCGCAGTGCGCTTGCGCTTGTTCCGCAGCAAATAGAGATTCGCAAGGAGCGCGAGACGAACGAAGCTCTTACGAGGCAGCGAGAGGCGGCGCGCGCGCTGGAGCAACGGCGCAGCGAAGCACGAAGCGAGCAAGTGAAGCAGGCCTTTCTAATGATGGAGGCCGACGAGCGGGTTCGGCGCCTCAAGGAGTTTTTGGTGCAACTCGAGCAACGAGCTTCGGAGTTCAACTCGCCGTACGACAGCAGGGTCAAGGTGTGGATCGACGTCGTCGCCCTTGAACTGTCGCGGAACGACCCCGTTCAGGCAATCCTGCAACGTTGCCTTTCGACCCCAGCCTGGGGTGGGTGGCCGCCCGACTGGTGGCCGCAAGGGCTTGACGGTCTCTTGGCAGAGAAAGGTGTCTGAGCCACGCCCTCAGTTCTCACATCAAGGCGGTGTGATGAGGTTCACCCTAGCCGGCATCATCCAACACCCTGAACCAAATGTTCTCAAAATTTAACATAATACCTATTGCCTAATTAACTTTGAGCGTGTTGGCATGCCACGCAACTCGCTGCCCCCGAGCGATTGGCTGTGGATGAGCCGGAGCCGTTTCTCAATCCGACGATGTGGCCAGATCGTGTAGAGGTGGCGTGCCGAACATGCGCTTGTACTCGCGGCTGAACTGCGACGTACTGAGCTAGCCCGCTGCAAGTTGCCAGGCACTCCGCCGATGTTGGCACTTGATCCAGCAGCTCGTATAGACCAGCAGCGCAAATGATGCGGGCAAGGCTTTCCGGGAATCGACTTGCCGCCGCTGGGCACCGCGCCGGCCCGCCAGTTCGATGATGGCGCGAGGTCTGGCTGCCCTGCGCAGGCCCCGAACTGGCCGAGTTCCAATTCAGGCGCCACCAGAACTGGCTGCAGCGTGGTGGCCGCGGCGCGCTTTCCGTGCGCTGCGTGGCCCCTCCCCCCGAGACATTGCCTGCCCTCATGGACGGCTTCATGCAGATGGCTGATGTACACGCCCGCGTCGATCAGCTTGTCGAGTTACGCTGACCGAGGATATGAAGGCGCCCACCTTGGACCTGCACGCCATGGGGTATTCGGCTTCCAAGGCCGCGTTGAACATGTTCACTGCGAAGATGGCCAAGAAGCTTTTCGGCGCCGGCACCAAAGTGAACGCGGGTTGGCCCGGCTCGGTCGCCACGGACATGGGCGGTGCAATGGCACCGCGGACGGTGGAACAGGGCGCGGTCATTGCTGTGCGCCTGGCCACGCTCCGGTGGGCCGGACCGACCCGTGGCTTTTTTCACGACGGCGACGGCGACGGCCCGGGCTTTGCACCGTACGCTTGGTAAGTGGCCGCGATTTCTGACCGAGCCTTCAAGTGAGAGCGACATGCAGTCGCTTTCCGCTCGGAGCCCCGCCAACGTTCTGATTCGGCTCCCCGATCGGTCTGGCCAGAGTCGCCGTTATCGCCGCCAGGTCGCAATGAAATCAGGGCTTCCATTGACAGCACGCGAGAAAATCCAAGGTGGTGTCAGCTTCTCGTGAGGCAGCTGCCAGATGGGCTTCTGTGTGTGCACATGCTCGTTGCCAATGAAGATGTACTCTTCACACGAGGCAATCAGTGCTTCCTCATCCACACCGGTCAGGCTTCCCCCTGCTGCCGGACGATCGGGTTCAAAACGGTGCGTGACCCAGCATGCAATCACGACCTGTGGTTTGTACTTGGTCACCGCGGCCAATGCATCGAGCTTCTCCACGTTGTCGCCGTAGCGAACCGTGGGCTGCCCGATCTCGTCATAGTACGCCTTCATGCTCTCCTCTTCCTGTTGACGATTGTCGGTGGCAGGAATAGAGAGTGCCTCAGCGAGGCTTCCGTGGCCAGCGCCCACTTCAATCGCAGTTCTGCCAGCAATTCGAGCTCGTAGAAACGCGCAAAGCTCTTCAGTGGGAAAGCTGTACAGGCCCTCACGTACGCCGAAGAGGAGGCGCTCCTGTGCTGTAGTCTTTTTGAGAATGTCTGCAGAGACAACTCGAAGGCGTCGGTGGCCGTCGAGCAGTTCAGGTGATATGTCCCGCACCTTGTGGGATCAATCTCGAAGACGTCCATATGAAAGTTTGGGCTCAGGATGGCTGTCGTGTTTCCAGTGGACGGAAAGCGCGTGCAGGATGTCAGCAGAAATCCGGGTTCAAGAGGTCGATGCCAGAGCCTTTGCACTTAATCCACGGACCGGAAGGATGCTCTTCTCCATCCCATTCCGCGAGCGCGGCCTGAGCGTCGGCGCGGTGCTCATAGCAATATCGACGTTGATAACCAATAGGATCCAATCCGACCACGACGGCGGTGGTGTAGTTGAACTGTTTTACCGCGCAGACCTTGCCGTTCAATGTGCGGATATCCGTATAGCCGCTGGCCGACAACACCTCTGTGTGCGCAACCCAAGCAGCCGTGGCTTTTGACTGGCGACGGGCGCGCGAACGAATGAGGGGAACGGCTTGGGACATCTTCACATTGTGCCCACGCTCTGGCGCGTGTCTGCTCCAAGGCGCTGGCGTTGTGTGTGAAAAGGCAGGTTCCGGTAGGTTGAAGAAGGCTTCAGTGCTAGAACGGGATGTCGTCGTCCACCTCTGTCGAGGTTGGGGTCGTGTCGCGACTCATGCGACCGGTTGCCGAGTTGGGCGTCTGTGCCGCTGGGCGCACTGGCGGCGCCTGCTGAGCAGCGCCGACTCCAACGCCATCAAGCGCTGCTTTCAGAGCTTCTTCCACGGCGTCAATGCGGTCCTTGCAGACCTTGTATGCCTCCACCGACTCTGTGACGATGGTCAACAGGTCATCGATGTTCGGGTCTTCTTGATCGCGCAACGTCTCTGCATGCCTTTGCAGCACGCCGTAGGCTTCCTTGAATGTTCTCTGGGTCATTTCGATTCCTTTGCTTCGGCGGGACTGATTCGAACCGTGGCCGAACCGTCTCTGAATTGAATATTGAGTGCGATTGCTTCCTTGGCTTGCGCGCTCGACGTCACGGGGCATCCTTCGTCATTTCGCACGATGGCGAAGCCACGGTTGAGCGTTTTCGCTGGCCCTTGACCAGTGACCTCACGCATGAGAGCTTGTGCATTGCCGCGAGCAGCTTGAACAGCGCCACTGGCACGTTCAGACACGCGCTGGAGACGGTCGTCGAGCGCCTTCGCTGTTGTGCGTGCCACCGCCGCCGTGCGGTCGACCACAGTATTGAGCGTGACGCGCGTCACTGCCCTGCCCTCCCCCAGGGTCGCCAATGCATCAACGCGAACCGCGGTCATCAGCGCAGGCGTCTGCTGCTTGGCCGCGGCCAAGGACTGCAACGTTTCGGAGCGCACTTCGTTGAACAGCGCCAGACACTGGCGAGCGGCGCCGTGCACATGTTGCACCGAACTCGCGGACACGGCGTTGAGTGCTGCAGTGACGTCCTGCTTCGCACGCGCGAGATGGCTTCTTGCGTCGACCCTGATTCCTGCCTCGCGGCGCTCGATTTTCAGCCGTGCGACACGTCCCTTTTGTGCGCTGACGGTCAGGATAGCGCCGAACGCGGAGCGCGCCTCTGCGACGCGGCGCATGATTTGCTGCTCGATGCCGCCTATTACCTTGCTGGGCGTATCGAATCGTGCATGGGCCACTTCGTCGGGCAGGGTGCTGTCGCGTTCATGCCCGATCCCGGTCAGCACAGGAATTGTCTGGTCGCAGATGAAGCGGGTGAGCCCGTAGTCATTCAGCCATGCGAGATCGTTGACTGCACCGCCGCCGCGAATGATTGCGATGGCATCTGGTCGCTCGCCAGGCCCGAGCTCCTCAAGGGCGCGCTCGGCGGCCGAAACGATCTCTCGCGCAGCACCTTCGCCCTGAAAACGGCTGTGCGCATACACGAACCGGCAGACACCGAACTGCTCCAGGCGCTGTGCTTCTTTCCTGAAATCTCCCAGGCCCGCTGCATCCTGCGGCGCGATGACCAGAACGACCTGAAAATCCCAGGGTGGCGGAAGCCGGCGGTTGCGCTCGAACACGTCTTCTTGCTGAAGCCGAGTTCGGATTTCCTTTTTGCGCGCCTCGAGGTCACCCAGGGTGTATTCCGAGTCGATGGCATCGATCTCGAGGCTCAGACCATATTGAGCCTTGAAAACAGGACGGGCGCGTACAAGCAGCTTGATACCTGCGCCGATCATTGCGCCGGTGGCCTTTTCAAATTCTGGCAAGACTCGCGAGGCGGTGCTAGCCCAGATCATGGCGCGTGCACGGGCAATTGGCTGACCCGTTCCGTCGCGCTCGGCGACCTCTAGGTACACATGGCCGTTCCGCACGGTTGCTTCGTTGACTTCGACCAACGTCCAGACACCGTTAGCAAAAGCTTGTGCAACAGCCGATGCAACGCCGTTGAGCAAACGGGACAGCGCTACGCCTTGCTTGATGTTGGTCAGGCTGGTTCCGACGGGCGTCTGGATTGCGAGGCTGGCGGCATTGCTTGGCGCAATTGCCGTGCTTGCAGGCAACCAGGCGGCAAAGGCGGCCAAGTCAATGCCGGCCTCGACATACCAACGCTTGACGGCGCCGTCGAAGCGCGCGCCAAGTGCCTTGGCCGCGTCTTTGGATCTGTACGGGACGTCAAGGTACTGACGAGACATGAGAAAGAATTAATTCGAAGCTTGATGTGCTGGGTTGGCTCGCCTTGAAGTGAGCCGAGATTGAACTTCTGAGTGCACCATTTAGGAGCATTTGACACGATAGTCGGAAGAACGTTGGCTGAGATTCTCGTTGATTCACGAATCGTAATATTTGGGTCTGACATTGGCCCGAACAACTCGGAGTTAGACGACTTGACGGCTTCTTAACTCGAAGCAGTTATGCTGCGGTCCTCAATCGTTCATTAGGACTCCAAATATGGCACAGACCCTTGCGCAAATTACCAAGCAGATCGAGAAGCTTCAGAAGGAAGCCGATGCGTTGCGCCAAGCAGAATTGAAGGGCGTGGTGGATCGCATCAAGGTGGCAATCTCTCACTATGGCCTGACGCCAGATCAACTTGGGTTTGGCAAGACGGCGCCGAAAAGCACGAGGGTCGAAAAGGCTGGTGCATCGAACAGCAACAAGGCTGCGGCACCTCGTTTTGCCAACAACGAAGGTCAGGTCTGGTCGGGGCGCGGTCCTCGGCCTCACTGGTTGCGTGAAGCCTTGGCCAATGGCCGCTCGCTTCAAGAATTCAGCACTGATGCGCAGAAGCGTTCGCCGAAGGCGGACGCCGATTCCAAACAAGGACCTGCCGTCGCCGCAGTTGTGCCGCCGCCAAAGGCCGGTGTGGTCACGAAGCGCACAAAGGCAGCCGCCAAAAAAACGAAAACTGCCGCGAATCCGATTTTGCCTCCTATCGGAGCAGCATCCACGGAGGGCAATGCATCAGGTGTTGTCGAGCCCAAAGCCAAGGGCAAAGTGAAGACAACTCTTCCGAATACGCCGCGCGTTAAAAAGGCTTCGGCCTCGAAGGCCAGCCCCGCTGCTGCCAAGAGCGCGTCGCAACCCAAGGCAAAGCGTGCGAATTCGGTCGCTGCAGCTGCCAAAAAAGTAGCTCCCGCGTCCGGCGCCGAAAAGGCCGGCGCTGTTGTTTCTGGGCCCGCAGGAGCCTGACCCTCTGGATCTGAGCGGGTTCGCGTTAGGTCGTCCGCATAGGCCCCCACTTTCGCCGATTAAGCGCAGGGGCCTTAACGTCAACAAGGCCATTGGGCTTGTTCAAACCGATGCGCCAGCGCGCGCCCTGGTTCCATGGGTGTCGAAGCATTCATCAGCGGAAATCGCGGCTCACGGTGGCCGCGCCTAGCCGACCCAGCAGCGGCGTCAGATCCTCGAGCCGCGCGGCGATCAGGTTCTTCACCAATCCTTCGCGCTGCCAAGTCCCGTGCACGACCATGAGCCGAGCACCCAGCAGCTCCTGGCGCTGCACCTCTCGCAAGCTCTTCCAAACGATGACCTGGACAACGCCGGTCTCGTCTTCCAGCGACAGGAAGATCGTGCCCTTCGCCGTCTCTGGCTGCTGACGCAGGGTGACGATGCCGCAGTGGCTCACGTGCTCGCCATCGTCGATCCCTTCCAGGTCCTGCGCGGTCATCAGACCACGCAGCGTCAGGCGCTCGCGCAGCAAGGCCACCGGATGCCGACGCAAGGTCAGCCCGGTGGACGCATAGTCGAACACGA
This sequence comes from Variovorax sp. RCC_210, assembly GCF_041355175.1. Classification (NCBI taxonomy): domain Bacteria; kingdom Pseudomonadati; phylum Pseudomonadota; class Betaproteobacteria; order Burkholderiales; family Comamonadaceae; genus Variovorax; species Variovorax sp. RCC_210. Next base: position 119,875 of record NZ_JBFUPJ010000020.1, on the reverse strand, counting down.
TCTCCTCGCCCTCGGGCGCTTCGTCCAGCTCGAGGAAGTCCTCGTCGACCGGTGCCTCGCGCAGCAGCCCGGGCGCGGCGCGCAGCCCCGCCGCCTCCCAGACCTGCTGGCGCCGGTGACCCGACAGGCTCATCAGTGCATCGGCTGCGGCCAACAACTTCATCTCGTGCAGCTCGAGCTGCGCGCGGAGCGCCAGGTCTTCGGCGCTGTCGAAAACCTGCTGACCACGCGCCGCGACGATGCGGTCGGCTGAGGCCGCCTTGAGCCCACCGATCATGCGCAGTCCGAGCCGCACCGCAGGGTCATGGTCCAGGTCTTCCAAGGTGCAATCCACGTCGCTGTACATCACATCGACGGGCCGCACCTCGACGGCATGCCGGCGCGCGTCCTGCACCAGCTGCGACGGCGAGTAAAAACCCAGCGGCTGCGAATTGAGCATGGCGGCCAGGAACTCCGCCGGGTGGTGGCACTTGATCCAGCAGCTTGCGTAGACCAGCAGCGCGAACGAGGCCGCGTGGCTTTCCGGGAATCCGTACTCGCTGAACCCCTTGATCTGCTCGAAGATGGCCTTCGCGAAGCTCTCCTCGTAGCCTCGCGAGGTCATGCCGTCGACGATCTTCGAGTAGTAGTGCTCCAGCCCGCCCTTGCGCTTCCACGCGGCCATCGAACGCCGCAGCCCGTCAGCCTCTCCGGGTGTGAAACCGGCCGCGAGGATGGAGATCTGCATGACCTGCTCCTGGAACACTGGCACGCCCAGGGTGCGGCCCAGCGCTTCCTTCAATGCCTCGCTTGGATACACCACGGGCTCCCTGCCCTGCCGCCGCGCGAGGTACGGATGCACCATGCCCCCTTGGATCGGACCGGGCCGCACGATCGCCACCTCGATGACCAGGTCGTAGAAGCAGCGCGGTTTCAATCGCGGCAGCATGCTCATCTGCGCGCGGCTTTCGATCTGGAACACCCCGACGGTGTCGGCCTTGCAGATCATGTCGTAGGTGTCGTTGTCCTCCGCCGGAATGTCCTGCATGCCGACGACACAGCCCCTGCGCAGGCCGATGAAGTCCAGGGCCTTGCGGATCGCGGTGAGCATGCCGAGCGCCAGGCAATCGACCTTGAGCAGGCCGAGCGCGTCGAGGTCGTCCTTGTCCCATTCGATGACGGTGCGGTCGGGCATCGAGGCGTTCTCGAGGGGCACCATGCGGCACAGCGGCCCTTTCGTCAGCACGAAGCCGCCCGTGTGCTGGCTCAGGTGCCGCGGGAAGTCGATGAGCTGGCCGGTCAGGTGCATCAGCTGCTGGACCTGCAGCGACTCCAGCGACAGCCCGATCTCCTGCAGCCGCTCGGGGCGCACCTGCCCTCCGTCCCACCACTGGTGCCTCTTGGCCAGGGCGTCCACGGTCTCCAGCGACATGCCCAGCGCCTTGCCGACGTCGCGGATTGCGCTCTTCGGGCGGTAGCTGATCACCACACCCGTGATGGCGGCGCGGTCGCGGCCGTACTTGGCGTACAGGTACTGCAGCACCTCTTCGCGGCGTTCGTGCTCGAAGTCGATGTCGATGTCCGGCGGCTCGTTGCGCTCCTTGGAGATGAAGCGCTCAAACAACACGCTCATGCGGCCCGGATCCACCTCAGTGACCCCGGTGCAGTAGCAGACCACGCTGTTCGCGGCGCTGCCGCGGCCCTGGCAGAGGATGTGCCGGGATCGCGCGAACATCACGATGTCGGCCACGGTGAGGAAGTAGTGCTCGTACTTCAGCTCGGCGATCAGCGCCAGCTCGTGCTCGATCTGTGCCTGGACCTTGGCCTGGATGCCGTCGGGCCAGCGCCGCCCTGCCCCCTCGTAGGTGATGCGGCGCAGATAGCCCTCCGGGGTCTCGCCGGCCGGAACCACTTCGTCCGGGTACTGGTAGCGCAGCTCGTCCAGGCTGAAGTTGCAGCGCGCCGCCACCTTCAGTGTTTCGGCCATTAAGTCGGGGGCGTAGGTCTGCGCGAGCCTCAGTCGCGTGCGCAGATGGCGTTCCGCGTTGGGCTGGAGCTCAAGGCCGCACTCGGTCAGCGGCTTGCCCAGGCGCGTCGCGGTCATCACATCCTGCAGTGGCTTGCGCGAGCGGACATGGAAATGCACGTCGCCCGCGGCCACCAGCGGGATCGCCGTCGCCTTGCCCACCTCGGTCAGGCGGTGCAGCCACATCTCGTCGTCGATCAGGCGCAGCTTCTCCACCGCGAACCAGCAGCGCCCCAGGAACTCCCGCAGCAGCCAGCCACCGAGCCATCGCAGCTGCGCGGGCGTGGCCATGCGCTTGGGTGAGGCCAGCACGACGCAGTCTTCGAGTTCGGAGCCGCTGATCTCGCCAAGGGGCAACCGGTACGTTCCCTTCTCGGAGACGCGGCGCAGCTTGGTGATGAACTCGGACAGGTTGCCGTAGCCCTCGAGGTGGCAGGCCAGCACGGTGAGCGTGAACGGCGAGGCCTCCGGGTCCAGCGCTTCGGGCTCGACCAGAAACTGGCTGCCGATCAGCAGCTGGAGTCCGACCTCCTTCGCAGCTACATGCGCGCGCACCACGCCGGCCAGGCTGCACTCGTCGGTGATGGCCAGCGCGCTGTAGCCCAGTTGCTTGGCGCGCTCGACCAGCTCGCCCGGCTGGCTCGCGCCGCGCAGGAAGCTGAAGTTGCTCACGCATCGCAACTCGGCGTACTCAGGGAGGTCCATCACGCACGGTCCATCAGCGCGGTTCGATCAGACCGTGCTCAGGCGAAGGTGCCATGCAGGAACCACGCGGTCTCTTCCTGGGCCAGGCGCATCTGGAAGATCCACAGCACGCCGGCGTGCTCGCTCAAGGCCACCCAGTAGTCGCGTGCCGTCTGCCGTGTGGTCTCCCGCTGGCTGTCGTCACCCTCGGTCGTGCGATCCCACCAGCCGCCTTCCACCCGGTGCGGGCCCGCGAGCAGCTGAAGCACACCCTGGTACAGCGGCCGGTTGTGCTCGGTTGCCAAGCGCAGCGGCTTGGGCAGGATGAAGGTGGGCTGCGGGACGTCGACCGCACGGGATTTCAGTCGCGGGGCTGGCTCGGGCGCCGGGCGCCAGCGGCACATCCACTCGAGGCGGTGGTCCTCAAGGATCACGGGGCGCAGCACGCGGTCCGGGCCCAGGCGCGCGGCGATGCGCTCGAGCACCAGCGCCAAGCTTTCGCCGGACTGCCGTGCCTCGGGCAGCATCGAAAAACTCTTCTCCTCCAGCGCCTGCACTTCGGTGGCGAGCAGCTCCAGGTCGCCCACGGGCGCCAGCAGCTCGACCTTGCCGAGGTGCTCGGCCAGCAGTCGGATCAGGTGCTCCGTGTCGCGCGTGGCCTGTGCGGTGCGCACTGTGAGTTCGCCGCCGTCGCCCGAGGTCTTGGCGCGCATCGCGTCGTGGCACCAGCGCAGCGTGAAGGCCGTCACCCCGGAACGCCGCGCCATGAGCCAGCCGGCCATCTGCAGCATCAGGCGCCGCGCCCCGAAGAGCATGGCGGGGGCGTGCTCGACGCGCGCCATGAGCTCGAGCTTGGCGTGGAAGATTTCCGGCAGCTGGGCCCACGGGTAGGTCTCTGGCCGCAGTCCGTAGGCTTCGTCGAGGGTGGCGAGCAGCTGCGCGTCGAAGCGGCGGCTCAGGCCGCCTCGTGGCAGTGCGCGGACCTGTCCGAGGGTCCGGCATCCCAGTCGGGCCAGTGTCGCCTGGTGCGCGGCGACCTGCGTAAGGGTCTCGAGTGACAAGCCATCGAGGAGCTGGGCCAGCGGCTTGGCGAAGCCGTTGGACAGGCCCGATCTGGCGACGGCCAGCGCGGCCAGGCTCGTTGGCGCCCAGCTCAGCTGCCGCACGCCGAGGCTGGTGCAGTCCTCGCGCACACGCTCCACCAGGCGGCGCTTGCCGCCGAAAAGACGCACGCTCTGCTCGAGCTCCATCACGACCGCCGGACACTGCAGCAGCGCCTCGAGGACAGCGACGCGGGGCGTGAACTGCAAACACCACGTCGCCAGACCGTCGAGCGCCTCAGTGCGCGGCTGCGGGTCGTCCGGAAGGCCGTCGGGAAGAAGGGCTGCCCACAGCATGGGTGAACTCTCGGGAAAGGTCTTGCGAACGATCTTGGGATTTGCGCGCGGCGATCAGGCCGCTCGGGTGACGAAGGCGCGGAGTCAGGATCGCTTCCAGCCCGCCAGGCACCGAGGGCAAGGTCAGTTCGCCCTCGTGGGGCGGTCCTTTGCGCTTGAGCAGGTGGATGTGCAGCTCCCAGTCGACCCCCAGGCGCGCCTGCAGGCGCAGCGGCGCGGCGGAGGCCTCGTGCTCGGCGGCCGCGGGCCGGCACAGGATGACGGGCCCGTCGCAACTCTGTGCGCACACCTGCAGCCGCCGGATCTGCTCCTGGCGCGCCTGCGGCAGCCAGGCCACCAGCATGCCGGCCGCGTTCGCCTTGATGAGCTGCTCGGTTGCCCAGAGGCGCTCTACCGGCTTGTCCGCCTGGATCCAGACCAGGTGCCGCTCGTCGAGGCCCAGGTGCTTCAGGCCTGGCAGGTGCGGTGGCTTCGGCGGCCCGACGATCACGATCTGCTTGCCCTTGTCGACCAGCGTGCGCATCGCGGGCGCGAGCAGCCGCCACTCGAGCACTGAAGGCTGCACCTGCAGCACCTCGGTCAATGACTGGCAAGGCCAGCCGTTGCCGGGCAATTCGGCGTCGAGGGCTTCGAAGCCTGTACCGATGGTCGTTGTGACCGGCGTACCGAGCGCATCGCCACGCCAGATGGCCGATTCGACGGCGTGCGGCAAAGCCAGGGGCCAGCGCGGGGCGCTGCTCGCTCGGGAGGAAGGCTGGGAGGCCGCCGGCGTACGTTCGCCATCAGCCCATGACAGGGAGATGGCCATTTGCGGCTCCGATTACTGTATGGATGTACAGTATCGAGGACGCTTCGGCACCGAGCAAGAAGGTTTACAAATTTTGTAGGTCATCGGGGCCGCTGGCGCTGCAACGCCAGCAACAGGAGTCAGCCGACCTGCTTTCAACTTCGCCATGGAAGACGACATTCCCACCGACATTTGGATCTATTACTGCGCGAGACAACTGAAGATGCACTGGCGCACCGTTGATCCCGAGCAGCTCGAGGAGTTGGCCTCGGACCTCTCGAGGGAGCCATATCTTCGTCAGCTATCACCGCGAGCAGCTGCGGCGAAGTGGCTCGAACCCCTTTTGGTTTCGCGCGACTAGTCTGGTCATCCGGTATCGCTTCAAGCTTTCGCGCGCTCTCGCACAACGTCTACCGGGCCAATGCCGTTGTAGACCACCTCATTCGTCTTCAGCGATGTGACGGTCCAGCGGTCGCCCGGCGTCACCTTGTAGTCGCCCAGGGTCAGCGGAAGCTCGCGCTCTTCATGCACGTCCCGGCCAAGCCAAGAAGGAATTCGGAGGATCGTGACCTGGTCATTGAAAAAGTCGGGTTGGCTCATTGGGGCAATTGTCGTCGTCGGCTCACGATGATGGACCGGCGGTTGCCCATGAAGGGATGGTCGCTGGCTAGCGACATGCGCACACGCGCGCCTTTTAAGCTGGAACTGACCGGCCGGTGGTCGCCGCACCCTCGTGGAGCCTGAACTGGAAGGTCTGCTGCAAGGGGTTGCTGAGCCATGCCCGTCCAGCGCCTTCTGCAGCAGCGTGTGCCTTCTGCCATCGGAGTGAACGGTCGGAGTCGGCATACGAATAGCCGTCTCGAGTTGGGCGCTCCTCCTGCTGCCAGGCGGTGTAGCACTCGATCAGCTCGGCAGCATCGGGAAATGCTTCCTCAAGATGCCCGATGTAAACGCTGGTGGCCACCATCGTGTCCTGAAGAGTCGGGCGTGCCCCCTCGATGGTTGCGGAGAAGAGGCGTCCGCTGCCAGTCTGGATATTCGCATCACGCTGTGCTTGCGCTCCCGGTCGTGCACAGCGACTAGGGGCGGTGTGCGATAGAAGGTGAGATGCCGCTCGAAATGAGAATCGAGGTACGAACACGGTGCTCAATAAAGCGGCGTGAACCGCAGAAAAGCGGCATCTCGGCGCTGACCCTAGTTGTTTCAGCTTGTTGCCAATGTAAGAAAAAAGGCCGCAAAACCCTAATTGTTGAAAACGGAACCGCAGTAACGCACGCCAAGAGCCGTCCACCTGAACACGCACACCGGCCCCTCACACGGGCGCCGCGTCTTCGTCACCGCCAAGCTTGCGCGGTCCAATGCGTTCGTCGAAAGCGTACTCAATGAGCGCTCTTGTCCCTGCTTGCAGCGCGTCAAGCCAGGTGTCGTAGCCCTGCGCTGCTGACTCAATCTCAAGCCATAACGGGGCCTCGCCGCCTTCCTCCATGAGCACCCAGAAGAAAAGCCCTTGTTCGGGCTCATCGACGAGCACCGAGATACGGCGAATGCGCGAATTCATCTCTTCTCCCGGAAGACGTGCATCGCCTCCGTTGAGTTGCACACGGCCCTGCCGGTGGGCAATAAGCTGAGTTCCAGACAAGTCATCTTTGGATCGTCCTTCACGGGGTTCACTCGTCAGCGCCAGACCCGCTTTTCACTGCCGAGAGAAAAAACAGCCGTGGCAGTAGCGAAGCAAGCTCAGCTCGAATCCTGACTTCGGCTGCCGCTGGTTCGCCTACGAAGCTGCCGTATGCGATCGGCAACCTTGCGCCCATTTCGAAACTCCTTTTACGCGGGATCGCGTGGACAGTCGATAGCACTCATGAATCGATGTCTGCAAGCGCTTATCGCTCAGCCAGGAGATTCGATGTTTCAATGAACCTTGGCCCGCGGCCTGCGGGTTTTTGTGGAGTTGCCGAATGTGCTATTCAGCCCAGATCCGAGCCGACTACAAGCAGTTCTTTCGCCTCTTCGGCGGCGTGCTCACCCTGCGCGCGTTCGCCGAGCTGTACTACGAGCGCCAAGGCAATCCGAAGGTCAAGATTCCCAAGGCGATGGACGCGGCCTTCGAGGCGCCAGAGAACGATGAGGAGCGTGAGATCAAGGGGCTGATCGACGCTTTCAACGCCGACCAAGCCCTGAAGCTCGAGCAGGACATCTTTGCGCAGCGCGAGCGACTGGCCGACGCCGAGCGCAAGCTCCTGGTCAAGACGACGAAAACAGCCACCAACGAGGTGCGCATCGCGACGGCAAAAGTCGAATGGGGGTTGGGCAAGCTGGCTGACCTCAAACGCACGCAGCCCGAATCGCGTGACGCGCGGATCTTTCCGGGCGTGTATGCGCCGGTGATGATCTGGGAGAACGGACAGCGCGTGGTCAAGCCTATGCGCTACCACTGCCGGCCCGCTGGCAAGCCCGCGAACTTCGACGTGCTCTACCCGGGCACCTACAACGCACGGTGCGACAACCTCGAGGGCTTCTGGAGGCACCAGTTCGGCGTGACGCACGGGGTGCTGGTCATCAAAGCCTTCTACGAACACGTTGATCGCGATGGCAAGGACACGATCCTCGAATTCATGCCACAGCCAGCGCAAGACATGTGGCTCGCGTGCCTGTGGTCCAGGTGGACGGCGCCTGGCCAGCCCGACCTTCTCTCGTTCGCCGTGATCATGGACGAGCCGCCGGACGAGATCCGCGCAGCTGGGCACGACCGTTGCCCCATCCCCCTCAAGGCTGAAAACATCGACGCCTGGTTGCGGCCAGACTTGGGAAAGCCGGATGAGCAGTACGCCATCCTCGATGACCGCGCGCGCCCGTACTACGAACACCGCCTTGCGGCCTGACGCGTTTCGATAGGGGCCCACGAGCGCTGCGGATACTCTCTGTGAATACGAGGAGGAAGCGAATGGACGACTGGCTACTGGAATTCTTCGACGGAAACTGTCGCGCCATTCGGCAACGCGGGCGCGAACTCTGGTGGTGCGGGTGGACTGCCGTGCTCGGCGCCATCCCGTTGGTTCTCATGTGGCGCATTGTTCAGTTGCCCCGCGACTCATTGTTCGCAACATTGGCGTCTTCCCATTCCGGGTGGGGGCCGGCAGCCGCCCTGGTCATTTTGTATGTCGGCTTGGTGATGGCGGCGTCCGGTTGGTATTTGTATCGTTTGAGCAAGCGGCTGCAAACATCTTGATTTGTGTGCCCCGTGCGTAGCGCTCACGCAGCCGTGATGAGTTGTCGCACCATCCAGTGCTGGTACCGGGCACATACGCGGAAGCTTGGTCATGCATGTCTCGACGCGCGCGGGCTCGAAGTCTTAGAGATACATCCGATAGCCGCCCAGTGCATGCTCTTCAAATAGGCAACCTTGAGCCGTGGCGACGCTGCAGTTCAGCAACCAAGGGGACGGACGCGTGCGCGCATTCCGGTGAGTCGAGGGTGCACTGGCGCCGTATGCGCTGAACCAGCGTCCATTTTTTGTTGCCAACCGACAACACAAGCAGGCCAAACTCCGCTGGGCTGAAAACAAAAATGTGCTTTTGATATTGAGAACCAATATCATTCGCAGCGATTTACAAACGCTTTGTAAATCACTCACCCAGCCAGTCCGCCCCGCTTCTTTCCGAGAACGCCGCCGTCAGGACGTCGCCAGTCGAGTCCTCGCCGCCGCCCCTTTCGGAGAAAAACTTCATGGCCTACATCAAGAGCCGCAAACACACCGTTGCGCGCGCTGTTCCACACCTGTCCGGTGCCGCCGCTGCCACGCTCATGGCCATCGCCACCTCATCCGCCTTCGCTCAGTCGTCGAACGCGCTGCCCGAAGTGCGCGTGCAGGACTCGTCCGCCGTCACCGACTACAAAACCGACACCTCGGCCAACCCCAAGTTCACGGCACCGCTGGTGAACACACCCCAGACCATCCAGGTCATCAAGGAACAGGTCATTCGCGACCAGGGCGCGACCACACTGACCGAGGCGCTGCGCAACACGCCCGGCGTGGGCACGTTCTTCCTCGGGGAAAACGGCGCCACCAACACCGGCGATGCGGTGTTCATGCGCGGCTTCGACAGCTCCAGCGCGATCTTCGTGGATGGCATTCGCGACCTGGGCTCGGTGTCGCGCGACGTGTTCAACATCGATCAGGTCGAGGTCGTGAAGGGCCCGTCGGGCACCGACGTGGGCCGCACCTCGCCCACCGGCTACATCAACCTGGTGACCAAGAAGCCCAAGCTGGAGGACAGCTTCCTGGGTTCGATGAGCTTCGGCAGCGCGGACTTCAAGCGCGGCAGCGTCGACTGGAACAAGTCGCTCAGCAGCGCCAACGGCATCGGCGCGGCATTCCGCCTGAACGCCGTGGTCGAAGACGCCGGCGTGGCCGGGCGCGACTTCGTGAAGAACAAGCGCGAGGCCATCGCGCCCTCGATCGCGCTCGGCCTGAACAGCCCGACGCGCATCTTCCTGGACTACCTGCACGTCAAGCAGAACAACATTCCCGACGGCGGCGTGCCCACCATCGGCCTGCCGGGCTACACCAACCCGGACGCCACCGCGATCCGCAGCGGCCTGGCCCGCCGCACCTACCTGAATGCCGCGCAGCGCGTGGATTCGAGCAACTTCTACGGCACCAGCTCCGACTTCGACAACGTCACGGCGGACATGTTCACCGCGCGCATCGAGCACGACCTGACGCCCGACATCACCATCCGCAACACCACGCGCTACGGCAAGACCTCGCAGGACTACATGCTGACGTCGTTCATGGGCGGTGGCCTGACGTCGACGAACGGCGTCGGCACGCTGCCGGCCGCCAACGCGGGCTTCTTGAACACCGTCATTCCGACGCTGCCGGCCAGTTGGACCGTCACGCGCAACCTGCCGACCAACAAGGACCAGGAAAACACGATCTTCACCAACCAGACGAGCGTGTCGGCCAAGTTCGACACGGGCGGCATCGGCCACTCGTTCAATGGCGGACTGGAGTTCATTCGCGAGACGCAGCGCGCCAACAACTTCTACGCGCCGGGCTTCGCCAGCGTGGGCACCACGCTGGCCGCAGCCGGTTCGTGGCCTGCCGCCAACCTGTATAACCCGAACCCGTACGTGAGCGGCTACACCCGCATTCCCAACGGCACGGGTTCCGACGGCAGCACCGACACCATCGGCCTGTACGCCTTCGACACGCTGAAGTTCAACGAGCAATGGCAGCTGACCGCCGGCCTGCGCTACGACCATTACTCGACCACCTACGACGCCACCGCGCTCACGCTGGCACGCACCGGTAACGGCCCGCAGACCGCGACGATCGCGCCGACCAACCTGAAGCTGTCCGACAACCTGCTGTCCGGCAAGATCGGCCTGGTCTACAAGCCGACCGAGAACAGCAGCGTGTACGCGGCCTACGGCACGGCGGCGCAGCCACCGGGCGGCGCCAACTTCCAGCTGGCCGCCGGCGGCACCGGCAACAGCGCCGCGCGCACCGACTTCCTGCCGCAGAAGGCCAAGACCTACGAGCTCGGCACGAAGTGGGACGTGCTGAACAAGCGCGTGGCGCTGACGGCGGCGCTGTACCGCACCGACGTCAGCAACGAGGTGGTGCAGGACTCGGTCTCGCAGCAGTACTACCAGACCGGCAAGAAGCGCGTGCAGGGCGTGGAGCTGGGCGTGTCGGGCGCCATCACCGAGAACTGGGGCGTGACCTCGGGCTTCACGACCATGAACACCCGCGTGCTGAGCGGCCCCTCGGTGCTGGCCGACGGTTCCACCGCGCTGGCCTACACGCCGAAGAAGGCGTTCACGCTGTGGACCACGTACCAGCTGCCGTTCGGCCTGACCGTCGGCGGCGGCGCACGCTACAACGGCAAGCTCTCGCGCGGCACCGACGGCGCGGTGGGAACGCCGGCGTTCGTCGACGCGTACTGGGTGGTCGACGCCATGGCGTCCTACCGGATCAACAAGAACATCGACATCCAGTTCAACGTGTACAACCTGTTCGACAAGGACTACGTGGCGTCCATCAACAAGAGCGGTTACCGCTACACGCCGGGCGTGCCGCGCTCGTACAAGGTCACCGCGAACTTCGCGTTCTGATCGCTTCGCGCGATAATTTTGCAGCCGATGACGCACGAATCCCCTCCAAGGTCGTGATTCTTTGGTTAGGACGGCCACAGGGCTCTGACCCCTGTGGCCGTTCGCCTTTTCGGGCGTCAACGTCGTTCATCGCTCCCGCTGGGTGTGCCAAACCGAGGGCATTCACCTGAACGCCGGACCATGCTCGTTGCCGAGCTGCGAGGCGCGATACGCAGATGTACAACGTCGCCAGCGAAGCGGCCTGCAACCAGTGGAGATGCAAGCCGGTGGAAGATGCTACGCATCGGCATGTGCCTCGCCCCACCATCGGCAGAATAATGCGACACGCTTGTGCTGTCGCCTCCCATCCAAAACATCGCAGGGATGGCACTGTGTCGGATTCGTTGAACTCCCGTGAGCCTCCAGATCGACCATCTTGAAAGCTGGCTCGGAGCCACGGGCCATCGCCGTCGATCGCATGAGCACGCAGCAAAAGATTGAGCTTGCTGACGAAACCCACGTCCAGCAGCCCAACCTGCTGGCCTCAATCCCTCGTGTTGCCTCGCGACGGTGTCGACATGCTGCAGCTCAAGGTGCCAATCCACGTTCTGCTGGTCGCCTTCCAGGCCATGATGCACTGTGTGCACGCCTTGGCAACGATCTCTGAAAATTCCAGGAAACCTGCTTGCGGCGGGTGACGGCGACGGTGAGGTTCACCGAAGGCGTGCCGCCAGACCTCGTCGAATAAATGACCACGAAGTCCTGCGCCGACCACCCGAGCGCTGCCTGCTTGTGTTCGTGTCCGTCTACCTCGGCGAGCACGACCCCCTCCGCGTGCGAACTGACGCCGAGAAATTCTTGCTGCTGGCCGTCCTCATCTCATAGAACGCGTTGCTCGTCGGAGCACGGCAGCAGTCCGAGTGAACCGCGTGCGGCCGGTGAAGATGGGATGACTGGACGTACATGGACGCCCCCTATGCCAAGCTCTCAATCTGCAACGACTTGAAGGTAAAGATTGCACCCGTACATCCGGACTTTGACGCGGCCTTTTGAGCCGCTGTCCCTGATGGGATTTGCTGGTTGACGCCTCGATCGCTTACACGCACTCTGGGTGCCTCGTCCGGCGCGGGCTTTGCCAACCACGGTCTGACCTGTCTTGCCATCACTTCATGATCGCCTGAGCAATCGGTGGTTTGTTCTCCCTGACGTTGTTGTTGCTGGTTACTCTGACTCAGGCCACCGCTGTGCTGCGAACGTAGCCGGCGTCGAACTGCCTGTCATGCGCAAGCAGCGCCCACACAATTCGCGCGTTCTTGTTCGCGAGTGCCACTGCGGCCACGTTCTTGTTTCGTCGGTTGACGACTGAGCTGATCCAACTGCATGCGTCGGCCCGTTGGCTCACGCGGTAGATCACCGAGCGCGCGCCGTGGATCAGCAATGTCCGTAGGTAGGTGTCGCCACGTTTGCTCATGCCGAGCAGGTTTGACTTTCCACCCGACGAATGCTGGCGGGGAACCAAGCCGAGCCAGGCAGCAACCTGCCGGCCGCCGTCGAAGTTCTTCGCATCACCGATCGATGCGACCAGCGCGCTGGCGGTGATCGGCCCTATGCCAGGGACCATGGCCAGCTTGCGGCTGAGGTCGCTGCTGCGATGCCATGCATGAATCTTGTCTTCGAGTTCCTCGACCTGGCGATCCAGCTCCTTGAGGTGATCAAGCAGCCGCTGGATGAGCAGTCGGAACGCACCCGGCAGTTCGTTGGCACCGTCTTCGATCAGCTCGGGGACACGCTTGGCGATGTGGCCGATACCCTGCGGCACGATGAGCCCGAACTCGCCCAGTAGCCCGCGGATCTGGTTCGCCTGCGCTGTGCGCGCCCGTACGAATCCCTGCCGGACCCGGTGCAGCGCCAGGACTGCTTGTTGCTCGACGTTCTTCACCGGGACGAAGCGCATGTTAGGCCGCCCGACCGCTTCGCAGATGGCTTCTGCGTCGGCCGCATCGTTCTTGTTGGTCTTGACATAGGGCTTGACGAACTGTGGAGCCATCAGCCGCACCGTGTGGCCCATGCTCTGCAGCTCGCGACCCCAGTGGTGCGCGCTGCCGCAAGCCTCCATGCCGATCAGGCAAGGCGACAGGTTGACGAAGAACGCAGCCATCTGGTCGCGCCGCAACTGTTTCTTCAAGACTGCCTTGCCATGCTCGTCGATGCCGTGGACCTGGAACACGTTCTTGGCAAGGTCGATGCCAACAGTCGTAATCTTCATGGTGGACGCCCCTTTCGGTTCAAGTGGTTGGTGACACTTCCACTGTGGCACGCGAATGCCGGTACGGGTGGGGGCGTCCATCCCATTGCTTACGTTCAGCGGACGCAATTGGCACTTGAGTACGTCCTCGATTCGCTCGCTGCGCACCACTGCACCGGTCATGCCCGCCTGGGTGTACGGGGCCGTGACTTAAATACCAAAATCATTGTCAAGTTGTTCGGGTGGTTGGCGTGGGCTGCTTCTAGTATCGATAGCCCATTAAAACTGCACTCTACGCGGCCCCAGATATGTGATTCACCTTGGAATCCGCACCGTGAACACCACCTGTCCGTCGACATGGCTGTACGCGATGCTTCCGTTGTGCGACTTCACGATGGCCTGCGCGATGTGCAGGCCCAGCCCCAGCCCGCTCTTGTTGCGTTCGTTCGGCCCGATGCGGCGCTTGAACGCGCTGAACAGCTCGGGCACCAGGGCAGCGTCGATGGCCGGCGCCGTGTTCGCGACCCGCAGCACCATCACATTCCCCTCTTGTTCCAGCGCCACGCGCACCGGTTCGCCCGGCAGGCCGTGGTGCCGCGCATTGCTCACGAGGTTGCCGATGAGCTGGGCCATGCGGTCCGGGTCGCCGACCATGGCGAGCGACTTCGGCGCCTGCAGCTCGATCTGCGAACCGGGGTAGGCCATCAGGGCCTCGTCCATCGCGTCTTCCAGCAGGCGCGCGATGTCCATCGCCACCGCCTGCACCTGCAGCCCCTGCCCGCTCTGCAGGCGTGACGCGTCCAGCACCTGGCCGATCAGGCGCCCCATGCGGCTGCTCGACGACTGGATGCGCTGCCCCAGCCGCTCGCCCACCGTGTTGCCCTCGGGCAGGCTGCGCTCCAGCAGCTTCGCGGCCATGGAAATCGACTGCAGCGGGTCGCGCAGGTCGTGGCCCAGCACGGCGATGAGTTCGGTGCGCGCCTTGTAGGTCTCGGCGTTGCGCGCCGCGCTGGCGCGAATCAGCTCGTCGCGCAGCTGCCCCGCGAATTCGACTTCAGGCGCGCCCCACGGCACGCTGGTGTCGCTCACCGTCTGCTTCCAGATGTCGAACGAGCCGCGCGGCGTCAGGCGCGGGCCCAGCGGGCCCGACACGTAGTGCTTCTCGGGCTTGCCGCCCCAATTGATGGTTTCGATCTGCTCCTTGCGCGCGAGCAGCAGCCAGCCGTTGTCGATGGCGTCGAAGCGCAGCGCCAGAAAGCCGCACCACACGCCGCACAGCGGCTGCAGGTGCTCGGGCAGGCTGGCCCGCTCGTGCAGCGTCACGATCTCGTCGCTGGCCTTGGCCACGGCCAGCCATTGCACGACGGCGGCCGCCGTCTCGTGCGGAATCTCGCCCTCCACGTGCAGGCGCGACTGCTCGGCGATCACCGCGGCCTGGGCCTCGAAGGCCGCGGCCAGCGGCCCGGCCAGGCTCGCCAGCGCGCCGAAGGTGTCTTCGGCATGCAGCACCGACTCGATCATCCGCGCACGCAGGCTGGCGGCGTCGGACGCGCGCGCGGCCTGCTCGCGCGAGAGCAGGCTCTGCACGTTGGAGGCCAGCACCTGCGCCAGCACATCGCACGCCATGCGCACCGCGTACGGCACCTGCAGCGCCGCGCGGTGGTGGCAGGCCAGCATGCCCCACAGCCGGCCGTTGATGACGATCGAGATGCTCATCGACGCGCCCACGCCCATGTTGCGCAGGTACTCGATGTGAATGGGCGACACGCTGCGCAGGGTGCAGTAGCTCATGTCCAGCGGCGGCAGCCCCGGGTCGCCCACCACCAGCGCCACCGGCACCGAATGCACGTCGGCGATGAGCCGCAGCGTGTTGATCACGTAGAGCCGGCGCGCCTGAGCCGGAATGTCGCTGGCCGGGTAGCGGCGCCCCAGGAAGGGCTCGAGCGACTCGTGGCGCCGCTCGGCCACCACGTCACCGCTGTCGTCGTGCCGGAAGCGATAGGCCATCACGCGGTCGAAGCCGGTGAGCTGGTGCACCGTGTCCACCACCAGGCTGAGCAACGCGTCGATCGAGCCCTGCCGCTTGAGCCGGTCCATGGCGCGGTGCGCCTTCAGCGCGAAGTCGGACACCGCGTCCGCCGAGGCCGAACGCTCCTCGAACTCGGCAATGAGCTCGTAGCCCATGCGGTGCACGATCAGGTCGAAAAGCCGCCCCGCCACCGCGACCTCGACATTGACCGGCGAATGCTCGGTCGCGGCGATGGGCGTGTCGTTGACCTCGTGGAGCGTCTCGTGCACCAGCGCGTCGCCCATGAAGTGCGTGGGCGCCAGCCGCTCGCCCAGCGCCGGGGCCGTGCCGCCCAGCAGCGCGGCGGCGTTCGCGCTCAGGCGCGTCACGCTCAGCGTGGAGGCGTCGAACGCGATGAGCGCCCCGTGCGGCTGCACCAGCCCCGGGATGTGGATGGGCTCGCTCTCGCAGTTTTCCAGGGTGACGGTCTGGGTCATAAAAGGTCTGAATCCACCGCTGCCTGGCTCGGCGAGCTGTTTCGCTTCAGCTCTGCCGAAACAGCCAAGCCGAGTGTGTCGAGGTCGAATGGCTTGGCCAGCACCGACTGAAGGCCGATCAGCTTTTGCACCGCGTTCATATCGGCATAGCCCGTGGCCATCAGTATCGGCATGCCGCGGTACATCGCTTGGGCATGCCCAATCAGTTCAGCGCCATTCATCCGTGGCATCAGATAGTCCACGAGCAGCAGGTCCGGGCGCGCCTTTTGCAATTCCACAAGGCCCGCCGCACCGTCCGCAGCCTGCCGCACTCGAAATCCAAGCACCTGAAGGCATTCGACCATGCTACGGCGTACCCCGGGATCGTCCTCGACAACCAGGATTTCTGCCTGTACCGTTTCTCTGCATGCCGGCTCCACGTTCGCAACCGCGCTTGAAGCGTCCTGCGGCTGCGGCGCCAGCGGAAAGCGCAACTTGATCGATGTCCCCTCGCCGACCACGCTTTCGACAATGGCATTGCCACCCGACTGGCGAGCGAACCCGTAGACCTGGCTCAAACCAAGTCCGGTTCCAGCGTGCTGCTTGGTGGTGAAAAACGGATCGAAGATCTTGTCCAAAAGGTTTTCTGGAATGCCTGTGCCGCTGTCTCGGACGACGACGTCCACAAAACCCAAGGGGTATTCGGATGCCTCGGAAGTGCCGACTGCATCGGCCGGTGCAATCTGGGTGTGAATCTCCAGTGCCCCGCCATGTGGCATGGCGTCTCGCGCGTTGACCGAAAGGTTGAGGATCGCCATCTCCATCTGTGAGGCGTCCACAATAACGAACGCTGCCTGCGAGCACAATGTCAAAGAAAGATTGACATGCGACCCGATGGAAATCGAGATGAGCTCTGCCATGTTGCGAATCAGCTGATTCACATCATGCAGCTTGGGCACCAGGCTCTGCGTGCGCGCGAAGGACAGCAACTGTGCGGTCAGGCGTGAGCCCCGCTCCACAGCCTCCTTGGCGCGTCGCGCATAGACGCCTACGCGCTCCTCCTGCACCTTCAAACGCTCCAGCAGCTGCAGATTCAGGTTGACGACGTGCAACAGGTTGTTGAAGTCATGCGCGATCCCACCGGTCAACCGCCCCAGCGCCTCCATTTTTTGATTTTGGACCAGCGAATTTTCAACGCGCTCTCGCTCCATGATCTCGCGCATAAGCCGATCGTTGGCCCCAGCGAGATCCGCAGTGCGCTCGGCGATGCGCGCCTCCAATTCGTTGTTGATGCGCTCGACACTGCGCTTGGATTCTTCCAGGTCGGCCAGATGCTCGCGCGTCAGATACTGCCGTCGACGTGCACGCAACGCCGACTGGGCAGCACTGGCCAACGTATCCGCGTTGACCGGACGTTCGAGCAGCACCAAATTGCTCAGTCCCTGCAATGCCGATTGGGCGCGGTTGCTGCGATGCACGGTCAAACGAGCAGCAAGGACCACGAACGGATAGTCGGACCAAGGTGGCTGGTCGGCCAACATCGCTCGAAGTTCGCAGACCAGTTCCTCGCTCAACGACTCCTCTGTCAGGATGGTCGCGGCGGAGTCCTTGGCAATCCCGCTGATCAACTCGCGGCTGTCCTTGCAGATGTGGGTGCGGATCTGACGAGCGGCCAAAACATCGCTGATGACCTGCGCGTCACGCCCGTAGGGCGCCAGTACCAATACTCGGTGCTCCATCTCGTCACGCCTCGGCGTCGCCGAGCAACTTGGTTCTACCGCGGTAGCGGGGAACCCCAGCCATAACCCCCTCGAAATCCGTGAGCGCGGCGCCGATCTCCAACCCGCCCCGGCCTAGGCGGAATTGATGGATCGACGTGGCATGTTCGCTGGTTCGGCTCTTGACCACGGAGATGGCCTTCAGGAGTTGACCGCGAGCCTCGAAATAACGAAGCTGAAGCATCGAGTCACTTAAGTAGCTCAGATCCACATCGTTGGGCGTGTCACCTGACAGGCCATGCTGCGACAGCACCACGATGGTCGTGACGCCCTGCAAATTGAGGTAGGTGAGCAACTCGTGCATCTGCAGCAGCAAGAAGTTGTTGCCGGGCATTGCAATCAGGTACGCGTTCAAGGTGTCTATGACCACAGTGGTCACACCTTGGTTCTCTACGGCTTCGCGCACGCGGTGTGAGAACTGCCCTGCGGAGATCTCTGCCGGATCAACGGCGTTCAGCGTCAACTGCCCGTTGGCGACGTAATCGTCGACGCCCAGGCCCAGTGCACGTGACCTGGTCAATAGCGTCTTGATGCCCTCGTCAAAAAGAAAGAAAGCTGCCTTCGCGCCACGCTCCAGGCTGGCGCGCGCGCAGGAGACGGCCGTTGTCGTTTTGCCCACGCCAGCCGGGCCCGCAAACAGCAGATTCGTGCCGGGCGTCAGGCCTCCTCCAAGGAGTCGGTCAAGATCCGCATTGCCCGAACTGAAGCGCTCATCTGCGTGCGTGCGACCGTGCTCGTTGGCGACCAAACGAGTGAACACCTGCAGGCCGCCTCGGCCCAACCGGAAGTCGTGATCGCCTTCACGAAAGCTCACGCCCCGCAACTTCACCACGCGCATGCGGCGCTTGTCGGGCCCGTAGGTACCAGTGTTCTGTTCGAGTTGAATGACGCCATGCGCGATGCTGTGAAGATGCATATCACCAGCCGCAGCCGACTTGTCATCAAGCATGAGCACGGTGCAATGATGCTTGAGGAAAAAGCGCTTCAGCGCAAGGATCTGCCGGCGGTAGCGCAGCGGATTTTGAGACAGAAGCCGAAGCTCTGACAGGCTGTCGAACACCACGCGCACAGGTTGCTCGCGCTCCACCAGTGCCATCACCCCGCGGATTGTTTCGCCCAGCTCGAAGTCGGAGGGCTGCAGAATGCTTTGCTCGGCCTCGGCGCTCAAGCCTTCGTCGCTCACCAGG
The DNA here is from genome assembly GCF_041355175.1 of Variovorax sp. RCC_210. Taxonomy (NCBI): domain Bacteria; kingdom Pseudomonadati; phylum Pseudomonadota; class Betaproteobacteria; order Burkholderiales; family Comamonadaceae; genus Variovorax; species Variovorax sp. RCC_210. Next base: position 101,206 of record NZ_JBFUPJ010000020.1, on the reverse strand, counting down.
TCGAATATCTCGATGTTCTCCAGATCCCAACCATGGGACAGCGCGCCCTGCGCCAGTTCCTCGGAGGTCTCGGACAGGGTGACGTACATGCCCTTCTGCCCAAGCGCGCGCCCCTGCAGAAGGAACTGGAGCCCCAGCGTGGTTTTGCCTGCCCCCGGAGTGCCTTCGATCAAATACAGATGACCGGCAGGCAAGCCGCCACCGGTCACTTCGTCGAGGCCTGGTACCCCCGTGGGTTCGGCGTTCGGCAGCGCCACCGTCTTGGTTTGATTTGCCATGGCTCGGATCGTGAAAGGTTACTTCGTGGAGAAACGGAGAATCTAACGGCTCGAGACCGCGTCAAAGGCGATTTGCGCACGTGCTCCGCTGTAGGCCAAATACCCGACATATGAGGAAATGCGGCGCACATGAGTGCACACCGTGGAAGCCGTGGCGATGAGGCGCAGCGCCTCGGACGCGGCAGACCGCTCGGGCCTGCGACCGCGCCTAGCCTGCGACTCCTGTTATCCGATCCGCCCAGCCCAGTTGTCGATTGGAAGCGCGAGCACTTCGATGCTTCGCAAGATCGGTAGCCGGTACGCGCCGCCACTTGGCAACGCCGTCAACGCGGCAGGGTGATGATGAATGACGTCCCGCTTTCCAAGGAGGACGCGACTGCGATGGTGCCTGACCTTTGACAATCTCCCGGGAAAAAAGGCCCAGACCCAGGCTCGTGGACGGACGCTCATGCGCTCAGGTGGGGTTGATGCAACTTGAACCAGCGGGTTGAATATCACCTGCATCGAATCGGGCGGAATAGGTGTCCCGCGATTCCTGACGGTCAGGACCGCAGACCGATCTCCCTGACTTGCCGTGAGTGCCACAGGGAATTTGGGGTCACCGTGCATGGTCTCCGCTGGCGGGATCATCGTGCGGGCGAAGGTTTCCCATTCCGCCAGTAGCAGTGGACACAGAGTGCGCGAGCGCGAATGAAATTGCTCCTCAGCGAATGACGCCGGCAAAAAGAATGGCGAGGCCAGAGGCATTGATTGCAAGGCCAATGAGTTTGCGTATCTTCATGGCTCGATGGTGCCACTCAGTGCGGCGTCACGTATTTGCAAATCTCGATGCGCGCGATTGGGCGGAGCTATTCCATGCGCGTGGTTCGCGCTGGCCGTTGGTGCCAATGCCTGCCGCAGTACTTTGGCGCGATTTGTGTTCTGCGGGGTCTTGATCGTCTCGCATGCAAGCAGCTCCTTCGAGCCTCACCCTGTATCGAGTGTCGATAAGAATGAAACCAAAGCTTCCCTTCGCAAAGACAACGGGTCCTGGGTCATCAACCGTCCTACTTCTTCGGGATGCACATCGCGGGTATGAAGCGCGACCCGGGGCACATGGAGGCGCCGCAATAAATACACTAACGGCAGACCCATAGGGGATCCGTCCCTCCGTCGTGGCAAGCTGTCGAGCCTCTCGCATGACAATCCGTTAAACTTTTGCCGTTAGTGTATTTTAAACCGCTTGGTTCCACGCGATCGGATTGGTGTTGAACAGACTCATCAATAGGCGGTGCAAAAAGCGGCACGGTCAGCCACTCTGCGCAGTTCGGAGTGCGCGCCGCTGCCGCACTCGCGCGAACGCTCATCTGACCGCCCGCCATCGCGCCCTGCGGCGTGCTGTGGCGTGCTGCGATCAACGCCGCGGCGCCGCATCCAAGCAGGTTGAGCAATGAGGCGACGACGAACAGCGCATCGCGCACCACCACTACTGCGTAGGCCGTCGCCGCCACGTTCGACAGCACCCGTGACCCCAGGTCAGCAGCGAGACCGAGACGGCCCCGTTGGTGCAGCGCCAGACCACAACGATCTGTGGGATTTACGTCAGCATGCGCGCTGCGCTGGTCACAGAGAGAGCCAGCCGATCAAGGCCAGCAGCGGCCCGTCGGCGGTGGCGAAAGCGTCAATATGCATCGGTGTCGGCCGTTGGAATGTTGCACGTCTCCTGAATGCGACTCTAGGCAAAGCGTGGTGGCCGGGGAATGCCGTATCGACGCTAAGCCAAACGCTCTACGCCCTATGAGCTGCAGACGGCACGGCACCTGCGACAGCACGCGGGGTGCCGACCTCAGTGCGGACCCCTTCCAGCGAGGCCCTAAGCTGTCGCGCACGGGCACGCATATTGACAATGCCGCGTCCACCGGCTCGGCTAAGTGATCCATCGTCGGTGATCTCAAGCTCAGCAGCTCGCACATCGCTGTTCGGATGTCGCGCGGCGACGTGACGAATGACCTCGACGTCGCTGATGTCGGGCAGGCCGAGATCGACCAAAAGAACGTCGGGCGAGCGACGGGTCGCGCAGCACCGCGCTTGAGAACCGCCGCAAGAACTCGGGTTCGTCCTCGACGATCAGCACGCGGGTGGTCATCGCTATTCCTTGAGAGACTGGCTTCGGCAAGAATTCTGCGCTGCACTCGCGCCAAAGGGCATGCCGCTAAAGCGCTATCGCCAACGTCGTCAGGGGACGATATGGACAAGGAAATTCGGCCCACCCAAGCGATTCCGAGGAAGACATTCCCCGACACCTCGTCCATCGTCGCCCGAAAAAGCTACGCACATGAACACCTCTTCCGGCCTTGCCTCCGCCCCATCGAAATCTGCGCCGCAAGCGGGAACCGCCTGATAAGCGTCGAACCCGTTTGCGATCCAGCTCAAACGGCAAATAGGACGGCCGTGCCAGCAAAGCGAGTTGGAGCACGATCACGGAACAGCGGCATGGCATCTCAGCCTCGCAGAACGGACCGACATGAAAGCTCGCACGCCAACAGCTCGTTCTGAATTCGAGCTACATGCTCAAAATTCCATCATCAAAAGCTGCGCATCCAGCTTGCGGTGTCAGGCACCGCGTCTACTGCGGCACCAGCTCCACACGCCGGTTCTTGGCGCGACCGTCTTCGGCTGCGTTGCTGGCGACCGGCGCAAGGTCCGCGACGCCGTACGCGCCCAGTCGGTTTGCGGCGATCGCATACTGGCCGACCAGGGCCGCGTTGACGGCCTCTGCACGCCGCTTCGACAGCGCGATGTTGCTCTCCAGCGCGCCCTGGTTGTCCGTGTGTCCGACCACGCGCAGCTTGAGCGCGGGCTCTGCCTTCAGCAGCTTGGCGATCTCGTCCAGGGCAGGCTTGGAATCGGGCTTGATGTCGGCCTTGGCGGTGTCGAACAGGATGCCGTAGAGCGCCACACGGCCGGTGGCGGCGATGGCCTTCGACATGTCTCCGGCGCTGACGCTGACGCTGACCATGTTCTGCTTCATTGCACCGACTTCAATGATGTCTACGGCGGCGTAGGCGCCCTTGACTGACTTGTAGTCCTTGCTGTCCTTGGCCCACTGCACGGCTTCGACGACGACGTAAAGATCACCTTGCGGCCGCGCAACCTTGAAGCTGGCCAGGCGCGCGGTCGCAGGGTCGGCCGCCGAAAAAGTGTAAGTGCTACGGCTCGTCTTGATCTCGTTCCAGCTGTACGGGCACAGAAAGCAGGAGCGGCTCTTGAAGTTGTCGTCACGGCCCGAGTCGTAGAGCGTGACACCTCCTGCCGCCTGCACCTCGTTCTCGTAATTGCGGATCAGCTCCGCCGTGGACGTGTCGCCCGCGGATTCGTACCAGAGCCGGGTCAACGCCCCTTCGACCGGCACGGTGCCTGCCCAGCTGCGCTTCCTCGACGTGGTGTCGTAACCCTTATACGTGCCCGTGGGGACCACGTATTCGTCGAAGCGCTTGAAGTCGTACCCTACGATGGTCGAGCCCGCGAAGCGCTTGAGCAACGGATTGTCCTTGGCGCCAGCAAGGTCCTGTGCCGTCGCGGTGGTCGCAAGGAACAGGAGGCCAGCAAATGCAGGTCCGAGCAGCAGCCGGGCGAAAGCAAGGAAAGAACACGCGCGCATCGATGACTCCAGGAAACGACGGCGCGATTCTGACGATTTAGGCCCGCTCTGGCTGCACGGCCGTTCGGCATATGAAGAACGTCTGTTGCACAAACGCGGGTCTGCGAGGCACGACAAGCACGACGCGAAAGGATCGTCTGCGGTGGTCGTGGCGCACGTCCGATACCTAGACGAAGACTACGAACCTGCACTGAGAACTCGCGGCCTCTGGCGATCGTGGTTACACGGCAGGATCTCAGCCTCGGCCTGAAGCTCGCGCACGTTCACAGCAGCGACAACGATCAACGGATCAAGCCAGCACGAACTCCGGTTCGCGCAAGCGGCCGGCTGCGCACCACCGCGATGTCTCAGCGCGACGCCGCCATGGCGTGCATCGGGTCATAGTAGATCGAAGGCACGTGCCGCCCGGACATCGGGTCAAAGGTCAGCTGCACAACGACATGCACCAGCATGTGCAGCAAACGGATGATCTCTTCCAGCTTGAGGCTGCGCCCTTCGTCGGAGGTCTTGATGAGAAGCGCCACACGCAGGTACGCTTCCCTGGGCGAGTTGGCGTGCACCGTGGTGATGCCGCCAGGATGGCCCGAGTTCAGAACGTTCTGGACATAGTAGAAGGTCTCGTCCCCGCGCAGCTCCGCAAGCATCACGCGCTGAGGTGTTTTGCGCATGACCGACTGAAGGACTTCCTTGGCCGTGGCGCCTACGATACGCTCGCCCATCTGGCCATCGCGCCGATAGAAGAGCGACTGCGAATTCGGATGGCTGTTCAGCGGCATCTCCGGGGTGTCTTCCACCGTAATCAGACGCTCCCAATGGGGAATGAGCTCGATCAGCGCCCGGATGAATGAGGTCTTGCCGCTGCCCGTGGCGCCGGACACCAGGATGTTATCCCGGCCACGCACGGCGTCCGTGAGGAAGGCCTGCCAGTCACCCTCCTGCGCGAGCCGCCACCGCTTCAACTGCGCCGGCTCCAGCAGGGCGCTTGGGCCTGCATGGGATTCTTCACCGAGCCCGGAAGCAAAGACATGTCGCGTGTGTGTGAAATAGCCCTGCCGTTGGAACTGCTCGAGTGTGAATGGACGACTCGTGTGCTTGCGCAGGTTCAGGTAGATCATCCCGCGCGCCGCCGTGGGCGGCAGCGTCATCTCGACGCGTTCGCCACCCGGAAGATGGGCCGACAGGATGGGGTGGGCCTCGTCGAAGGGTTTGCGGGAGATATTCGCCAGGAAGCCACCCAGCGTCTGCAGATACTCGAAGGTGACCGCTGGCGCGTCGACCCGCGCCCAAGTGCCCTGACGCCATAGCTGCACTGCGCCGGGCTCGTTCACGGCGATCTCGTTGACCTCGGGGTCGTCGAGCCACGTCCGCAACGTGCGCAGGTGCAGCATGACGGAAAGGTAGCGGTCCCCCTCGCTCATGGCCGACCCGGCGCGGGCGCAGCCCGCAGTTCGTACACATCGGAGAAGTCGACATCGCGGGCCACAAAGATCCGGACCACCTCGCCCTGATTCTTGTACAGACTGGGACGCGCCTGGCTTCCCTGGCGCAGCATCTCCTGGACGATCGACTGCGTCGTGCTGCCGGTGTTGCCCAATTGCGCAAGTGTTCCCTGCGAGCCGATGTTGTAGGTAACGCCCGTTTGGCTGCCGACGCGTCGGGCCGCGCGTGCGTCATCCCTGGCGATCGCCACCTGCTTGGCATCCTCGAAGAGGGAGAAGAACACCGCCCCGGCAAAGCGCTCCATCCACTTGTTGTCGACAAAGCCCGAACTCCCCGCACGCCCCAGCGCGTCGGTGCCCGGAGAACTCAGCGGCACGGCGATGAAGTTCGGCGTCACCGCGCGCGTCCACAGCGTGAAGATGGTCGTCTGGCCGGCCTGTACGCCCGCGGTGTACTCACCCTCCATGCTGGTCCCCGCCTCCATCAACACGACCTTGCCGTCCATGGACATCACGGGCGCGCTGAGCACGCATTTGAGGAAACCGGGCTGGTCGGTCAGGATCGCCGTCAGCAGCGTGCAGTCTGGCAACGTGCCCTTCGCCAGTGTGAAGGAGGGGGTCGCAATGACCCACGCACGCGCCCCGCGCGTGTCTGTGCCATTCAACGACCGGCCCAACGCGCCCGTTGCAACGCTGCCGGTCGCATTTGCCACCCCCACGCTTTCGCCCGCGGTGGCGACTGGTCGGACGGCACCGCCCGCGCCGGCGGCCCCACCCAGCGCGATCGCCCCCTTGAACCGCCGCTCACGTACCCGCTGGGCCAGCGATTGGCCCGCAGGCGGCGGGTCGTTGACCGCCGCCGGCATCCTCTGTGGCGGACACTCCATGCCCGGGGGCAGCCGCAGCCCGCCCGGGCACTCCACTGCGGCGGGCGAAGGCACCACGGGCGCGCCTGCGGACAGAGGCACGGGAATCTCTGGGACGTTCGTTGGCCGCGTGTCGAGCTGAACTTCCCCCTTGGCGGACGACGAAGCGCCAAACACGCCGAAGTAATTGTTCCGGCTTGCGACGCCGAAGAGGATCAGCAGCGCTGCCACCGCCGACGTGGCCCCAAGGATGAGCTTCTGGCCAGGCGAACTCCGGCGCGGTGCCTCGACGATGCCGTCGCGCTCCTCCTCAGCCAGCGGCTGCTCATGCCTCGTTTTAAACACAGGCTCACCCTCCCGGCAGGCGGATCGTGCGGTGGACCTTCTCGCTCACCGTGCCACTGGGCGCCGACCCGACCGGCGCCAAAGGCGAGCGGTTTGTGATGCCAGCGACCAGACCCCCGCGTCGCAGAAGAATGCGTTGGACCACCCGGTGCAGCACCATCGTGTCGCCCTCGACATGGAAATCAACAAGGCTTTCTCCGCCATCGGGCTCGAGCACGAAAGCGGCAGGCAAGGCATGCGCCGCGGAGAAGGTGATGAAAGTTTGGCGCCCGTTATCGTGCATCGACAGTGGTTGAAGTTCCTTCGCACCCACGATCCAGTAGTTACGGTTGAGATGCCCCTCGGCTGCAGAGCCTGCCAGGTCTTTCTGGAGCTTCACCCGTTCGGCCCGCGCGCTGTCGGGGCCGTCTGCGCGCGCTTCGTCGGGGTATTCGAGCCGCACCCAATACGCAACATTGCGGGACGTTCGCGCCGTGGTCCTGAGTACGAAGAGGTAGGGTCGCCGGTTGGTGAACAAGGTCAGGTTGGTATCGGCTTTCACGTCCTTGGGCTTCACCAGGAAAAGGTTGCCGTTGACCGCCGCGTGCCAGGCCTCGCGGTCCCCCATGGCGAAATCGGTTATCTGCTCGCCCGCGGCGAGTTCGATCGTCGTGGCGACACCTTCAGCCGCAAAAATGCGGATCACGTCGCTGTTCGTATAGCGCACCGTCTGAATCCGCGCGTCGCGCCCTGACGACAGCGTGCCGATCTCCGCCACCACATGGTGTGAGGACAGCGCAAGCACCGCCATCAACGTCGCGCAAAGACGTGGCCTCATCGCAGCCCCGTGAGCGCGGTGGCAGCGGGAGGCTCGCCGTTCGCCCCGCGCTGATCTGCCGCGCTGGCGGGCTCCGGAATTGACTGCGGCGTGCCTTCCTGGTCGCGCCGGTAGTTCAGCGCGCAGAAGCCGAAGGCATTGACATGCAGGTCCTTGATCTGCGCGGGAACATTGGCTGCGTCGTATTGCACGGTCATCGTGACGATGTATCGGGTGCGCACCGGCGCCGCCACGCCACGCGTGGTGGTCTTGTCGAAGCGAACCTGCGCCACGCGCAGGTCGTCGCGATCGGTCGGCAGGAACGTGATGTTGAGGATCTCGACGCGTTCCGAATCGGTCGCACTCATGGTCTTGACCGGCGACTGGGCGTTGACCTGGGGGTTAAAGTAGCTGTCCCACTGCGCACGCACCGGGCCGCACGACATCAGATAGGCCGTCTTGTAACTGGCCTCTGCCTCGCCACGCGTGAAGCCTTCGCGTGCCAGCACATAGCGAGCGACATCCGAGAGGAGAATCTTCTGGTCACGAGCCAGACCAACGCGCGCCAGCTCCCCCGGCGAATGCACGTCGTAGGCGCCGGTCGCATTGTCCACACGGATGACGGCAGGCACGAACTGCTTCAATGGAAGCAACACGTTGACGCTGAGGATGCTCACGCCGCTCAGGCACGCACACACCCAGGCGATCGCCGTGCTGCGGGCCGCCCGCCGCTCCAACGCAAGTGTGCGTTGAGCATCCCAATCCATGGCCATCTCGAAATAGGACTTCTTGTCGATCATCTTTCGGCCTTCTGGGACGGGACCGTGTTGATGGGCCGGGCTTCTCCGCTGGGCCAACCCGGCGGTCCCTTTGCGACGCCGCACGCGCTTAGGATCAGGCACAGAGCAGCAACAAACCCAACATGGCACGCTCTCAACGCAGTGATTGCCATCTTGCCTCCTACCTGGCGCGGGATCTGCCAAAGGATGGCCGAGCGCGCGCCAAGCTCGCCAGTCCTGACACAAATGTGCCGCCATTGCCCCCGGTCATGGAGGCGCAGATCGCAGGTATCTGCAGGAACATGCAGAACATCGCCAAGGAAATCAGAATCACGGGAATACAGATCGCTACGACATTGACCCCTGCGCTGGAGCCACTTGCTCCTGTCAGCTGAAGCGCCATTGCCGGGACGGTCGCCCCGGCCGAGCCGCCCAGTTGCGTGGCGAGCTTGCCCAGATAAGCATTGAGGATGCCCATGAAGAGAAACACGAAAAGCACGGTGAATACATAGTAAAAAACGAAGTAGAGCGCCGTGCTGATCCAGGAAAAAAAGAAACTCCGCGTTTGTGACAGCACCAGCGCGAGAAGGAAGAACGGGCCAACCGCAAGTACCAGGCTCAATCCAAGCTTGGAGAAGATGATTGCGAACAGCGCCGTCGCCAACAGCAGGTAAGCCGCCACGGTCACGAGCGCGGCAAGCAGGAAGACCGCAATGGCGGCTCCGATGGCAAGATCGCTCGCGAGACTGCCAGCGGCAGTGAACAGCGCCGAGATCAAGTCCACCACCTTCTGGTTCACTTCGCCAAGAAGGCCGGGCGCATCGGTGGACGAGTGGCTTGCGGCCGCGGTCAGCTCCGACGGTAGATGGAAGATTGGCTTAGCCACCCAAGTGAGGTACCCGTTGCCCATGGCGTGAAGAACGAGCATGAAGCCTACGAATTTCAGCAACCAGTCGGTCACGGGGATGGCGACCTTGCCTTCCATGATTAGGTAGCACCAGAGGAGCATGCTGATGCCCAACACAACCCACGCGACCGGAATGACGTAGCCCGAGATGCCTGTGGCGGCTGCCTCGTAGAAGCCACTCATCGCAGTCTCAAAATTCGTGTAGATATCGCCGATGATGTCGTTGGTCATGGCCTACCTGCTGCGCGTGTTTGGTGATACGTTGTTAGAAGCGGATGGATAGGGGCTTGCGCAAAGGACCCACAGAATCGAGTACTCCGCAAGCTTCATCTCTATGGCCTTGTTTACTTGCCTCTGCATGGCAAGCGTCGACTAACGCCTTAAGTGGTTCAAGATTTCCCTTGTCCGCCTCTGCCGCGACGAATGCGGCGTCGAACGACTTGTCCTTGGCCGCGTCGTCTTTTCCACAGGCAGCCAGGAGCAACACAGCGACGACGCAGCAGCGTCGCGACAGCGCATCGATCTTGGTCATGATCAAAAGCGGATTCCGCCTGCCGCGCCACGTGCCATGCCAGCATTGAAACTGTCGGCCGCTGCCTGCCTACGCAGTTGGCGATCCGCCTCCTGCATCGACTGTATGGCCGACAGCTTGATCTGCTCGTTCTGCATTCGCACAGTCTCGACCTGGATGCGCGCCTGCACTTCGGCAATGGCTTTCTGATCGGAGGACGCGTTGATCGATCCGACAAAGGTCTGCAGGTTTCGGATGTTCTCCGCCGCCTTGCGGTAGCCGAGATCACCGACATGCTTTTGCAGCGCAAGCTGCTGCCACTGCTGCGCGCAACGCAGTCGCACGCCAGGATCCGCGCTCATCTGTGCACACGAGCGCAGCTGGTTGGCCCGCACGATGTCCTCGAGAGCGCCCGAGACGCCGGCGAATGCACCGCCTTGGTCCCGCATCGCACGAGCGGCGGTCGCATAGTCTTCAGGCAGGTACTGCTTGAGAAGATCATTGTTCAGCAGGCTTCCCATGTTGCGAGCCCCCTGCAGCGTGCCGTAAAGCTGCTTCATCTGGTCGAGCTGCTTGCTCATGGCGTTGAGTTGCTCCATCCACTTGGCGATCGTCTCGATCTGGTTCATCGTGGCGGGAATGTCGCTCGTGACCGTCACCGGTATCTGGGCGTGCGCGATGTGCGTCAGACTCAAGCAAACCACGATGGCCATGCCAAGATTTCTTGCCGCTTGCAACGTAGTCATCACACTCTCCTTTCCAGAAACACAGGAAGCCATCGCGCTGGCTCAGATCCGACGGAGTCGATGGCCGCACGCATCACCTCGACGTTGTCAAGACTGGCGGAGATCACAGACAGCATGTCCTCCATCCCTGAGAGGTCCAGCCGTACGAGTACCGATTCAGCGCCCTTCTTCAACAGGAACTGGCCCGAGTTCTCTTCGGTGTGTTTGACCAGATGGAACTCACGCGGCGTCAGTTTCAAACCCTCGATGTAGTCCGCATGCTCCGCTTCGCCGTTGGGCAGCAGCAGCTGCGTGGGAAATTGAGACAGCAGGGTGCTGCCCAGCGGCGAGCGACTGATGTCGCTTGGCTCCTGCGTGTCCAGCCCGATCACGCCGTCTTCCTTACGGATCGTCTTTCCCTTGTCCTCGATGAAACGCTGCATCAACGGGTCCTTGAGCGCACGCCACGCCTCGGCGATGTCGATGATGTGCGGTGCTCCCGCCGCCTGTCGTGCGATCTTGTGGGTCAGATAGCGCAGGATCGGCGTGCGCGCTTCCTCGATGTCCAGGAAACTCGTCATGTCGAATCCGTAGGTGTCGCATCCGTCCAGGTCGAACCGGTCGTGTGCGTTGTCGAGCACCCATGCGAACGGGCCCCCGTCGCACCAGCGTCCCAGTGCCTGATAAAGGCTGTGTTCCTGGTGCGTGGGCAGCGCATCGCGCACGCGGGCGTAGCGGCGCTGCTGTGGAGGCAATTGATAGACCTGCCGGATGCTGCGCAGCAGGACATCCTCGTCACGGTGGGACATGACGTATTTGCCGTCGAACTGAGCGTTCCACGACATGATGCTCAGGATGACCGCGACGTTCTCGGGCGTGGGTGGCAAGGAGAACGGATTCATGCCTGTCGGCTCCCCTGCGGCGATGTCGAAATACTGCCCCCCCATGGCGCGGATGCAGATCTCCTCACCATGATCCTTGTCGAAGCTGAAGACCTTCAGTTTCCTTCCCCCGGCCAGTGCGCTCTTGCGCGCCAGCAGTCTCAGTGCAAGCTTGAGCACGGTCTTTCCGCTGCCCGAGCGCCCAATGATCTTGTAGTTGCCAAGTTCTTTTCTGTGGGTGCGCTGCCCCTGCGCACTTTCTTTGTCTTCTTGTGGACCAGTGACGCGGCCGTCCGATGCCGAAGCATCGTCGTAGTCCAGTCGTACGCCCTGCTCGAGCAACCGGTCGCGGCTGACATGAAAATTGAAAAAGTACGGTCCGGCAGCTGCCGTCTTCATCAGGGCGATTGGTTCGCCCCACTGGCTGCCGGCGGCATTGCCCGTGGGATGGTTGTGCATCGGAAAAAGCTTCGCGAAGTTTCGGCTGCTGATGGGCATCGCGCGGATGCGCCCGTGCCGGAAGTTGCCCGGCAGGCAGCTGAAATACGTGCAGATCAACGAGCCGCCTCGCTCACGCGACACCCCCATGCTCTTCTGGTCGAGCAACGTAACCGCCATGTTGATATGAAGATTCAGTTCCTTGACTGTGTCGCCGTAGACAATCAGCACGAGTTCATGATCGAGCATGCTGAAGCGTCCGGCCTGCAGCTGCGTGCGCGCCGCAGCGACCTCGTTGAGCTGGTCCTCGTTGGCGCTGGTGCTCTTGATGCGGTTGAACTGGGATTTGAGCATCGCATCCGCACGGTCGAACGCCATCACGGTCGCGGACTGGCTCAGAACAAACTCGAAAGGCGCCGACAGAAGCCCATCGAAGACCTTGACGTCGATAAACTCGGCTTGGTACGGCGCGACCAGCGTGAGGCATGCGGCCACTCGGGAGCCCGATGCGCCTTCGATTTCCACGGTCTCCGCGCCGAAATTCAGGGCTCCTCCTTGTAGCTTGTGACTGAGCTCACAGGCATCGAGTCTGATATGCCTGTCGACGTTATGGATGAGCCGTCCGTAGAACCGGGCGACGCGCGAGAACAGTTGGCCGTCGACCTCATGCGTGCCCAGCGCGCGAGGATGGTAGCGACGCAGGCTTGCCATGAGTTGCGCGCACAGACGCGCCAGCTCATCACGCGCGCTGCGCCTAAGCTGCGCCATGGACTCGCCGTCGTCGCGCGACAGTCGCAGGCCGAGGCGATCGATCCTGCTGCCAGCGATGCGGTAGACCGGCGAGACGAACAGGCGATTCGTGAAAAGCCGCTCGCCCTCGAACTTTTTTGCATATTGCCGGGCGAACTCGCGCGACAGGTCGTTGTCATAGGTCGTATCCGAAGTGTCGTACTGCACGCGGCGACGTTCCACGTGCGTCCACAGGGCAATATGAGGACTGCGGGCGATGCTGTTGAGAGCGGCCAGCCATTGCTGGCTGAGGCTGTCGAGTTCCCCGTGGCCAAGGGTCTCGAACGCAACGCCGTGCAACGCGATGGTCTGCGTCAGGTCGCCCTCGTAGGTGATCACCGTGTAATCGTCGACCTGCTGCGAATAGGGCAGGCAGCTGGCGACGCTGCGTTGCGCGCTTTCGATGGCGTCGCTTCGCATCAGAGGACCTCCCGACGGCTCAGATGGGGACTGAAGACCACAGCGCGTTCCGCATTCCCGCTGCGGTTGGCTGCAAACCAGCGGTATCGATAGTTGGCAACGAAGTCCCGCACCCAGAACGGATTCTCGTTGGTGCGCATGACCAAAATCAGATGCAGCGGCAAAAGCAGGAGGCACCAGAACCCAAAAAGACGCATGCCCAGCAATAGCACCATGCATTCGATGCCGAACACGGGCAATGGGACGTACGCTTGCAACGCGGGCACTTGGGGGCCGCGATATACCGCCACCCGTTCCAGCGGCGGCTCCTCGTGGCGAAGGTCGCTCACAGTCGGGCTCACAGACTCGAGATGCCGGAGGCCGAACCACCCACGGCATCCTTGACGAACTGGATGATCGCGACCACGCCAAACGCCAACGCTGTGCCGATCAGGGCATGAAAGAAGATTTTCTTTGGGTCTTCTCGCCCAAGCCAATTTCCGGTGACCCAGTTCAGCAGTGTCACGAGGCACGCGATGGCACCGATCACTCCCACCACGCCGTAGATGGCCGTGAAGATGTTGACGCCAGCCTGTTTGAGACTTTGAGCGAGCGCGGGATCGGCCGTGCTCAGAGCGCAAACGCTCGCGCTGCAAAGCCTCACTGCACCTGCGAGCCATTGCCGCGGGCGTCCGGTGTTCCAAAGCCTCGACGATATCGCTGGTTTCATCATTGCTCCTTCATGCTGTTGTTCACGCGGCGCATCGGCCCTGGGCTAGAAGCCCGGGACGACGGCCCGTCTCGCAAAGACGTCTTCCGCTTCGTTTTGCGAACCCGGGGGAACCAACGGGTCTGCGCTGCCGCGCAACGCTTCGGGGCGGATCCGGGGCGAAGCGGGCGTTGGAAATTCAGAGGCCGGGCCGCCCGCCTTGACCGTCGGTTGCAGGCGACCCTGCGCATAACCGACAACCCGCTTCGCGTAACCGTCGCCAGCGACGCGATCGATGGCGCCGGCGTTATAGCCGCGCAAGGCTGCTTCCACAGCCGCCTGTCCTGCGTAGCCCCTCGCTGTAGCCACACCGTAGAAGCCGCGCAAGACGCGTTGGCCTGCCTCTAGGTTCAGACAAGGGTCGAAGGCCTGCTCCCATGCCATGCCAAAGCGCGACACGTTGCCCACATGAATCTGTGCCAGCCCGACCGAGAATCCCCGGCCCGCTGAAGCAAGGGCCTTGGCTTGCGCGACGGCCTGCGTGAGAGTGCGTGGCTGTGGCACCCGGCCCTCACGGGCATCCATCCCTATGGCCAAGGGGCGCCACGCCGATTCGACCCGTACCAACGCGTGCATCAGGTGCGTAGGGACCTGAGGCGCGCATTGCTCAAGCAAGCCCAAACTGTCTACCATTACCGACTCCTCGGCAAAAACGACGTCCTGAGAACCACTATTTCAAGACATTCTGCATTTTTGTCTTGTTTTACAAGATTAGTACTGCTGTGCACTTTTGAGAAGTGCCGCTTACGTGTTGGAACAATTCATGCCCGTTTCGTACGACGACGAACTCCTTTCCCGCGGCGCGCAGGCAGTTCGCGCGCTGCTGGAGCGGCACGGAATCCCGAAGCACCGCCACTCTGCCTTCGTGGGCGAGTTCTTCGAACTGTCGCGCGCAGCAGCGCATCAGCGTGTCAGCAAGAGCACGGCATGGACACTTGAAGAGCTCAGCGCGCTGGCCGAGCATTTCGGAGAAACGCTCGCCGGCGTGGTGGCAACTCATCCAGCGGACGGGCGTGCCGAAAGCAGGACGGGCATCGCGGCCACGCTCTGCGTGGGGGACGCCAAGGTCGCATGTCGCATCTGGCTACGCCCGGGTAATCTGCCATCGCCTCACGATGCATTCGTCGGGTTGCGCACTGGCGACGACCATGTGGTGATGCCTGTGGCTGCTGTGCCACCGGCGCACGCACTGCGCGTCGCGCGCCTCGAGCTGGACCAATCGGTGCCCAGTGCCCCGCGTGTTGCCGTACTGGATGCGACAGAGAAAGCGACTGCCGCACTTCGCGACTACCTTCGAGGCGCGGGCATGGACGCTCATTCGCTTGGCACGCTGGCGGACCTCGCCCAGGCTGCCGTCGACGGCGGATTCGCTGCTTACGTCATCGACTGGTCCGTTGCACGGTCAAAGACTGATGCCCTGTTGTCGGCCATTCGAGCCCGTGAGATGCCACCCACCGTGATCCTGCTTTGCGATCGCAGGCGCACAACGGCAGCAGACATCGCTGAACTTGCACAGACGATGGCGCAGTACAAGGCCCAGATCCTGGAAAAACCCGTGCAACTCCCTCTTCTCGCCTCCGTGCTCCAAAACAGTCTTGGCGCCTGAACGCGACACTTCCACGAGCTCAATAGGGGCAGGACATTCGGAGCACTTGCGCCGTGATGCGGTCAAACGAACACGCCACTCCGCCGAACACCCGTTGAGGCGCTCAATGCATCGCCCGCGACGGTTGCATGCCATCCAGAGTTGGTTTTGGCGCTGCGGCTGGTCCGTGCCGAGCAGCATCGGCAGTGCGTGTTCGCTGTGGCAACCGTTGCGTGCGCACCTTGAGAAGATTTGCCTCGTTTTGCGGGTCACGTAGGTCCAGCGCGGCGAACTTCTTCGGCTCCCGACTCATTGCGACTGCGAGCCTGGATGCATCTTCCGTGAAAAGCGTGACCTCCTCGCGTGCGCGCGAAATCGCGACATAGAAGACCGCTCTGTTGCTTGACAGGCTGCGCGTGTTGGCGTCCACCAGCACACGGGTGCTTGTAAGACCCTGTGCCGAATGAACGGTGCTGGCGTACGCGTGCTGAAGGTACGCAGCGCGCGATCGATCCACGCGAATGACAGCGCCCTGCCCCTCCAGCGTTATGTGTCGGTCATCGATGGCCGCCACGCGGTACCGCTCGCCGTTGCGCACGCCAAGGCCCTTGTCATTCGCAATGACCCTCACAAGGTCCCCGGTCGCCATGTCCACGGTCTCTGCGTGGTACACCCTGAGCATGGAGCGCTTGGATGGATCGAAGTTGAGGACAGTGCCATCTTCCCGTTGCACGATCAGCGTGCCATGCCCCGGGCGATGCACCACATCGAGCACTCGCAACTGCTCGCCTTTGAAAAGCTCTGTGCCATAGCTGCGCTGGGGAACGACAACCTGACCGACATCGTAGCTCTGGGCCGATCTCAGTTCTGCGCGAGTCATGTCCACCGGATCCAGGATGTTCACCTGATGGTTGTCCTGCAGACCGAGGCCCGCGCGCACCTTCGCGTTGATGCTGCGACGTGCCTCGTTCGTACCTGACACGATCAGCGTTTCTGCGCGATCCTCGGCAGCCAGCCGCAGGTATGCGTCTGCAATCAACGTATGCCGGCGGGTGTCGTCGCGTGCCTCGACCACTGAATGCTGCAGTCGAGCCACAGCAAGCGGCACCTCCCCGCGCGCCGCATGCACGACAGCGGTTCGAAGGGACTCGCTCTTCTGCCGCTGGATCTCTGTAAGAAATGCCCTGGTCATGCCCGCGTCCTGAAGCTGCTCGAAGGGCCTGCCAGCCTCAACGGCATGCGTCTGGTGGCGATCGCCCGTCAGCACCAGGCGCGCATTCTGGCGTTCGATGATTGACATCAGCATCTCGAACTGGTGTGCGGGAACCACACCCGCTTCGTCGAGAAAAACGATGCTGCGGCTGCCGAGACGCTCCTGAAGACTCTTTCTTGCAAGCAGCGAGGCCAGCGTCTGCGATTCCATCCCCAATGCCGCGAGCGCCTGATTCTGGGAGGCATAGGGCGCCAGTCCTACCACCTTGTAGCCTCGCAACACGGACAACCGCGTCGCCTCCGCCTTGATCCCCTCCACCGCCTTGCTGAGCATGTGGCTCTTGCCGGTTCCGGCCAACCCCTGCACGCCGACAAACCGGTCGTGCGTGGAAAGGATCATGGCCACAGCGTCGCGCTGCCCGGCATTGAGGTTGCTGCCGGCCAGCAGCCGCGCGACGGCAGGCGCCGACGCAACTGACGGAACGGCACCTCGGCCACGCCTCTCCAGAGAGAGCACGTGCAGTTCGCTGCGGCGAGCCTCAGGCGTCGCGAAGCGTGGCTCCGAGGCAACAAGCGCGCCGCGCGCAATGGCCGCGTCAACGGCGCGCTCCGCTTGCGCCTCTGTCTGCCCACGCGCCATCATGGTCAGGGCGATCCATGACGATCGGCTGAGCTTTTCGAACTCGTCATGCACCTTGAAGCGAGCGGCGCTCGGATCCTTGGCCAGTTCCGAGGCTGAGACATTCAAGGACCGTGCAGTTTGGAACAGCGCGAGCTCCGGAACAAGCCGTTTGTCAGTCCGCGCCCGGTCGAGTGCGCCTTCTACCGCTCCTGGTGGCGCGGCTGTCGCAGCGCGGCCGTAAGCGACCTCGAGCAGTTCCGCGCGGGAAAAGACCCCCTGGCGTTCCGCCAGATGCGCGATGGCGAAGCCTACCGCCTCGTCTGCTGCGGCCGTGATGACAGAGCGTTTCTGAGTGGCTGTGTCCAGGACCATACCCAAGCGGCGTGGCAACCGCCGAAACTCAACGTCGGGTCGATGCTGCTTAGCTAGATCGAGTCCTGCCTCTCGCGCAATCTGCAGCCACTGCGCTCGCAGCCAGGCGCGGTCACTCTCGCTCTTGCGGGGCCGAGATGCGAGCGCGAGGGCCTGTTTCTGGGCGGAACTGGCACCTTCCCGATCGCGCCCGCCGAGCGAGAGCAACCGCTCGATTTCCCGGCTGCGCTGGCTGAAAAGCCGGACCGCCGCATCAGAGACATGAGCGAGTTCCCAGCCGCCCTTGCTCGTCGCTCGCAAGTCAAATCCCAGCTCACGCAGCTTCGCGGCCAGCGTCGACCGGTAGAAAGCACCCACCATGCGAACGTTGCGCAACAGATCCTCGTTGGACAGGGCTCGCCACTCCCCATCTGCACGCCGCGTAAGGTTCATGACAAGGACATGCGTGTGCAGCTGTGGATCCTGAGCACGGGACAGTTCGTGCCGGAAAGCCGCACCGATGAGCACCCCCGTTCGTTCACGGAAGGAGAGGCCGCGCTCTTTCTTGCGCGCGGCCGCGAAAGTCTGTAGCAGTTGAAGGCTTTCGGCAACGGCAGCGTCGTGCGCCGCGGTGATGCGTGGATCTCCAAGCATCAGTGCCTGGATGCTGACCGATTTCGGCGCACTGAAGGTGAAGTCGATGCCCTTGCGATCCTTGCCCGCGCGCGTGCGACTCAATCGGGTGCGCTGTCCTTCGGGCAACTGGCCATCCAGAAGCTGGCGCAGCGTCTCAGGCGCGACGCATGCGCTATCCGTCAGTCCCATCAACGCAACGCCCGCGCCGATCCATTCGCCGCGGTGGCCCTCCTTGCCGTAGTAGTCGTCCGACGATTCGAAGTAGTGCGCCGCCCCCGCCGCGCTCGTGATGAACTTGAAGGAGAGCATGCTGCCGGCGCCTCAGAGGCACGCTTCAGCGCCTGCGCCGAACAACACGTTGCTGCGCTGAGGCCGGTCCGTGAAGTCACGCGCCATCACGAGGGGCGCCACCACCACTGGACGCGCCTGATACTTCAACGTCACGCGCGCGATCGGATAGTTACCGGCCAACTTGAGGTAGCCGGTCAGGTTTGGCAGCAAATGAAACTCTGCCGGAGAAACGACGCGCTCTGTATCCTGGCGATGGGAAATGCTACCCCTGCCGCGCGCGCCGCCCGCGGTGTGACTGGGTACGCGTCTGAGCACGGTGTGTTCGCCGAGTCCGCGGGAGAACTCCTCTGCCGTGTAGGTGTCCAGTTCGCCGATGCCGCAGAGAAACGAACTTCTGAAGCAGTTGCGCAGGGTGAGCGCATCCTGCCTGCCGTACGTGTTGTCGAGCTGCGCAAGCGACTGCACACCCGGCAAGATGCGTAGCCCCTTCTTGCGCCCCTTCGTCGCCGCGTCGACGATGTAGTTGAGCTTTTCGAGCGAATCGAGTTCGTCGCACACGAGGTGCAGGCGGCGGGATGGGTCTTCGGGCATCGAGAGTACGCTCGCACACGTGACGTCGACCCAGCACGAGATCAGTGGCTTGAGGGCTTGCAGCATGTCCTCGCGCCAGGTGATCCACAGGCTGCCGCGCCCCTCGTCCAGCCAGTCCCGAAACGAGAAGTCGCCCGACGGCAAGTACTTGTGCGGCGTGATGTACTGGGTCAGCACGGTGCGGATGCTTGCAAGGGTTTCTGTCGCACCATGAAAGCATCCCACCGCCGGCGTTCCGGCAAGCAACTTTTTCAGGTCCTCGTTGCTCGCAGCGGTCAGCCAGTGCACAAGACGCTCCGTGCTGCCTTGGCCTTGCCTCAGCAAAACGGTCAGGGTCTCGCTGACGATCGTCCTGCCCATGCTGTTCCAGGTCTCCTGTTCGGTGGACGGACTGCGCGGAATCAGGCTGATCGCGTACTGCTCGCAATCGAAACTCGTGCGAATCTCATTGAAGATGCTCCATCCTTGGCTGCGCTTGTCGAAGGGGTTGAGGATCCGATCTCCCGGCGCGTGGAAGTACCGCATCGATGCGCCGTCCGGGTCGATGCATATCAGACGATCGCCGCGCTCAAGCGCGCTCTCGATGTATCCCCCGATGCACACGCTCTTGCCGGTGCCGGTGGATCCGCCGACGAAGAATTGCGTGCTTTCGACCGCCTGAGGCACCGGGATCCCTGCAAATGAAAGCTGTCCTTTCGCGCCGCGGGTTCTGGATGCAAGCACATGCTGGCTGACCATGCGTGGGCCGCGCAGCCTTGCAAGAAAGACCGCGCCCCCGAAGTGATTTGCATAGCGGCGCATGGCAAAAGCAAATAGCGTGATTCCACCAAGCAAACCGCACATGGGCCCCAGCCACAGCGCCGGGACGATTGGCGTGGCCCTGGCGGCGAACCAGACCACGTGCACGAACACCGCCGCCGGCGGGCGGTAGTAGACGGCAATGCCGGCGAACCAACCCGCCAGGATCATCCCCAACACCGCCACGCCCAGCCAACCACGCAAGGCGTTGTCGGGTGTCCGGTGCTCGCCGCTCATCGGCGTCCCCTGAGGTAGTTCTCCACGGCAGAGACGTCGATGAACTCATCCGCCTGCGTTCGAACGCCCTCGCCGACCGATTTGCGCACCATGAGATAGAGGCCACAAATCAGTCCCATCAACAGGTCCGTGTCGATGCCCGTCGCGCTGAGCCCGTTCGGGCGCGCGAGCAATTCCCTGAACATTCCCAATTCTTGGCGCATGCCCTGCAACGCATTCGTGTTGGGTTGCGAGGCATCGAAGTAGACGCGCTTGATATGGGTCCCAAGGGCCGCGTCTGTGGAGGCTGCATGGAGGCGCAGCAGCACCTCCTCCTCGGCGTCGTTGAAGCGCAGCGGAACGTACTTGCCCATGTGTTACTCCGTGCCTCTCTGTCCAGGAGGAGAAACGGTGGCCGGGTCACACAGGATGCAGTCGTGTAACACCGAACAATCGAGCCCGGATGCGGGTTGCACCGCACCCTGTGGGTGCGTATGGTGTATCGCCCGCTGGGCGGTGGGCGGGGGCTTCGGGGGCGGCCGCTGGCCGTCCCCGAAGCCCGTCTCTCCCACCACACCGCCAGGGGAAGCCGCGCCCCACCACCGTCGGGCGGGCCGCAAGGCCGCCCGACAGCGTGACATGCACCGGCCAAAGGCCGGCGACCGGATCCAAGCTGTCTCCATCGCGTGCTCCTTTCGCATCCGACGCGCCGCGCCGGCATCCGAACCGTGCCCAAAGTGCATCTCGCGCCGGCTCAGCGCCCGGCTTGCAATGTCTCGTTTTAGAAGACAAAATTCGATTCATGCGCGAAATGTATCGCCATAACGATCATCGAGGCAACCCATGGACCCATCCGTGCCCGACCCTCTGAAGCGGCTGCAGGGTCAGACCGAAGCGCTCGTGGCGCAGCGGCTGCGCAGCGCGTCGGTGGTGATCGCCCGGCTGTGCGATGCCATTGGGCACGCGCATGCCCTGGGCCACAGCCATGCGGCGATCCATGCGCACCTGCGCGCGGGCGGCCTGGCGGTGAGCTGGAACAACTACCGCGCGGCGCTCGTGCGCGCGCGCCGTCGCACGCCGCCGGGTGCGACAGGTGAGCCGACCCCGGCACCGGCCGAGGCACCGGTAAGGCCTGCCCGCGCCGACGACACTGCAGCCGCCGCGCCCGCGAGCGCGAGCGCGCCGGTGCAGTTGCTTGACGCGTTCGCCGCGGCGCAGCGCGCGGCGGCGCGCGATTACGCCCAGGTCGCGCGGGCCAGCGGCCGCAAGGCCAGGACCTCTCCATGAAAACCTGTGTCCTCAATCTCTCGGGCAACGTCGGCAAGAGCACGCTCGCGGTCCACCTGCTTGCGGCCTTCACGCCGGGTGCGCGCATCGTGAGCGTGGAGTCGATCAATGCCAGCGAGGTGGACACCGTGGACGCGCTGGATGTTGAGGCATTCAGCGCAAGTCGCTTTCGGGAGATCTTTCGCGAGATCATGCTTCACGAGGAGGTCATCGTCGACGTCGGCGCCTCCAACGTGGCTGCGTTCATGGGCGAGATGGCGCGCTTTCGCAGCGCCGTCGGTGAGTTCGACCTGGTGCTGGTGCCTGCCGTGCCGGCGGACAAGCAGCAGCGCGACACCATCGCGACCGTCGACTGGCTGCACGCGCTCGGGGTGTTGCCGCGCAAGGTCCGCGTCCTGTTCAACCAGTACCCCACCGACAGCCTGGAGGCCGTGGCCAGCGTCTATCCGCAGGTCGTGGGCTACGGCCTGAGCGAAGGCCGCGACAAGGCGGTCTTCGAGCCCCATGCCGTGGTCGCGCGCAGCGAGGTGTTCGAACTTGCGAAGAGCACACGCCGCACGATCCGCGACCTCGCGGGCGACGCCACCGACTGGAAGGCTGCACGCGGCGACGCGCGGCGTGCGGGCGACATGGAGGCGCTCGAGCGTGCCATGGCCGCGCAGATGACGCACGACCTGGCGGTCACCGCGCAGGACAACCTGGCACGCGTGCACGCACTGCTGTTTCCGTCTGCGAGGCCGGCGCGCCGGGCGTGAACCCATGGGTGCCGTCACCGCGCAGCAGGCGGCGCTGCGCATCCTGCTGGAGGACGTCGAACCGCTGCTGCAGCGCGCCGAGGCGGCCGCGGCGATGGTCCAGGCGGCCCGAGAGTCTCTGGAGGGCGACCTGGCCACGCTCGCGGCACTGGTGCAACGCAGCGTGGACGCGCCCACGGCGCTGTTGGAGGCCAGCCGCCGGCTCGACCGCGCGGCCGCGCGCATCGAGGCCGCCGCCGCCGACACGCTACCGAGCCACGCGCCAGGGAGTCCTGCCGGCGCCAGCGCAGCGGCGCGCTCGCCGGGGCACCGGCGGCGCACCGCCATCGGTGCGGCGCTGATGTGCCTGGCCGGCGCGGTGTGCGGTGCTGCGGCTGCCGTGGCGCTGGCGCGCGAAGACGCGTCGCAGGCGCGCCTGGGACGCGCGTTGCAGCGCGGCTGGTCGTCGCTGGACGCCGCGACGCGCACCAAGGTCGAGGCCGTGCTGCGGCCATGATCGCGCTGGGACCAAGGGCGCGCCGCATGCGCCGCCCCGGTTCAAGCGCGGGGGCAGCGCAAGCTCAGTCCTGCGCGGCTTCTCGTTCCTGCGCCTGCCGCATGCCCTCCTGCTCGTCCAGCGGCGTCTCCTCGCCGTTCGAGGCGTCCTGCAGCCCGCGAACGCGCAGTGGCTGCGGCAGCCAGCGCGTGCCCTGGATCAGCGCGGCGCAGTGCGCGGCAAGCTCGGGCTTCTTGAGCGCCGCAAGCGCCAGCGGCGGCTGCGCGCCGGTGGCCTCGCGCACCGCGTCGAGCATGGCGCGCTTGCTGACGTGCTGCAGGTAGTGCTGCGGCGTGGCCTGCCACCAGTCGGCCATGTCCACACCCAGCGCCGTCGCGAGCGCATCGCTCATGTCGGCCCGCGACTGGGAGCGTGTGCCGATTGCATCGATGCTGCGCGCGGTGCAGTAAGCCAACAGTTCCAGCACGCGGTCCTGCGGCTGCGCCAGCAGCCAGGCGAACAGCGCCTCCGGGCGGCCGGGCAGGCACTCGTCCCAGTCGCGCTCGGCCTGCGCGAGCACGGCGCCCGCGCGGCTGTCGGCGTACCCGCTCGCCGCCAGCGCGAGCGTGCCGTCCCCGCACACGCGCGTCGTGACCCGCACGATGTCATTGCCGCGTCCGTAGAGGCCGAACACGGCCTCGGCCATGCGGTGCGCCAGCGCCGCGAGGGCCACCTGCGGAGACTGCACGAGGGCCGCCTGCAGCGCGGCAGTGCGGTGCGACCCGAGGTCGCGCATGAGCCGCTCACCGATCTCCGCACGGGCGTGCGCCGGCATGCCGGCGTCCATGCCAGCATCGTCGCTGCAAACGGGCCGCGCCGAGGAGTCGGTGTCCGCCGGCTTCACCAGACCGCGTTCGACGACGATGTCGCCGCGAGGGTCGAGCCGCACGAGCGCACCGGCGCCTGCCAGCTGCTCGGGCGTCCAATGCCGAAGTGCCTCGCGTGCCATGTCCAGGCGCTCCTGCGCGGCATCGACCGCGTCGCACAGCATTCCCTCGCGCTGCTCGACATCCTCTGCCTCGACGTCCCCCTCGTCGCGGTACACGTCGAGCGCCAGCTCGCAGCCATGCAGCTCGGCGGCCAGCCGCTGCAACTGCAACGCCTCGTCGTGGCTGGGCTCGCGCGGCGAGCGGTCTTCGATGCCGAAGCCGCGCCATGCCGCGCGCTCGGTGTCGAGCGTGCAGTCGACCCATGCCCAGCCCTCGGCCTGCACGGCGGCGGCCACGCCGCGAAGCCTGTCCATCGCGAGTGCTTGCAGCATCGGGAGGTCTGCCAGGAAGATGCCGCCGAGGTCGTCGTCCGAGGCGAAGAGGTCGCGGCGCACCGCACCGCCTTCCGCCTCGTAGGCGTCCAGCCCCACGAAGCGCGCGAGCCGGCTGTCGGCGCTGCAGGCCTCGTCGGTGACGACCTCCCGGATGCGCCAGGCGCTGCAGTCGTGCGGCCGCAGTCCGTCCCATACCGCCTCCTGCGCGACGGGATCGTCGATCAGCGCGAGCGCCTGCAGCTGGTCGTTGTCGATCTCGCCCTCGCGGTACATTGCCACGAAACGCGGCGCCAGGCGGGCCAGCCGCAGGCGGCGCTGCACGGTCAGCGCGCAGACGCCGAAACGCTGCGCCACCTGCGCCACGCTCAGGTGCTCCTGCTCGACGAGCTCACGAAACGCGATCATCTGGTCGGCCGGGTGCATCGCCTCGCGTCCCGAGTTTTCGGCCAGCGAGACCTGCCGCGCCTGCGAGGCATCGCACTGGCGGCACTCGACGGGATGGTCGGCCTGCACCCGCCCGCGCCGCGCGAGCAACTGGAGTGCGCGCAACCTGCGCCCGCCCGCGACCACGGCATAGCGACCGTCGTCCTGCGCCACCACGCTCAGGCGCTGCAACAGCCCCTGTGCGTCGATCAGCGCGGCCAACTCCTCCAGTCCCTCGGCGCCGTGGACCCGCCGCACGTTCGCCTCTCCCAGCACGAGCTGGTCCAGCGGCACCAGAAGGTCGCGCGGCGCGCCCTGCATGGCCCCGCCCCCCGACCCCACGGCAGCAGTCTTGGTGCGCGCGCCCGCCCGCGCCCGTCTCGGTGGCGTTTTCGCGCTGGCACTCGCCTCCTGGCTTGTCTTTGTCTTCGATCCCGCAGCCTTCGCGGCTCCTGTCTTCTTTGCATCAACAATCGCAGTCATGGCTTTTCCTTTCGATGAAATGAACAGGTCGATGGACTCGACCCCACAAGGGCCGAAGCACCCGGAGCCCGGCGGCCGCTGCCCCTCCTCTTCGGGCAGGCCGGATTCCTAGATTCGGAGCCCTTCGGACAAGGGTTCCTTGCACGCGCCGGTCGCCTCCTGGCGGCTGGCTGCCGTTCTCCTGAGTTCTTCGCCCGGTGGCGCCCGGCGCGCGCGGGGACGGGAGAGCAAGGGGGAAGCCTTCGTCACGCGCCAGCGTTACGAACACCCCCTTGCAGGCGCAGCCGGTCGCCCGGCGCCGCGCGCGCACAGTCACCGGCAACAAGCGAAGGACTCCGGTGAACGGCCGCCCACGGGGCCACCGGTGCGGGCACGGAACCGCCGCGCGGCGAGCGCCCCCACGTGCCGCAGGCACGTCATGCATCGGAAGTCGGGACGCAGTCCCGCGCCAGGGATGCGCAAGGCCGGCCGCGGGCCCGTCCCCGCAGGGGATGAGCGTGCACGCGCGAACCTGCAGCAGCCCGACGTCGGCGCAGACGCCGGGGCGCCCGAATCGGCATTGGCCCCTCATCGACCTGGCCCACCCTTGCGCCGGTCAGGCTCGCCGCGTGGAACACCTTCGACGCCATCGGCGGACCCTGTGCGTCGCCCCGGCTGGCCTGCACCCGCCGCTCACGCAGCCCGTCTGACCGTCTGACCGTCATTGATCCATCGCATCGATGGCCAGGTTGCCGTCGCTGCGAACGGATGCACCATCCGATGCGAGAGAAATTCAGTTGCCGGGCCTTTCAACTGGAACGGATTGCCTCTCTGGCGACCGCCTGCCACGTCGACAAGGGCGATGCGATTGCCGAGCTCTTTTTGTAAAGCTCGCAGCGCGTCGAGATGTCGGGCCTGTCAGCTCATGTGAGCCAGCGCGGCGAAGTGCTGCCCGATGGCTGGAACTCCGTCCAAAACGGCACGGAAAACCTCACCGTCTGAGTTCATTCTGGCGACTTCGGTGCAACCGTCGCGTGAGGCGCCGAAGCCATCCGCCAAACGATGGCCAACTGGCGCCAGTTCAGCGTGGGTCCCGACGACCGCAGCAAAGGTGCCCAGTTCGGCGCGCCGATGTGCCTGGTCGATTCCGACGACGAGCGTCCCCCGCTCTCTTGGCCCGGATGGCGGCGGCATGAAGCTGGCCAGCGGCGCCCAGTTCGTTCAGGTCATCAGCAGCGAAGCCGTTTGGGCCGGGGCCATGCCCGGCGAATGCGAGGGCAACGAGGTGCCTATTCAGGTCACTTCAATCCGACGGAGTTTGGAGGCCTGCGGGTTCTAGGAGCCGCATGCAACTTCACCCCGCATCAGCCAAAGTCGTCATAAGTGCAGGCGTTGTGAACGTACCGGCTGACTGGCAAGGTCATCCCCATCTTCTACGCAATGATCACGCGCCAGTTTCAAGTGGAGAACGGCTCGCAGCAATTCCCGTTGCATGGCCGTCAAAGTGCGTTCAAGCCGGCCATGTCGGCGGGCGTCGCCGAATGCGATAGCGTATAGAGACCACTGATCGCACCTTCGGCCGCGCCTGACGCCCGCAAGGCCCCAGCCGAAAGATCGGCATCGACGAGCGATTGCACGGCGTGTGTCTCGTACCCATGAACAACGAACACCCAATCGGCCACGCGGTCAGCGGATTTGCGAATGCGTTGTTCGGTGGTTTCCGCGACGGGTGGCGTCTGATGACGCAACAGGTGCACACCCACGATGCCCGGCCGCTGGACGAGCGCCGTGCAAAGCGCTTTGAAAAAGCCACGCAGCGTGTCGGCACTGTCTTGCAGCGGCGAGACGCGCAGCGTCAGCGCGTTCCTTGCAACGCTGCTGCCCGACGACTCGAGCACGTGGCACTGGCTGCGGACCATGTTCCGATGGTGCGGCATCATTCGCACGGACCATGGCGAGGGCGTGTTCAGATGACTGACATAAGCATCCGACGAAAGAATTGCATGCGAAGCGAGCTCGTACATGACGAAGATGCCTTCGCCCCCCGCAGCACTCGTCCAGCGCGATGCCCGCTGGAACCCGGGCACGCCGAGGCGCTCGGGAAAATGTTCATGGGAATGCCAATGCTCGAATTCGAGCTTCATCTCAGGCGCCATGTCCCACCACATTGCCAACGCCGCACTGCCTGGAAGCAACATTCTCAATTCCCCCGCGCATCGGCGACGTCGACCGCAGCGCCGCCGCGACTGCTGGCCGCGATCGCATCGAGCGTTCTTGCGATGTCGATCGATTCGGCAGGCGTGGCGCCCGTCCATCCGCCCCAACCGAATCGCACGAGGTCGTGAAACGACTCTGCCTCCGCCAGAAATCCGGCAAGCGCTTCGGTTTTGATCACTTCGCGTGCCGCATCCCATCCGGTGCCTCGGCGCAGGTCGACCAGCGGAGGAAAGTCGGCGCCGGTATCGTTGAAGTAGGTGGTGTGAATGGAACCCGCATCGCCCGCAATGAATGCGTGCCGGTGACGCGCGGTGGTGAAGCTGCACGAGATCTGCGCAACAACACCGTCCGGGTACTCGAGCGTTGCCATCGTGGTCAGATCCACGCCCGTCGCGCCCCATCGCGACACGGCAGACACGCGCAACGGCGCCGCGCCTGCCACGGTGCGCACAAAGCTCACCGGATACGAGCCTGCGTCCATCAGCGCGCCTCCCGCAAGGCCGGGGTCCATGCGGATGTTGGCGGCGTCGGCCATGGGAAAGCCGAAGGATGCCTGGATGAGCTGGATGCGGCCGATCGCGCCGGCCGCGATGAGTTCGCGAACCATGAGCGTTTGCGGCTGAGCCCGGTATGGATAGGCCTCCACGAGGTACACGCCATTCTTCTCGGCAGCCGTGAACATGGCCTGTGCCTGCGCCGCACTGGCGGCGAGCGGCTTCTCGCAGAGGACGTGCTTGCCGGCATCGGCGGCCCGGATCGACCACGCCGCATGCAGGTTGTTGGGGAGCGGCACATACACCGCGTCGATGTCGGGGTCGGCAAGGAGCTCCTCGTAGCTGGCATGGACCCGGCCGATGTGGAGCTCGCGCGCGAAGGCTGCAGCGCGCTCGCTGTCCCGGCTCGCCACGGCGCTGACCATGACCTTGGCCGACGGCCGAACCGCTTCCACGAATGAACGGGCGATTCGCGCGGCGCCGAGGATGCCGATGCGCAGCGGGTCAGTTGACGATGTCATGGGATAGCTCACGAAATTCGGTTCAGGCGGCGTCCAGCACCGAGGCCATCTGCGTGACGCAATCCTCGACGTGGGTGGTCAGGGTCTGTTGCGCGCGCTGCCAGTCCTTGCGGAGTGCGCATTCCAGGAGAACCTGGTGCTCGTCCTCGGCCTCTTTGCCGCGAAAGACGGCGGCGATCATCTGGTAGCGCAGGTACTTGTCGCAAATCGATGCATAGGTCTGCAGCAGCAAGTCGGACCCGCAAGCCGAGATCAGCGACACGTGAAAGGCCCAGTCGTACTGGCGCCAGGTTTCCGCCGGCGCCTGGGCATCGGTCGCCATTCGCTTTTCCATGGTCGCCAGCTTGTGATGAGCCGCGACCACCCGTCCTTCCCACTCCAGGTCACCGCGCTGAAAAGACTCCTTGAGTCCATGGCCCTCCAGAAGAAGCCGCATCGACGCCACGTCTCGAAGGTTGGCCGACGAGACGGCGCTGACCTGAAACCCACGGGCCCCTTCCGCGACGAGCAGTCCCTCCGTGGCCAGGCGGCTGAAGAGCTCGCGCAGCGTGCTGACGCTGGTGCCGTAGGCCTCCTTCATCCGTTCCAGCGGCAGACGCCGCCCCGGCGTCAGGCGGCCCAGCACGATGTCCGAGCGTATACGGCGATAGGCGACCTCGCCGACGGTGGGGCTGTCCTGGGGATCTAGGGATTGGTCGGTCAACAAGGTTGCTCCTGAGCGGATCGCAATTCTGCGCAGTTTTCGGTTCGGGCCGCTTCTTCGGCAATCAGAGAATACCCTGATCATCATATGCATTGCGATTCACCAGATGATTCAATAATATTCTTACATTCCAAATCCAAGGAGACATTCATGGCATCGAAATTCTTGAAACTGGCAGGCGGCCTCGCACTGCTCATCGCCGCCACGCTTGTCCAAGCCCAGGACATTCAGGAACGAACGATCCGCTTCGGCCACTTGAACAACACCGACCACCCGACCAGTTGGGGCGTCAAGAAGTTCGCCGAGCTCGTGGCAGCCAAGAGCGGCGGGAAGTTCACGGTCAAGGAATTCGCCAGCAGCCAACTCGGCAACGAGCTGCAGCAGCAATCCGCGCTGCAGGGCGGCGTGCAGGAGATGCTCGTGGCGTCCACCACTTCGCTGACCGGCGTCGTCAAGGAATTCGGACTGTTCGATTTCCCCTTCCTGTTCAGCAACGGGAAGCAGGCAGACGCCATGGTGGACGGCCCGCTGGGCAAGATGGTCAGCGCCAAGCTGGCCGACAAGGGCATCGTCATCCTGGGATTTTTCGACCTGGGGTTCCGCAACGTCACCAACAGCAAGCGGCCCATCACCAAGGGCGAAGATCTCGATGGCCTGAAGCTGCGCGTCATCCCGAATCCGGTGTTCCTGGAGACCTTCAAGACCTTCAAGGCCAACCCTCTGCCGATGCCCTTCGCCGAGCTGTACAACGCCCTCGAGAGCAAGGCGGTCGACGGGGAAGAGAACCCGTATTCGGTGATCCTGTCCAGCAAGTTCTACGAAGTGCAGAAGTACGTCAGCGGCACCAATCATGTGTACGCGACGAACCCGATTCAGATCAGCAAGCGCTTCTGGGACAAGCTGTCACCTGCGGAGCACAAGTTGCTGCAGGAAGCCGCCACGGAAGCCCAGACTTACCAGCGTGCGGCGAGCCGCGAGGCCGCCGGCAAGGCCCTGGTCGAACTCCAGGCCAAGGGCATGACGTACAACGCCGTTGCACCCGCCGAGACGGCCCGCATGCGCGCCGAGGTCAAGCCGATCTACGACAAGTTTTCCGCTGCGTATGACCCGGCCGTGATCACGCTCTTCAAGACCGAACTGGACCGCGTCTCCAAGTTCTGATTCTGCGAATTCAAGCCCGCCCCAATTCCTGAGAGTTGGAGTCGGCGGTCGTTTGGGGGGCGCCGCGATGCAACCGAGAGCATCGCGCGCCGACGGGTCGTACAGAGGAGCAGGCATGGTAAAGCTGATCGATTCTTTTTGCCGCGGTGTCACCAACGTGATGGCCGTGGCGCTCATGATCATGGTGGCGCTGGTCTTCAGCAACGTGGTTCTGCGCTATGTTTTCAACTCGTCGATCACGCAGTCCGAAGAGATTTCGCGTTGGCTGTTCGTGTGGATCACCTTCATGGGCTGCGTCGTCGCGCTGCGCGAGCACGCGCACCTTGGCACCGACGCCCTGGTGTCGCGCCTGCCCCCATTCGGCAAAAAGATCTGCCTGGTACTCGGCCATCTGACCATGTTGTATGTCTGCTACCTGGTCTTCAGGGGCGCGCTGGAACAAACCAGCATCAACATGGATGTGCTGGCACCTTCCACCCAGTTGCCGATGGCCGTGTTGCATGCGGCTGGCGTGGCTTTTTCGGCCTGCGCATGCATCGTGCTGCTTCTGGACCTGTGGCTGCTCTTCACCGGTCACATGGACGATGACGACCTGGTGATGGTCCAGGAATCCGAAGACCTGGCCGCGCTCAACCTCCCGCATGGCGCCGACCTCCCCAAACAACAGAGCGAGCGCGCATGACACTCACCATCTTCATTGGGTCCCTGCTGCTGGCGATGGCCATCGGCATCCCGATCTCGTTTGCGCTGCTGGTCAGCGGCGTGGCACTGATGTGGCACATGGACCTGTTCGAAGCCCAGATCCTCGCGCAGAACCTGCTGGGCGGCGCAGACAGCTACCCCCTGCTGGCAGTGCCCTTCTTCCTGCTGGCTGGCGAGTTCATGAACGAAGGCGGACTGTCGAAGCGCATCGTCGAATTCGCGATGGCACTTGTCGGTCACATCAGGGGCGGCCTGGGCTACGTGACCATCGTCGCATCGATCATGCTTTCGGCACTGTCGGGCAGCGCGGTGGCCGATGCCGCTGCCCTGACCGCCATGCTCCTGCCGATGATGGTGGCCGCCGGCCACGCGCCGCATCGCGCGGCCGGTCTCATCGCGGCGTCCGGGGTGATTGCGCCGGTGTTGCCGCCGTCCATCGGACTGGTGATCTTCGGCGTCACGGCCAACGTTTCGATCTCCAAGCTGTTCATGGCCGGCATCGCGCCGGGCCTGCTGATGGGGCTTGCGCTGTGGGTGACCTGGGCCTACGTCGCGCGCAACGAAGGCGTGTTGCCTCCGCCGCGCAAGCCATTGAAGGAATTGCTGACCACGCTGCGCCGCTGTGGGTGGGCGCTGATGCTGCCGGTGATCATCCTGGTCGGTTTGCGCATGGGCGTGTTCACGCCGACGGAGGCCGGCGTGGTGGCGGCGGTGTACGCCCTGTTCGTCGCGACGGTCATCTACCGCGGCCTCAAACTCTCGCAGCTGTTCGGCATTTTCAAGAAGGCGTCCAAGACCACCGCGGTGGTGATGTTCCTGGTGGCTGCGGCCATGGTTTCAGCCTGGCTCATCACGGTGGCAGACCTTCCCGGCAAGGTGGTAGGCATGCTCCAACCCTTCATGGACAGTCCCATCCTGTTGATGGTGGCGATCATGGTGCTGGTCATGATCGTCGGCACCGCGATGGACATGACGCCCACCATCCTGATCCTCACGCCCGTTCTGATGCCGGTCGTCATCGCCGCCAAGATCGACCCCGTCTACTTTGGCGTCATGTTCATCATGAACAACGCCATCGGTTTGGTCACGCCACCGGTTGGCGTGGTACTCAACGTGGTGGCCGGCGTCGGTCGAATGTCGATGGACACAGTGACCAAGGGAGTGATGCCATTCATGATCGCGCAGTTCCTGATCATGTTCCTGATGGTTTTCTTTCCCTGGCTTGTCACCGGCCCCGCGAAGCTGTTCCACAGCGGCTTCTGAAACCCTCTCGCGTTGCACGCGTACTCACCCATGACCAAGCCGCTTTTCATTCTGAACGGTCCGAACCTCAACCGTCTCGGCAAGCGTGAGCCTGCGATTTACGGCAAGACCACGCTCGCCGAAATCGAGGCCATGTGCCGCGACGAGGCCGGGGCGATCCCGTTGGAGTTCCATCAGTCCAACAGCGAGACCCAATTGATCGACTGGATCCACGAGGCCATCGACGCGGGCAGCGGAATCATCATCAATCCCGCGGCCTATTCGTTTACGTCCATGGCCATCATGGATGCGCTCAAGATGTTTCCAGGGCCGATCATCGAGGTCCACATCTCCAACATCCATCGCCGAGAGGAGATGTACCACCACTCCTACATGTCCGCGGTGGCCACCGCCGTGATCGCCGGTCTAGGACCTGGCGGGTACCGGGCTGCTATCAAGGCCATGTGGGAGATGCTCCGAGAACAGCCGGCCTGACTCAGTTGTCTGAGCGGCTGTTCGAAGCCGTTCCGATTCGCAGGTTGGGTCCGTCGGCCTGCTGGCACCGCTCAGCGGGGCGCCGCTGCCCTGACTGCGTCGTGTCGTTTGCGCTCCCCGCCCTCGGCTGGGTCTTCGCCCGCAGTCGCCCGGGTTTCCGCGATGTCGCCCCAGGTTGCGGCATTGGACGACTTCAGCGCACGCCGTGCGCGCAGACCTTGACGGCGAGAACGACGTGCAACGCTGAGAGGGAACAGCAAGACCACCCTCCCCTCCCCCACCTTCCCCCCGCCTCCTCCTTTCCGCCCCGTGCGCAGCCACCCACGCCCGCTGGGCAGTCGCCCGCAGCGCCAGCGGATCGACCCGCTCGCGACTCAACACAGCTCGCCGATCTCCGGCAACGCCTGCGCCACGATCCAGTCGAAGGCGTCGCTCGCATGGCGCGCCGCGGAGAAGATGGCGGTACGGTCATTTCGCAGCACTGCGAGCCAGGCCTCGAGATAGCCCGCATGGCCCTCGATCGTCGCGTCCACGAGCCCGCAACGGCCCATGAGGAAGGCCGCGCCAAGCTCGGCCACCAGTTCCTCGAAGGCGTACGCCGCATCCCCGAAACGCGCGCCGAACGCGCGGTGCAGCCTCGACGGATGGCCGCTCCAGTGCACGAGCTCATGCAGCAGCGTGGCGCAGTAGTTGTCTGCGTTCACGAAGCGCCCGGGCAGGGGCAACCGGATCTCGTCGAGCGCCGGCAGGTACATCGCGCGCTCGAAGCCATGGCGCACCACGGCATCGCAGCCGGCCACCAGGCGCAGCGCGTTTTCCACCGCCGTGCGGCCCTCGCGCCCGCTGCCCTGCGCATCCGCCCGTGACGCCTCGGCGGCCGCGTCCGAGGCCTCGGCGACCACCGCGCCCCTCCCCTCGGACAGCCCGTCGACCTGCGCCAGGTTGAACAGCCAGAACGGCCTGCAGCGCAGGAAACCCGAGCGCGCAGCAAGGGCATCGGCAGCGGCATCGCTGTCCGAAGCCTCGCCATCCGCGCGCCCGCGCGCTCGCCCTCCGTCGCCGACACCGTCACGGCGCTGGCCCACGCGTTCGAAGTGCGCGCACAGGACGCCGTGCTCGCCCCGGCGCACCTGCCCGCCGAGGGCCTGGGCCTGCCGGTAGGTCATCCAGAGAGGGGTCGCATAGCCCTGCGTGAGGGCCTCGTCCCACAGCAGCAGCACATTGGCGCCCCGGTACGGCCGCCCCGTGCACAGGTTGCGCGGGAACCCGCGCGACGCCGCCGCGACCCAGCGGGCGCGGAACACGTGGCCGCCCTGTTCGAGCATCGCGACGATCCGCTCGGTGACCGCCTGGCGCACATCGATGCGCCCGCCCGCCCGCAAGGCCGTCATCGCATCCGGAGACTCTGCGGTGGGAGGGTCCTCGGGGGGTACGGGGGGAACGCCCGTGGCAGTGACGGGCCGCGCAGCGGCCGAGGCATGCGCGGAACGCGAGGCGCGGTCGTCGCGCGCAACGCGACGCGAGGCACGGAAAGGAAAAGCGGAGGTCATGGCGAAGCCTTTCTGCGGCGTCACGCCGCGGTGGGGGTGGAAGAAAACCTGCTGTCGGAGCCGCCTCGACGCAGACCGGGCAAGGGGCCAGCGAGCGGGTCCAGGGCCCGCCCGCAGGCCGCAGCCGAGCACCGCGAGGACCGGGCGAGGACGGGGGCGCAGCCTTCACCCTGGAGCGGGGAGCGACCCGCGCCATGCGTCGATCAGAGGCGGACCGGCAGCAGGCGACCGGCCACCACGAGCAGGACCACGCCGCCACGCGTCCAAGTCCCGACCTTCCACGACCGGGGCGCGTCACCGAGTGGCGCATCCGTTCGCATCCTGCGCGGCCACGCCGCGCACGCCAAGTTCTGCGTCCTTTCTGTCTTCGAGCTTCAGCCGCGCAGCGGCTCACGCCGCATCGCCCGCGGAACGCGCTTGACAGAGGGCCTCGCAGCACGTCGAGGGCACGGGCGGCGCAAGACGGGGCCGCAAGCAGTACCCCCGCAGAACGACAGGAACAAGGGGCGCCGAAGCGCCCCCCGGCCTCACTCAGACGAGGCCGCGTTCGGCCATCGACACCGCCCGGTTGCCCGCGACCACGAAGTGGTCCAGCACCCGCACGTCGATGAACGCCAGCGCTTCCTTCAGCTCATTCGTCAGTGGCCGGTCCGAAGCGGACGGTTCCACCTCACCCGGCGTGGTTTGCCGCGCCCGTTCCTCTTCGGGTTGCCGGGCGAAGAAATAGGCAGGACAAGAACGTCCGAACTCCCTTGAAGCAAGTGTCGTTTGCTTCGTTTATTGCGTTTGTTTCGAATGTGGCTACCATAGAGGCCATGGCCCACCAGAGGCCCCGCTCGACGATTCGGCAACTGCACGGAGAAAACGCCATGAAAGACCACGATGTACTGGACCCCGCCAGCGCAGCCGAAGCGCAGATGGCGGCGGTGGCACATCAGTGCCTGCTCGTGGCGCTGGATCATTCGAAGGCTGACCACATCAACGTCATTCTGGAACTGCCTGAAAACGATGCCGGCGGTGCAGCGCCCGTGCTCGCGTTGCCGCCCAGGGCGCTTCGGTTCTTCGCCGACGTGCTGCGACAGATGGCCAAGCGCGAGCCGATGCTTCTGATGCCACAGAAACACGAACTCACGACCCAGGACGCAGCCAACCTTCTGAATGTCTCGCGTCCCTTCGTCGTGAAGGAGATCGAGGCCGGTCACCTGAAATGCCGACTCGTGGGCGCCCATCGGCGCATCGAGTTCGAAGAACTCAGGCGCTACATGGCCGAACAGAAGCGCCGCTCCGAAGAACAGCTTCAGGACCTCACCAAGCTGTCGGAAGCGCTCGACCTGGAGTTCTGAGTGGCGGGCTCTTCACGCTACACCGCGGTGCTGGACGCCAACGTTCTGTATCCGACGCTGGTGCGCGATGTCCTGATGAGTTTGGCCGTGGAAGGGCTTTACCACGCAAAATGGAGCACCTTGATCCACGAGGAATGGATGCGCAATCTCTCAGCCGACCGGCCGGACATCGCCGACAGGCTGCCCGCTGTCGCGGCGCTGATGAACAGCACGATCCCGGACAGCCTCGTCACCGGTTTCGAGTCGCTGATCCCATCCCTGAGCCTGCCGGATCCGCAGGATCGCCATGTGCTGGCGGTGGCCATCGCGGGTCACGCAGATGCGATCGTGACCTTCAACCTCGATGACTTTCCGCAAGAGCGGCTGGACCCGTTCAACATTGAGGTCCAGCATCCCGATCGCTTCGTCAACAATCAGCTGAACCTGCACAAGCTGACCGCTCTGACCGCGGTCAGAAAATGAGGGCGCGGTGGACCCAGCCAGCGCGCTCGGCGGAAGCGTTGATCCAGGCACTCCACGACCGGAAGCTCCCGCTCACGGCAGACACGCTGCGCGACGCCGTGGCCTTGATCTGACGAGTCCCCAATGTCCTCCCAGGGGGCGACGACACAAGACGCCTTTCGGAACAGCCGATTTTTGAGCGCAGGCGGCGACGCCGCCGCAAGCGATCTGCACCGCCGACACCAGCGTGTCGACGCTCAGCCTTGCGCGCGGTCGATGCGCGCAAGGCGGCGTGAGCGCTCGTCGCGGGCACGGCCGCCCGTGCAAGCGTCGAACTCTGGCTTGCCACGCGAGACCGGTGCCATGCGCGATCCATCCAACGAGCAGAAGGCCACGCGAGCCGAACCGAAAACGAGGCCGGTCCTTCACGCGCGGGACCCGCCTGCTGGAAAAAAGGGGCGCCGAAGCGCCCCGTGGCCTCACTCAGACGAGGCCGCGTTCGGCCATCGACACCGCCCGGTTGCCCGCGACCACGAAGTGGTCCAGCACGCGCACGTCGATGTACGCCAGCGCTTCCTTCAGCGCATTCGTCAGCAGTTGGTCCGCCGCCGACGGCTCGACCTCGCCCGACGGATGGTTGTGCGCCAGGATCACAGCCGCCGCGTTGTGCTGCAGCGCGCGCTTGAGCACCTCGCGGGGATAGACCCCGGCCTGCGTGAGCGTGCCCCGGAACAGGTCTTCGAACGCCAGCAGCGTGTGGTGCGCATCGAGGAACAGCACCGCGAAGCTCTCGTGCGCCTGACCCGCGAAGTGCAGCTTCAGATAGTCCGAGACGGCGTACATCGAGCGGAACGCCTCGCCCGGACGCAGTTCCTCGGCGAGCAGCTCCCGCGCCAGGCGCAGCCCGCACAGCAGCTGCGCGCACCCCGGCAGCGACGAGTCGCGCGCGAAGCACACCAGCTTGTGCAGGGAACGGCCCTGCGCCTCGTACAGCACCTCGGCATCGGCGCCCAGGAACGGCCGCAGCGCCGCGAGCACGCTGCGCTCGCGCACGCTCCAGGTGGACAGCGACGAATCAGCAACAGCATCGGGTGAAGAAGCAACGACGGAAGAAGTGAGAGCGTTCATGACGAACTCCTGTGGGTGACACAGGCGGGATTGCCTGCGAGACCCCGCCACCCCGTCGCAGCGCAGCGCTCAAGGCCGCCGCAGGCGCGCGGCACGCGCCGAGCACGCGCAGCGCGCGCAGGGCCTTGAACGCGAGAACGAGGGGGTAGCCTCAGGGCTCACAGGCAAGCCCTCCCCCACCCTTCGCAACGCCAACGAAGGTCCCCGCGCCAGGTCTCCGCTTCCTCTGCGGCGCGGATTCGTGCAAGCCACGCACCACGCCCATTCACCATCGCTGCCGGGCACCACCTTGTCTCTACGGCGGCCACCAGGCGGCCCGCACTCATTTGCCCAGGCCGTACTGCGCGGCGGCCTGATTCGGCATCGACTTGCTCGTCCGGCCAGCACACCGGCCGCCAACTCGACCGAGTTCAGGGTTTCGTATGGGTGCGCAACCTGGCGCTTGCTCGTCGTCGACCGACGGCAGGCCCGTTCGGGGATAGCAAGGCGGAGCCTGGCAGGCCGCGGTCACTGCCCGCAGCGAGCGCCCTCCTCCTGGATCAGCGCGTACATCGACTGGCTGTCCAAATCCGGCCGGGGTCCAGCACAGCGCAATCAAACTTGCAACGAAGACTTCAGCGGCCCAGCCGAACCTTTCTCGAGTGGTGAACGAGATTGAAAGGTATGACACCGGTCGAGCTCGGATGAACTCAATTTCACACCAGCCCTCGCTTCAGGCTGGCAGGCTGTAAGAGACGTTCGTGTCGCTGACGGAAACCAGGCCTTGCGCCTGAAGTTCGCCTAACAGGGCGAGCAGCTCCTCCTGCGGAACCTGCTTCTGGAAGAGCGCGCCGATGCTATTCATCAGCGTCTTGACCTTACGGGGCCGCGCCGCGCCACGGGCTTTCAGGTGCTCGATGATGATTGCCAGCTTCTCCGCTGGCGATTTCGCATTTGAAGCCTTGAGCAGCGGGATCTCGGTCACGTCGCGCCAGCGCGCCGCAAAAATCTTCCGACCCTTCAGGTGCTGGATCAGCGGATCAAAGCCGGTGTCTTTCGAGATGATATGGAAGTACGGGCTCGGGTCCGGCAACGCGAGTTGACCCAGATAGAAGGCGATATGAAAGTCCAGCGCGTTGGGCCCGCTGCCGGAAATCTTCACGTAGGACGCGCGTTCGCCCATGCGCTGCAAAGCGGCCGCGGTCTCGAACGCGACCTTTGCCTGTGTGGCACCCACAAAGACGATGAGGCGGAAGTGATCCTCATGGAGGACCGACAGCGCCTCTGGCTGCACGTTCTCGTAGTCGATGAAGACATAGTTGATGCGCAGGCCCATTTGTAATTTTGAGTTGGATGGTGCAACGGGATCATAGCCAAAGGCCGCTCACCCATCGTTTTGCAATCGGGCACCGACTCTGCGTCGCCCGCCTTTGACTGGACTGCGCAGATGTCCGTGGTGGCGCTGTTGCCGGCGCACAGAAGATGGTTACCCACCTGCCAATCCACCAGCCGTGCTCGCAACAAGAGCGTGCTTTGGCCGACGCGCGCAGCGAAGTCGCGCTCGATGAGCGTTCTGGACAACTCCGCCCTCCCGTATATATAGGAGAGACAGACTCCACGCACAAATCTATAAAGACGCATCGAACGATGCGAGGAGACGGACATGGCCTTGGATGCTCTTGCGGCGCGACAGCGCGTGCCCTGCCCGGACCTCGTGATGCGCACCGAATCAGATCTGCATCCGACACGGCGTGACGTGTCGAGCAGCAAGCCACGCAGGGGCCGGCATCCCTCCACCAACCTGCGCTGACGATGCTTGAACGCGCCGGCCGCACGAACGCGCGGGACGTTGAGCAGGCATTTCACGTTGCCATCCGGGACCCAGGTGCTGCGTCATAGCCACGCCGTCGATTGGAATTTTCCCGCACGTTAAGACGTCACCGCCTCAAGGCCCGCGCGCACGCCCCTTCACTTTCGAGGAGAAAAGCATGACCCGGATCATCGACGTGTCTTACCCTTGCGAGAAATATGCCGCAGCTTTGCGAAGTGCGGGCGTGGAGACTGTCATGCGCTACTACACGCGCGATTCGGTTCCCAGCGCGGCGAAGCGCCTGCATCGCCCTGAAGCGCTGGCACTCTCGAGCGCGGGCTTGAGAATCGGCATCGTCTATGAAGGCCGGTATGGCGACGACATCGACTACTTCGACAATGACGCGGGCCTCAAGGACGGTGCCTACGCGCGCATGTATGCGCAACACACCATCGAACAGCCGGCGGGGACTGCCATCTATTTCGGCGTGGACACCGATGCCGATCCTCGCAAGGGCAAGGACGCGATCAACAAACGCGTCATCCCTTACTTCGAAGGGGTTGCGCAGGCCCTCGCGCAAGACAATGGCGGCGCCACGTATCTGCTGGGTGTCTACGGCAGCGGCGCGGTCTGCCAGGCGCTGCTCGAAGCCGACATGGTACAGCTGACCTGGCTTGCGCAATCGACGGGGTGGACGGGATACAAGCAGTTCCTAGATTCGAGACGCTGGACGCTGCTGCAGGCGATGGACACCACCATCGCAGGCGTTCGCTGCGACCCGAACACGGTCGGAGCCGGTATAAGCATCGGCGACTTCGTGCTGCCGGTGCCGGCGGTCGCAGCCCTGGGCACGGCGCCTGCGAAGGTTGTGAACGCCCGCAACGGGCTTCGCTTGAGAGAGGGACCTGGCACCGAGTTTGGCATCCAGAGACTTCTTCCATACGGCACGCAGGTTCATTCGCTGGCAACGACAGGGACATGGACGTCGATCGATCTGCAAGGCGATGGCGCCGTGGACGGCTATGTCAACACCGGATTCCTCATTGATGGGGCCAACGCGCGGTTGGGGAGCGCGACGCACCTGTCTGCGATGCGCGCGATACCGGAGGCGACACCACCCGCGCCCCTCGCTGGATCTGATGCGTCCTTTGTGCAAACGCTCATCGACAACGGCAGTTCCGCCGAAGGAATCGCCGCAGCAAGGAAGGAAGCCAAATCCGCAGTGGCCGGTTACCCCAAGAATGGCTGTGCCGCTCACTTGAGTGCTTTGCTGCGCCAGTCCGGCATCATGGTGGAGATGACGGTCGGTGCCGGCAAACTGGCCGCCCGACTCGAGAAGCGCGGCTGGAGTCGGATCGCCGTCGGACAGCAGCAGCCCGGCGATGTCGGCGCCGCGTACGACAGCACGGACCCGCCAGGCTCAGATCACGTGTACCTCGTGATCAAGGCCATCGACGACGACAGGATGCTGGTCACCGACAACCAGAACACGGCCAACGAGCCCCACACGCGATCCGCACACGGAAAAGACGGCAAGACGGCGACCGAGTATTTTCTTCGGCCCTGAGGTCGCAATGACAGACGCATCGCCTCGGTCCCGTTCACGAGAACGTCGCCGACGACGGCGACAGTGACGAAGCAGTTGCCGCCTATGGTCATGACGCGGCGACGGCATGCAGCCCTGAGCTTTGCCGTTCGACTCGGCGGGCACTGACCATTGACAGGGCCGGGGAGCGCGCTGCTCTGCGCCATTGGGAAGATCAATGCCGGTGCATGCGCCGCGGCGCAGCATCGTCCTTTGCAGGAGTAGGTCATGCTTATAAGCACGGTCTCGGAAGCCGAGGAGCAACCTTTGGGCGGGACACCCAGCGAGCCTCCCGAGGCAGCAAAGCTGCTCAAGTTCGCCGATGTCCTAGCCTCGGAGCTTGCGGCCATCAAGGTGGCACGCGATCGTCTCGAGGGCAAACTTTCTTTGTCTGCAAAACCGAGTTCTGATCCGCCTCGAACGAATCCCAACGGTTCAGCGCCCTCGCAGGCCAGTGAATCTCGCACAGGTCTCGCGCTGTCCGGCGGGGGCATCCGTTCTGCGACCTTCTGTCTGGGCGTCCTGCAAGCGCTCGCAAAAAAGGACCAGCTGCACCACGTTGACTATCTGTCCACCGTCTCGGGTGGCGGCTACATCGGCGCCTGGCTCTCTGCATGGATCTATCGCAAGGGACTGCCGGAAGTCTGCAAGGCGCTGGCCGCAAGGGATGGCCCCAAGGAAGCCGACGAAGTGACTTGGTTGCGCCGCTACAGCAACTACCTGACACCCAGCCTCGGCATGCTGTCAGCTGACTCGATGACAGTGGTGGCGACCTGGCTGCGCAACGTCGCCTTGAACCTGATCATCTTCGTTTCCTTCCTCTGCCTTTTCTTTCTCGGTCCTCGCCTGCTTCTGCATCCGACGATGTATGCCGTTGCGTATCTCGACAAGGAACTGGGCTACGCCGCATCCTGGATGGGCTTCTTCCTGTTTCCGCTGGCCATTGCCTTTCATCTGTCGCGCACGATGGCGCTCGACACCGGGCAGAGGATCGCGTTGATGAATTCGACCTGGGGCGTGCTGGGTATCGTCGTGATTCCCGGGCTGATCACGGCCCTTCTCGGCAGCATCGCTTTGTTCGGCAAGGCCACGGGCTTCACCGGTGATCTCAGCGCCATTGCGATCATCGCGACGACGCTCTTGGCATCGGGAGGTGGTTTCTGGGCGATTCTTCAGGTGTTGGGCGGCCGCACGTTGCCCTCACTGATCCGCGAGGCGGGTGTCTATGTCCTCGCTTACGCGGGAGCGCTGCTCGTCGGCGGTCTTCTGTTGCGCGCATTCATCGAGCTGATCACGGTCACTTCGGACAACACGGTAGAGCGTGCCGCAGCGCTTCTGACCTTCGGTCCACCGGCCTTGCTGCTGACCTTCGGAATCGTGGGATCGGTCCTGGTCGGGCTCATTGGGCGAACGTACACCGAGCGCACCCGGGAGTGGTGGTCCCGCATGAATGCATGGTTTGCCATACTTGGAGTGTCCTGGTTGGGTCTGTTCCTGCTGTCCTTCTACAGCGCGGCCATCTACCGTTGGGTTGACGACCGCAGCGGGCAGTGGTTTGCCGCGATCGCAGGTACAGGATGGCTCGTCAGCCTGGTGGCGACGCTGTTCACGCCCGCTCGAAAAAAGCAGGATGAAGTCCGTTCCCCGCTGTTAGACACCGCGCGCAGCGCGGTACTGAGCACGGCGCTCGTCTTGGTGGTTGTCGGAATGCTTTGGGGGGTAGCCGCGACCACGGGCGTGGCCATGGAGTACATCGGCGGCTGTGTCGGCAAGCAGGAATGCGCCAGGCGACCCGACATCTGGAACCATCGCCCTACTTCGCAGCAAGTCGAACTCTTCGTCAAGGCAGAGCCTGGCAAGGCGGCCGTCGTGACGATGGCGCCCTTGGTGCCAGAGCACAAGTCACTGCGGCAATTCGCCACTGAAAGCTTTGCGCTGCAAAAGTACGCGGCCCAAGTCTGCGTGGCACCAAACGGGTTTGACAGTCCGCACATCACGGTCACCAATCCACCGCTGAGCTGTGATGGCGTCCTCAACATGGGTGTCTCGGGCATTGCATTCATGTT
Organism: Variovorax sp. RCC_210; assembly: GCF_041355175.1. NCBI lineage: Bacteria > Pseudomonadati > Pseudomonadota > Betaproteobacteria > Burkholderiales > Comamonadaceae > Variovorax > Variovorax sp. RCC_210. The sequence continues at coordinate 59,179 of NZ_JBFUPJ010000020.1, read as the reverse complement.
CTGCTTCGTCATCTTCGTGCTGTTCGGCTCACGCGTGGACGTGAACAAGTTTTCTCTGCACAACATGTACAAGACCCGACTGATACGTTGTTATCTCGGTGCGAGCCGACAGGCGAGGCGCACGGCACACCCTTTCACCGGCTTCGATGACAAGGATGACGTGTACCTGTGCAACATGCGGCACACAAAAATGGATTCGAGCATTCCGGTTCGACCGCACCACATCCTGAATGCAGCCATCAACATCACGCAAGGCAGCAACTTGGCATGGCAAGAACGCAAGGCTGCATCTTTCACGTTCACCCCGAACCAGTGCGGTTTCGCCTTGGGCCCGAGCACTGGAGACTCCATGGGCGCAACGGCCATGAGTGCCGGGGTCATGCGCGTGGGCGGCTACCGCCCGACCACGGAGTGGGCCTCTGAGCAGGACGAAGGGAAGACCTTCACGCTTGGAATGGCGATGGCGACCTCCGGGGCCGCACTCAGTCCGAACCGCGGGGCAGCCACGACGCCCGCCCTGGCGTTCTTGCTGACGGTGTTCAATGCCCGTCTGGGCCGTTGGTCCCCAAACCCGCTCTGGCGGCTGGGATGGCGTAGGTCAAGTCCGGTCTTTGGTCTCTTCTGCCTGCTGCACGAACTGTTTGGATACACCAACGAGACCAGCAATTTCGTCTACCTCTCGGACGGCGGCCACTTTGACAACTCCGGGGTCTATGAGTTGGTGCGTCGCAGGTGCACCATGATACTGGCCGTCGACGCCACCGCGGACTCCGCACGCGGGATGGAGGATCTGGCCAACCTGGTGCGCAAGTGCCGAATCGATTTCGGCGTCGAGATTGATTTCAATCTCGACAGATTGGGGACTTCTGAGGAAAGGCAGGACAGGTCCGACGGCTTTGTGCGCGGAACGATCAACTACGGCACGGTCATGGGCACCATCGTCATCATCAAGCCGACGCTCGTCGCCATACGCAAGCTCGGCGTCGACGTGTTTGCCTACTCGCGAAAAAACACGCTCTTTCCACACGAGACGACGGTCGACCAATTCTTCTCGGAAAGTCAATTCGAGAGCTATCGAAAACTGGGCGAGCAACTCGGCGAGGCGTGCCTTGCTAAGAACGCTTTCGCCACCGCAGGGAACCGGCCATGACTTACACGCGCCCGCTCCTGAAACCTTCGAACCTCGAATGGACCGAAGCGCACTGGGTCGCCATTTTGGGGGCCTTCACGTTCGTTTTGCTTCTGACCCTGGGTGTGTTGAACACCTGGTTGCTCAACGCACAAGGCGAAGCCTGTGCTTTGCAGGCGCTCACGCTGGATACACCGACAGCCTGCAAAGCGACACTGAAAAACGCCATCGATGCACCGAAGCGCTTGTACGGCGCTCCATTTTTCATCGGCGTGCCCGAGCTTCTTGTCTGGGCTGACAACCTCTTGACGGACATGTACACCGTCTACTTCATCGGCTACGCGACGTGGGCATACCGCGAGATCACAACACTCTATTCCGATCCCATTCGACTCTGGCGAGCGGCCATCACGGTCACCTGTTTGCTGGCCATCGCAGGCGGGGTTCTCGACCACGCCGAGAATTTCTGGCTCTTGGCCAACATGGACGGTCGTCCCCAAGAAGCGACCTTCCAATCGCAGCTGAACAACGTCGCCGCCATTTCGGCTGCCAAATTTCAGCTTGCCGCGCTGAACCTGGTCGTGGCACTCGCATGGATGTTTACATGGCTTGGCCGGCACAGAAGGTTCGGCAAGGACATCGACGACCTCAGGACGCTTGCGAACTCCGCCGACAGCGCACTGAGGGAACGGCTTGGCCTGCCACCTGCCGGTTGGCCGAGCGCACTGGGATACAGGCCGCAGCAGAATCTCGACGCGATCATGTTGACGCCGCGCCGATGGCAAGCGCTTCTGTACCTGCATTTCCTCAAGAGGTCCCGCGGCAGGTCCTTAATGTGGAGACATTTCAACCTCAGCTTCTCCACCTACGCGTTGGACCACTGGCTCCACAAGGTCCTCGACAAGTCAACGGTAGAGTCCAAGGCGCTTTTGCTTGAGTACCTCAACGAACTCGCGCAACAAGGCTATCTTTTGCCGCAAGGAAAGCGACGATTCGGCATCGTGAACAGCGACATCCTTCGCGATCTCATGAAGGACGATGAACCGGCGGCAAGCGACGCGTGCGTCGCAGACATCGAACCTGTGCACGTGCTCGCGATGGCTCAGGCGCTGGAATCGCATGCCCACGCCCAAAAAGAAGAGCTCAAGGCCGAGGAGCGAGCCGAGCCGCTGCAGGAACCGCAAGCCAAGGCGCCATGATGAACGATCGGCATCCGACGGCACCTGTTGCAAGTTCCATCCGGACATCTGATGAGGCCCGCTGGAGAACACGCATTGTCAAGGCACATTTATCTTGACGTCGGATCTTTGATCACCGTGAGGTACATCATAAGGTTCTGGCCCAGGCTACGCGCTACGCGAAGCACAGCCCCATGCAACCCGCCCCGGGCTACTGACGCTGTGCCTTGTCTGGTGCACGTCGGGCGGACTGGGGGGCTGGAGCTGAAGGCGGCAAACTGGAAGGGCCGCGTATCGCTGCCGCCAGGAAGTCCGTGAGTGCCACTTCCAATTCCTCGCGGTTGCCTGGGTCTGCAGCGCCTTCCGACAACCGGGCCAGCCGGCTTTCGCGGGCCTTGTCCGTGACCGACATGAACACGGTCGTCGCCATGAAGTTGTAGCGCCAGTAGAGCGTCTGCACTGGTGTTTCGGGCAACGCCTGTGACAACGCTTCGATGAACTTGCGCGCCATCGGGTCGAAGTGCTCGATCATGATCTTCGTCGTCACCGGCGACGGGCTCAGGCGATTGAGCAACAAGAACTGGGCCAGCAACTCGCCGTGCGTCTGCTCATTGGGGGCGAGATAGGGCGCCAGGAACACCTGCACGATCTGCTCGACGCTCGCGGGCCGGCCTGAACGCGCGGCCTGCGCGCGCACGGCCTCAAGCGCCGAGGTGCGCGATGCGTTTACTCGTTCGGCAAGCTTGGCGAAGACGGCCTCCACGAGGATGTCTTTCGAGCCGAAATGGTAGTTCACCGACGCGACGTTGACGCCCGCGAGCATGGTGATGTCGCGCAAGGACGCCTTCTCGATGCCATGGCTTGCGAACAGAGTCTCCGCAGCCCGCAGGATTTTCCCGGCGGCCAGGGAATCCTTGGGCGTGCGTGCGCCGGCCATCAGCACGCCCCTTTCTTGGCGCTCGCGAAGTGCGAACTGATGTTTGGCATCGAGGTTGCTCGGCGCGCGAGTGTGCGCAGTCCACGGGAAATCCCTAATCGCATATTTAAAACAGCTGTTTGAAACTATGGTTTTCCAACGATACCACTGCCCAGATCGACATGACAAACCCAGTCCTGCCCGAGACCTCTGCCTTGGCACTTCCAACGCATCCGGCCTCCACAGCCTCGCTGCCTCCGGTGCGGCGGCTGGTCACGGGGGTCGACGCCGCGGGCCGCTCGACTTTCGTGGCGGTCGGCCCCTCGCCTTCAGTACGCGCCCCCTCGGAGCGCCCCGGCTACGTCGTGACCGACCTCTGGCGAACCACCGAGACACCCGCGCGGATTGACGCGCCGGACTCTGTCGATAAGCACGTGGGCATTCGCCCCCCGGTCCACGGTTCCGTCGTTCGGATCATCGACTTTCCGCCGGATCCGGTCGATCCGGCCGAGTTCGCCCGAGGCGTGCAGGCAACGTTCACGCGGACCTTCGGCAACGACGCCCATCGCGACGGCGAGGGTGACCCCTCGATGCACACCACGGAATCGATCGACTACGCGATCTTGCTGGCAGGCGAACTGGTGGCGGTGATGGACGATGGGGAGCAGGTCATGCGCCCCGGGGATGTACTGGTGCAACGCGGCACGCGCCATGGCTGGCGCAACCGCTCGGGCGCCATGGCGCGCATCGCATTCGTTCTCATCGATGGCACGCGCAGCTGAGATCGCCCGGCCGCACACACGACAACACACAGAGGCAGATATGACATTGCACGAGACAGTCCCCGAGGCCCCTGCGGCTCGCCAGGATGCACAGCGCGCAGCTGCGCCCGACCAGGAATTCCAGCGCGGCTGGAAAGTGCTGCTTGCCTGCCTGCTGGGCGTCACGGCGGGCTTCAGCTCGACATACTTTTATTCCTCCGGTCTTTTCCTCGTGCCCGTGGCCAAGGAACTCGGCCTGACCCGGGGCCAGGTCTCGCTCAGCCCGCTGTTTTGCTACCTCGCGGCGGCCGTGGTGGCGCCGGCTGTGGGTCGTGCTGTTGACCGGTTCGGTCCTATCCGCATCGCGCTCGTCTCGATGGGGGGCCTGGCGGTGGGCTTCTTTCTGCTTGCAGCGTTCACCATCAGCCTGCCTTCGTTCATCGCGCTGTCGACGTTGGCCGCGATCCTCGGTGCCGGCACCACGGCGGTCTCGTTCAGCCGAATGATCATCGCCACTTTCCACAAACACCGCGGCATGGCGTTCGGCATCATGCTTACCGGGCCGGGCATCGGCGCCATCCTCATTCCGTCACTGCTCCTCCCCTACCTGTCGCAGTCCGGCTGGCGCAGCGCCTACCAGGCGCTCGGCATCGCCGTGCTGCTCGCGCTCGTGGCCATCGCCTGCATCCTCATTTCTCAACGCGCGCTGGTCAACGCGGGCAGCGCCGCGCAGCGCGCCGGTGCTGGCGAGCCTGCGCCCATGGGCGAGATCTGGTCTAGCCCGCCTTTTCTGCTGCTGGGCGGGATCTTCCTGCTTGCCGCGCTGGGCGTGATCAGTGTCGTGGTGCACTTCGTGCCCATGCTCGTCGATGCGGGCATCGCGGCACCGAGCGCGGCCAAGCTGGCCTCCTCGATCGGCTTCGCCGTCATCGCAGGGCGCCTCCTCACGGGCTACCTTCTGGACCGTTTCGAAGCGGAGTTCATCGCGCTTGCGATGTTCGCTCTTGTCGTGGTGGGACTGTCGCTGCTCGCGGTCGGCGGCAGCGCGATGGCACTGCCAGGGGCTGTCATTTCGGGACTGGCGGTGGGCGCCGAGATCGATCTGCTGGCCTTTCTCACGTCGCGCTATTTCAGCGCGCGTTCCTACGGCACGGCCTATGGCGGCATCTTTGGGCTGTTCCTGCTGGGGGGCGCCATCGGACCGGGCGCGACCGGCATGCTGTACGACCTGACAGGCTCCTACAAAACGCCGCTGCTGTGCGCCCTCGCCTGCATGGCCATCGCCTGCGTGCTGCTCTACGTGCTACGCACAGGACGCACTCGCTGGTCCCGCATCTAAAAATCTTTCCCGTCACCCACACCTCATGAGAACACTGATCAAGAACGCTTTCGTGGTGTCCGTCGATCCGGCCATCGGCAATTTGGACGGCGCAGACATCCTTATCGAGAACGGACGCATCGCCGCGGTGCACCCGGGTCTGGCCGACCAAGTCGACCTGGCGGGCTTCGAGGTGATCGATGCGACGGGGCACATCGCCTCGCCGGGCTTCGTCGACACCCACCATCACGTCTGGCAGAGCGCAGTGCGCGGCATCACCGCCGACTGGTCGATCCGGGACTATGTTTCGGGCATCCGCCTGTTCGTCGCCTCCTGCTTTCGCCCGCAGGACATGTACGCTGCGCAATGGGGCGGCATGATGCAGGCCCTGCGCGAAGGGGTGACAACCACCGCGGACTATTGCCACAACCTCAACTCACCAGACCATGTCGACGAAAGCATCCGCGGCCTCCAGGCCTCGGGCGCGCGTGTCGTCTGGAGCTACGGCTTTAACAGGCCTCCCTTGCCGAACCCGGCTTTCGCCAGCCTGGAAGATCGCGAGGCGCACCTGCGGCAGACCGCCGCGCGCCACTTTGCTTCCAAGGACAGCCTGCTGACGCTTGCCGTGTCGCCCGAGGAGTCGTGGTTCTGGCCGGAGACAGCCTATGGCGTGCGGCAGTTCCGCGTCGCCCGCGAGCTGGACGCGCGCATCTTCTGGCATGCCAACTCCACGCGCAACATCTTCGATGGCACGCCCCGGCGCGACGCAGGCCGGCTGATCGAGCAGGGGCTTCTGGGGCCCGACCTCACGCTTGTGCACATGAATCACTCGCAACCCGACGAATGGCGGGCGGTGGCTGACACGGGCAGCCACGTCTCCATCACGCCAGAAACCGAACTGCAGATGAACATGGGCTGGCCGGTCATCGAGCAGACGCGCGGTCACGGCATCAACATCGGGCTGGGGATCGACATCCTGTCCAACAACAGTGCCGACCTACGCTTTCAGTTGCGTCTGCTGCTCCAGGCCGGACGTCGCATGCTGGGCCAAGGCGCATCGGGCTCGATGGACCAGGGCGTGCCGATCTCCTGCGCGCAAGCGCTTCACTGGGGCACCTTGGGCGGCGCCCGCGCACTCGGCCTCGAGCGCGACATCGGCTCTCTCACTCCCGGCAAGTCAGCCGATATCCTGCTGCACGATGCCCGCGGCATCTCGATGATCGGCTGGCCGCGTGGCAACCCCGAGGCTGCTCTCCTTCTCCACGCCAGCTCGGACACGCTCTCGACGGTGATGGTGGCGGGGCACTGCGTCAAGCGCGCACACCGACTGGTCGCGGACGAGGCCGGCGCGACCGCAGCGCTCGGCGCGACGCATGAGTACCTGCTGGCGCGCTTCGAGGCCCAGGGCGGCTTGAGCGCGGCCATGGCGCAACCGATCGCACGCTATGCGGCGAACCAGGAGGACGGTGCCGAGCCCGGCACGTCCCCGGTCATCCGCGTGTGAGGACCGCGACGTGACGACGCACTCGCCGCATGACAGCGCAATCGACCCGACGCATGACCCCAGGCTGCGCTGCTGGGTGGAGTCGGCCAACGACCCTGACACGGACTTCCCTATCCAGAACCTGCCATTCGGCCGTTTCCGGGTGTCGCCGCAAGATGAATGGCGCATCGGGGTGGCCATCGGTGACCAGGTGCTCGACCTGGCGCAAGCAGAGCTGCTGTCCGGGAACGCGTCGCGCGTGCCCACGGACATGCATGCGCTCATGGCGTGGCGTCCGCAAAAGCGCCGCGCCTTCAGACGCGCCCTGTCCGAAGCGCTGCGCCATGGTGCGCAGGTGCCATCCACGATGCGCATGGCGCTGCGGGCGCAGGCCGAGGTCGAGCTCGGCGTGCCCTGCGAGATCGGGGACTACACGGACTTCTTCACGGGCATCCATCACGCGCTGTCGGTCGGACGGCAATTCCGTCCCGACACGCCCTTGCTGCCCAACTACAAATGGGTGCCGATCGGCTACCACGGTCGCGCCTCCTCGATCGGCCCCAGTGGCGAATCGTGGGCCCGCCCGTGGGGCCAGACCCTCCAGCAGGACGGCAAGGTGCCCGTCCACACACCGTCACGGCAACTCGACTACGAGCTCGAGCTGGCCATGTTCATCGGGACGCCGAACGCGCGCGGCTGCCCGGTCGACATGGCGCAAGCGGAATCGCACGTGTTCGGCGTCGCGCTGCTCAACGACTGGAGCGCGCGCGACATCCAGCGCTGGGAGTATCAGCCTCTGGGCCCCTTTCTCGCGAAGAGCTTTGCGACCACGGTCTCGCCGTGGGTTGTGACGATGGAGGCACTGGCTCCGTTTCGCAGGCCATTCAGCCGGCCCGAGGGCGATCCCGACCCCCTGCCGTACCTCAATTCGCCTGCCAACCGGGCCGCAGGCGCCATCGACATCGCGATGGAAGTCTGGATCCAGACCGCGAAGATGCGGGAGGCGGGCCTGCCGGCGCAACGCTTGAGCCGAGCCAATTTCACGGATGCTTACTGGACCATCGCACAGTTGGTGGCGCACCACACGGTCAACGGCTGCAACCTGCGTACCGGTGACATGTTCGGCTCCGGCACCATCTCCGGACCGGGCGAAGAACAAGGCGGCAGCCTGCTGGAACTTGGCCAGGGCGGTGCGCGGCCCCTGCCCCTTGCCAACGGCGAACAGCGGACGTTTTTAGAAGACGGCGACACGGTCATTTTGCGCGGCGTGTGCGAGCGGCCGGGCGCACGCCGAATCGGATTCGGCGAGTGCCGCGGCACGGTCCTGTCCGCGCTGCTGCGCGGTGATTTCGAAGTGCTGCGGCATGGTCAAAATTTCGTGGCTCCTGCATACCCCGTGAGAACCTGAGCGCGGCACTTTGGGGAGTCAGAGGTCGGCAACCCCTGGGATCGTGTCTCTCCCACTGCAGCGTTCGCAACCAGCCTCTCCGCACTGTCCGGCCATCGGCTTCGCCGACAATCAACGCCAAGCGACTGCGGACCAAATCGACAGGATCTCGGGCAATTGTCGATCACGCCCCTACGCAGATCGTCCGGAGTTCATTCAAGGCTCAGTTCTTCAGGCAAGAAACGTGCTCATGCTCAGGGCTTCCCTGGATGAGCTTCATGGTCTGCGGCGTAGTTTCAGAACTCAAAGCTGGCTGGTGGACCGTCGTGGCGCGGCTTCGGCTACTTGTGCGGGCATTCGACATGCCATCGAGGCCTCACGGGCCTGCAGTTTTCAAATTCCAGCCCGGGTATGTGAGGCACGCTGCAAAGGAAACGATCCATGAGTTTCTTTGCCGCGTGATACGGCGACGCAACCGTGAGCAGCGCCTTCCAAATCGTGTCCACGCCGACGTCGCCTGACCTTCTGTCGTCGTGCTTCATGTGAACGACCCGATTCCTCACCTTCTCCAGCTTCACAAACGCCTCCCAATCACTGGTGCCTTTCGGACTTTCAACACCAAACACCTGTGGAAGCACGACCGCCAGCTTTACGCCGAGGTTCACCTCCCGTTCTATTTGCTCCTTCGCGAGCATCCGAGGTGTTTCGCCTTTACGGTCCACCTTCTTGTATGTCAGCCACGGAGGAATGTTCTCGTTGGCAAAGCATTCCAATGCGGTATAGGCGGTCAAAACTGAGACGATCAAGTGCTCGGCAAAGTCAACCGCATCTGCATTCGAAGGAAACTGAACAAATCCTCGCGGCGCGCATTTGAGTGATTCATGCGCGAAAAGTTGTTGAGCCGCGTCGAACGCTCGCTTGGAAGCATCGAGCATCATCGCTGAAGGGTTCGGAATGGCGAATGCCAGCAGACGACCATCCTGTAAGCGGACAGCGTCCACGCTCGTCATGACACGCTCACTGGGCGACTCCTGCGTTCCACCATCTACTTCCGCGACTGAATCCAAGACCACAACGCCCTGTAAGCGCCAATCCATCTCTTCTAGCATTTCCACTCCGTTTGGTAAGTCCGTGTATGTGACGACAGATCCCTCGCACAGCCGCGAACGAGGGAAACGCCGGTCAGGCGGATCCTTTGAGGCTATCGGGATCCGCGTCCGTGACGCCTGTCGCGTCGCGACGCAACGCGCGGGCGAGGCTGTTGGACTGACTTGATGCGGCCAAGGTAGCATTGACTTCTCGGCTTCCAGGCAGGTCCGGCTGCGCTCCCACCATCCCTGGTGGCGAGACGATCTTAGAGAAGAACTCCACCGCTTGTATAGGCCATAGGAAGGCCTATGCCACGGATGCAGACGGATACGCCCTATCTTCACGGAATGGCTGTGACGGCGGTCAATGACGCTCAATACGCATGAGCCTGCGAGACGGGACAGGTTTGATTCTGTCCATCCTTTCACTTGAGTGCGAGACCGCAACACGCCCACTGTCCCACCTGCTGCTACGGCAACGCCCTCCTGTGGACTTCGCCGTCTGCCTCGATACTCAAGAATGTTTCCACAGTGTCGACGAACCCGCCAGTGTCGTGAACCCGGTCGCCGTCTCGTGGGTCGTGGAAGTGGCCAAACACAAGATCGTCAAACTTCGCAAACGTGGCGAGCGCTGTGCTGGACATCAAGGGCCGTCCGGATTCCATGGTCAGCCGCCCGTTGCTGCCGCTCAAGCGGTCCGTGAAGTAGCGCAGGTGTGCGGACTTGACAGCTTGAAGATTCGACTCTCTCTTCTCTTCGCCCAGTCTCAGTTGTAAAAGCGCCTGGCGGATGTGCAGCCGCTCCGCTGCCGACACGCGCGTTTGGGCGCCGAAGTACAAGGCGCTTGCGTTGTCGAGGAGCGCGGTGAACTCATCTGCCGAGCGACCCATCATGTCCCAGGCACCTTCATAAGCTGTCAGCAGCGCATTCGTGATCGAGATCGCCGTGTCCTCGATCAGGTGCGTGCGTTTCAACCAGTCCATCTGATTGTTGCCCTTTCGAAGCAACGCGGCGTTCTTGTGCGCCAGGATCACGCTGGCGCTCGCCACCGCCGTAGGCAGAGGCGTGAGCGCATCGGCTCGGCCAGCCATCAGCCGCCATCCCCAGTCAGCGTAATGCCCGTGGGTAAAGAGGATGTCTGATTCTCCCGCCCTCAATCGCAGACATGGGTAGTGAATGTCCCCGAGCGACACAAACCTGCGATGCTGTGTAGCCTCCGCGATCTGTCGCAGCAACGGTGTCCGACTCATGATGTTGCGCGACCACCGATCCTGATCTTCGGACTCAACAAAATACACGAATGCATCGTGATTGCCGGGAACGTAGTGAATTTGGCAACTGCGCTCACGTGCGGCTTCCAGCTTGTGCCAAAGGTCCTCCCATTGCGCAACAATGTGCCGGGCGAGCGCCGCGTCGTTGAAGGATTTGGAATAGATCCACAGGTCGAGGATGTCTCCAAGCAACACGATCGTGGTGTTGCGGCATTGATCCAGCCAGGCGAAGAATGCATCGCGACGCGACGACTTCGTGCCCAGGTGAATGTCTGAACAAACGACGATCTGCTGCCCCTTTACAAGGTGTCCCGCTTCAAGTTCGCTCGAACCCGTCGACAAGCCAGGGTACGGGTAGACAACCCATTTTTTCTCGTACATCCAAGCCGCGGCGCGAAACTCTCCCGCGAGCCTGCTGCGAACCGAAGCGTCGAACTTGACGGTGTTGCCGCTTGCGGCCTCGAACCATCCCACGATCATCGCAACGAATTCGTCGGTGTCTTCAGCCAGCAGCGCCTCGCAAGCCAGGTGCAGGCCCTCATGGGCATTTGCCAAAGGAACGTTGCGCTCTTGAAGGTACCGTACAAAGCGACCGACGGTCACTTGCGCAAGTTCTTTGATTTCCGGCACTGAGTTCTCGTCCATGGGTCGGCCTCCTGCGCACATGCTCTGCGCAATAGGCCGCGAAATCAAGCAGCCGACCCTGCAATCAGGATGCATTTCAGATCCTGCATAGGGCATCATGCCGCTCGTGCGCAATGCGACTGGCGACATTTCGAATCGGCCCCGCCCAAAGACAAGCACGCAATTGATGAGATCGAACGCGCGGGCCTGCTCGCCCTACGAAACCCGTATGCACGCGCAATGGCGCTTCTCGTCGAGCGCGCTCTTTCGACAGTCGACTCTGCCGCCGCCAATTCAGCGCCGACAGGTCTGTCCAGACCGTTTCGACCCTAGCGAAATCAATCCAGTGGCGAGGCCTCTCGGCTTCGGCGCATCGGTGCTAAGCATCAGTGCCTGATGAAGGTACGACGGTTCTACCGCTGACGACCGCGCTGACGCGGCGTGCGGACATGCCCAGCTTTGGAAGGGACTGGCACTAGCCTGCGTGAACACATGAACGGTGGCCCCGCCAGAATCCTCAGGCCTCGGCCACGCTCAGACGTCCTCCAGCGCCATGTCGATGGCATCCAGGAGCCGGCCTGCATCGACCGGCTTGAAAAGCACCGGCACGCCTGATTCCCGCATCCGTTGAAGACGATCAGGCCCGGTCTCGCCGGTGATCAACAGCAACGGCAAACGCACGCCGTTGCGCCAACGCAAGCGCAGGCCCGCATCGAGCCCGCTGCCGCCATTCGACAGACGGTAGTCGCACAGCAGAAGCTCGAACGGCCGCCCCGCGGTTTCCGCTTCAGACAGTGCCATGGCCACCGCCGCTTCGTCGGCCACCGCCTGCACATCGAATGCATAACTGCGCAGCAACCCGGTCATCGCCTGACGGATTTCGGCTTCGTCATCGATGAGCAGCACGCGTCGGGACGACACCGGTGGCGAAGACCTCGCCGGCACCCGATATCCCCACATTCGCAGCGCTGACGCGCCCGCCGGCGCATCGACCGGCATTGCTGTCGGTGCACACGCGGCGGGCATCTGCACACGAAATCGTGTCCCTCGCCCCACTCGTGACTGCACCTGAACCGGATGGGCGAGCAGTCGAGCCAACCGTTGCACGATGGACAGACCGATCCCGAGGCCATGCGCGCGATCGCGCTCCGAGTTGTTGACTTGATAGAACTCCTCGAAAATGCGATCCAACTGCTCGGGCGCGATGCCGATGCCAGTGTCGCGCACTTCGACCCACACTCGCTCGCCGCGCGTGCGCACGCGCACCACCACGCCGCCGCGTACCGTGTACTTGAGTGCGTTGTCCACAAGGTTCGAGAGCATCCGCTGCAACAGCTGAGGGTCGGTACGTACCCACACTGCGCTGGCCCGTATGCGCAATTGCAAGCCTGCCTGGTCGGCGCGTGCCAGGAAGACATGATTGAGCGACACCAGCACCGCACCGAGGGACACCGGTTGGATGTCGGGGGTGACCACACCTGCGTCAAGGCGGGAGACATCAAGCATGGTGTCGAGCGAATTGCCCAGGGCATGGACGGCGCGCATGAGCCGCTCGGCGTTTTGACGTTCGGGATGGCTGTGCAGCGCGTTCTGGAGCGCGGCGCCGAACAGCGCGACGGCGTGAAGAGGTTGGCGCAGGTCGTGGCTGGCAGCCGCGAGGAAGCGCGTCTTCTCCACGCTTGCGCGCTCGGTCGCCGCAATCTGCGCGCCCAAGCGACCGGCCAGCGATTCGTTCTCGAAACGCAACATCAACGCACTGGTTAACTCCCTGTTTTGCAACACGCCCCGACGCAGGGCAAACAGCAGGTAGACCGTGCCGATGGCCGCCAAGAACAAGTTCACGCCGTCGCTGTGCCAGAGCAATGCACCGATCAGTCCGCCCATCATCGGAATGCCATAGCCGAACAGCGAGCTCCTCATGGGCCACAATGACTGCATCGCGAGACCGCAGCCGACCATGATCAGGATCGCCATCAGCGCCGTCACTTCGGCGTTTTGGGTGGTGACGAAGAACCAGGGAACAGGCGCGGTCGCAACACCAACAAGGACCATCTGGTACGTGTGTCTACGCGCCCAACGGGAGCGTCCGCCTCAGGCATGTCGTCATGCCAGCGTGGCGACGCCAGCACATACAGGTTCACGCAGGCGAGCATCAGCACAAACGGCAGCGCGAGCGGCAAGTGCAAATAGAAATAGCCCATCGCGCCTCCGATCAAGGTGAAGCACAGATGACCGTAGACGCCGGCCCTGCGCGAGGCGTAGACCGAGGACAGGTGCTCACGCAGCACGCGCTGACGGCTGGAATTCTCGATGGGAGGATGGTTCAACGCGGGTCGTCAGAAATAGCAGGGTTGCTTCGATTGTCTGCTGTGAATCATCCAGAGTAGGCTGCAGTTGGCTACGCCGGGCCTGTCGCATGTTCAAACGCGAGTTCCAGGCCCCTGCATCTCCATCGCGGAACACTTCCGGTGGCACAGCAGGCAGGCGGAATCGCAACACCAACCTCCGATCTGGTTTCGCGTCCCTTGGTTTTTTGCAGAAGCCCCCGACTACGAACGAAGCGATTCGATAACGCGCGCCCAGCTTCCGGGGTACATCTTGTCCGTGATCGCAGGCGCAATCTTCGCGCTCGACACAAACACCTGTGTGCCAAGAAGGTCCTTCAGCGCCGGCACCTCGGCGAACCACTCATTCTCGGCGCGGGCGATCAGCACGACAACGCCTTGAGCAACGAGCTGGCGAACAAGCTCACGAATCGGAGCGCGACTGGGAAACTCTGCCATCTTCTTCAAGAGATTGCGTTGCCCGGTCGGCCACTTTTTGCTTGCCCAGGGGCTCAGCTCCACTTTCAGCATGCGACGGCTGATTTGCTCAAGCGTGATGCCTTCGCGACGAAGCGCACCAAAGACGTCGTTCCGGTAGTAGGCCATCGTCCCTCGCGTGACATGGGGCCCGACCACGGAAAGTGGCCACTCCGGATGAGGTTGGAAGTGTGACTCGCGCGTTGCCTCATCGCCATAGCTTGGGTTCGCCTTGAGCAGCAAGATGGTCGCCGTGGCTGGATCCCCGTCGAATGCGATAGGCCCCAGATCTTCGCGAACGCGCCAGCCTTCCCTTCCCTTGCGGCCATCTTCTGTACGGGCGCCGAGGATGGCTTGCTCCACGGCCTGCTTGTAGGGTGAGAGGAATGGCAGATCCATAGCCTCAATGGCGGCAGGCTGCAGCGTGGCGATGATGTTGGCGTCGACGTGGCTCACGCCGTTGATCATGGCACATCCATGGCGTTGCGCCCCACGTCCCTTCACCTCCGAAACGGATGGCATCGGGCACGTGTACCTGGAAAGGCGGCCCGTGAAGCTTTCGCCTCGATGCAGCTCAAGCATTTGCTCTTCGGTATCGAAAGCCATGATGCATTTCACGCAAAACGTGTACATATCTACATCCGTATAGGAGTAGCGTCAAGTCGTCGAGCCGTACGAAACCTCAGCCTTCACGGTGACGGTCTCGACCCGTGTGGGTATGTCACCTCTCCCTGCAGGACTGGTCAAAAGCCTCCCTCTTGCTGAATTGATGTCCTTTCAACCGCCAGAAGGAACGATTGCCTGAGCGCCTGTTTTTGAAAGTTGATGCCACGGGTGCGTCCTGGTACCTCTTTCCATGCTGCCATCAGCGCGAGGCGGTGACGGTCCCAGGCTTGCGGACGATGGTAAACCGCAACGTAGCGGTGTCGCTCGCCCGCGCTCACGTAGACCTCACATTCGCCTCCAGCCTCTCCAGACCATCCTTCCATGCACTGATGCGGCATGTACTCCCAGGCGGTGGGCTCGAGAACAGGAATAGCACCGGTAGTGGCCAGCGCCCCGACAAACTCCCACCCAATCCAGGGACCGGTTGCAGGGTCGAACTGCAGAAAGGCCTGAAGCCGAACACGTCCGGCCCCCTGTGTCGCCAACTGGAGCCTGCCGTCCTCGTGCATGACCATCGCGAGATCTGACGGTGAAATGTCGATTTCCAGCGCCTCGCAGACGTCCGAGAACGCACCTCGGAACCAGTCTTCCAGCCGGGAGAGAAACCTGCCTGCTTGCTGCCACTGCAACGAATCGACCATGGCTTCCCCTTGTTCATCAGAAAAACAGACAACGGATGCATCGAGGCTCGGGAAACTTGCGCGGCTTCGAAAAGTGCAAGGCTCGACCGGCTCGCCCTCATCGGCGCCCTTCAACGAACTCCGCAAGCAGCCCGCCAAAGCGCCCATTTGGGAAGCGAGCCGACCCAGGAAGACACCGTCTTCAGCTTCGTCAGCGCTCTTGCGCGCAAACATCAGCAGCCACACGGCGCCGTCCGAGCGGGCCAGGTACGCCCATGCCAGCTCTCGGCTGCCATCGGCCAGCCAAGCCGCATCGTGACGCTCATCAGCGGGCAACAAGAACGAGCGCAACAGCCAGAACCCGCCCAAGCTTTCCAGCATGACAGCCTGCTCGCCGAAGCGAGAAGGCGCCAGGGGCTGGTCGACAACGGCCGTGCAGACCAGCGTGTTCGAGCGCGATGAAAAGCCGAATGCATGATCGCCCGCCAGGGCGATCACACTGACGGGACCTGCCGCGCGAAGCGCCGCCGCGACATCGCCTGCTGTATCGGGATGGCCTTCAGTTGCCAGCCACTCCGCTTGTGAGGTGAATCGCTTGCGGCTCCTGGGCACACGCACGGTCCGCAAAAGCGCGTGGACCGGACGCGGGCTCGACGACAACTCGCTTCTCCAGCGCATGGCACCAAGACGAGGCAGATGGACGCCAGGCGTCGCAGACAGTCCGCGCGCGCGGAGCAACGGCGCAATCAAAACAGGTGCTTCGGGCTTGGCCCCTGGGGCATCCGCTGGTACGTGTTCCGGGTAGAACCCGGCGGGCAACGGCGCGCTGCCTGCCAAATGGCTCTGCGAGGCCGGAGTCAGCAGATCGTCCAAGCTCACCTGCCCCATGTCCTCGCGCCGGCGGCCCATGTCCATGCGCAGGTCACTGCGCACCTTGGCCAGGATGACCCGCGCGACCTGGGCCGCATCCAGCGTGCCATCGAGGTAAGGAAATTCGACCTGCAAGCGGGGAAGCGGCTCTGCGTCTGACGAGCGCCGATATGCAGCCAGTCGTCGGCTGATCTGACTGCCGAAGCGGTCGACCCTGCCGATGCGCTGCTCCAAGTCACCGGAAGTCCAAGCCACACCGTAGTGAACCACCTCGTCGCAGAACAAATGCAGATCCACCCCCTCCTTGAGCACATCGGTGCAGACAAGCACGTTTGGATGCGTCGGGAATTTGAACTGCGTCACCGCATTGCTATCGTTCACGCGGCCCGAGCGCCCGAACACGGGTTGCATCCGGTCAAAAGCTGAGTAGGCCTTCGCATGGATCTCGCGCCACTCGGTCACGCCCTCTGCTCGCAGGCACTTGTCGACGATGGTGTCGAAGTTGACGATCCAGCGCCTGAACTTCTCCCGCCAGTTCGCGGCATAGCTGTTCAACTGTGAGGGGAAGAGGGCTTCGCCTTGCTCTGCGCTTTTCTCTCCGAGGAATCGCAACAGGATGTCGGGCAACGCCAGCGCTTGGCCGTCGGCGCCGTGGAGCACCACATAGCGGCGCAGCACATACAGGTCCACGAGCAAGTCGGTCTGCCGCATGGATTGCAACAGGCAGCGCTGCAGCGTCGCACGCTTCCAGTATGCCGAGCTACCTGGCACGACCGGCCCCAGCAGCCAATGCTGTGACGGGTTGCTCCCGGCCAGCGCGAGCGCCTCCTCGCCCATACAGAGCACAACCAAGCGCTCCCACCACCGGTCGACAGCCGCCCAGGCGGTCTCGTCTTGCCCGCCCGAATCCACGGGACGCGTCTGCAGGAAGCCGCGCAACGGGTTACGGGCGAAGGTTCTGTCGCGCAGGCGCGACTGGAACGAGTGCAGCTTGCCTTTCTCCTGGATGGCCGCGAAGTAGTCGAGCGATCCGGCGACGGGGGCTGCCTCCCCCCCATTGAGCTCGCTCGGCGCATCCGACGCATCCTGCGGCTCGATGTCGTCCGGCCCGTCATCGTCAGGATGGGACGGGGTGCTCCAGAAGCGAGACGGCTTCCAAGCCGGCTCGCGCAGCGTGATCGAGGACGGCGGGGCATGAAGCCAGTCGCGCCAGACGCTCAGGCGATGGTCCACCGCCTTCTGGAACTCCAGCAGCAGGCCGTCGCGCAGCTCTTCCACTGTGTCCAGCCGGCGCACGAAAATCAATGTCTTGTGGGTGCTCGCATCGCTCAGGCTTCGTTGGAACACGCGTTTGACCGCGTCGCTGAGTTTGGCGTGCGGCAGCGCAACCGATGCATGACCGGCATCCTGTCCTCCCAGCCGATGGTCAGCAGCGCTGGCGTTGAAGCTCTGGGCGAGCGCGTCAATGCTCATTCGATCCAGAGATTCCTCGCCGGCTGCGGGCCCGCCGTCCTGCCGGTGCTCGAACTCGGCATCGGCTTTGGCCTCGTCGCGATCCTGGATTTGCTGGCGCTGGCGCTGGCGCTGTCGATGTGTGCGAAGCGACGAGGCCAGCGATTCGAACGAGGAGCATTCGCCCTGCCGGAAACGGTTGTGACGACCATCGAGCGCCACAACCAGGCGCTTTTGCACCAGTGCCATCGTCAAGGCCGTGAACGGATCGCGCGCGCCCGAGATCTTGACGCGTTCGTAGCGTCTGTAGGTCGTTTTCACGTAGCGCTCGCGTTCTGCGTCCTCATAGGCACGGATTCGGCGAACCATGAATTCCCTCATGATCTCGACCACGTCCACAGACTGCGGCGCGTCACGCTTGAGTCTGCGCGCAATCGCCGGCGACCTGTCGACAGGCAAACACGCACAGACCCTGCCCGCTTGCGCCTCACCCGTTGCGAGGTAGGCATCCAGGCATGCCAAGCTCTGCGTGCCGCTGTGCAGGGGCGTGGCGCTGAGGAACAGCCAGCGGCGCGCGTGCGGCCGGAAGATCTGAAGAATATGCTTGTTTTGCTGGTTTCCCACGTGGCGCAGGTACTGCGCTTCGTCGAAGATGGCGAGCGAAATCCCGCGCGCACACAGCAAGTTCCCAAGCTGCTGCGCATAGCGGTTGTTCAGCAGGACGGCCAGATGCTCCGTCTCGGCCTCGCCGCTGCTCGCAGCATTGGCAAACGCTGCCATGTCCTCTTCGGAAGGCACCGCGGCCAGATCGACAAGCGCCAGTCTGTAGGCCTCGAAGATGCCCGCGGCCGCAGAAGCCTGAGCACCCGAGCCGCCAAGGCTCAGAGGCCGGCTGAACGAGGAATACCGCAATAGATGGATGCGGCTTTGAGCATGCTGCAACGCGAGCGCGAAATCGCTCAGCCGATCGTGCAGCGCCACGGGACTCACAAGCTTGCCTGTGCGCGCGCTGCGAAGTCGATCGTCAGCCGCCAGGTAACAGGTGCGGATGAACGCATCCCACTCGCGCAACCACTGTTCCTGCAAGGTCCTGCCCGGGCATACGATCACGATCTGCGCGAGCGGATCCTCCAGGATCTGAAGGGCGATCACGGCCATCGCCTGGCGCGTCTTGCCCATGCCCACCTCGTCCGCGAGGTAGCCGAACCCCTTGGTGCGCAGCAGGTGCCACAGCGCCGCGACGCCCTCGCTTTGCGCTCTCCCCTGGGCGCTGCACGCGTGCTCTCCACCGCCGCCGTCGAAATCGATGAAGGTTTGCAGCTGGCCGGCGGTCAGCGCCTCAGGCAGCAGTGTCTCAGTCATGGCCAAGGCGCACCTCCCGACGGAACCATTCGATCAGCATGTCGCTACGCGGCTCGCCGTGACTGTGTGGGAACATCGTCGCGAAGGGCTCGGAACTGGCAAGCAGTTGGCGCACCCGTCCCTCCGGCGCCTTGATGTCTTCCAGCAGGCTGACTCGCAAATCGGCTTTCGCGGCAGCGCTCGCGCCCGGTGTCGGCAACGCCTCGACGGTCGCCAGCAGTTCGCACAGTTGCACATAGCGCGCGATGACGGCTTCATCCGTGTCGCACTGCTGGACTTCCACAGCTCTGTAGAGAACAAACGGCCCGATGGGTGAAATGGGGTCGAAGGGGTCCAGAGCCTCGAGCTTTTGGAAGTAGCGGCGCATGTGGAAAGTGGCTTGGAAATAGCCGAACAGATCCGATGACATGGCCGTCGATTCGTCCTCGAGGCCGTCGGTCTCATCTGAGCCCCCCGCGCCTCGCGTCCACTTGCGTTGCGTCTGCGGCGGCAGCTCCGGATTCAGGCTGCGCAGCACCTGGATCAAGGAGGACAAGCGCGGCCGCGGCCGATAGCCCAACACATCCTCGGGTGCGTTGAGCTGTAGAACCAGTCCGACGAACGACGCCTGCGCCTTGTTCGGATGGCGGTACCAGACGTCAAAGCGCTTGATCATGCGCAACGACTTCGCGTCGAACACAAACAACTGCGGCGCCAGCGATTTGACATCGACCTGCGCTTGCATCTCTCCGATGGCCAACGAAACATTTTCCAGCGCAGCGCGCTCGTGCAGCCGAATGCGCACGATCAGCTTGCGTGCCTGCCAGTCGCAGGCGGCCTCCGCATCGAAAGGCGGCAGCGCCGGCGCTCCTTCGGCATCGGGCTCCTCGTCCAACTGCGCCTCCTCAGGATCAATCAGCGGCGCAAAAATGGCCTCCCAGGGAGACTCCCCGCGGACGCGGTAGCGCAGCACAGCCTCCACATTGGCCAAGCGCCCTTCACCGTGCGACCAGGCTGCCATCGTGAAGTTTGCGGATCCCACGCACAGCACGTGTTCTCCTGCCCGGCTGAGCAGCACCGCCTTGGCATGGGACGCGCGGGTCGCGTCGTCCATGAAATACCCATAGAGATGGCGGTTCACCGCAACGCCCGCAGGACGCAGCAACCGGCCTTCCGCAGTGGGTGCGGGAACGAGTGTGCAAGCCTGCACGCCCAGCTGCTCGACCAGTTCATCAACCCCTGCCCAATAGGGCGACACCACAACGGCGCGCTCCCATGGTTCACCACCGGTGACTGCAGCCACCAGAGGCGGTACAGGCTGCGCTGCGCGCTCCAGCTCTGGCGGCCACGCCAAATGCAGCGTCGGCGTGCTCGCCCGGTGCGGGCTCAGTGACAGGGGATCGGTCAGAACCGCTTGCACCTGCTGGAGCACCTCGAGAACCGAGCCCTCGGCACGCGCGCTAGCGCCGGCGGCGAGCGAGACCTGCGATCTGGCCTGTTCGATGAGCCATCGCACCAGCGGTTGCAGCGACTCGCCGTGCTGGCGCGTGAGGGCCGTCACCCCAGCCACTTCCCGCTGCAGCGCCCACCCTGACAGCGAGAGATTGCCGCTGCCCACGCACAGCCAGCAGACCTGGCGTGACGGGTCTGCGACCGAAGGACCTGCGAGCAACGTGATCTTGGGATGAAATCGCCCTGCCTCCAGGCCCACCGGCAAGAGCCCGTAGCGCATGTCGCCCTTGGCTTGCGGGTGAGTAGAACGGTCGCACACCACCAGCGTCCGCAAAGAGGCCAGCGCGTCGTTGACTTCGGAGCGCACGAGCTTGCCGTCCTTCAGGTCTTCCAGCCGCATGCCTGCGAGCAGGGGCAAGACGTTGCCTTCGAAGAAGGTCGACGAGAAGTTGAAGGTCGTGAACAGGGCGCAGGATGGCTTTCGGTCGACGAATTGCGCCAACATGAATTCAAGCGCATTGCGCATGACGCTCAGATTGCTAGCGTCCTCGCTCATGTGCGCGTCCCGAAAAGCTGTGAGTGAATGGCGCCGGCGGTGGCCAGGTAGTAGCCGTTGTTCCACGGCAGTCCGCGTTTCATGTGGTCTTGCACGGTGATCAGGCTGCGCTCTG
Source organism: Variovorax sp. RCC_210 (assembly GCF_041355175.1). Classification (NCBI taxonomy): domain Bacteria; kingdom Pseudomonadati; phylum Pseudomonadota; class Betaproteobacteria; order Burkholderiales; family Comamonadaceae; genus Variovorax; species Variovorax sp. RCC_210. Next base: position 38,151 of record NZ_JBFUPJ010000020.1, on the reverse strand, counting down.
CACCCAGCAGAGAGACGATCTTTCCTTCGTCGATGGAAAGCAGCGGTTCCGAACCGCGCTCCTTCATCAACCGCTGATGATGGTTGATCACCTCCTGCAGGAACGACTCCGTGGGACCTGAAGTCAATGCGTTGGCCAGTGCGGCGATCTGCTCGTCGCGCTCACCTGCGTTCGCCGCGTAGAGCCCAGCGAAGCGTTGCGCGCGGTCCCTGTGCACCGCGCGGGATGGCTCCATCCACTTCGCCGCCTGTCCAAGGCTATTGCGCTCCAATGCGCGCATCAGGTCGAAGGCGTCCTGCACCAGCACGAGGAAGTGTTCGCATTCCGAGACGCGAGTGAGCGATGGCCGCAACGCGCTGGCGGGCTCCCTGTCATCGCGCAGACGCAGCGCCAAATTGTCGACCATCTGATCGACCTTGGGCTGCCCTGAAGCTTGCTGACGAATGTCGGCGCAATGGCGCGCGAATGCCACCTGTGCGGCGTTGCCGAGCACCCGGTCCCGCATTACCGTCATCAGCGCAGTCGAGTCAAAAGCCTCCCCAATCGCACGTGCCAGGACCTGCGTACCGTCCAGTACTTGCTTCGGTTCGAAGGCTTGCCGGTCGATGTCGTCGAGCACCCGCTCCAGACCATGGCGCAGCGCATTGACGGCACTGGTGGACCAGCATCGGCGAAATGCCGTTGCGACGTCCGGCAGCACCGTCCATTCAGCATCGACCAACTCCGCACGTCGACACGTGCCGCTGTAGTACTGGTAGAGGCCGTTGACCGCGGTGCCGGCATCGTGGGCAAATACGCGAAAACCGTCGGGCCTGCTCAACGCGCGGGTGCCAAAGCACTGGCCTGCGTTCGCGTGCGCCCAGAGGTAGTACTCCAGCAATCCTTCCAGCAGTCGAAAGCACGCACGGAAGTTTCGCGAAGCCACCTCTTTCAAGGGTTCCTGGAGCAGCCAGTGAATCAGCAAGACCGCCTTGATTCCGCTGAGTTTGTACACGCCTGACGCCAGGTGCGGCACCAACTCCCTGCCAACACCGCTCCACACCGGCAAAAGGCCAAGGGGATCACGCACAGCGGTAGCGCGCACCAGCTCCGGGTCATTTGCGGTGAAAAAAGGCAGCGCAGGAAAGAGCTCATCGCCGCGCACTGAAGAGCTCATCCGACGCGATGCGCAAGCGCACCGTCCGCAACGCGCGTCGGAGACGGCACAACGACGCGCGATGCAGCGCTCGCTGGACACCTGCGCAGGAAGCACCCTGCTCGTTCGCGCTGTCGTCTCATGGATTAGCCCTTGTCCTTTTGCATCCCTGGCCGCCGCCCTCTAAGCCCGAACACCAATTGGCCTGGCCCGAGGTTTCACTCAGATCGCCCGTTTGCGATTCGCCCGAAAACTGCCCGCAGCCCGACCGCCAAAGCGCCTGGTGGGGCCTTCGACAAGGTCTCTGCAAATGCGCGCCCCCTCACCACCGCCGGTGCCTAGGCAAGCGCTGGTGAGCTCCGGTGTGGAGAAGAAAGCGTCTGCTTGAATGCACCAAAACGATGCCCAATGTCACATAATGTATCAGATTGACCACCAGACTGGGCAGCCTTCGAGGTCTTGCTCCTTGACATGAAATCCATCAATACCTACCTGCGCGAAAACGTAGCCAGCGCCTTCGCCAAGAACATTCACGTTGCACCTCAAATCGACGAGAAGCGACTCAACAATGCGATCAAGGCTTTCGGCTTCTCGGGCGAGCCTGGCAGCATCATTGCGTTGTTCGACAACACACTCATGGGCAGCGGCAAGGATGGCCTGTTGTTCACCGGCGAGCAGCTCATTTACAGGGCCACCTTCGCAGACCCGATCAGCGTGGCGTACGCAGCCATCGAATCGGTCGAGTACCTTCAGACGCCAACAGGCAGCAAAAACGACAAGATCGAGCACTCGATCAAGTTGACGCGCAAAGGTGCTGGCAGCGTGTCGCTGTTGAACCTGTCCCACTGCGACCTTCAGGCCCTGGCCAAGCTTCTGCAAAATGTGATCAGCGACTTCGAGGAGTTCCGAGAGGAACAGCAGTTTGTGCCGCTTGACGAGATGAGCGAGGCACTGAAAGTCGCTTATCTCAAGATCACGATATGCATGGCATTCGATACCGGTGGCGGCATCGATGCGAAGCGGTTCGCAGAGATCCTTTTGCTGATGACGCGGCTGGACTTGAGCACAGCGTCGCGTTTCGAGCTTCGCGCGCTGATGGGCGCACCCAGCGAGGTGCGACCGGTCGCCGAGTTGATCTCGCACCTCGATGCCGAATGCCCACCTGGTCAAACCAAATCGCTGCACATCTCGCTCGTCAAGGACCTCATCAATCTGCACTTCGTGACGGGCGGAAAGTCGATCGACGACTTTGCCTTCTTGAAGACCCATCGCGACTTGCTGGCGTTGACCGATGCGGAGATCGACTTGGCTGTGGCAGCCATCCGCAACGACTACGACATGCTCAAGGAAGATTTCACGGACGACCAGATCGTGAATGCCTTGAAGCTGCTCTCGGCGAAAGCCGCGGCGGTCGGCACGCCCCTGACCGCCGTCTATCTCTCCGGCTCGGTGATTGGGATGTCGGCGGCCGGCCTTACCTCAGGGTTGGCGACCTTGGGGATGGGCGGCTTGCTGGGCCTGTCGAGCATGGCCACCGGCATCGGCGTTGCGGTGCTGATCGGTGTCGGTGCGTACACCGGCATGCGCAAGCTCACGGGTGCCAACGAGCTCACCAAGTCAAAGCGGCGCGAGCTGATGCTCAACGAGGTCATCAAGCAAACGCAAGCCACCATCTCGTTGCTGATTCAAGACATCAACTTCATCACGCTCAGACTCAACGACCTGATCAGCGCACACGACGGACAACAGGAAGAGCTCAAGCGACTCTCGCTGCAGATCCGGCAGCTGAGCAACGCGGGCGCCGTTCTGACTGGCAAGTCAGCGGATGCCCAGGGCAGTGCCACGCGGCTGCGCTGTGCACGGTTCCTCGATGCAGCAAGGCTGAAGTCGCTCACCCGCGAGCCGACCCGGGCCAAGCTCCACGACCTCATCATCGGCTGTTACGAGGAACAGGTCTTCGTGCAGCAGAAGGACGGAAAGTCTGAAGAAGTCAAGAAACTGGCCATCAGGCCGGAACTCGCGCAGCGAGATCTGGAGGTGCTGGCAGGCGCGTTCGAGGCGATCGGCTACTTCAAAATGGCAGACGTTCTTGCTGGAACCGCGGCCGACGCGGCGGGCAAAGCGAAGGAAAAGCTCGCCGGCCTGTTCTCATGAGCGATCCTGAAGGGCTTTTCGATCAAGCACGCGCGATGGCGCTGCAGAACCACCAGATCGGCACCGCGCAATCCCAGATGGGCCGCATGCTGGGTGCGATCGACGCGATCGAGGCCCAGCAGCATGCACGCGGCCAGGCCATAGACGAACTGTTCGCAATGGCGGCATCCGCCAGTTCGAGCGCGTCGATCCATTTCGAGGTCGACGAGGAGGACCTGTCGCTCGTGGCGAAGGAAGAAGCGTGTGCGCCTCGCCTTCAGTCAACGGGCATCCGTGCACTTCCCCTGTTAGATCGCATGGACGTGACCCGCACGACGACCTGGCAGGACTACCTGGCACAGGCCGACGCCTACGCGGGGCTGCACCGCATCGAATTCGGCAAGGATCCGTTCAAGGATCTGATGTCGACAAGCCAGCGTATCGCGCTGGAAAAGCGCATCAAGGAAGAATTCACTCTCCAGGGCGCGCAATGCGACAAGTACGACTACATGATCGCTGGCACCTGCGGGGTGATCGGCGGACTGATCGACGTCTTCTTCGTGGGCGTTCCGCTGACAGGTTCATTGACAAAGATAGCGGACACATTCACCGACACAGCGGTGCGAAAGATCGCCGCGTTCTGTGGATGGAATGGGCCGCGAGAAGGCTCCGACGCGACGGCCAGCGCCATCGGCTTTCTGGAGAATCGCTTCAAGGTCAACTACGACCACCGCCACGGCGGCGACGTCGATGGCGCATTCAAGATGAGTGCGAGCAATCACCACCTCAAGAGCCTAGGCCACTCGCCGGATCTCGTGGGATTGTTTTTCTCGATCCTCGACCAGTTCCAGAGCACGGCACATTTCGTCGACGCCGGGCAACTCATCTGCGTGGACACCGAGACCTTCGAGCTTCACGGCACGACCTTCGTGGCCAAGGTGTTCGCCGGCTTCGTCAACTGGCTCGGCCACCTCTGCTCGGACATGGCCGGCTCCTCGGGCGCCAAGCTGCGCGGCAGCGGGATACCGATTCCGTTCTTTTCGCTGCTGCAGTTCGTCGAGCTTGGCGAGTTCGGCCAACACAGGCAGGCGTTCAGCAAGATCGCCGTTCAGGTCTTCGAGAAGGGCTACGACATGCGCCACGGCATGGCGATGGCCGTGCCCATGCTGGTGACGGAACTGTTGACGCGAATGATGTGGGTGTTCAAGCGCAGGTTCTACCACGGCCACGCGTGGGGCAAATGCATGCCCTCGGGCAGCCAACCCGAGCTGCGAAGAATGCTGCTCGTGGGCCACGGGACGCTGTGCGTGATCGACGTTGCAGACGCCGCGCTGCGCTCAGGCGGCGACGCGATTCAGTTCCTGCTGCGAAGCAATCTCATCGCATGGGTTCGCTTCGGTGTGCTCTCGCTGAACGAACTGCGCGCTTGGCTCAGCAGTGGTGGTTTGGACACGGATGCAGTCGAACAATACCTCGAAGATGAGGTCGCTCGATTGAGCGCATGAAAGTGCAACGTGGCTGTCTAAGTGGCGCGGGTGGGCCAAACCACGTCGACGATGCCTGCGTCGAATCCCTTTCTCCTCTGCCCAACCTTGTTGAAGAGGGCGCTGCGTACGGCGTCATGCAGCGACCTCCCCTTTGATTGTGCAAGGCACGTGCCGCGCTCTGCGCCGTGCCCGTCCTCGTTTAGATCTAGAGCGTGATTCCCGCACGCAACTGGCAGATCCAACGCATGAGCGCCATCCCTCTCTGTATGAAGCGCAGCGCTTGGACGTGCCAGGACATTGAGCGCGAAACGCACCCGTGTCGCCATTCGCCCCTTGATTCCCTACCGGTTTTACTTGCGCTAACAGATCATGCAAATGCCAGCCAGAGTGGTTAAGGGCACCTCAGCCTGACTTGCAAAGGCCCGCGCACGTTTGCCAGAATTGAGCGCATTGCGCGATCTCTGATGAAGGTTGCAGCCTCGGCTGCACCGCATGGGTCTGATCCAGCCGCACAGTGAAGTCGCGGTAGCTTAAGAAGTTGCAGAGGTACCCTGGATAGTGGATAGACACCTGCGCGCTGCGCCCCTACTCTACGGCCTGATTCAACGGCTACCTCAACGGGGAGAAGCATGCGCAACATTGCTTGGAAGGTGCCGCTGCTCGCTGCCGTCGCCACGGCTGGCCTGTTCGGCTGCGACGGCAAGGCCAGCGATGCGCAGGGGCCTGACGCGACTGCCAAGACAACGTCCACAGTACTGAGCGAAGAGCGGCTCTTTGGATTCTGGCAAACGAAACTGACGCACGAAGGGAACGTTTACCAAGTCGTCTGGCAGATCAACCCCGGGCGCACACTCGTCCAATGGATCTCCGAGGTGAACAAGGATGGATCGGTCGCACCTGCGTTTTCGAGAAGCGGCGGTAAATGGTTGCTGTCGGGCTCCAAACTCCGCATGAAGATTGCGGCAGACGAAGGCAAACCGGAAATCGACGACTTCGTGATCGCGAAGCTCTCCGACAAGCAAATGAGTCTGAAGAATTCAGAAGGCTCTATCGACTTGGCGCGTACAGCCTCAGAACCCGTTTATCAGGCGAAGCTACCGAAAGCGGCGTCGCAGCCACGCCAGCTTGTCACCGCCACCGAGTTCGTTCCGAACGGCGAATCGCGCTACCTTTATTTCAAACTTCGAGCGCCGATGCAGATCAGTTTGTCGGCCAACATTGATGGTGGGCCGATCACTTTCATGTATCAACCTGGCCATTTTACCGAGTCCGATTACATGAGTCTTCTACAGAACGTCATGATGTCCGGACTGGGTGCCGCGCTTGGAGCGGCCAACGGCAGCAGCGATGCGAGAGACTTCCAGAATCGCGCCAACAAGATCGAACGCACCTTGAAGGGCGGCTTACTCACCAAAGTCGACGCTTTTGGCTCCTACAAAGGTGACTGGAAGTCATTGCCCGCAGGCGAACACACGATCGTTCTGGACAACAGCGGCGAGATAGGCACACGTCGCGGCGATGCTGCGGTGGAATTGGTCGTCTACGGACTGCAGTGATCGTCGCATGCCATCGGCTCACCCGTTTGGATCCTCCGAATGATCTGGTCCACGTCAACTCCATTGCGCTTGATCTGCCGAATAACCGTTGAAAACGTAAAAGGTGAACGACCCCTTCGGCAAGAGGCGCTAAAGACTCGTATGCGAGCGGGGTAGTCGCGCAGAACCACGATCCGTGTCAATCCGAATTGAGCTTGGACGCCTGCCCGGCTACAGACAGCTCTGCGAGCTTTGAGAGCTCAGCGATTTTTCCATAAGTGCGCTAGGCGTTCTTCTGCTGTTTGCCAAGCGGGTGTCCCAGAGGGCGCGCGTCGGCTACGAAGAAGATGATGCTGCGCAGATACGCGGCCAATTTACCCAATCGGCCTACGCTCGAGATACTGAGGAGCCCCGATGACCGCCCAGCGTATGACGTCGATGATCGTTCTTAGCAACACGTACAGCCGTGTACTCCTCATTCTGGCTGGAGTGTTTCTCGCTGGATGCACCGGACTGACCGCTCAGCAGAAGGATGCTGTCACCAAGTTTGGAAAGGCATCAAGCTCGCTGGGGGACACCACCGCAACCGAACTCAAGGCCATGAGGCAGTCCACGATGCAAATGAACCTTGAGCGACTAAGTCTTTCGGGCAAAGACAAGGATATGTCCAACGCGGGAACGCCTCTGCCCGGCCCAACGAACCTCGACTCGGGGTTCGAACTCGAAACGGTGACGGCCGTCTCAGCGGCCACAGCCGCGCTGTCGAGCTATGGCAAGGCACTTGTCGCACTCGCTGACGACACCGAATCCGCCGAACTGAGAAGTGCAACAGACGGATTCGCAACCAATCTGGCGCTAGTTCCCAAGGCGCAGCTCACGGACGAACAACGCGTGGCCATTGCAAGTGCGGCCAACGGCTTGGGGGGCTTCGTTGTCGAGGCGAAGAGGAAACGAGCGGTGGCGACACTGGTGATCCATGCCAAAAGCTCGGTCGACAAGCTCTGCACGATCCTCGCGCAGGATTTCGATCCTCACCGAGGTTGGATTGCGGAAAAACTGGCCGCCACGTCGGAGCCACTCCTGGTCGCCGCTGATCTGGCGCTGGTGAACGGCAAAAACTACGACCAACGCAAGGCGGCGCAAGAGGGTTTGAGGCTTGCCTTTGACAATCGAAAGCGGCTGGACCTGATCCTGTCTGGGATACAAAAAACAGCTGTCTCAATGAAGAAAGCCAATGAAACTCTGGCTATCGCGATACAGGACGGCAGCTTCTCCATCGATGATTTTCTAGATTTTTCAGAAAAAGCCCAAGCTCTTCAACTGGCTGTGAAGAGCGCACAACCCAAGGGGGACTAGATATGCCGTCGGATGACATGGAAGACATTTCCAAGGACATGCTGAGAACCCTGACCGATCTGATCATCGAAACGACGGACCCGAAGGTCCGCATATCTCTGACCAACAGACACACGAAGTTGGCGCGCCATCTGCACGCGTTAGCCGACGCGAAGAAACTGCAGCAGCTAGCAGACTATCGGGAACTGACCTCATCTTTCGAAGCAGCGCGAGACGCCGCTGACGAAGCAAAAAAGGATCTGAGCAAGACTGCAGAATTTATCGTCCGATTCGACCGCCTTTTCAGACTGTTGTTCAAATCCGGGATCTTGGCCGCCGCATGAGCGGCGTGTGGCACGGCGAATGATTCATGCGTCGATCCCAGCTCACGGATAGCTGCATTCAATAGCGCACTTCGAAATTTACAAATCCGTCAGGCAGCACTCGGTGGCACTATGGACCCATGAAACTTCAAAAAGTCCTCGGTCTTGCCATCAATGCCTGCGGCCTCGCGCTGGTCGTCGCCAACACCCTTCGCTAGCAAAGCGTACCCGCCTCGTGCTGCTCTACGAACCTGTTATTTGTCTTGCCTGCCCGATCCGCAACGCGTACTCGGCTGCTTCGGGCTGCGTGCAGGGCATACTGGCGTGCGTCTGCGGCAAGGCGCGTTTTCGACCCGCTGGATGATTCCAGCGCAAATCAACGCGGCCCCAGATCTGGACAGTGGATTCCACAGCTGAAGTCAAAGAGTTGGGTGCAGCATCAGAGTATTCCCAGGAAGCGTTGTCCAGCGCATCGAGTTCATGGCTTCTGCGGGCAACCGCGGATCGGCGAGGAGGAACGTGTCCGCAGTTCGCACTCGTTTCGTCACGCGATATCACGTACAACCTGCGCGATGACGCGCAATGTTCGTGAACCTCGATGCTTCGCACAAGGGGGTCACGTCTGGATGGAAATCAACAGGGGCAGGTCACCGCGGGTTCGAAGTGAAAGCCGCCTACGAAAGATGGTTGAAGTTGGCCTGCATCGCGTGTCGAACTCGTTCCAAGGTTGCGGTCCGCATAGGCACGAAAGCGGCGAACTCCAGCAAGATCTGAGGGGTAGCGCGGGCCAGCACTTCGTCGATTGCGTCCTGCGCCACGTTACGCGGCAAGCCCGCGGCGTGGGCCGCCTTCAGCACATGCTGTCGCGTCGGAGCGCGCCCTTCTCCTGCAACGTCCATGAAGTGCTCACCCCTATAGCCGGGGCAAAAGGTCAGATCGTAGGGCGGCGCCAGCTGCCAGGTGCCATCGGCTTCCATCTCGAACGAGAGGTTCTTCGCATGGTCGTCACGGTTGTTCATCAGCACGTTGAAGACGCATCGTTGCACGGCCTTCTTGAGTTCGCGCTGATCGCGCGTCAGCCGCCGAGTGGCGCGGAAAAAGTCCTCGTAGCTGACGGAAGGTTCACGGAAATCTGCGTGCAGCAACCCCGCCAGTGTATGCACGTGCACCCTCGCATCACCACGGCGGTCGAAGCGCCGAGTGCCAAAGGCGGATTGAGTGCCAGCAAGTGAAAAGAATCGGGTTTCAGTGATGCCAAGTTGGCAGTGACGCGCGACCATGGCATAAAGCTCCTCAAGCGCGCAGCTGTCAACTTCGTCATCATCTCCGGGAAACTTCACAAGCCAAGGCTCGGCACCGAGGACACGTCCGGCTTGCGTGCTCATTTCTCCCGTTATAGGGCTGAAAAAAACATTGGCCTTCGGCCGCGCGCCACCGGGCGACCCGCCCGCTCGGGCGAGCTCCGCCAGAACGTGATGGCTGTCGTCGGTAAGCACTGCTTGCACCTCGTTCGAAAGCTCCAGCAGTGTCAGGTCGCGAGTCTCCCGCGCGTCCCACGTTGCGGGCGCATAGGTCAAGGCCCCCATCGTGTTGGACCCGAGATAAGCCAGACGGTCCAGCGTCGACACCCTGTCAGTGTCTATGCCGCGCGCGTTCATTCGACGGTGCATCAACCTGAAGCCCCAGCCGTCGGGCAGTGAGTCGTAGATGAGGCCTGGAACGTTGTGCAGCTTCGCGTAGTCCGCTTTGCGATCAGGATATGCGCTCGAACGCAGCGGCAAGCGCAGGGGCGAGAGCTCCAGGTTGCGCTCAATTGCTTGAGCCGAATATTGGAATAGCAGATCCTGCCTGTCTTCGGCCAGCGTGCCCAGCACGAATGCGCCGCCCAGCCCGTTATAGGTGACCTGCAGCTCCTTCATGGAACGGCCTTTTTCCTTGTGTACGCGCGCTGCTTGTTATTGACCGAGGCTTTCTGTCGCATGTCCTCGATCGTTCTTGAATGCGTTACCAGCACCGCTGCAAGGTCAGGCAAGGCGTTCAATACCTCCAGAACGCGAGCAAAGGTCGCAAGCGTGCACCGACCGGTTCGCTCGAAGTTGCCCAGAGTGTTGGTTGAAATGCCAACGCGCTTGGCCAGTTCCTCGACTGAGATGTTGAGCGCGACCCTCCGCAGCCGGGCCCGCTGGCCCAATTCCTGGCAAACCTCGTCAGGCAAGGCAAGCGAAAAATCAACCATATTTATGAGTGAAAGTCCGAGTTTGCGTGCAATATACGCAAAATTATAGGTGAAAGCGTAGAGCAGTACCATATTCAGATTCATGCATATTTTTGGTTGTAAATTGGATTAATCTGCAATAACGGACGAAAAACTATATGTTTTTGGTCTCAGTCGTAGCGGCGGCCTCGGCCGACATCGAGGCGAGCTCAGAGGTGCCCGCCGACGCCACGAAGTCCACTTCGCGCCGCTCAGGAAGTCGACGAAGCCGACCGTGCCGAGAATTTGAGGCGCAAAATCTCCGAATATCGCGGGGGCCTGATGCCCCAGGGCCGGCGAAGCCGCCGGCCCATGGCCGCCTCAGCGGCCGATGCGCCGCAGCGCCAGGTCCCACAGCCCGGTGTTCAACCGCACGTTCTCGCGGATCGCCCGGATGCCCCTCGTGTGCATCGCCCGGCCCCGCGCGGTCCGCCCGGCCAAACCACCGCGCAGCACGTGCTCCTGCACCGTGTTGAAGGTCCGCCAGACATCGTCACCAACGTCCGCCATGCGCCGACGTTCCAGCAACTGCACCGCCTCCACCGGCGCCGCGTCCTGGCCCGCGAACCGCAACGCCAGCGCCTCCCGCGCGAAGTCGAGTTGCTGCCCCTCGGTCAGCATCGTCAGCCGCATCTGCGCGACCGCCTCGCCGACCTGCGCCAGGTCGCGGGTGATCTTCAGCGCAGCGTCCACGACGTTGGCCACCACGTTGCCGCGATGGCTCACATGGACGAACCCGACGTCGCCCATCGACGTGAGCATGCCGTTCGTGCATACCGGCCGGAACAGCCCGGCGCGCAACTGGTAGGCACTGCGCCCGTCGTGCGAGTTGAGCAGCACAATCTCACCAAGCACGTCGTCCAACGACAGCGCCTGCACCACCGGTTTGAAGTGCAGCATGTGCCGCGCAAAGCCGGCGTTGCCCGGCGCCCGAGAGCGCGTCTGCTGCACCGTGGTCGGCTCGAACCCCGCATCCATCAGCGCCATCACGATGTCGCGCGTACTGATGAACACGTACCGGGGCCCCGTGATGTGCGCCGCGTGCTCGGCGAACACCGCCGGCGCCCGGTGCTGGACCTCCTGCAGCGACAGCGAGGAGCGCGCCGCGAAGGAAACGGAAGAGGAGGAAGAGGAAGAGAAGAAGGTCATGACGATCTCCAGAGGTGACACAGGCGGGATTGCCTGCGAGACCCCGCCACCCCGTCGCAGCGCAGCGCTCAAGGCCGCCGCAGGCGCGCGGCACGCGCCGAGCACGCGCAGCGCGCGCAGGGCCTTGAACGCGAGAACGAGGGGGTAGCCTCAGGGCTCACAGACAAGCCCACCCCACTCTTCGAAGCGCCAATGAAGGTCCCCGCTTCCTCGACGGCCCGGACCCGCGGAAGCCAGGCACCACGCCCATTCACCATCGCAGCACGGACACCTTCGGTCTTTGCGACGGCCGCCAGGCGGCGTTCCCGGCGCCGCCAAGCACGCGGATCGGCGTGTCGTCACCGTGGACCTTGTCGGCAGCCAACACGTAGCGGCCGTTGGCCTCGGCCAGCGGGCTCGGCAGGCGTGCTGCCTGGGCCACACAGTCCGCCAGAGTCGAACGCTGCAGATCAACGCCCACGCAGATGTAGATCTGGCACAACCGGTACACGGGTGTGCGATCGCAATACTTGCTCACCAGCACATGTGCGTTCAGGCCGGCGCTGGCCATGGACCGATCAATCGGGCGGCTCGGCGCCGGAGCCTGGGTGATGGTGCTGCAGGATTTTGACGTCGACCAGGCCGACCCGTCGCCATCGAGATCGGCACCGCGTAACGGCGTCATCGAACTGAGTTCGCCGGCGCGCACTTGCGAAGGCATCGGCTACCTGGCGCAGAAGCGGCAATGCGAGAGCATGTGTCCCTCACCTACAGCGTGGTACAGCAGAACCTCTTGAGTGGAAGGAACTGACGCTGAGCGCCCGCGCAATGGTACAAAAATCCGGTCAAAGCCACTGTTTTCAGTGAGACATCCGGTTTTGCTCCAGATGGCAACGGCTTTTCGCAGTTCATGCAAGCAACTTCAAGTTCAAATGAGCGAGTCGCAAACACCTTGGACGACCGGCAACCGTCAGGTACTCCGGAAACAGCGACGGCACAAACATTCACACAGGGATTGCATGCGCAAGAAAATTGTCATCGTTGGCGGTGGGATCATAGGCAGCAGCATTGCCTGCCACCTCGCGAGTCAGGGCCTTGGTGGCCACGTCGTCGTTTTCGAGCCCGACCCGACCTACGCACGCTCCTCGACCACACGGTCTGCGTCCGCACTGCGCATGCAATTCAATCTGGGCATCAACGTCGCAATGTCGCGTTACGGTCATGAGTTTTTCAGTAACGCAAATGCCCATCTCTCGTTGGGCCACGAGTTCACCGATGTCAAATTCGAGCACTGTCCTTACCTGGTCCTTTCGGCGCCCGAAGGTCTGTCGAGGATGCGACTGGCTCACCAGCGGCAACTGGACAACGGGGGCGAGATAGACCTCTTGGTTTCAGCTCAGGAATTTGAGCGTGTCAAATGGCTCAAGACAGACGGGTTGGGCGCTGCAACGCTGGGTCGAACGGGTGAAGGGTGGTTGGAGCCGCTACCGGCGTTGCAAGCGCTTCGCAGGAAGGCCGAATCTTTGGGCGTTGCGTACATCGCAGAACGAGCGACAGGTTTTGACTTGCAGCCAGGTCACATTGCAGGGGTTGAGTTTGGCCGCGACGAATACATCGAGGTCGAAACCGTCATCAACGCTGCGGGCGCCCAAGCAGCACAGGTGGCCGCAATGGCGTCAGTGCCGCTTCCGATCGAAGCGCGAAAAAGATCGGCATTCGTGTTCCGAAGCGCCAATCCCCCTGTTGGTTTTACCAACCTCGTCGACCCTACGTTTGCCAATCGCGGTATCTATGCGCGCCCATATCACGGAGACTTCCTGGCCGTGACATCTCCGGCACCCGAGGTCGATCATCACACCGACGACATGGCTGCAGACCTGAGCTTGTTCGACGACATCGTCCGGCCAGGACTGGCGAGAAGAGTCGTCGGCTTCGAAGACATCCAACTCGTTGACGCGTGGGCCGGCCACTACGAGATCAACACTTTCGATCAGAACGGCATCATCGGACGACATCCCGAAATTCACAACTTTGTACTTGCTTGTGGCTTCAGCGGACACGGTGTCATGCACGCACCCGCAGTCGGGCGAGGCGTATCCGAGTTGTTGACAACCGGCGGCTACAAAACCTTGGATCTGACGCCCTTTCGCTTTGAGCGCATTGCCCAGAACATGCCCTTGGACGATGTCCAGGCAAGCGAGCATCGACAAACCGCCGCAGGGGTCTAGGGGTGAAGTTCGAATAGTGCCTGGATGATCGCGCATCGGCTCAAGGTCCTTCAGCATCGGAACTCGATGATCGTCGGGCGCCATCCGAGAAACCATATGAGTACCAGGTTCCTTGAGGATCCAGCGCGGAATCACTTGCATACACCAGTGCACGCTCACTGACCTTGCGGGAGCGATGTCGCCATTGCAGATTCCAGCGCCTCAACGCAGGAGGATCAGCCAACCGGACCAAATGAACATGACGCAGAGCGTTGGAGACGCCGTTGACAGGAGGCGCGACATACGCGCCGTCCTTTACGAACAGATAGTTCGCATACTTTCCCGCCGAGCCTAGCGCCTTCCAACGGCCGAACTGAGCTGGAAAGCCCGAACATCGCTCAGTACCGAAACGTCGTCTCCGGCACGAACCGAGTCATCTACTAAGTCCGCGACGACACCGCCTACATTCATATTTTTTTTCGACACCAGACGGGACTTGCAGGGCTGCTCATGGAAATGAATCACGAAGCCGCCAAAAGGATCAAGCACCCTCTAAGGTGCGTTTTTGTACCCGCAGCAGCCTGCTACGAACACCATGTGGACCAAGGACCCGCACCCCGGAAAAAACCCAAGTCCGGAAACATTCCCTCTATGGCGGCGGCAGCGGCAATCACGGAGGCGTCTTCACCGCGCCCGCCAACAATCTGCAGTCCGATCGGCAATCCATCCTCGCTGAATCCGCAAGGAACGGAACACGCCGGCTGCTGACTCAGGTTGATCGGGAAGCTGAATGACGACCACTCAGCCCAACTGTGAGCGTCGCTTCGAGGCGGCACATCCCTGTTCACCTCGAATGGAAGAACGGGGACCGTTGGTGACAGCACGAGATCGAATCTGGCAAGCAATTGATCCATGGCCGCACCGAAGTGACTGCGCCTCACTTCGGCACCGAGTCGATCCGTGCTGCTGTAGCCCGCGCCGCGCCGCGCAGCTTCAACAAAGCCAGAATCAAGTTCAGCATGCCGCCTCTGCTCTATGGACGACAGACGAAGTGCGGCTCCCACACACCAATGCCTGTTAAATATTTCGAGCAACTCGTCTTGAAATGGGAGCTGGATCTCGACGATCGATGCTCCAGCCGTGGCAAGACCGACCAAAACCGTCTCGACGGCCGCCGCAACCTCCACGTCAACTGCGCCCACGCAAGGCGTCTTCCAATATCCGACACGCTTTCCCCGCCATTGCATGGCTGCATCCTCCAAGGGAGAGAAGGCCATGGGCGGCTGTGTCCAGTCCCGAAGGTCACGGCCAGACATGATGCGCAGCATGTGAGCGGCGTCCTTGACGCGGCGCGTCATCGGACCCACGTGCGCAACGGTCCCGAACGAACTGGGAGGAAAGTTTGCCACGCGCCCAAAAGTGGGCTTCATTCCCACAGTCCCCGTGAAAGCAGCCGGAATGCGGATGGAACCACCACCGTCAGTTCCAAGATGCAACACTCCGGCCCCACAGGCGGCGGCCACTGCGGCGCCGCCCGAGGAGCCCCCTGGCGTCAAATCCCGATTCCAAGGGTTGCGCGTCGTGCCAAAGGCTCGGCTGTCGGTCACCGTCTTCCACGCATATTCCGGCGATGTAGTTTGACCAATGAACACGGCGCCCGCCTCGCGCAGCCTTTGAACAGCAGGAGCGTCCTGCTGCACGGGCACTGCGCTTGCTGTGAGACTGCCATACCGGACTGGCCAGCCCATGACGTGAAAAATATCCTTCAAGGTGGTCGGCACACCGTCGATTGCGGAGGACGGACATCCGGCCAGCCATCGGGCTTCGGATTGACGGGCCGATTCGATCGCCCCTTCAACGTCAAGGAATGTGAAGGGGTTGAGCGCGCCCTGTATCGCCTCCGCGCGGTCAAGTGCTGCGCGAACCACTGCCACAGGCGACAGCTCGCCCTTGCGATACGCTGTGCTGAGCGCATCACAATCCAACGAGTTCATGTCCACTGGGTTACCTGCGCCCCGAAAGCATCATGCGCACCTGTTCAGCGAGCACAGCCAGCACCAGCAACACACCCAGAATGATCATTTGGTAGTACGAGGAGATGTTCTCCAGGTTCATCCCATTGCTCAGGATGGCGATGAACAAGGCGCCGAGCACCGCACCGACGAGCGAGCCCTCGCCTCCGCGAAGCGATACGCCGCCGAGCACCGCGGCCGTGATCGACTGCAAAACGAAGTTGCCGCCCAGATTGGTATCGCCGGTCGAGACGCGCGCGCTCAGCAGAATGCCAGCCAGTGAGGCCAGCGCACCACTGCTCATGAAGACCAGAACAATGTGCCGTCCGACCCTGACACCGGAGAGGCGGGCCGCAACCGCGTTGCCGCCCACGGCGTAGATATACCGGCCGGTGCGGGTTCGCGTCATCACCACGTGCAGCAGGATCGCCAAGCCCGCGGCCAGATAGACCGAAGTTGAGATGCTGCGCAAATCCGGCGTACCGAATACATCGACGAACCCCTCAGGCAGGCCCGTCACCGGCGCACCGCCCGAGAGCTGGTAGCCGGCGCCGCAAGCCACGCCTGCGACGCCCAGGGTCATGATGAACGAGGGCACCTTCAGATAGGCCACTGCGGCGCCATTGATCAAACCCAGCCCCAGCCCGACTGCTAGGCCGGCAGCGATGGCAACCCCAATGGCAACAGAAAGCTCCACGCCGTTGGAAGCAAGAAGGATCAGCACCAAAACACAGACCACGCTGGTAAGACCGAGGATCCCAGCCACCGCCAAGTCGAATCCACCGCTGATTAGCACCAGCGCCTGTCCCAGTGCCACCAGCGTCAGGTACGAAGACTGATTGAGGATGTTCACCAAGTTGTTGACACTTGTGAATCTGGAGTTCGAGAGGGAGAAGCCGGCAAAGACCAGCACCATGAGGATGCCGATGATGCCTGTCGACCGAAGCGAGGAAAAGAGCTCGGCGAGGGTGCGCGCGGGCGGCGGCGCCACCGCTGCGGTGGTAGTGGGAGAGAGTGTGTTCATGCGTGGGTCGCCAGCAACTTATCGGCCGGTCTTGGAGTTTCACGAAAGAATGAAGAAAGGATCTTGGCTTCGTTGATGTCGCTGCCTTCGCACACTGCAGCAACCTCGCCGAACGCGAGCACATAGACTCTGTGGGTCAAGTGCAGAATTTCTGGCAGGTCTGACGAGATGAGCAGGACAGCGGCACCTTCCTCGCACAGCTCCTTCAAGATGCTGTAGAACTCCAGCCTCGCGCCGACATCCACCCCGACCGTGGGTTCGTCGACGATCAGCACCTTGGTCTCGCGCAGAAACGCTCGTGAGAAAACGACTTTTTGCTGATTGCCACCGGAATACGATGAGACATTTCGATCCAGTCGCGCCGGACTCAGCTTCAACCTGTCCAGCACGCGCTTGACCGCGCCGGCTTCAGCGTTCGTGTTCAAGAGTGGTCCGGACCTGAACGCAGGCAGGTTCAGACACGAGAGTGTCGCGTTCTCTTTGACCGACCGGTTGAGCATCAGACCTTGTCGACGCCGATCGGGCGGCAGATAGACAACACCGGCGTCCAGTAAGACCTTGGGGCACACCGAACGAACCGGCTTTCCACCGAGCAGAAGACCGCCAGCGGACAGACGCTCTTCGGCAAAGAGGCTGCGTCCCACGGCTGACTTTCCACACCCTACCAAGCCGGCAATGCCGACGATTTCACCCGCACGAACGTCGATCGACACATTGCGAAATCGTCCTGAAGCGGCCGTCGCATTCTTCAAGCTGATCGCAATCTGCGCGGGACGAAAATTGATCGTCGGATAAATCTTCAGCGCCTCGCGGCCGGTCATCAGTGTGATGAGCCGAGCTTCGCTCGTCTGTGCCACGGGCTCTGTTGCGATGCGCTTCCCATCACGCAGCACGCTGATGCGGTCTCCGATGGCCTTGATCTCGGCCATCCGGTGCGTGATGTAGATAATCCCGATACCTTTCGCTTTCAGGCGCCGCACAATGGCGAACAATCGCTCGGTTTCGACGCCAGTGAATGCCGTGGTCGGCTCGTCCAGGATCAGCAGCCGGGGATTGCCTTGCAGTGCCTTCGCAATTTCGACCATCTGCTGCTCGGCGCGCGAGAGGCTGGACACGGGCAAGTCCGGGGCAATCGAGACGCCCAGCAGCGAGAACGCCTGAAGCACGCCGGCATGCATCCACGCGTCGTCCAGGAAGCCCGCGCGTGTCGGCTCTGTACCCAGGAAGATGTTTGCACTGACGGAAAGCGTCGGAATCAGGCTCAGTTCCTGGAAGACAACGCTCACACCCCGTTCACGTGCCGCGCGTGGCGAGCCGCTCTCAAGGGCAACACCATCCAGAAGAACCGAACCCGCATCGGCCGTGTAGTTGCCAAGAATGATGTTCATGAGCGTCGATTTGCCGGCACCGTTCTCACCGAACAGCACGTGCACTTCGCCGGCGTGAACGGTCAGCGAGACCCCGTCCAGGACCCGCACGCCCGGAAAACCTTTTTCGATCCCCGACACTTCCAGCAGCGGGCTCCGCCCCGGGATCTCGCCGGCCAGGATCGCTGCGCGGCTGGTCATGGCTTCACCGAGAAGACCGGTTTGAAACCTGCCGGTGCAAAGCCGGCCGCCGATTCTTCGGAGAAGGCGTTGTCCTTGGTGAGCTTCTTTGGGACGGGCCAGACCTCGGTGCCCGGCTCGAGCGCTCCATCCATGGCCTTGACCGCCATATCCAGACCGATCGACGCCATCCAAACCACGTTGTCGCTCAGCGCCCATTGGATGCTGCCTTCCTGAATTGCGGCGCGCACAGGGCCGGTCTGATAGGTCGAACCGATCTTCACCCTGCCAGAAAGACCCGCGGCCTTGATGGCTCCCGTCGCGGCATCAGCGGCCACGGCATTGCCCACGACCCAGTCCAAATCCGACACCGCGCTCAAGGTGTCCGCCACCAGGTTGTACTGGGTGCTCTTGTCGGTATTTCCGTACTTGATCGACACGATCTTGATATTCGTGTTCTTGGTCGCTTCCTTGAAACCTTCGACTGTACGAGCCGCCCAGTCGGCACCAGGTGGCCCCGGAAAGAGCGCCACTTTCACTGCCGCATTGCCCACGCTTTCCTTCAGAAATCGTGCACTCGCGATGCCGACCTGGTAGTAATCGAGCGTCGCGCGGCCGGCCAGGTTGGTGCCATGAGCAATGCGCGGAACGATGTTGATCACGGGGATGCCACTCTTTTTGAGCGAGGCCACAGCCGATGCGACGCCGTCGGCGCTGATTGGTGCGACCAAGACCGCCTCGGCGCCCTTCGCGGCGCAATCGTTGAGTTGATTGACTTGCGTGCTGATGTTGTCAAACGAGCCGGCATTCAGCACATCGACCCTTAGCCCGAGCCGTTTCGCCTCCGTGGCGATGCCGTAATTCGCAGCAAGCCAGTAGGGATCCTGCATGCTCGGAAAACTCACGCAGACGTATCGCTTCTTGCCCGCATTCGCCGTCGGCGGACTCCATGTCGATTCGACCACCTTGGTCAGGTCGCTGCGGTCCGGGACGAACACGTTCATGGGTTTGGAGACGATGGTCGACGAGTCTTCAGCGAGTGCGGGTCCTGCGAGCGCGAAAGAGACTGCAGCGGCAGCAGCCTTTGCGATCAAGCCGAACGACATAGGGTTGGAATGCATGGTTTCAATCCAGGGTAGGTACGCAAGAGAGCGATGGGGTGTGGCCCGGCCAGATCCAGGCGGGCTGCAAACATTTCTTCGTCGCTAGAGAAGCAGTGCTATGCCGCGAGGGTTTCCGAATCGCAGACGCGCGACACAAATGCAAGCACACCCTTGTTGACTTCCTTGGGATTGGAGGCACTCAAGAAGTGATGGCCGCCGTCGACGAGCACTTGCTGGATGCTGGAGGCGCGTGGAAACATCCGAATTTCCTTCTGCGCGTGACGAGCAGAATAGACAACATCCGAGGTGCCGTGCATCCACAGGATGGGGCACTCGACGAAATCGAGTCGCTGGCGCAGGCCGTCTCGCTCCAGCAGATTGATGGTGCACATCCGCAGCCGTCGACGACCTTCGTCACCTCGGTAGTTCTGCTTCATGCGGCCTGTCCAGAAGGCACGCGTCTGGTCGTCGACAGTTGCACCGAATCCAGGATCGATGAGGTCGTTGCAGTATTGGTCGGACGGTGCCCAACTCTCACCGACTTCGCTCGACAAGTCCTTGATCCACGGCGCGCAGAATGCCTCGGCATCCCAGCAGCCGAGTTCACGGCTTTGCGCGCTTTCGTGGTCCATCGAGGAGCCGAGGGGAATGACGCCGCGAATCCTTGACGGTGCCAGGATGGCCATGCGCACCGCGATCCAGCCGCCTTGCGACGTGCCGAGTACGAATGCGGATTGAATGCCCAGCTGGTCAAGCACCTGCAGGTTTGCGATCGCACTGTCCCAGTACGTGAATTGTTCACTTGCGGTGCGCGTTGCGCCGTGACCATAGGGTTCGATCGCAAGCAAATTGACTTTACTCACGAGAACCTCGTCGGCAAATTGCGCGCGGTAGAGCTCCGAGGACGTCGTGAACGAGTTGATCAGTACCAGGGTCGGAAGCGCTGGGTTGTATTCCGCAGCGAATCGACACCCGATCTGAGAACCGCCCAGATGCGCAATGTCGATCAATTTCAAACTATTCACACCAGTTCCTTGTTCCAAAGTAATGGTGTGAAGCGTATCTTTGCGATGCCGCTTGGCTCATTCCCAGCTTGCCGAGCGATGCAGCAAATCTTGCGCACTTGCTACCGCAATGGCCTCGCGTGTGCGAGACGCGACGTGGCTGCCGGCGTCGCGCCGAAGGTTCAGCCTGTGCGAATGGCCGGCTCCATGCCCATCGCTGCTGAGAGCAGCGCGCCATCATGGCCCGGACCGCCAGACAGAAGAAATGCGGTGGGTAAGCCGCTTTCGTCAACGCCATTGGGGATCGACACACCACACCAGCCGAGAAAGCTCCCAATCATGGTGTTGCGCAGCATGCGGGCATTCGTTTTTGCGAACAGTTCATCGTCCTGCTCCAAAGGAGCAAGCAGCGGAGCGGTTTCGCTGACTGTGGGAAATGCGATGAAGGTGTTGCCATCAAAAAAGGTGTCCATCTGGCCAATCAGCACTGGCCTTGCCTCACGAATGGCCCTCTCGGACATCGGATCGATCTTGCCGCCCGCCTGCAGCCGCTGCCTGACCCGAACGTCCATTTGTTTCGCTGACGACGTCGCCAGGCGTTCGCGATGGAGTTGGAAAGCCTCGATCGACACCAGCAACCCATGACGGGATCCGAGTGACGAGACATCATCGAACACGCGCAACGAGCGCCTCTCCACGACAACGCCGAGTTCCTGCAGACGGGCAAGTGCCACTTCGAAGTTGCGTCCGACTGCAGGCGCCACGTCATCCCAGACGACGTTCTCTGGAACGATGACACGCACGCCCTTGGGCGCGACCCGCCGAAGATCGGGCGCGGCGAGTTGACGAACGGCTGCATCCACAATCACCGCATCAGCCACCGTGTGGCTCAGGACTCCCGCGGTGTCAAGCGTGCGCGAGAGAGGAAATGCGCCAGCAAGGGGCCACCTCTCCCCTGAAGTCTTGTAGCCGACCACCCCGTTGAGGGCCGCCGGAATGCGCACCGAACCGCTGGTATCGGTGCCGATCGACACAGGCACAATTCCGCATGCCACTGCGACGCCAGAGCCGGACGACGAGCCGCCCGGTATGCGAGCCTCATCCCCGCTCCAAGGGTTTCTAGGCGTGCCGTGGTGCGGATTGAGGCCAAGCCCCGAGAATGCGAACTCGGTCATATTGACTTTGCCGACGGCGACTGCGCCAGCCATTCCCAATCGGCGGACGAGTTCCGCGTCAGCCTGCGCGGGACCGTCATCGAGGATGGCAGAGCCCGCGCGTGTCGTTTCGCCTTCGAATGCGTAGAGGTCTTTCCAGGCGACAGGGATGCCGTCCAGCAAGCTCAAGGGCTTTCCTTCGCGGATGCGCAGCGTCGCAGCACTTGCCTCGGCTCGCGCCCTTGCGCTGGTGACCACAGTAAAGATCGCAGGGTCCTTGTTCGCGGCGATCGCGGCCAAGGTGTCCTCGACGATGTCCGAGGCCGTCTCGGCCCCGCTTGCCATTCCTGCGGCCATTTGAAGGACTGAACGCCCTTGCTTTGAAACTTGCATCTGCTGTGGTGAGAGAAATTGAGATTCAGATAGGTGCACTGAATTGCCTGAAGCAGTGCGCGGGGTGGGACAACTACGATTGTGAGTTACGCGCAAAGCTGTCACAAACCTCCCTACGGTGTGGCGCAAAGTTTGCTTGGGGTGTCCAATCAGCGCGTTGTCCTCGATCGACAGACAGGACAGTGACTGGCGCGCCACGCGATCCGTGTAAAACGACAACGAAAAAAGGTGACGGTTATGAGTATGACGGCCGAGATAGAGTGCGAAACTCGAACCGGAACATTGATGCGGTCTTCCACGGCTCTGGGTTGCGAGAGTCCGGTGAGGGCGGAAATATACAAGTACACGCATCTCGACCGCCAGGCCTTCGTTCAACCCGCCACTGAAGTCGTTATCAACATCGGCGGGAGCGCGAACTTTCGCCGCAGAGCCGACGGACCCGAGCAAAAATTTCTTTCGCGTCTGGGTTGCGCCAGCATTTGCCCTAGCGGCGTTGCTGTCCGCTACCTCCACATTGATTCAGGCCCGCTCGACATGTTGCATTTGCAGATGCCAACCGACATGTTCGGCACCCTGCGTTGTTCCGGCGAAGGTGCGGCAAACGCCGGCCTGATGTATGCCGGCGGCGTCCATGACCCATTGATAGAAAGCATCGGCTTTGCCATTGCGCAAATGCTGGTGAAGGATTCCGCAGACGCCCGGATGAGCCGGCTGTACCTGGACTCCTACGGCGTGGCGCTCGCAGCGCGGCTGCTTCAGCAATATACGCACGGCAATTCAACGGCCTTCGCTGAACCTTACTTCGACGCCCAGTCCGGACGCGGCCTGGACCGCACTCGATTGCATCGCGTGATCGAGTTCATCCAAGAGAACCTGGAGTCGGATTTGTGCTTGGACGACCTCGCGGAAGTTGCATGCCTGAGCGTGTTCCACTTTTGCCGGGCCTTCAAAGTTGCCACCGGCCACTCACCGTTTCAATACATCTCAGATGCTCGAATCAAAAAGGTGAAGCTGATGCTGGCAAACCCGTCCACGACGATCAATGAGATCGCATTCTCAACCGGCTTCTCCTCTGCCGCGAACCTTGCTCGCGCGTTCAGGAAATCGGTAGGCACTTCGCCAACGGATTACAGAAACTCCCTGACCGTTTAGGCATGCGTTCATCTGCGACACAGCTCAATGTGAGGCACTTTCCAAGAGCGACTGCAAATGGACATTGCGACTGGCGCCAGGTGGCCGCCCGGTTGTGCGTTTGAAGGCTCGGCTGAACGCAGCCTGCGAGGTGTAGCCCAAGCGCAGTGCCACTGCATCAATGGACAAACGGTCCTGGGTCAACCATTGAGCAGCGAGGCGCATGCGCAACTCCGTTGCATAACGCAATGGTGGCGTCCCTATGGTGGCCTGGAAACGCTCTGCGAACACGGAGCGAGAGGTATGGCATTCCGCGGCCAACTCAGCCACTGTCCAGTCACGGCCGGGCTGTCGATGCAGGGCCAGGATCGCACGCGCCAACCGCGGGTCCCGCAAGGCCGCCACCAGCCCTGAAGCATTGTCGCAACCGCATTCAACCCAGCCACGCACGATCATCGCCGCCACCACCTCGGAAAGCCGGGCAAGGACGCCTGAAAAACCCACGCGCTGAGTGCAAATTTCGGCCTTCATGGACGAAAGGATCGGCATGAGTCCTGGGTAGCGTTCGCCTGAGGCATCTACGACCATCAGATGTGGCATCAGCCGTCCTAGACCCTGCATGCCACCGAGGTCGAACTCCATGCACCCACAGAAGAGGATGCTGCTCGGACTGGGTTCTGTCGTTGCACATGCGTTCACGGCGCCGACCGTGTCGCCCAAAGGCGCAGCGTCGAAGCTGTCGATATTTTGAACAGGAGCGTCCACGGTGGAAAGGATCTGGTGAGAGCCTCCCTGCGGAAGCAGTACCGCATGACCGCTAGACAACGTGTGCACCGCTCCGTCCTCGGTGCGCAGCACGGCAAAACCGACTGCGACGAAGTGGAAGTAGGCGTATCCCGGTCGTGCACTGAAGCCGAGGCCAAACGATGCGCCAGCGTGAATTCGACGGTATTGGACGCCTCGCAGGCGCATTCCGGTCAGCAGTTCGTTGATGAGGTCGGATGAAAGGGCGAACTGGACTGACAAAGTCATTTCCGGGGCTTCGATCAAAACGTCAGGAGAATGCATCATAGATCATCCGACTTTTTGTATCTAAGGTTCGAACTATCGAAACTTTAGATGGATGGCTTTTATGAGCGAGTGTGTATGTGGCTCTGTACCGGCGGGCTTTTCAAACCGAGCGGCGAGCGCGGAGGAGACGACATTGCCAGCTTGGACGGCGGTTTTCTCCCTGGCAATGGGAGTCTTCGGCTTGCTGACAGCGGAATATCTTCCGGCCAGCCTGCTCACGCCCATGGCCGATGCCTTGGACGTTTCAGAGCCACTGGCAGGTCAGGCCGTGACAGTGACGGCGGTAGTGGCGCTGCTTTCGGGCTTGCTGGTGCCCAGCTTGACGAGACGGCTCGACCGACGGGTCGTCTTGTTGAGCCTTTCCACGCTGATGGTCGCCTCGAACATCTTGGTGGCCGTGTCCTCGAGCTTGCCAATGCTGCTCGTGATGCGGGTTCTGCTGGGTATCGCACTCGGGGGCTTCTGGAGCATGGCGGCAGCGGTCGCGATGCGTCTGGTGCCGGCGGCATTGCTGCCGCGTGCGCTGTCGATCATCTTCAGCGGCATTGCCCTGGGAACCGTCGTAGCCGTGCCGCTTGGCAGCTACTTGGGCGGGAGATACGGCTGGCGCAGTGCGTTCATGGCGGCCGCAGTGCTCGGGGCCGTGACGCTGGCGTTCCAGTGGCTCACGTTGCCGAAACTGCCCCCCCGCAAGCCGGCGCGGCTGCGAACCGTCCTGGAGGTGCTGCTTCGCCCGGGCATTGGAATCGGCATGCTGGGCTGTGTCCTGGTGCATACCGGCCACTACGCGCTATTCACCTACATCCGACCGTTCCTCGAAAGCACGTCGGGAATCGGACCCGACACTCTGGCATTCATGCTCCTGGGATTTGGTGTTGCGAGCTTCATCGGCACACTGCTGTCTGGCTGGCTGCTGCATCGCAATGCGCGTGCGGCAATGGTCCTGATGCCCGCCGTGGTGGGAATTGTGGCGCTGGCCCTCGTGTGGCTACCTGCTTCCGTCGTTGGCCAGGCGTGTCTGGTGACGCTCTGGGGCATGGCGTTCGGCGGTGTGCCTGTGGCATGGTCAAACTGGGTGGCCCGCTCAGTGCCCGATCAGGCAGAAAGCGCGGGTGGGATGGTCGTGGCTTCGGTACAGTGCGCGATCGCTGCCGGGGCCGCGGCGGGGGGCGCGATGTTCAGCTTCAGCGGCATCATCGGCGTCTTTGTCGCGGCCGGAATTCTGATGTTGCTTGCGGCGTTATGGATCGCGTGTCTGGTGGGAATGGAAGCGCTCACGAACGACGCCACAAGCGGTTCAGCGCCGCATTTTTGAGCAGGCTGGGTCGGGACCGGCTCGCAGCCGCCTCAGCAACGGTGTCTCGCTCGTGCCGCCGTGCAGGGAATGGCGAGGGCTTTCTCAGCACAACCCAATGCGGTGAGGGCTCAGTTGGCCGGTGAATTGGGCGATCGCTTCCTCTCGGGACCGCGTCGTGATGGCCACGGGTTCCGGCCTGACACTCTCGACCACGGCGTTCCAGGGGTTCAAGGCCTGGGGCGACGGCATGGGTTCGGCGATTGTGCCGACTGGCGCAAACGACCGGGGCGGCGTGCGCTGGATGGGCGACGCAGGCGATCGTGGCGGTACCCATGCGCGCTCTTGAGTTCCCCCCGACCTCGAAGAAGTACCGATTGCATTGAATATGTGCTGCAGTACGTCCAAGAAACACCCTTCACGCCGTGAGAAGGCTCTCTGACCAGCCCAAGTGGCTGGACGCGAGCGTGGTCTCGCCGTCACTCACAGTCTCGGCGCCAAGGTCTCGTTTGCTCCATTGATTGCGTTTGTTTCGAAGACAGTGGAAGTGCCACACCAGTGCCTCCATTGCCAACGCTCTGCCAGCCTCGGGGCACACCCTGCAGCCCGGAACGAAGCTCAACCCTCCATCGGCACCCGCAAGAGCACGTCCTCGAAGAACGCGCCGATGGGCCGCCGCAGGTCGCGCACCTGAACTTCGAGCACCCAGATGCCGTCGCGCGGCACGAAGTTGGCCTCCGCCAGGCGGTGCTTGCCGTACAGCGCGTGCGGAAAGTCGGACACCCGGTGCCCCGCGGTTTCGCGCACCAGCGCGCAGCCATGCCGGCGCGCCAGGCCGTCTGCAAAGTCATAGAGCGCGCTGCCGCTCAATCCTTGTCTCCACGCCTGTTGTGTGTACTCGAAGACGTCGCGCGCGGCCTGGGTGCATCGCTGGTGGTCGGGATCGGCGCCCATCACGAAGGTGTCGCCGTAGTCGCCCTCGTAGCCGTTCCACACAGGCCCCAGGTCGATGGTGAACAGGTCGTCGGCGCGCAGCTTGCGGTGCCTATCGACCGGTTCGCGGGAGGTGCATTGCGTGTCGGGGCCGAAGCGCACGTAGGTCGGGTGCCAGTTGTAAGCCGCGCCCATCGCGCGCAGCTGCTCGTCCGCCAAGGCAATGGCGTCGCCGGTGGTGATGCCCGGCGCCATCAGCGCGGCAATCTGCCGCAACGCCGCCATGGAGCGCCGGCGCGCCTCGAGAATGCCGTCGAGCGAAAAGGCGGCGCCAACCTTCTCCCAAGGGTGCCGCACGATGTACGGCGCCTTGCCTGCGTCCCCGCCCTCAGTCGCGTGCGCCGCGGGAAGGAATGCTTCCGAGTGAAATTGCTTCCGCGGCAGGCCTGCGGCCATCAGCACGTCGCGCGCGTCCCGCACCATGGCGGGATTGCCGCATGCGTAGACCAGGGCTCGCTCCCACGCGTGGCCCGCTGCCAGCGCCGCGTCCTGCACGCGGTGCGGTACCGTCGGCGCAATGACGCCGTAACCTGTTGCGGCCGCCGACGACAACACCGCCGACCAATGGAAACCCGTGTGGGTGCGCTGCAGTTCGTCGAGCCAGTCGGCCGCGTAGCAATCCGCAGCGCTGGCGCCCCCCCAGTACAGCGTGACCGTGCGGAATGCGCCGCTTGCCAGCGCCGTCTTCAGGATCGCGCTGATGCCGGCGAACCCCGTGCCGGTGGCCAGCAGCACCAGGTGCTCGACCGCTTCGCCCGGTGCCTGCCAAGTGCATGCGCCATGAGGCCCATCGAGTTCCAGCACGTCGCCCGGTTGCAGCTGCGCGAGCCGCAGGTCGGTGAATGCGCCGCCCGGAATCCGCCGGACATGGAACTCCAGCCGGTTCGCGTCGCCGCTTTCGGCCGGTAAATTGGCAATGGAGAAGCTGCGGCGTTCGCCGTTGTCCAGCATCAACTGCGCGTGCTGCCCGGGCAGGCAGTGGAAAGGCTGGGCGCTCTGCACCTCGACCACCAGCCGCATGACGCCCGGCGCCAGCGCATCGAGCCGGAGGATCTTCACGCCGTGGCGGGCTGCGGGGCGCGGCGGCACCTGCCAGTGTGCAAACCGCAGGCGCAGGTCGCTGGTTGCGCGGCACTGGCAGATCAGCAGTTCGTCGTGCGCCACCTGGTAGGCGGTCTCGGACGGCGGCGCGATCCGCTCGAAGCTGCCTTCGAGCAGCTGCGCACGGCAGGAGCCGCATTCGCCGCGCTTGCAGGAGAACGGCACCGCCACCCCTTCGGCGAGCGCCGAGTCGAGGATGCTGCCGGCATCGGCGAGCGAGAACCGCGGGCCGTCCGGCGCGACGGTACAGAAGCGAAGGGATGAATGCGTCATGCGTGGGGAATCTCGCGGAGCGTGGGTGGACTGAAGGCCCGGACGACGGGCAGGCGGGCCTGCGCCAAACGAATCTACCTAGAATGTGGCCTTGTCTATAGAGCCATATCTATAAATGTGACCAGGCCACTTTCCCGCGCATCCCGGTCCCGGCGCACACAGTCGAGCCTCGACCTGGCGGCGGACACCCCGCGCGAAGGCGAGCTGAAACAGGCGTGGATCTACCGCCAGATTCGCGCCCGCATCCTCGACGGCGTGCTCGCCAAAGGCACGCGCCTGCCTTCCACCCGGCACCTGGCTGAACGCTGGCAGGTGTCGCGTGCCACCGTCGAGCTCGCGTACGATCAACTGCGCAGCGAGGGCTATCTGGTCAGCAGGTCCGGCTCGGGCACCTACGTGGCGGCGATGGTGCCGGACCAGTTCTTCGATGCCGGTGCGCGCACTCAAGAAGCGCCGCAGCCTCCCCCGAAGCGGCTGCGACGCAGCGCGAGCCCGATCGACGCGGCGCCGCTCGTTGCCGGCGAGGCGGGCGAGCCATTCATGGCGCGGGTGGCCGATCCCCTGCTCTTTCCGCTCGACCTCTGGCGCCGCGCGCTGCAAGCCGGCACACGCCGCGTGACGGCCACGCATCTGGGCGACAAGGAGCCCCTGGGCCTCGGCGAACTGAGAGCGCAGATCGCCAGCTACCTGGGCGTGGCGCGGGGCATCGCCTGTGATGCGGAGCAGATCGTGGTGCTGTCGGGCATCCGCCAGGGGCTGGACCTGTGCGCGCGCCTGCTGCTCTCGAGCGAAGACAAGGTATTGGTGGAAGACCCCGGCTATCTGCACGCCTCCCCGATATTCGGGCGACATGCGCGCGAGGTCGTGCCGGTGCCGGTCGACGCGCAGGGTTTCTCAGTGGCGCATGCGCGCCGGCGCGCCGGGGTGCGGCTGGCTCATGTCACGCCGGCCCACCAGGCGCCTACCGGCGTCACGATGCCGGTGTCGCGACGGCTGGAGCTTCTTGCATGGGCCGAAGAGGCAGATTGCTGGCTCATCGAGGACGACTACGACAGCGAGTTCAGCTACGACAGCGCACCACTGCCCGCACTGAAGAGCCTGGACGCGGCCGACCGCGTGATCCATTGCGGCAGCTTCAACAAGACGATGTTTGCCGCGCTTCGCATCGGCTACGCCGTGCTGCCTCGCAAGTTGGTGCCGGCGTTTCGGCAGGCGCGGCACGTCACGGGACGTTCCACCGGCGTGATTGAGCAAATGGCCCTGACCTGCTTCCTGGAGAGCGGCGCCTTCGCGCGGCATGTGCGCCGCGCGCGCCTTGCCTATGCGCAACGCCGGGACGCAGTGCTTGCCGCCCTGCGCGGCGCACTGGGGCCCGCGCGCCCGCAGGTGTCTGGCGAGCACGCGGGATTTCACCTGGTGTGGTGGCTGCCGCCAGACATCGAGTTGGCCGCATTCCTGCACGCCGCGGCGCAGCGCGGCCTGCGGTTCCAGACCGTGTCCGACTTCTGCAAACGCGCGGTACTGCCTGCCGGCGTGGTGATCGGTTACGCGGCACTGAACGACGATGCGTTGCAGCGGCATGCGCAAGCCCTGCGCGAGGCGATCGCCATCGCGAGCACGAGCGCGCGCGCCTGAGCTTCAGACAACGGTCCACAGGCGTGTGCTGACGCAACATCACGACGCTGGCTTTGATTTCGGCCTTCGGCCGGAAACTGCCCCTGCAGGCCGAGGCAGAATCTTCTTCGTCGCGCTTCGCCGTACTCCACCACTTTCGCCATGCCTCGCATCTGTCTGAACATGATCGTCAAGAACGAGGCGCCGGTGATCGAGCGCTGCCTGGCTTCCGTGAAGCCGTGGATCGACCACTGGGTGATCGTCGATACCGGCTCGAGCGACGGCACTCAGGCAAGCGTCCGCGAGTTCATGAAGGACGTGCCCGGTGAATTGCATGAACGGCCGTGGCGCGACTTCGCGTTCAACCGCAACCAGGCGCTCGACCTCGCGCGCGCGAAGGGTGACCTGGTGTTGTTCATCGACGCGGACGAAACGCTTGCGGTGCCCGAAGGCTTCGCATGGCCTGCGCTGCCGGCCGATGGCTACCAGTTGCAGTGCAACAGCAGCGGCTGGAACTACTTTCGCAACAGCTTGGTGGCCACGCGGCTGCCATGGCGCTGGGAAGGCGTGCTGCACGAGTACCTGACCTGCGACCTGCCGCACGCATGGGAGAACCTGTTGGCGCCGTCGATCCTGGTGTCGCATGACGGCGCACGCGCACGCAGCACGGACACCTACCTGCGCGACATCGAGGTGCTGGAGCGCGCGCTGCGCGACGAGCCCGGCAACACGCGCTATTGCTTCTACCTGGCGCAGAGCTACCGCGATGCGGGACGGCGGGCGGAAAGCCGCGAGCGCTATGCGGCGCGCGCGGCCATGGGGGGATGGGAAGAAGAGCGCTGGTTCTCGCTGTTCCAGGTGGCCGCGCTCGACGAGCAACTCGGCGCTCAAGCGTCGGTGGTACGCGACGGCTATCTCGCGGCGTACCAGATGCGACCGACGCGTGCGGAGCCCCTGTGCGCGCTGGCGCGTTATCACCGCTTGCGCGACGAGTTCGCGCTGGCGCATCTCTATGCCCAGCAGGCTGCGGCCATGGCGTACCCGGCAGATTCGCTGTTCGTGGACACTGCGGTCTACGCATGGCGCGCGCTCGACGAACTGGCCGTGAGCGCCTATTTCGCGAATGCCCGCGACCAGGGCCGCGAGGCGCTCCGGCGCCTGCTCGAAGAACGGAAGTTTCCGCACGCCGAGCAGGCGCGCATCGAAGGCAACAAGGCCTTCTACGGGCTTTGAACGGAGTTCAGGGCTTGCAGCTTAGCAGCGCATAAGCGGACACGTTGCTGACGTTCATGCCTTGGGTGCCTTGCAACTGCAGCAGCAGCACTTCGCCTGTCGCGGCGAGGTTGAAACCAGCAATCTCGCAACTGTTGGTGCCGGCCGAGACCGTGCAAGACAGCGGTGTCAACGTCAATGGGGAATTGGGCACAAAGACGGTCTGCTTGAAGACGGAGAATGTGTAGGCGCTGGGCGTGTTTTTCGAAAATGCCACCTTCAGATCTGCCTGTGCGCAGTCGACAGGCAAAAGCACTCCGTAGTTGCCACCATCGCCGGTCATGTCCGTGAGGTCGGCAGAGTAAGGCGCGATCGAGTAGCTGCCGTTGCCGTAGGTGTTGTCCGCAGTGGCGGAGTAGGTGACGTTGAAGGTCGACGAGCCCGAGGGGCCGGTCGCACCTGTGGCGCCCGTCGCGCCCGTCGCGCCTGTCGCCCCCGTCACGCCTGTCGCGCCCGTCACGCCTGTCGCGCCCGTCACGCCTGTCGCACCGACAGGTCCCGTGACCCCTGTCGGTCCAGTGGCGCCCGTCACGCCCGTCACGCCTGTTGCACCAACAGGTCCAGTGACGCCTGTCGGTCCGGTGGCGCCCGTGATGCCTGTGGCGCCCGTAGTGCCGGTGACGCCAGTCGAACCTGTCGCGCCGGCGGGGCCGGTGGCGCCGGTCGGCCCCGTCACGCCCGTGGCTCCGGTGGCACCTGTCATGCCCGTCGCGCCCGTTGCGCCGAGAGGCCCCGTGGCCCCTGTCGGGCCGGACGCACCCGTTGCGCCTGTTGCGCCAGTGGAACCCGTCGATCCGGTCGCGCCCGTCGAGCCTGTGGGGCCGATCAGCGACACACCGGGCATGGGCCATGCGCCGCCGACCTTGGGTCCGAACAGCGTGGCGGTCGCGGTGTTGAGATAGAAGTCGCCCACATTGCCGTCTGTGACCAGCGGGTCCACGGCGCCGTAGCGAACCATCGAGCCCGCAGGCCCCGCGATGCCGTCTGCACCGCGCAAGGCCACACCAGCCGGCCATGCGCCGTTGGCCTTGGGACCGAACAGGGTCACATCGGTGTAGTTGAGATAGAAGTCGCCGTCGATGCCGATGTCGGCGGTCGGGTTGCCGGCACCGCTCAACACGCCGCGCTTGACGGCGCTGGTATCGGTGGGCGTGGGCTCAGTCGGCGTTGTGGGCGTGGTCGGGGTTGTCGGCGTGGTCGTTGGCAGCAGGAACGGGAAGCTCTGGCCACCACCACCACCGCCGCCGCAACCGGCCAAGCTCAGGCAAAGCGTTGCGGCCGCAACGCTGACAAGGGCTTGAGGTGGCAATTTCATCATGTCTCACAGTGTTAAAAAAGGAGACAAATAGTAAATTTAAAGGGAAGGATTTAACACAGCCGTTCGGCGCAAACCCCTGGATCTCCCACTCTCATTCCGGGAAACCGCCTCCGAAACGAGCCTCGGCGCCAGCCACCCAATCCAAGGCCTGCGCGGCTTCAGACGGTGAGTTTGAAGTTGCGCCGATCGTCTTGAATCCCGAGGATGGCGGCTTCGAGCCACGCATGGCAAGGTGCGAGGACATGTTGCTTCCATACAACTGAGAGGCCGCTGTCATTCCCGTCTCGGCCCGGTTGCAGTGCCATGGAGCCGGTGCATCTGAGACCTGGGCCCCGCCCCTCGCAGCCGGTGCCGAACCCACAGGTCGATGCACAGGGCGGCAGTCCTTTCTAACGTCCCCTTTCGCCTTCGTTACGCACCGCAAGCCCTTCGAAACACAGCATCAGCGCCCGCTTCATGGCCTTTTGCTTGTCGAACAGTTGGCCGTAGTCCTTGGCGCCGCAGAGCATGCTGCAGACCAGCACCAGGTCGCTGGCGGTCACATCGGGCCGGCACAGCCCGGCAGCCTTGCAGCGGCGCAGCAAAGGTTTCAGCAGGCCGGCAAAGCGCGAGATCGTGCTCTGAATGACGGGATGCGCGGGGTCGATGGCCTCCCAGAAGTTCATCAGCGGCGCGCCGTCGGTCAGGCCTTCGCCGACCACCGTCAGGAACACGAACAGCCCGTCGTCGCGCGTGGCCGCCTCGTCGGCCACGGCTTCCAGCTTCTCGAAGCCGCGCTCCACGAGCGCGGTGACCAACGCCTCCCGATCGACGAAGTTACGGTACAGCGTGGCCCGGCTCACGCCGGCGCGCTCGATCACAAGCTCCAGCGGCACGTGGACGCCAAGCTCCGCGAAGACGGCCTCCGCGGCGTCCAGCAGCAACTCGCGATGTTTGACCGCATCGCTGCGGGTGGGGAGTTTTTTCATTCGTCCTTCACCTGTCTCGAGCCAAAAAGTTCCACGCCTGTGATGCGTGTCGGGGTGTTCACCTACACGGCGCACCTCTATCCGTACATTAACGTACGTTTCCACCAGATGTCTGCTCGAAGGATAGCGCGCCGCGAACGCGGGGTCCTTGCGCGGATGAACCGAATTTTTCAAAGCAGCAAGAGGAAAAGATGCAGCACGACGGAACGAAGTTGACGGGATGGGTGCGCCTGGGCGGTGCTGTGGCGCTGGCCTGCGGCTGTGGATCGGCGCTGGCGCAGATGTCCCCCGCGCTCGACCGGGTCAGCCTGTCGGTGGGCGCCTTCAGCGCCAAGCCCGACATCAGCACGGCGGTGGGCAACTCGTTCGGCGCGCTGAACATCGGCGACGTCGACGGAAAGCGCAAGACCATGCCGCGCATCTCCGGCGAGTTCCTGCTGGGAGACAACCACGGCATCTCGTTCGACGCATTCCGCTACAGCCAGGGCTATGCCAACTCCTACAGCGGTGCGTACACGTCGGGCCCGTTCGGCGCCACGGCCACCGCGGGCGTGAACCTGAACTTCGACCTCGACGTGGCACGCCTGGGCTACCGCTACTGGTTCGGCTCGGGCAACACGGTGTTCGGCGTGGGCGCCGGCCTGGG
Organism: Variovorax sp. RCC_210; assembly: GCF_041355175.1. Taxonomy (NCBI): domain Bacteria; kingdom Pseudomonadati; phylum Pseudomonadota; class Betaproteobacteria; order Burkholderiales; family Comamonadaceae; genus Variovorax; species Variovorax sp. RCC_210. The sequence goes on along the minus strand of NZ_JBFUPJ010000020.1, from coordinate 4,696 downwards.
CTACTACCGCGTGTCGCTCGACACCAACGCCTACGGCGCAGCCAACGCCGGCCTCACTGGCCTGGGATTCACGGGCTACAACGGCAACTACAACCGCCACGACAGTGACGACGCGATCGCGCCGATGCTCGAAGTCGGCGTGCGCCACGCGCTCACGCCCGACCTGCGCCTGTTCTTCGACGGCTCGGGCATCCGCAAGGGCGGCGGCAGCGGCGTGCACGGCAGTATCTACAACGCATCGGCTGGCATGGAATGGTTTCCCGTGCGCAACGTCGGCGTGTCGCTCGCCTACGCCGTCACTGACGTGGACCTGAAGCGCGAAGGCGAAGGCGTGCAGCGCCTGCGCATCAAGTTCCAGGGGCCGGTGGCCGCGCTGAAGGCCCGCTTCTGAACGGCTGGCTGCATTGGCATTGAACGCGCTCGCCTTCGAACGGCCAATCAACTTCCTGGGCGAGGTGCTGCTCTCCGCGGGGCTGGCCCTGCGGGGGCGCTGGCGCTTTCGCGCGAAGGACTTCGGCCGCGTCATGGCCGACAGCAGCGCGCGTGCGGTCACCATCGTGCTGGTGGTCAATTCGCTGGTTGGCGCCATCCTGGCGTTCGTAGGCGCCGTGCAGCTCGCCAAATTTGGCGCAGGCATCTTCGTGGCCGACCTGGTGGGCATCGCCATGGCGCGCGAGATGGCCGCCATCATCACCGCGGTGGTCATCGCCGGGCGCACCGGCGCGGCCTTTGCCGCCGAACTGGCCACCATGCAGACCAACGAGGAAATCGACGCGCTGGAAGTCCTGGGCCTTCCGGCCGTCGACTTCCTGGTGCTACCGCGCGTGACCTCGCTTCTGCTGATGATGCCGCTGCTCTACGTGTTCGCCTGCATGGCGGGGCTCGTGGGCGGCATGGTGGTGTCGGTCAGCATGCTTGACGTGTCCGCTGCAGCCTACATGGAGCGCACCGCCGGCGCACTCACCTGGACGCATCTGGGCTTGGGCTTCGGCAAGTCGCTGGCGTTCGGCGCGTTGGTGGGCATGGTCGGCTGCTACTACGGGCTGTTCGCCAAGCGAAACGCTGCGGGGGTCGGCGTGGCCACCACCGGTGCGGTCGTCACGAGCATCGTGGGCATCATCGTGCTGGACGCAATCTTCGCACTGTGCGCCAACTCGCTGGGAGTCTGAATGGCGCTGCTTGCGGTCGACGACCTGGAAATGCGCTTCGGCGATCGCCTGATCCAGCAGGGCATCTCGCTCCAGGTGGAGAAGGGGTGCATCTTTGCCATCATGGGCGGCAGCGGTTGCGGCAAGAGCACCCTGCTCAAGCACATGGTCGGGTTGCTGCCGCCGGCGAGCGGCAGCGTGACCTACGACGGTGTCGACTTCTGGGCCAGCGACGACGCGCAGCGCGCCAGGCTCCGCTCGGGGTTCGGCATGCTCTTTCAGAGCGCGGCGCTATGGTCCTCGATGACCGTGATGGAAAACATCTGCCTGCCGCTGGAGCAGCAGACCAAGCTCGATGCAGGGCAGCGCGAGGCCAAAGCGCGCGAGGTGCTCGAGTGGGTGGAGCTGGCGGACTTTGCCGACTTCTACCCCGCCGACCTGAGCGGCGGCATGAAGAAACGCGCTGGCCTGGCGCGCGCCATCGCGGCGGAGCCGCCGCTGCTGTTCCTGGACGAACCGTCCGCCGGGCTCGACCCGATCAGCTCGCGCCGCCTCGACGATCTCATCCTGGACATACGCGAACGCACCGGCGCGGCGGTGGTCTTCGTGAGCCACGAGCTGCCGAGCCTCTTCGCCATTGCGGACGACGGCATCTTCCTGGACGCGGACAGCAAGCGCCCCATTGCCCATGGCCGCCCCAGCGAACTGGCCAAGACAGCCCAACATCCCACCGTGCGCGCATTTCTCCATCGCGAAGTGCCGCCTGAAACCACCTCGAACCAACCCAAGGCCCCCGCATGAAACGCAACGCCCTGCTCATCGGTGGCTTCGTCGTCGCTGCCTTCGTCATCATCATCGCGTCGGTCCTGTGGCTGGGCGGCAGCGACTTCTTCAGCAAGCAGCAGAAGGCGCGCATCTACTACCAGGGCAACGTCAGCGGTCTGGCGATCGGCGCGCCCGTGACCTTTCGCGGCGTGACCATCGGGCAGGTGACGGACATCGGCATCCAGATGGACGGCAGCACGCTGAAGACAACCATCCCCATCGCGCTGAAGCTCCAGCCCTCGGCGCTGGAGGTCGGCAATGGCGGCGGCAAGGCCTTCAACGTACCCGACCTGGTGCAGCGCGGGCTGCGCGCGCGACTGGCCTCGCAGAGCGTGGTCACGGGACAGAAGGCGATCGAGCTCGACTTCATGCCGGGCACACCAACCACGCTGGTGGGCGGCGCCGGCGTGCCCGAGATACCGGCGGTCGGCGACAAGTTCGGCGCGCTCATCGACCAGGTGGCCGATTTGCCGCTGCGCGACACCGTGGCCGATGTGCGCGCGGCGGTGCAGGACCTGCGCAACACGCTGGTGTCCGTGCAGCACACGCTCGACGGCGCGCAGTCCGTGCTCGCCGGTGCGTCCAAGGAGCTGCAGCTCACGGCCATGGAATCGCGCAAGACGCTGAATGCCGCGACCGAAGCTATCAAGCAGGTGCAGGCCACGTCCACGACCACGCTCGCATCCATCACCAGCCTGGCCGACACCTCGCGCCAGACCGTGTTGCAGGCGCAGCCCGAGCTGCAGCGCACCCTGGTCGGCGCGCGCCAGGCGTCGGAAAGCGCGAAGGTGGCGATGGACCGCGTGGCCGACCTCGCGGCGCCCGGCGCGCCGCTGCGCGCCGACCTGGAGGGCGCGGTGAAAGACCTGTCGCAGGCCGCGCGCGGCCTTCGCTCGTGGAGCGAGCTGCTCGAAGAAAAACCCAACGCCATCATCTTCGGAAACAAACGCGAATGAACATGCACAAGAGCTGGACCTGCTGGGCCCGCCGCGCCCTGGCTGCTGCGGTCGTGACGACGGTGGCGGGCTGCGCGTCGAACCCGTCCGCCGTGCTGCTGATGCTGCCGCCCGCGGTGGCAGCCCCCTCCACCGTGGCCGCCTCGTCCACCGCGGTTGCATCCCCCGCAACCAACAGGAGCGCTTCGCGCGTGCTGTCGGTCAGCCGCATCGAGGTGCCCGAGTACCTCACGACGCGGCGCGTGCGCTACCGCGCAGATGCCAGTGCCGTGGCGGAGTGGCCCGATACCTTCTGGGGCGAACGCATCGAGGTCGGCATGTCGCGCGAGTTCATGGCCGCCCTGCATGCGCAGTTGCCGGCCTGGGGCCTTTGCGAGGCGTCATGCAGCGAGCAGTCGCCCGCCGCGTCGCTCCAGGTGCAGCTGAGCCGCGTGGACTACATGCGAAGCGAGCGCCGCTTGCGGGCCAACGCTCGCATTGCCGTGTGGAGCGTCGAACGCCCCGCGCGCTTGCTGCGCAGCGAAGACCGCGCCTACGACATCGCCGGCGACGACGACACCGCGAGATCGCAGGCGCGTGCGATGACAGAGTTGCTCCGCCGCGTTGCTTCGGATGCTGGCGCATCTGTTTCTTCAGCCCAGGTTCAGTGATGCGTCGACCGCTTGTTGAACTCCGCTGATCTCTGGCCCTGGAGGGCTGCGGACGAATACATGGACTACCAGAAGGTAGTCCATGTATTCCTACGAGGATCGAATCGAACCGTTGAGCCCTGCATCAAGCTTGGCAAACGCATCAGACCCACCATCCGCCAGCTGGGTTGTCCAACAAAGAATTCTTTGATGGGCTGGTACAACGAATACCAGCAGAAGCTCGACTTGCCAGCGGGCTGTGCGGGCCGACGACCTAAGTTCTCGCAGGAACAGAAAAGCGTCGGCTGTCGAGCACTGCCTCACTCACGACCGCTGCATTGCTGCCACCACGAGGGCATCGGGCTACCCTGGCAGAGGAACACTGACTGCGTGGGTTCGCGAGACCTTCCTGAGAGCAAGGCGGCAAGGTTGAAGTGATCGAACTGGTGCCGCCAACGGTACAGACGGACCTGACCTCTGGTCAGACAAACAGCGAGCGCTTCGGGCTACTTCATGAGTTCGCCGATCAGGCCCTGGCGATCTTCCAGCAGACGCCGAGCCGACGCCGAACGAGATCTTCGTGGAAAGGGTCGACTTCATGCGCAATGCGGAGAAGCAAGGCCGCATGGCAGAAGTGGTGGCGGCGACCAACCCGTTCCTTAAAGAGCGCTAAGGATGGTGTGGTCAAGAGCACGTTTCTTGCATGAAATCTCCAGCATGAAGCGTACGTCCTACGAAGTCGGCAAGCCGCAGCCCAACGCCCAGCGACCCCAAAGGGGGCAGGTCCTACGCAAATTACCGTCGCATGACCTCACCGCTTGGCAGCCGCCCTGGTCCCAGTGAATTACGATCACGGGGCGGCGTTACACACGAGCCACCGCTCTCCTTGCTGCCGCCGCTTACCTTTGCCCGGACAGCACCGACAAGATGCAGAGGAAACTTCATGAATAGCGAATACCAAGCGTTGCTGGCCACACTCCGCGAGGAAGAAATCGACCTCGTCGAGAGCTGGCTCGACGAAGCCCAGCTCAGCGAACCCGGCGCGCGCCGCGCCGCGCAGGCCGAGGCGACCGACATCCTGCGCCAGCTGCGCGACGCACTGCAGACCGATGCCGACCCCGCACGCTTCGAGGCCTCC
>NZ_JBFUPJ010000001.1:1529944-1685877 GCF_041355175.1 Variovorax sp. RCC_210 | reverse complement strand
CGGCCTGCTCCAGCACGTGGCCGACATCACGCCATAAAGCACCCGGCCGTCAACGACGGCCTTGAGCGGACTATTACTTTGCAGCGGCTGACGGCGACGATGAAGTTCACCGAGGGCGTGCCGCCAGACCTCGTCGAGCAGATGATCACGAAGTTCTGCGTCGACCACCCCGAGTGCTACCTGCTGGCGTTTGTGTATGGCCACCTTGGCCAGCACGACCTGCTGCGCGTGCGAACTGACGCCGAGAAGTTCTTGCTGCTAGCCGCCCTCAACCTCGTGGAGTGCGTTGCCTACGTCGGAGCACAGCTGCAGCCCAAGTGAACCGCGTGCGGCCGGTCAAGATGGTCGGACTGGACGCTCACCCTTTTTGGACCTAGCGTCACTGTCGGCCATTCAAGCGGTCGGTCAGAGCCGGTGAGAAGAATCATCAGGTCCTGAAGAATCTTGTATCGCTCAATCGCGTCAGCCGTCGCAATCGGCTGTCGAGGAGTCCACGAAACAAAGTGTCGTGTTCTGAGCTCCATGCGGTGTCGCCTCATTTGAGTGACAGCTGGCACATCCACTTCGAAGCGTATCTCCAAATATCCGTCGTCTAACCGATAGCGTTTGGGTTTGCTCGCTATGTGTTTGACGCTCAAGGTTCGCGGAGTTTGCTTGGGTTGTAGTTGCCCCTGTCCAACCCACTCTTCAAATCCCTCAATATCGACTTCGAGTTCAAGAATGTCTTTGTCGAGGTCGGCATCCGAAAAAGGTCCGCCGGCTACCAAGCAGGTCTGAACAAGGTAACTCACATATGAGATTCCGCGGCTTCGTGCAGCCCCGCCATTTCTAAGCAAGCCGCTGAGCCTGACGTACTGGTTGCTCTTTTTTAGCAGCCCCAAGAACGTACGGTCTTTGAGATCGTCGATCTTGTCATCGAAGATGACTTGCCATGGGTGGCTACTGCCTGAAAAAATTCCGTCCAGCTCTAGCTGTATTTTCCCTTCGGAGTCGATTGTGAGCGAGCCGGGGACCGCTTCTGATGGAACCTCGCCATTTGGTAGCGCCTCGTCAGACTTCCAGAAAAAGCCGCGATCTTCTAGCTGAAACGATTGCATGGGTTTTGTAAATGAACAACGAGCTTGAAGCGTCAAGTTTGCCTCACCAGTGCCGGGTGCTGCAGTTGGCGGCTTGAACCCCCTGTAGGGTTTCGTCTTTGTCTCCTGCTTCTTGAAACTGCCTTCAAGCACCGCGCGCGAGCGTTGGGGCGACGTCACGGTGGCAACGCCGTGGATTCAAGGCAGATGACGCGGGCCCACGTGGCTCGCACCGGATTGCTGGCCCCTTTGCGGCCACGGCGATATGTGGCGGGACAGGCATGACGACATCCAACGACTTTTTCCAGAACAACGAAATCACTGGCGCACTGACGCCGCAGCAGGCTGCGCAGCTCCTCGAGCTCGCATCGGGCGATACCAGCTTCGGGCTGGATGACGGTGGCGCGCCCGCGTCCACCACTGCTGCAGACGCCGCCGCTTCCGCCGAAGCGGGTGTCGCCAACACGAACAGCAGCGCAGCCGCTCCGGCCTCTTCGCCTGCACCTTCCCCCGCCCCAGCGCCCTCCGCGGCGCCTGCAGCAGCTCCAGTAGCCGAGCCCGATGCGTCCCACGCCATCTTGCTCGCGAAGGATGGCAAGCACACCATCCCGTACGAGAAGCTGGTGCAGGCCCGCGAGGGTGAGCAGCATTGGAAGGCGCAAGCGGAGACGGCCCAGCGCCAACTTGCGGACCTACAGACCCAGGCGCAGGAGCGCGCTGATGCGGGTCAAGCGCCGACGAAGACCGACAACCAAGTTGCGGCCGCGCAAGCGGCTATCGACAAGGGTGTCGATCCGGCCATCTTCGGGGACTTCTCCGAAGAGGCGCTGGCCAAGGGCATTCAGACGCTGGTAGTGCAGCAGGTGCAGGAGCAGGTCCAAGCCCACGTTGGCAAGGCCATGGCGCCGTACCAGCAGCAACAGCAGCGCACTGCGCACGAGGCTCACCTCGATGCCATCTACAAGGCGCATCCCGACGCGGACTCCCTCGTGGAGAGCGCCGAGTTGCAAAAGTGGATCGGCGCCCAACCCAGCTATCTGCAACCGACGTTGCGCGATGTGCTGGAGAAGGGTTCCACGTCGCAGGTGGTCGAGCTGTTCAACGATTTCAAGAAGGCTGTCGCAGCGCCCGCTGTAGCCGCAGCCTCTGGAAAGGGTCAGGCCGCTGCGACCGATCCTATGGCCGCGGCGCAAGCCGCCATCGCTGCCGCGGCGCCAGCCGTGCCGGCCTCCCTCTCGGACATCCCGGGCGGGCGGGCCGACGCGCTGTCGCCGCACGAGCGACTGGCGGCCATGGACCCCGTATCGATGGCCGACGCCATGCAAGGCATGACGCCCGCACAGATCGATGCGTTTCTGAACCGATCCCTGTGAGCCATCTGGCCCACACAGCACCACACACAAGGAGGTCTAGATGACCGCAACGAAAACGCAAACCGCGTACGGCGACCCGAAGGCGATGGTCCAGCAGGCAGCTGGCGTGTTCGCCGTCAGCCAGCAACGCAACACCACCATGAACCGGCTTGTCGGCAAGATGCCGAAGCTGGAGGGCGCGATCAGCACGATCAAGAAGCAGTCCACCAACCACATGCCGATCGTGCAGGCGCAGGATCTGGGCCAGGGCAAGGGCGACGAGGTGAAGTTCAACCTCATCAACCCGAGCGGCGGCTACCCGATCATGGGCAGCGAGTACGCCAAGGGCCGCGGCGTGGGCATCAAGCTGTCCGAAGACCGGCTTCGCGTCAACCAGGCGCGCTTCCCGATCGACATGGGCGACGTGATGTCGCAGATTCGCAGCCCTGTGGATCTGCGCCGTGTCGGGCGCCCGCTCGCACAGCAGAAGATGGACGACTTCCTGGACCAGTCGATCCTGGTCCACGCTGGCGGCGCTCGCGGCTTCCACGACAACATCGAATGGCGCGTGCCGGTCGAGACGCATCCGAAGTTCAACGAGATCATGGTCAACCGCGTCAAGGCGCCGACCAAGAACCGCCACTTCATGGCCAAGGCCGGTGCGATCGACCAGTTCACCGTCAACGCGGGCGAGGTCGACATCGCATCGACCGACCTGCTGAAGATGGGGACCGTCGACGCCGTGCGCACCTACATCGACCAGATCCCGCTGCCGCCGCCCCCGGTCAAGTTCGACGACGACCAGGCCGCGACCGACAGCCCGATCCGGGTGATGCTGCTTTCGCCTGCCCAGTACAGCGGCTTCGCGACGGACCCAGCCTTCCGCAACTTCCAGGCGAACGCGGTGGCCCGCGCACGCTTGGCCAAGGACCACCCGCTGTTCCTGATGGAAGCGGGCCTGTGGGGCGGCATCCTGATGGTCAAGATGCCGAAGCCGATCCGCTTCTATGCAGGCGACACCATCCGGTACTGCGCCGCATACGACTCCGAGGTCGAGACGGCCGCGGTCGTGCCGGCTAGCTTCACCACGAAGTTCGCCATCGACCGCGCCATCCTGATGGGCGGTCAGGGCCTCGCGCAGGCGTTCGGCGCCTCGGAGCACAGCGGCATGCCGTTCTTCTGGAGCGAAGAGAAGGACGACCACGGCGACAAGATGGAAATCCTGATCGGCGCCATCTTGGGCATGTCCAAGGTTCGCTTCGCGATCGACCATGGCGACGAGACCCAATTCACCGACCACGGTGTGACGGTGCTCGACACGGTGGTGCCGATCATCAAGCCGCGCGGCTGATGACCCAGGGCCGGGGCAACCCGGCCTTTCTCCCTTCACCCCATCAAGGAGCCTCACATGGCCAACATCAAACTCAAGGGACTGGGCATCAACCAGTTCGGCGGCATGGCCGCCTACGGCAACGTCACCACGCTGCGCGCCACGCTCGAAACCGACGCCACCGGCGCAGCTGTGCGTGCAAATGCGACCACGCCTCTCGGCATCGGCGACAAGGTCTACCTGCAGAGCCTGCCGGCCGGCTTCCGCGCCGAGGACCTGCAAGCGATCGTGTCCACCGCCATGACCGCAGCCGTAACCGGCTCGCTCGGCTTCGAGTACGCCGACGGCGTGGATAGCGTCGAGGTGCCTCAGGACCTCGCGTACTTCGGCACCGGCATCGTGCTCAACGCCGCGGCTCGCCTGCGCACGAGCTCGGCGAAGGCGCCGGTCACGCTGCCCAAGGAGGCCTTCCTGGTGCTGACGATCGCCGGCGCGGCCAATGCCAAGGTCAGCCGCATCGACTTCATCGTCCACGGCGAGCGCCTGGGCGCGAAGTGAAGTCGCAGGGGAGGGCGGCAGCGCCTTCCCCGTTTCTCACCACTCAAGGAGCTCTCATGCCCACCAACACGAATGGCGTGTCCGTGAAGTACATCGGGCGCGAAGACCCGTTCTACGACCGCCTCTACGGCTCGAACCTTCCGTTCGTGCCCGGCCAGGTGCGCGTCATCACCGATCTGGATCTGGTCGCGAAGTTTTTGCGGCACGACGACTGCTTCGAGAGAGTCGTGCTTCAGCCGGCCGTTGCGGCGACCGCCCCAGCGCCCGCGCCCGTGCAGTCGCCCGTCGTGCCTACGGGCGAGGGCAGCTCCAGCGAGAGTGGTGCCGCTCCGCAGACCCCGGTGGCGCCGCCTGGCGATGTACCACGCGGCAAGGACGAGTCCGCCCAGGAGCCAGAGGACGACACGGCCACGCGCCTCGCTGCGGCCAAGAAGCTCGAAGACGACCAGAAGCTGGCTGAGCAGAACCGCCTCGACCTGGTGCAAACGCTGGACTCGATGGACAAGGAAGCGCTGCAGGACTGGGGTGTCGCGAAGTTCAACCAGAAGGTGCCCAAGAACCTTTCGGTCGAGAACATGCGCGCTCGCATTGTCGAGATGATCGATCAGTACGGGGTTCCCTGAGCATGACGCTCGACGACCTAATTGCCTCGTTTCGGTCGGATGCCGACGATGCTCCCTCGAGCATCGGTGGCGGCGATGATGATCTGCTCTGGAAAGACGCGGAGGTCGCGCGCTTCTTGGGCGAGGCCGAGGAGGAGGCTGCGATCCGAAAGCGGCTGCTGTTCGACGACTACACCCTGAGCATTGTCCAGATCGCTGTTGTCGCCAATAGGAGCTCGTATCCCCTCGACTCGCGGATGTTCGAGGTCACGAAGGCGAGGCTGCTGAGCGTCGCCGACAGCGCATGCATTCAGGAACTTCACATCACGACTCGGGATGAGCTAGACGAGGTCTGCCCGCGCTGGCGCGACGAGCGGGGACGCCCCCGCTACCTCGTTCAAGACGACACGCGGGTGGTACTTCCTGGCATCGTGGATGGGTCCTACATGCTGCGTCTTGAAGGGTATCGGACGCCACTGTCACCGATCACATCCGACTCGGACGGCGAAACGATACCGGAGATCGGGGCAATTCATCATCGCTTCCTAGTGCATTGGGCTCTGCATCGCGCGTACAGCAAGCCAGATACCGAGATGTTCAATCCGCAGAAGGCCGCTGTGGCGCTGGCTGCGTTCGAGCAGTACTTCGGTCTGCGCCCTGATGCAGACCTTCGCAAGGACCAGCGGGCCAATCAGCCGCACGTCATTGCGGTGCACCGGTGGTGAGCCATGGCAGTTCGTTCCGTCCCCATCGGCTCTCTCGCTCCCGGTTTGAACAACCGGCTGGAGCCGACGCAACTTGACACCGCGCTGCCCAACCGAAGGCCGGCGACCTACCTCTACGCGGCCGATAACGTCGACATCAACGCCAAGGGCTACCTGAAGCGCCGCCGCGGGCAGACCACAGCAATTTCGGGCCGCGCGCATTCGATCTGGTCGACTTCGCCTTTCAGCGAAGCCTTTGCCGTCATAAATGGCAACTTGGAACGTCTGCGTGACGGTGGTGCAGACTTCACGCGCGTTATCGTGCGCCCCAACATGCCGCAGCTGCCGGTGTCGTTCTCGCGCGGCGCCGACAACGCGGTGTACTGGTCAAACGGCGTGACGCTGCGCCGCGTCATCAACGGCGAGGACCGACCGGCCGTGACCGACGCGCTCGACACCGCGCCGCTGGTCGCCGTCGGAAAGGGCGAGGGCTCGCTGCGCGCCGGCCGCTACCTGGTTGCGTTCACCCGCACGGGCCCGGATGGCGAGTCCGCCGCCACGCCCATTGTTCAACTGCAAGTGCCCGAGGGCAGCGCCATCAGCTGGAGCGCCAGCGACGTGGTGAACGTCTTCCTGTCGGCACCCAATGGCGAAATCCTGATCTACCAGACGCTGGGCCTCGGCGGCAGCGTGCCGGTGCACACCCAGAGCGGGCGCGAGTGCGACACCCTGAACCTGGCGCCCATGCCGCCCGGCACCATCGTGCGCCACTACAAGGGCCGCATGCTGGTGGTCAGTGGCAACCTGCTGTTCTACAGCCTGCCGTATCAGTACGGCGTCTACGACCCCGCGTCGGGCTATTTGGCTTTCGCCGAGCCGATCAGCGTGGTGGAGGTCGTCGACGGCGGCATCTTCATCGCGGCCGACAAGACTTATGCGCTGGCCGATCTGGTCGAAGGCCAACTCGTCGAGCGGCTGCCGTACGGCGCCATTCCTTTCACGAGCGGCACGCTGCCGCGCAGCAAACAGGGCTCGCAGGTGTTCTGGCAGTCGGTGCACGGCCTGGTGATCGGCAACCCCGACCTGAGCCTGGCCAACGTGCAGGAAGACGCACTCGACGTGCCCAGCGCGACGGCCGGTGCGACCCTGTTCCGGGACCGCGACGGCTTGCGGCAAATCATCGCAACCCGCACGCGCGTGGAGCCCAGCGTAGCCGTGGCAAGCAGCTACATGGAAGCAGAAATTATGAAGAAAGGAACGTTCCAATGAAATCCGCAGCTCAAGTCGGCTTCGAGTGGCTGGTGACGATCGAACGCGCGGATGGCCGCATCGAGCGCGAGCGCGTGCGCAACCTGGTGCCGACCGAGGGCCTGAACCACATGATGGCCACTGAGTTCAAGGGCGGCGCCCAGGTGACGCAGTGGTACATCGCGCTCTTCGAGGGCGATTACACGCCCCAGCCCGGCCTCACGGCCGCCGCGTTCCCCAGCACTGCACTCGAGTGCACCGCCTACGACGCCATCAGCCGGCCGGACTTCGTTACCGGTTCGGTGTCGAACGGCGCAGTGGACAACAGCTCGAACAAGGCCGAGTTCATCTTCAACGACAACAAGACCATCTACGGCGGCGTCATCACATCGTCGCAGGCCAAGGGGTCCGTGAACGGCGTGCTGGCCAGCGCCGTGAAGTTCGGCTCCCCCAAGCTGATGAACCCCGGCGACAAGCTGACCGTGGTGGCCGCCAACTCTCTGACCTCCGCTGCATAAGGAACCCCATGACTGCAAAACTTTCCGACGGCATGCGCAACCACATGCTGGAGACCGGCTCCGTCAAGGGCGCGTTCGCCACCCTTGTGATGCGCATCTACTCCGGCACTGAGCCCGTCTCGGCCAACGATGCGATCACCGGCACGCTGCTGGTGACGCTCACGGGTCCATCGGCCGCCGCGCTGGCGTTCGATGCGGCCGTGGGCGGCGCGCTGCCCAAGGCTTCGAGCCAAGTGTGGTCCGGTGTCGCGGTGGCGGGCGGTACCGCCACGCACTTCCGGCTGACCGACACCGCCGACACTGGCAATGCGAGCACCACCGCGAAGCGCATCCAGGGCAAGTGCGGCACCAGCACGTCCGAGCTGAACATGACCAGCACCAGCATCGCAAGCGGCGCCACGCAGACCGTCGACGCCGGCAACATCACGATGCCCGCGGCCTGAGCATGGCCGTCACCGTAAAAAAGGCAGTCGTCACGGCGCTGGCGTCCTGCCCGGCAAACGTGCTGGTGGCCTCTGACTTCGGTGGCGGCTATCGCGTGGGCGGCGTGGTGGCGGGCAACTTCCGATTCACCGACCCGGGCGGCCCGGCAGCTGGCCGGTTTGGCTCTACGTCGCCGACGCGCGTAGATAGTGCCAGCACCGGCACGGTTGCGCCTGGCGTTGTCACTACCTTCGTCATGTACGACAACGGAGGCGCTGCCGACATCGTCGCTGACGACCTTCGCATCGACACCCTGTGTCCCACGGCGGGCATCTACAAGGTCGAATTCCTCAACGAGCTCGACGTGGTGGTGGGCACGTACATCAGCGTGAACGATGGCGGCAGCGTGGTGCGCCACATCGTCCCGTTGAGCATTCCGGTCACTCCGACCTTCTGGACTGCCCTGGCCGGCACGCGCGAGGTTGCGTGAGCCAGCAGCCCACCAAGTACCCGAACGGGTTTGACCCGGGGGGAAGTGGGGCGGTAGAGCACCTGCGCCGCTCGCTGGGCCCGGCCTGGCAGCGCAAGCGCACCCCGGGCGCGGTAGCGGTGCGCAATGGCGACCTCTTCACGGTCTTCAAGGTCGAACAGGATCTGGCAGCGGTCTACAGCCTGGGCCGCACGGCCGCCGGCGTGTGGCAGGTGCGCGGCGCCACCAACGCCGAGGGTCTGTTCGGACTGGTCGGCGCGCCATGGGACGGCGTGAGCATCGACCCGAACACCCGCCACTACGGCCGCGCGCTGATGCAGTCCCTGCGCCTGGTCGCCTCGAGCACGCCGGTCATCAGCGACTTCAACGGCGGCCAGTGGACGCAGGCGGTGTTCCAGCAGGCGCGGTCGCGCCGCGGCATCGACGTGACGCCCTACTACGAGGCCAACTCGATCACGAACAACATCCTCACGGCGCGCGGCGCCTACGTGCTCATCCAGGCACAGAGCGGCTACCGCGACGCCGGCGGCACCCCGAAGTTCTACAGCGGCGCGTGCGTCACACAGATGGGCGCGGGCGGCAACCCGGTGATGGTGTTCCTGCGGGACGACGGGGAGAGCGGCTTCGCGCTGGGCGCCACGCTGGGTTTCGCGGGCGCCGTGGCCTATTACGGGTCGGTCACGACCTTGGCGCCGGGCGTGCTCATGAAGTTCGACCGGTATTTCCGCGCCGGCGCGCCGTACAGCGCCGCGGCGGTGCTGGTCGTCACGAAATCCACCGACGCCGGCGCGACGTGGGCCGCGGTGCCAACGCCCACCCTGTTCGGCGCCGAGCTGGCCACCATCAACAGCTTGCCCAATGACAGCGGCAACCCGTCGGCCATCGATGCTTTCAACGAGGCGGCCAGTTGGGTGCGCGTCGTCACCGCGCCGCTGTCGCGCGCCACCAGCGTCGTGCTGGCCGTGGTTCCCTACATGGACGGCGGCACGCTGCGCGCGCGCGTCAAGATGGGCGTGGTGGATGTGGCCACCGGCGCGATCACGGGCAGCACCGTGCTACTCGACGCCACCACGCCGCTCCTGGCCGACACCTACCTGAAGGACGCGATCGCCATGCCAGCGGGCGTGCTGGTGCTGACCCGGCCCACAGCACCCGACATTTCCGCCATCTGGCCGCAGCCCGCCCGCGTGCGATTGACGACCGATGGTGTGACCCTGACCGACGTGGGCAACCTGCCGCTGGCCGAGAACCACACCGGTACCGTGCGCGCGCTGAGCCCGCGGCGCCTGGTGGTGCCGGTCTACGAAGAGGGCGCGCACCGTCTACTGCAATCCATCGACCAGGGCGCGAGCTGGACGCGCCGAGCGGTCATCGCGACCGACAGTCGACCACCGCAGCCCACCGACCAGTTTCAGAACCTCGCTGACTTCAGCGACGTGGTGTTCGCCCGCAGCGGCGACCAACCGATCAATCCATACCCGGCCACGCCTTGGCTGACCGACATCAGGATCGAGCATGCCTAGCAATCGCCTCATCAAGCAGACCAACAACGTGCCGGTGGTGAAGCCGGTTTTCGTGCCTGCGCAGCCCGCGCGCACGACCCTCGAGCGCCGCTATGTCTGCGGCCTGCGCTACAGCGTGCCGGGCAGCTACACGGCGGTGGTGGACCCGGCCACCGGCGGCGCCACGCTGCAGTTCACGCCCAACGAGCCCATCAAGAACGGCAGCGTGCAGGGCGTTTGGGCGTGCTCGGACGAGAGCGTGCGGGTGCAGTACCCGGCTGTGCCGGCGCACTATGAGGACCGGCTGACGACCGACGCCGATTTCAATCTGGGCTGGAACAGCGGCGGTCGCTCGAAAGACGTGATCTTCGGCGACGGGTGGGCCGAGTTCAAGGCGAGCGGCTCGGCCGTGGGCATCATCTGTGGCCTGAACAGCGACGACGGCACGCAGGAATACCGCGGCAACCTCATCGACTTCGCCTTCTACCTGTTCCGTGGCCAGGCGCTGATCATGGAGAACGGCGTGGTGAAGGGCAGCGCCGGCGCGTACACCAGCGCCAGCGTGTTCCGCATCGAGCGCAGCGGCTCGAGCGTGGCCTACAAGGTCAATGGCGCCACGAAGTACACGAACGCCGCGGCCGGCACCGCGCCGGTGTGGCTCGAAGCCGCCATGTATTCGGCCTACGACGAGGTGTTCGACCCGGTGATGACGCAGGTGGGCGCGCTGCCGACCAGCAACAACATGACCATGAACGTCGTGCTGCCGTCGCTCGCGGAGTACTTCATGTCGGGCGTGTCGGCCATCCTCGAATGCGCGCTGCCGCCGCTGCGGCCCAACCTGCTGGCCGGCTTCGTGGCGCCCAGCTTCACCGTGATGGAGATCGATCTCCCGCAGCTGCAGCCCAGCCTCGACCTCCTGGTGGGCAACCTGGCGCAGATGGCGGTGCAGCTCCCATCGCTGAAGGCGCTGTACGCCGACCACCCGTACGCGGAAATGGACGTGCGTCTCGCGCCGCTGGGCCTGAGCCTGCAGGCGCTGGAAGGCAATTTCAACGCCACGCTGGGCGCCGCGACGCAGGCGAGCAGCAGCATGAAGGCCTCCACCCTGCTGGTGGTGTTCATGAGCAGCAACGCGCAGGTGGCGGGCGCCATGACCGTGCAATCGGTCCAGGACGCGCGCATGGATTCGAGTGCGGTGCTGGACAGCGTGATGGGCATCGAGGCGATGCAGGAAGCGCTGATGGCGTCGGTTGCCAGCAGCGCCGCCATGCTCGGCGTGCCAGCCGGCGAGATGCAGACGCTGGTGGTGAACCTGGAAGGCTTTGGCAACACCAGCTACTCGGCATTCGACTTCAACAGCTTCGCCCGCCTGGGCGACCGCTACCTCGGCGCGGGCGAGAGCGGCATCGTGGATCTGGACGGCGCCACAGACAACGGCGCGCCGATCGCCGCGCACGTGCATTTCGGAAAACGGGACCTCGGCAACGCCCAGCGCAAGACCGTTGCCGAGTGCTATGTGGGTATGGCCGGCGAGGACAAGCTGATCTTGCGGGTGACGGCGGAAGGGAGGACCTTCGACTATCGCACGCGCAGCCATAGCGACGTGTTGCAGCAACAGCGCGTCGACATTGGCAAGGGGCTGAAGGCCAACTACTTCGAGCTGGAGCTTTTCAACCAAGACGGGGCCGACTTCGAGATCGACACCGTGCAACTGCAGGTTGCAGACCTACAAAGGAAAATTTGATGACCACTCCGATCAACCCCGGCGACATCGTTTCTGTTCCTGACCCTTCGACTGGTGGCGCTGGCGCGCCGGTGATCGTTTCACAGGTGATGAATGCGAAGTGGAAGAACGGTTTTTCGCTGCTCAACAAGCTCTTCGAGATCAGCGATAACGCGATCGCGCTGACCAATCCCGCGCCCCAGATGCCGGGCGTGTTGCTCGACAAGAGTTACCTGCCGCCGCTGCCGCCGAACCTTCCGAACATCGATCCGAACGAGGCGAAGGCGATCTATGACGACAGTCGCGCCGAAATCAACGCGCTGCTGCAAGGCGGCTATGGCACGTTCCTGCAGACCTATTTCCCAGACGGCAACTTCTACCCGGCCGCGCTGGCGTGGCTGGACACCGCGCTCTCGCAGGGCGGTACCGGCGTCAACGCTTCAGTGGAACAGCAGATCTGGGAGCGAGACAAGGCTCGGATCCTGACCCAGGCTCAGCAGCTCGAGAAGTCTGCAGTGGCCACCTGGGCGAACCGAGGCTTTCCGCTGCCGCCCGGTGCCGCGGCCGCGCAGGTCACGCAGATCCGTCTGGCGGCTTCGAAAGAGCTGGCCGGCCAGAGCCGCGACATTGCCATCAAGACCTTCGAGACTGAGCTCGAAAACACCCGCTTCGCTATCACCACCTCCATCGACCTGCGCAAGTCCGCGCTGCAGCTGGCCAGCGAGTACATCCGCACGCTGATCCTCGGGCCGCAGACAGCAGTGCAACTGGCCACGTCGCTGGCCGGCCTCAAGACGGAACTGGCACGCGCGCTCACCGCCATGTATTCGGCGGAGGTTGCCGCCATCGAGCCACTGGTGCGATTGAACATCACCGACGCGCAGCTGCAGTCAGCGGCGAACCAGGCGAACCTGAACGCGAAGTCGCAAGCGAACAGCGACCGCGTGCGCGCCGCCCTGGCCAACGCTAGCACGGTGGGCGGCGTGGTTGCATCTTCGTGGAACGGTCTGAACGCAGGCGCAAGCATCAGCGGGGGCGATTCCAGTTCGCTCTGACCCACCCCTGTAGGGTTCGCCCGCCTCGCCATACGCCGGCACCATGCCGGCGATGGCTGCATTCAAGCTCTCTCTCAAAATCGACCAGGGCGCCACGTTCACGAAGACTGTGACTTGGAAGACTGGAAAGCCGCCTGCGCCGGTCGACCTCACCGGAGCTGCGGCGCGCATGCAGATCCGCGAGAAGCTCGAAGCACCGGAGGTGCTGATCGAGCTCACCACGACCAACGGCGGCATCGTGCTCGGCGCCGCGGTCGGCACCGTCACGCTGCGCATCGAGGCGGACGCGACTGCGGCGATCACATGGCGCACTGCGGTGTATGACCTAGAGGTGGTGTTCGCAGATGGCACGGTGCGCCGCTTGCTGTCCGGCAGCGTCGCGGTCTCCCCGGAGGTCACACGTGGCCCGTGACTGCAACACCGAGTTGCTGGAGATCGTCGAGCAGGAAACGCTGGTTGAAACACAGCGTGAGCTGCTTGTCGAAGTTGCCGATCCCGGTGCCGAGGTCGCCGACATCGAGCCGCCGCAGATGCTGGTCGATACCGAGCCCGACCTGCTGGTGGTTACCGAGGGCGCGCAGATCGTGCTCGTGGACGAGGGTCGGCAGGGCCCACCTGGACCACCCGGCGGCTTGGGGCAGGCCTACGTCGAGTTCCCGGCCGCTGTGCCGCTCGGCGGGCACCGCGCTGTGCGGCTGCTGGCTGGCCAGGCCATCTATGCCGATCACACCGTTGTCGCCGACGCCAATGCGGTGCTCGGCATCACGCGCGGCGCGGTGGAGGAGGGCGCGCTCGCGCAGATCCAGTTCGGCGGCCTCATGACTGAGCCATCGTGGGCATGGACGCCCGACCAGCCTGTCTTCGTCGGCCTGGAGGGCGTGCTCACGCAACCTTCGCCCACCACCGGCTTCAGCCTCATTGTCGGCATCGCCACGCTGCCGACCCAAATTCTCATCGGGGCCAAGGCGCCCATCGTCCTTCAGGAGTAAATCATGGGCACCAACTCGACCAAGAAGTTTCTCAAGCAAGTCTCCGGCACCACCACCGAAGAATTCGCGCTGACCACCAGCGCGGGCGCGGGCGATGCGAACCGCCTGCCAGCCCTGAACGCCGCGGGCGTGCTCGACCCCACGATCGTTAACAGCAAGACTACCAGCGCCGGCGCGGGCGACAGCGGCAAGGTGGCGGCGCTCAACGCGAGCGGCATCCTCGACCCCACGCTGGTCAATTCCACAACCACGTCGGCAGGCGCAGGCTCGGCTGGCAAGGTGGCCGCGCTCGACGGCTCTGGCCGGCTGGACAGCACCATGCTGCCTGTGGGCATCGGCGCCGATACGGCAACGATCCTGGCGAGCGAAGCTCTGTCGGCGGGCAATTTGGTCAACATCTACAACAACGCCGGCACCGCCAACGTGCGTAAAGCCGACGCGACGACCCAAGGCAAGGAAGCGCACGGGTTTGTGCTCGGCGCTGTGGCCAGTGGCGCGAACGCCACGGTGTACTTCGAAGGCACCAACACTGCGATGACCGGCCTGACGCCTGGCCCGCAGTTCCTGAATACCACCGCCGGCGGCGCAACTTCCGCGGCGCCCAGCGCATCCGGGAATGTTGTGCAGCGCCTTGGTATCGCAGTCTCGGCCACGGCGCTGAACTTCGAGGCCAGCGACCCCATCGTGCTGGCGTAACTGGTGGCGGCCAAGCACCCCCTGGTCATCTACTCGGGCAGCATTCAAGAGCTGGCTGCGGCGGATGCCATTCCGATTTCGGACGGTGGAACAGGGGCGACCACGGCCGCTGCGGCGCTGGCGGCGCTGGGTGCACCATCGACAACGGGTGTTGGCGCCAGCGGTAGTTGGGCCATATCGATCTCTGGGAACGCGGCCACGATCACAGGCGCAACTGCCACCAACTTCTTGCTGAGCCAGACAGCTGCTACTGCTGACGCAGCCTCAAACGTCGGTGGATGGAGTGCACGGTTCCTGGCGAGCTCCGCTTCCGACAAGCCTTCTGGCATCGTTGATGGCGCCATCATGTCGATGACGTACAGCGGTGGCGGCTATTCGTACCAGATGACCGGGGATTGGCGCACCCAGAAACTGTGGGTGCGCGGTGCGGTGAGCGGCGTGTGGGGCACATGGGTAGCGCTTGCCACGGAAGGCGGCAACGTCGCGACGGCAACGACCGCCGCGCGCGCCGGCGTGCTGCAAGCAACCGACAACCGCATCCTGAAGCCTTCGGACTTCTCACCATCTGC
Source organism: Variovorax sp. RCC_210 (assembly GCF_041355175.1). NCBI lineage: Bacteria > Pseudomonadati > Pseudomonadota > Betaproteobacteria > Burkholderiales > Comamonadaceae > Variovorax > Variovorax sp. RCC_210. The sequence goes on along the minus strand of NZ_JBFUPJ010000001.1, from coordinate 1,671,042 downwards.
CGTCGCCGGCATTCCGTGGGGCACGCGCTCGTGGTTCTCGTCCAAGACTGGCATGGAAACCGGCACCGTGGGCACCGATTACGGCGACGTGCTTAGCCTGAGCAACTACACGGATGCCAGCGGCGGGTTGGTCAATGCGCTGTTCATGAGCAAGGGCGGCGCAGCCCTGTATCACTACCAGGGCAGCTGGAACGGCTCGACCTGGAACGTGCCCAAGCAGATCGCCTACACCGATAGCGCCATGTCGGGCAACACCAGCGGCAACGCGGCCACTGCGACTAAGCTGGCCACCCCGCGCGCGATCGGCATCACCGGCGCCATCACTGGCACCGCTACCAACTTCGACGGGTCTTCCGCGATCAACGTCCCAGTGACGGCGGTGGATCTGACCAGCACTGCCATGTCGGGGCTGCTGGGCGTAGACCATGGCTCGACGGGCCAGACCAGCTACACCGTGGGCGAGATGCTCTATGCGAGCGGCACCACCGTGCTGAGCAAGCTGGCGGCCGTGGCAGTCGGCAATGTGCTGCGCTCCGGGGGCGTGGGCGTGGCGCCTGCATGGGGCAAGGTAGGACTTGCCACCGATGTGTCGGGCACGCTGCCGATCGCCAATTTGCCAAGCAACATCGCGACCACCGACACGGCGCAGACGCTCACGAACAAGACGCTAACCTCGCCCGCGATCAACGGAAGCACCATCGTCACGGCGGCGAACTTCACGCACACCAACGCAGGGCCGGTGAAGCACCTGGTGGTCACGGGTTCGTCCGGCTCGGGCAATGACGCCGTGTTGGCGGTGGGCCGCACGGCGACCGACCATTCCGCATACCTGCAATGGGATCAGGCCGGCGCGGTGCGCTGGCAAATGGGCCTGGCGGTCGGCGACACGTCCCACAACCTGCCGCTGTACTACTACGACGCCTCCAACGTCCAGCAATTGTTCGCATACTTCACGCGCGGTGGCACGGCACGTTTCTATTCAGCCATCGAGGCTTCGAGCGGGGTGCAGGTGGGCAGCAGCGCCACCGCGACGCAGAACTTCACCATGCGTGTGGACGGCGCGGGCGGCTTCAAGATCTCGCGCGGCAACGCCACCGGCCCCACCGCCGACCCTGTGGCCATCAGCGCTACGAACGTGGTCACGCTGGCCCAGCCCCTGCCTGTGGGCAGCGGCGGCACCGGCGACACCGGCACGGCCTGGACCAGTGTTGCCGCCACTTTCGCGCCGGTAAGCGGCGCTTTTGCTGATGCCTCCGGACTTGTGTGGCACAAGCGCATTGGCAAGACGGTTTTCATCAACGCCTCGCTGACGATCACGAATAACAACACCGGTGGCGGAGGCGTGCGACTTACCCTGCCGTGGACGGCGAATAACGGTGCCGTGCTGGCTGGGCGGGAGGACGCCGCAACAGGCAACATGCTGCAGGGCGTCTGCACGCTTGGCACGAAGAACTGCACAATCTTCACGTACAACAACAACTACCCCGGCCTGAGTGGTGCTGTTCTCCGGCTCAGTGGTGTCTACGAAACCTCGGATGCCTGAAGCCCGTTCTGACGGATTGCAGTGGAGCGCTATGACCGCTTTTGGAGAACTGCGAGCGGCAGCTCAGGGCCCAAAGCGGAAGTTCAAAGCGCTCAACAGCGGTCGTTCAACAGACTGACCAGCAGCGTCAAGGGTGGACGCCTCGGGTGCCGCCGAATCGGGTCAGAAGGTCAATCATTTCTTGATCCTCCCTGTCCACAGCGGTGTCAAGCGCGGTTTGGCCGCGACGGTCCTTTGCATTCACATCGGCACCAAGTTCAAGCAGCGCCTCCATCACGTCGAGCCTGTCGTCGCTCTCGCTGAGTATGTGCAACGGCGTGCCCTCACCGCCCTCTCTTGCTTCGAGCAACGCCCCTGCCTCGACGAAAAGCCTTGCCATGAAGGGGTAGGCTGCAAGGTGAAGTGGAGTTATCCCCGAGTCATTCTGTGCGTTGACGTTTGCACCCTTCGCGATGAGTAACTTCGCCATTTCAAGCTGATCTTCGCCGGCCACGCCGTGCAACGGCGTGAAGCCCCACTCGTCGGCGGCGTTGACCAATGCTGGGTTTTCGTCAAGCAGACGAGCCACGAGAGCAACGTCTCCAAAAACTGCTGCGTCGTAGATGGGGAGTGGCGGTCGCAACGTAGATCCTTTGTGGCATGAACTACTCGAGGCTCCGAGCACCTCTGTCGGTCCTGGGCGACTATAGCCTTTGCACTGCTGGCGTTGCGGGGCCCTTCCCGGACATTGAGCCTAGACATCCTCGGGAAGAGCAGTAGCAGTCGTTGTGAAAATATCGAAGGAGGCTTTTGTGCCACACATCTCACACCGGATGTGGACTGGCCCATCACGCTCTTGTCCTCCGATTGCCTTCATAAGGTCGTACCGACCCGCGAGCCAACCATTGCACCACTGCACCGCCGCGTCTGAATAGGGCAACTCGCACGCCGGGCAAGTAGTAGAGCGCAACGCTGCGTCAAATTCCTGATGAATGTCGTTTGCAGAGGTCATTGGAATGTCCGCCTTTGGCCGACTAACGTCGGCTACCGCTATTTTCCGTGCTCGAATGGCCCGTGAGAGAAGCCGCAACGCGGACAGGCCTCAACGCGCAAAAGCCAAGCGAGCCACTGGGATACAGGTTGTCGTCGCATACCCTGCCAAACCAGAGCGAGGCCGCAAGCAGGGCACCGAATTGAGATGCATGCTAGGACCAAGAGCAGGCAGGCTCCAACAAGCGCCAATAGCCTTATGGTCGCCACGTCAGCGCCGAACGTCGGCCACCCATGTCGGTGCGAACTGGCAAGCACCCACCAGTGCGCCTGCAAATGCACAAAGCCAGAGCTTCCATCGCTGCGAGGCGACAAGGGCGGTGTTCACAATTTGAGGAGGCATCAGGTATGTCCGGTCCTGGCCGACAGCGGGCTTACTTGCAACTCGTATTACTCAAGTGTCGACGACCGCTCCAACCATTCGCTCGTTGTCATATCTCTAACACCGATCACATGATGGATGTACATCTTGGCATTCTGCAGGCCACCACGTCCGTCCAGTCGGTGCAGAAGGTAGCTGACGGTGATCACTCCACCGCTAGACCAAAGCCGGCGCAGCTCGTTTAGATCGGCGTCAGCGATTTCGTCGTAGCCAGATAAGTTGCCACGTTGCGTCGCGATTGAGTGGCCAAGAACCCGCTCAATCGCATTTCGAGTGCCCTCGTCTATCTCGAATGCCATTTGCACCTCTGTGTGTGTCACCGTCTTCGTTTTGTTCGGCCTGAGGAACGTCTGCTATCAGTCGATGTTCAGCAGACCGGGAACGACTGGTTCTGGCCGAATCGAGTCAAAGCTCGCCCCGTCGGGAAGCAGCCTCCAAAAGGCCCTCAACGTCCATGATGGCTTCTTCATCCATGACCTGCTGCCAAGAAGGTATCGGGCAGCCCGGCTCTTGAACCAGAATGAACAGTTGGCCACCCTCATATAGGCAGTCGACGTAGAACCCTTCAGCGCGACAGCCGGCAATCTCGGCCTCGACTTCACTCGCGGCAACGTCTTTGGCGTTCGGCTTGTCCACCCCTACATAGTGAACGAGTCTGCACGACGACACAGACAAGGGCGAGGACCTGAACGCAGCAATCGCTTGCTGGCAACTCCTGCCCAGTACGGTGTGGTCAATGTCGTTTGGAACTGGCATTTTGGCAAATGGGATGAATGTCCGGTCGTGGCCGGTATCGGCTTTTACTTCTGGTCGATGGTGGCCATTCAGGACCTTAGGAGGCTCTTTGTTGGCGCCATTGTGAGGGATACCTCGGTGCAGCCTTGCCCACAAGAGACACTGGGATGCACTCCCGAACCGGGACGGTGGAAAACCAGAGGTGAACCACAGCGGCTGCAGTTGAGGCTTTCACCGGCCATGACTGCATGCACCATCGCGTCCATAGCTTCCAGCTCTCGAAGCAACTCACAACGTTTGGGGTCATTGGTGGCGCTCACACTGACTTCTCTTACGAGATTGATGGAAATGTCCGCTGCTGGCCGAGGGCGGCCAAAAGAGCGCATTCTGCCCTGTCTGCGGCAAGGCCAAGGCAAGCAACGCCACTGATAGCGCCATCGTTCTGGCAAGCACACGACGGCATCATCCCGGCGGCCGCAGGTTAGGAGCGCAGCTTTGGAAACGGTTTGGCTCAAGGGGCGCTGGTCGGGACGCAAGGCGCCCCAGTGCTCATGCTGGGACGGTCCCTCGGCGCGGCCCCTTGTAGGGGTTGAGGACGGGCGGACCGCCGAGAAAAATGGCCGATCAACATTCTCAGAGGTGGCCTATGCATGGCTTTCATCCAAGCTCGAGGAGCAAGCCTGACCAAAACCAGCGTGGCTTCCGTCGAGGCATGGCGAACGGTGGTCCGGTCCGCGGGCCTGGCTCTGGCACGTCGGACTCGATCCAAACCGCTGTCGAAGATGGCTCGTACATCATGCCGGCTGATTCGACGGCACAAATCGGGGAAAAGAGCCTTGCAGGGATGGGCGCTCCAGTTCCCGTGAACTTGAGCAATGGTGAGTACCAGTTGCCGCCCGACCAGGTGCACGCCATCGGAGTGCAGGCGTTGGACCAAATGAAGGACGCCACCCATGTGCCCACCGACTCGCAGCCGGCCGGTTTCAAGCCTGAGCTGTTTTTCGCGAACGGTGGTGTGGTCAATGAAGAAGCGCGCTGGCGGCCAAACAGCTTTGGGGACACCGCCGCAGCCGCCTCGAATCCCGGAATGACTCAGGTGCGTGGGTTTTCGGCTGCACCGGCGGCGCCTACGCCTGGTGTGGATGTCAGCGCAAGTATTCCGGCTCCGTTGCCCATGCTCTCGGCGTCGCTGCTACCCAGCCCTCAGGCTGCGCAGCTGGCCGCCAATTCCCCAAGCCCTCCCGTCGCTCCTGGTTCTGGCCGCGGCTTTGCCGGAGCTGCTGCCACGAGCCCGGCGCCGGCATCCGGCGACGGCCAAGGCTTCGGGGCGAACCTCTTGCCTCAGCACCGCTCTGACGGCTCTGGATGGCGAACCCAGGCCGTGCTGCGCGGCACCGGGGAAGATGTCGCCGACCAGTGGAAGCAAGGCCAGTACATGCGCGGAGCCGGCACGCTGGTGCGGGGCACGCTTGCGGCGGTCCCAGCTGCATTCGCGGATGCCGGCGACGACCTGATGAACTTGGCACAGCCTGCGGTCAATTTTGGAAAGGGTTTGCTCGGTTCGGAAGTGCCCGCAGCGGCCGTTCCTGGCGGCGCGCCGAAGCCGGGCTCCTCGGCGGTAAAACCCGGTGCGACCAGCTCGGTTGTGCCGACAACCGCGCCAATCCCCAGCGCAGCGGCACCCGTCGGCTCAGCTGCCGGCTTTGGCCCGCTTTCTGCCGGCGGCATCGTCACAGACCTGGGAGGGTGGAGTGCGCCAGCGGCGGACCGTCTTGCGCAAGTCAATCGGGACATCAGCTTTCAGAAAGACAAGCAGACTTGGCGCAACCCTAGCGACCCGACGCCCGGTCTCACCGTGATCGGGAACCCCGGGCCGGCCGCAGCGCAATCCATGTTCGATGGCGCCGCAATGCGCACCGCAGCTGCGCGCGGATCTTGGTCGCCGCGTCGAGGCTTCCAGTCCGACGACGGTGCGATTCGGGCAGCAGCGCTGCCGGTGCAGGCCCAGCAGCAGACGGACATCGAGGCGGGCCGGCAAGCCGGCGAAACCCAGCGTGCGCAGATGGGGTTTCAGTCCGCGGGTCAGCGGGAGGCCATGCGCGTTGCAGCCGACACCCAGCGCGATACCGCGGGCAGTGCGATCGCACGCGAACGTCTTGCCCTCGATTCGACCGCAGCTGGATTTCAGACCCGCGCTGCGCGCCAGCTGGAGAACCTGCAGACCGCTTATGCGAGTGCCAAGCCGGAAGACCGGGCCGCCATCGCGCAGCAGATCCGAGAGATTCAGGGCAAGGAAAAGCCGGAGTCGTGGAAGGCGGTTGCACTGCCTGGCAGCACCGACGCAATGGGCAACAAGACCGAGGGCGTGCTGGCAGCTGTGAACCAGCGCACGGGCGAAATGAAAAAGTTCGATGCGCAGGGCGGAGCAACTTCGCCTATCGCGCAAAACCCGCAGGCTCTGGCCATCAAGAACAATGCGAACCTGAGCCTCGAACAGAAGCGCGCAGCGCTGCAGAAGCTCGGGTACAGCTAGTTCACTTGTTGCATGCCCCCAGAAAGGTATCGATCTCTCCGCAGGGCTTGGCGGACTGCGTCGGTCGCGTGCCACCGCGCTCCGCAGCGCTATGCGGAAGGGTCGAGCCCATACGGTTCGGCACGGTCTCGGCGACATCGACCACGATGAAGGCCAGAGCGATGAACCCAAGGACCACGCTGATGCGTGCCAAGGCTGGAAGAACTGGATTTCGCGGGTTGCCGGCGAACGCCGAGCGCCAGATGCCAACCAGCACGATGGTGAAGTAGGCGATGTAGAGAAACTTGGCGATCAGCTCGGCCCAGCCCTCAAGAGGGGCGAGCCAGAAGAACGCTTTCCAGATGATGCCGCCCAAGATGCCCAAGAGCCAGAAGGCCCGCCACAACTTGACGCGCCCACCCCAAAGGTCTGAAACGAAACCCATGCCCCCTCCATTGCAGTGAATGCAACGGAATGTAGCAGGGTGGGCCTTTGTAGAGTTTGCTCAGAGAGGGCGCCCATCGGCCGATTGCCAATCTGAATGAAGTTCCGAAGGCTACGCCGAAGACTCATCGTGAATGCCAACGGACAAGGTCCTGTTCAGCATCTTGAATCGGCAACTGAACTAGTCGTCGCTTCGCCAACTTGAATCGTGTAGCGTTACGCGCTACAATCGTCGAATGATAAAAACCTGGCGCCACAAGGGGCTGGAAGAATTCTTCCTGACGGGAAAGAAGAAGGGCATCCAGCCCCACCATGCAGACAAACTTCGGCGCCTGTTGGGCGTGCTGAATGCTGCATCTAGTGCCGACGCTATGAATTTGCCTGGATTCAGTTGGCATGCCTTGGCTGGCGATCTGGCTGGGCACTGGGCTGTTTCGGTCAATGGGAATTGGCGCGTGACATACACCTTCGAGGGCGGGGACGCAATCTTGGTCGATTACCAGGACTACCACTGAAAGGAATAGTGATGACTAACATGTTCAACCCCCCCCATCCTGGCTCGATCCTTCGGGAGGACGTGCTGCCTGCGATGAAGCTGACTGTTACGGAAGCGGCGACGCAGCTGAAGATCTCTAGGCCGGCGCTATCGCGCGTCGTCAATGAGCACGCAGCAATCAGCGCCGAGATGGCCATCCGCCTAGCTGAATGGCTTGGTGGTGATGCGGGTTTGTGGTTACGGATGCAGGCTGAGTACGACTTATGGGAAGCTCGGAAGCAACATAGAGTCAAGATCAAGAAGGCTGTGCTCGATCACATGGTTGCCGCGGCGGAAGATGAGCGTTTCGCGCTTGCGGCTTAAGGATTCCGTAAATCCTGGCGAACGGCCCTTCTGGGGCCGTTTTGCTTTTCGCTAGCAACGTACCCCCTTGTAGGGCTCGCTTCAGGAAACGGACCTTGGCAGAGTGGGGCGGATGGACACCCACACCGATCTTAAACGTGGTTCGGCAGCGACCGCTGCGGCTCGACCTATTGGCGCGAGGAGGGTGGCGGAATGACGTTTAGTACCCAAAGGACGGGGCTGCACATGCCTGGAAAGAAGGAGCACGCGAGCTCGCGAGCGAGCGCTGCGATACGGGTGGGTGAGGAGATTAATCGACGATATGTTGTCGAACGTCTTCCTCTACCGGCTCCAGATAAATGCTGGCGCGCACTCCGCCTGGCTGCCCGGTGCCTTCCAGCTTTCGTCGTGCTCGCTGCACTGTTAACAATGCTTCTGAGGCGGGGATGACTTGCAACGTCATCAAGGTATCGAGGATTTCACATTGCAGTGCTAACGCAGCACCCGCGAGAGTCAGTGCCGTATTCGTCGCATCAGGATCCGTCATTTTGTCTGCCCCTCGCGGGGTCCGTGTTGTGGTGACCGGACTCTACCCCGCGAGGGGCGGACCCCTATAGGGTTCGACGCCCGGAGCCCTCGGCGGAAGACTGGGGGCATGAGCGACATTGACCAATTCCTGACTGACGCAACTCCAGCGGCGCCAGCTCCGAACAAGCCTAGCCAGGAAGCCAGTCAGATCGATAGCTTCCTCAATGAGGGAGGCGATGGCTCCTTCGCCCGCGGCTTCAAGACCGCAATGCGCCAGGTGCCCCAGACCATTGGCGGCACCATTGGCCTCGTAGGCGATGCAGTTGGCTCCGATGCCGTGCGCGACTACGGCATGGACATCTACAACAAGCAGTCCGAGAAGATCAAGGATCTATCGCGCGACAGCGATTCATTCACCAACGTCCTTCAGGGCAACGCCGACCCGGTTGAATTTCTGAAGTACGGCACGGGTTACGTCGGCGGCCAGGCGCTCACGGCGTTGGCCACCGGCGGCGTGGGCGGCTTCGTCGGCAAGAAGGTTGCGCAGCGCGGAATCAGTGAGGCGGTAGGCGAGGAGGCGGCGAAAATTGCAGCGCGTCGCGGCGCAGCGATCGGTGCCGGAACTGCCGTTGGGGGCAACAACCTAGTGCAGGAGGCCGGCTCGATCTATCCCGAGGCCGTGGAGCAGGCGCACAAAGACGGCAGAGAGCTCACTGGTGGCGACCTGGCGCGCGTTGCAGGTGCTGCTGTCGGTGCGGCCGCGGTCGACACTGCCGCGGATGCTCTCATGTTCAAAGGGCTGGCGCACGGCGGCTCTTCGGCGCCCAGCATCATCGGGCGCGCCGCTCGCACCGTGCCAACGGCCATGGCGCGCGAAGGTGTGACCGAGGGTCTACAGACCGGTATCGAGCGTTGGGGCGCGCAGCAGAACCTGACGGACGGAGAAGCAATTCGCGACTACGTGGACTCGACTGCGCTTGGCGCGCTGGGCGGCGGTCTCGGCGGTGCTGGTGCGGCGATTCAACGCCGGGCGGACGCGCCCGCAGCAACGCGCACATCTGAATCGCCGGCTGAACCCGCCGAGGAGCCGCTGCAGCTCGGCCACGAGCCCGATCCGCTGGTGGCGTTTCCCGATGGAACGGTGGGCCGGCAGACCGATGTGGATGCGTACCTCGCCCGTCTGCCTGAAGATCAACGGGCGGCAGCGCGTGCGGGCCTGATGGGCATGGCCCCGCAGCCATCGCGTCCAACGACCGAATCAGCTGCAGGCGCGCCGGCCGTGCGTGCCGCACCGTTGCCGTCGCAAGCCATGGGCATCGACCCGGCTTCCGGTCCCCTGTCCACCGGCGCAGCCATCGCGGTGGACTCCGGCGCGCACGGGCAGCTGCTGCAAGACGCTCAGAGCCAAGCAGACTCTGCCGCGCTTGCCGAGCAAGACCAGGCGGAGGCAGCGAATCGCGCGGCGCCGCCGGTGCTCGACTATTCCGACCTCGATCCGCGCGATCGCGCGCTTTACGACGACTACTACCGCTCGCTCGATCGTGAGACCGAGGGCCACATGGCCGCCGCGCTCGAGAGCGACGTGCCCGACTTCGGCGCGCGAAACGTCACCGATGAACAATTCCTCCGCGCCATGGGCGCGAACGACCAGGAGATTGCAGATGTCATTCAAGCTGCCCGCGGAGCCGCAGGCCCGGAAGAAGGTGCTGTCCGCGCTGCTGCGCCTGCGGCAGATGTCGCCGAAGGCGCGAGATCGCCTGCTCGAGCAGATCCGGTCGAGCAAGGACAAGCCAAACCCGCGCAAGTAGCCGCAGAAGCGCCCACGGCGGCAGGCGCTGCGCCTGGCCTGGCCGGGGACGCTCCGGCCAGTGTGGAGGAGGGTATTGTCCGTGCGCGCACGCGTCGCAGCCCCTCGTCAGCGTCTGCCGCCGCACCCGTGCAGGCTCCGGTCGCCGCAATAGCGCCAGCAGCGCGGCGCGAGAAGGCAGTCCGCCGCGTGGAAGAAGGCAAGGCATGGTTCCTATCTCGCGACAAGGCTCAGGCCTTCGTGGACACCTCGGGTATCGCGGACACCCACGAGGTGGTTCCCGACAAACGTCGATTCGTCGTCCGGGCCAAGGCCACGAACCAGCAGACGCAACCGCAAGGAGGTGAAGATGTTGCAGCCGCACGAGGTGTTCGGGTGGCAGATGACGGCGCACGCGGCGCTGCTGGTGCTGCGCCGAACGCGGCAGGCCGGCCGGCACGAGGCGCGCAGCCTAATGAACGTGCTGGAGCGGGAGGAGTCGATTCCGCCGCATCTGTTTCCCCTGTGCTCGAAGCTGTACCTGATGCAGCTCGCGCCGGCGAGCGTCAGCCTGCACTGAGTGAAGGCCCGGCGCCCGCCGCCTCAGTGGACGCTTCCGCGCACGAAGCCGCCACGAGCCCGCGGAATGACACCCCCGCGCCTACGCAGGCGCAGAAGGAGGCCGGCAACTACAAGATGGGCCACCTGTCCGGCGACGAGGTGCAAGGCCTGCGCATCAGCATTGAGAACCCGCAGGGCAGCACGCGCAGCGGCACCTCGCCGGACGGCGCTGAGTGGAACAACACGATGGCCGCGCACTATGGCTACGTCAAGGGCACCGAGGCTGCTGACGGCGACCATGTAGACGTGTTCGTCGGCCCGCACGCCGCTACCGCACCCACGGTCTACGTGGTGGACCAGGTCAACGCAGATGGCTCCTACGACGAGGCCAAGGCCCTGTTCGGCTTCAACACGAAGGCCGAGGCCGTGGCCGCGTACCTCGGCAGCTACGACGCTGACTGGAAGGTGGGACCGATCACGGCCATGTCAGTGGACGAGTTCAAGGCCGGATTGGCAGCGGGCCGCTTCAAGAAAGCGTTGTCGCCGAGCTTGCAAGCGGTTGCCAAGCCTGCTCGCGGCGTGTTGGCGAAGATGCAAAAGGCGAAGGCCACCAGCGCGCCTGAGCCCGCCGCGACGTCCCAGCGTGACGAGAAGATCGTGGACTTCGGCGAAAAGATCGGAGGTGCCCGGAAAGATCGCGCCGAGAAAACCGGTGCTCGCGCTACGGCGGCGACGCCGAAGGACGGGCGCCCGGCGTGGGCGCGCCGCTTCGAGGTGTCGCAGATCGCGAAGAGCCGAGACGGCAGTGAGGACGGGCATTGGGTCATTCGTGATTCGCGTTCGCTCGACTTTATGAAGCAGGCCCGGCAGGTGGGCCGCGAAACCTACGCAACCCGCGAGGAAGCGGAGGCTGCGGTTCCTCTTGCGGCTGTCTCCCTGAAGCACCGCGTGACGTTCACGCGAGACGGCAAGTTCGAGATCTGGCGCGACGTGACCGACCGCAAGCGCGTCAAGGTGGTGGAACAGTCTTTCGACACGCGCGAGGACGCACTGCGCTACCTCGCCGAGAACGCCCCGGCGATCATCGAGACCAACACCACTTTCGGGGAAGCGGATCTGCCGCGCCCCGCAAGTGAGCAGCGCATCGGCGCCGCGCGCCGCACGGGCGACGTGAAGGACGGCGACTTCGGCGACACCTTCGGCTTCCGCGGGGTGGAGTTCGGCAACTGGAACAACCAAGCCGACCGCCAGCAGCTGCTGAACGATGCATACGATGGCCTGCTGGACCTGGCCGATGTCATGGGCATCCCGCCGCGGGCCATCAGCCTCGACGGTGAACTCGCTTTGGCATTCGGAGCTCGCGGCAGCGGCTTAAGCGGCGCGCGCGCGCACTACGAACCTGAAAAGGCCGTCATCAACCTGACGAAGATGAACGGCGCTGGCTCCCTGGCGCATGAGTGGTTCCACGCCATGGACCACTACTTCGGGCGGCAGGATGGCAAGGCGCCCACCGAGTGGGTGACGGACAAGGACGGCACACGCTCGCTCAAGGTGAACAGTGATTTCGAGCGCAATGCCGCCAGCGGTGGCACGCGCGGGGAGCGCTCGGGCATGCGCGCCGAGGTTCAGGACGCCTACCGCACGCTCATGAACACCATCACGCGCAAGGCGGAGCAGTACACCGAAGATACGGCGAAGGCCGACAAGTTCGTCGCGACGTCTCGCAATGAGGTGGAGATCCGACTGGCGAGCATCCGGAAAAACCTCTCGGAGAAGCTCCCCGACTACTTCAAGCGCAACAACAAGCCGGCCACGGCCGAGCAGTTGGCCGAGTTCGACACGCTGGCGCAACAGATCATCAACGGCGAGGCTCTGGAACTGCGCGTGCAGTCGAAGAACCCCAAGGCAGCCGCGCGCCTGGCCGGCTTTCGTTGGACCAATGACGTTCTGGAGAAGATGAGCGGCATCCTGAAGGCTGTGCGCGGCCAGGCTGGGTTCACCGCAGATCAGAAAGGCACGCTGGATACGCTGCGCGGCGACATGCAGCGCTACAGCCAGCGCCTGAAGATGTTGGCCGACGCACAGGAGAGCACCGAGAAGACGCGCGCCGTGCCCACCAGCTTCGCCATGGATGCGCGCGAGTTGGACCAGGGCCGCGGGCAAGACTACTGGACCACGCCGCACGAGATGGCCGCGCGAGCCTTCCAGGGCTACGTGGAGGACAAGATCGCAGAGCGTGGCGGCACGAGCCCTTTCCTGAACTACGGCCCGGAGAACGCCGGCATCCTGACGCCTTGGGGGGTCAAGCGGCCCTTCCCGCATGGTGCCGAGCGTGTCGCCATCAACAGCGCGCTGGACAAATTGGTCGGCGTGATTCAGACGCGGGAAGGCGAGGGCGGCAACATGGCGTTGTTCCGCCGCTCGGACGACGGGCTGGCCAACATGACCCCGGCGGCCGCCGAGGCCATGCGTGCGCTGAGCCGGATGCCGTACTCGCCGAGGGCTCGCATGCAGGCTGTGGAGAGCGTGCAGAAGACGGTCGACGCGGTCCGTGCGAATTGGGCCAACGCACCTGATGTGGTGGTGGCGTTCGACATGAACGATGCAGTGGTGCCAGAGGCGGCGCGCCGCGCCGATCTGCGCCAGCGCAGCGGCGGTGCCCGCGGTGCGCCCGAGGGCTTCTACTATCGCGGCAAGGCCTACCTGATGGCATCGAGGCTGGCCAGCCAAGAGGATGCGGCGCGCGTGCTTTACCACGAGGTGCTCGGCCACCACGGGCTGCGTGGCCGCTTTGGCAAGCAGCTCGACGGCGTGCTCAACCAGATCGCGACGATGCGGCGCGCAGACGTGGACGCAAAGATCCGCGAGTACGGCCTGCGAGGCGTCAGCAAACTGGACCGCCGCGCGGCCGCCGAAGAGGTGCTGGCGGAGATGGCGCAGAACACGCCCGAACTGCACTTCGTGCGCCGGGCAGTGGCTGCCATCAGGACCTGGTTGCGCGCACACGTGCCGGGCTACCGTGGCCTACGACTGACAGACGACGAGATCATCCGCAACTTCATCCTCCCGGCGCGCCAGTTCGTGGAGCGCGGCGCAGGCGCAACCAAGCCAGGTGCGCAGCTCGCATTCAGCCGTGTAGAGGGCGCCGACGTGGATGCCGAGAGCCGCGCGTTTCTCGATGGAGCGCCGGTGGCGGAGATGAGCGGCAAGGAGTTTGCGTCCGACGGCGTGCCGCTGACGGAGAAGGTGACCCAGTTCTACGAGAACACCGGCAACACGCAGGTGGACGTGGCGGGCATCGGCCTGGTGTCACTGGACCGGCAGGCGGTGAAGAGCAGCTTGTTCCACGGCATCGGCCGGGACAAGGCAACTGCCTTTGCCGCGGTGCCCGACGTGTTGAAGAACGGGAAGATCATCCACGCCGAGGCGATGGAAGGCTCGCGCGACGCCGGCATGGTCTACCACGTGGCCGCGCCGGTACGCATCGGCGATCGCGACATGGTGGAGGTGGTGCTGGTAAGGGCGGACTCGAATGCCAAGCGCATGTACGTGCACGAGGTAGTCCTGAAAGAAAAACTCCGGCAGACCGCCTTCAAAACTGGTGCAGATGCAGCGGAAGCTGGGGTGCAGGCCAGAGCGGGTGCCGGAGCAATTCGTAGTGTCCTCGATCGCATCTACACCGTCAACCCGGCGGGCGCGTCCGCCGCGACCGCCGACCAGACCGGAACGCCGGCGTTTCGTGCCTGGTTCGGGGACAGCAAGGTTGTCGACGGCGAAGGCAAACCGCTCAAGGCCTACCACGGTACCGACCAGGCCTTCACAGCCTTCGATGACGAGTTCATCGGGGAGGGCAACGGAAACACCGACTGGGGCAACGGCTTCTACTTCACCGACTCGAAGCAGGCGGCGGACGGCTATGCGCAGGGCGAAGAAGGTCGAACGCTCGAGGTCTACCTGTCGATCAAGAACCCCGCTCCGATGGAGGTTGTCAACGAGGTGATGGAGCAGCCGGGGGCCGAAATGGACGCGGACTATGTCCGGCAGGAGCTGGCCAGCCGCGGCTACGACGGCATCATCGTGAACCACAAGGGCGGCGAGCGCGAGTTCGTTGCCTTCCAGCCGACGCAAATCAAGAGTGCGACCGGCAACGCTGGCACCTTCGATGAGTCGAACCCGGACATCATGTTCAGCCGGTCGACCGTGGGCGAGTACGCGCGCACCGCAGCCGCCGAGCTGAACAAAACGTTCTCGGCGCCTGGCCGGCTCAGCTGGTGGCACAAGACGATCGGCACCATGTACAACCTGGCCGAACGCTCGCCGGCGTTCAAGCCCGTGTTCGATGCCGCGCAGGGTTTCGTCGACGACGTGAGCCACTACGCGACCGACGCGGCCGAGTTGGCACCCAAGCTGCTGCCGAAGCTGGAGACGTGGCGCGACATCAAGAAATCGCCTATCTCGGCTGCCGACAACACGGCGGTGGCCAAGCCCGTCTTCGAGGGCACGCTGACCTGGGCGCGAGACGAGCAGGGCAAGCCGGTGCAGGTACAGACCCTGATCGACGCCGCAGCCGGCCTTACCGCCGAGCAGAAGGCCCAGCGCCTGCTGCGCAACGGGCAGATCGACGAGCGCATGCTGAAGGCTTGGCAGGGCATGCCGCTCGAATCCTATGAGAAGGCAGTGGCATCGCGCTACGAGTCGCGCATGTTGCAGCCCGGCGTGGTCTGGAGCGACGCCGAGCTGCGCAGCATCTTCCAGCTGACCGACGACCAGGTCGCGCTGTACCAGGAGTTCCGGGACGCCACGAACCGCAGCCTCGACACCATGGCGCGCGCCGACATGCTGCGCTTCGCCGGCGACGACGCGAAGGGCCTGCGCGCGATGGTGATGGATGCGCCGGACGCGCAGACGGCGGCGGTGCTGATTCGCGACCACTTGGCGCAGCTGGCCAGCGACCAGCCCGACCGTTACACGCTGCTGATGAACACTGCCAACGGCATCATCGATCGGGCCGACAAGGTGCGCGATCTGCAGGCCCGCGGCTACGCGCCCCTGTCGCGCTTCGGCCGCTACACCGTCGACGTCGTGGACGCGAAGGGCGAGCGGCAGTACTTTGGTCTCTTCGAGACCGCGCGCGAGGCGAACACGATGGCCGCGAACATGCGCGGCGAGTTCGGTGACGCCGCGGTGAGCCAAGGCACGCTGTCCGAGGAGGCCTTCAAGATGTTCGCCGGCGTGACGCCCGAGACGCTCGAGCTCTTCGGCAACGCCCTGGGTCTGGACTCGACCGGCGATCGCGCGCAGGACCAGGCGTTCCAGGAGTACCTCAAGCTCACGAAGACCAACCGCAGCGCGATGCGCCGGCTGATCCACCGCAAGGGCATCGCCGGCTTCAGCGAAGACGTGGGCCGCGTGCTGGCATCGTTCATCTACAGCAATTCCCGTCAAACGGCCGCCGGCTTGAACATGGGGGACCTGGGCGAAGCGGTCAACGCGATCCCGAAGCAGCAAGGGGAGCTGATGGACGTGGCCGTGCGCCTGGCGGAGTACGTGAAGAACCCGCAGGAGGAGGCGCAGGCCGTGCGCGGCCTGCTGTTCGCGCAGTACTTGGGCGGTTCGATCGCATCGGCGTTCGTGAACATGACGCAGCCGGCCGCTGTGACCTTCCCGTGGCTCAGTCAGTACGGCGGCGCGCGCAAGGCGGCCGCGGCGCTGGGCACCGCAGCCAAGAACATGGCCACGAGGGGCTTCGAGTACGAGCCGGATCTGGCGAAGGCGCTCAAGACCGCCGAGGAGGAGGGCGTGGTCAGCCCGCAGGAGGTGCACCAGCTGATGGCGCAAGCCCGCGGCTCGGGCTCGCTACGCGCCGGAGACGGCACGCGGCTGGGTGAGGCACGTGCCGCCGGCCAGAACGCGCTGGCGCGGCTGTCTCTCGCATGGGGCAAGGTGTTCGGCGCGGCCGAACAGGTGAACCGCCGCATCACCTTCATCGCCGCGTACCGCGTGGCGCGCGATCGCGGAGAAGCTGACCCGGCGGCGTTCGCCAGCCGGGCCGTGAAGGAAACGCAGTTCGTCTACTCGAAGGCATCGAAGATGCAGTGGGGGCGCGGCGCTGTGGGCGGCACGCTGATGACCTTCAAGACCTACTCCATCGCCTATCTGGAGCTGCTGCACCGCATGTACACCCAGGGGGGCCCCGAAGGGAAGCGCGCCGCGCTTCTGGCGCTGGGCACGCTGATGATGATGGGCGGTTCGGGCGGGCTGCCTTTCGCGGAAGACCTCGAGGATGTGATTGACGGTCTCGCGCAGCTGCTGGGCTACAACTTCTCGGCTAAGAAGGCGCGGCAAGAAGCACTGGAGGCGATGCTGCCGAAGGGCATCGCTGACTTCTTGGACAAGGGCGTGAGCGGCCTGCCGGGCGCGCCGCTCGATGTGTCGGGCCGGCTGGGCATGGGCAACTTGGTCCCGGGCACGGACCTGCTGCAGCAGAAGACCAGCCACACGCGCGACGTGCTGGAAATCGCCGGGCCTGCCGGCGACTTCGCGAGCCGCATCTTCTCGGGCGCGCTCCACGTGGCGACTGGCCATGTTGGAGCCGGGCTCCTGGAGGTGTCGCCCGCGGCGGTGCGCAACGCGGCCAAGGGTGTCGACATGGCCGCGACCGGCATGTATCGGGACGCCAAGGGCTACAAGGTGCTAGACACCAACCACCTGGAAGCGGCGCTGAAGGCGATCGGATTTCAGCCCCAGAGCGTGGCCACCATCCAGGAGGCCAACAGCCTCAACCAGCAGGCGAAGGGCTTCTACAACCTGCGGGCGCAGGAAATCCGTGGCCAGTGGGCCGCCGGCATCTTCGAGAGGGACGAGGGAAAGGTGCGCGACGCGCGCGCAGCCGTCGCGGAGTGGAACGCCAAGAATCCCGAGCAGCCCATGCTGATGCGCATTCCCGATGTCATGCGTCGGGTGCGCGAAATGCAGAAGCCGAAGGACCAGCGCATCGCCGACACCGCCCCGCGAGCTATGCGCGCCCAGATGCGACAGGACGCTGCCCGGGCACAAACGTCGGATCTCTGATGCTTTGCTGCGGCGGCTAGACGGTCCGATTTTCAGGGCTGCGACTTCACGTAGTCCTCCTGATCGGGAAGCGTGCCGATCGGGGGGAGTACCCCGCGGTCGACATATACCTGGGGGTCGAGTGGGATGCTGTTGCCCCCAGTGTCGACAACCTGAACGCTGTGAATGTCCCCGTTTTCTAGCCGCTGGACGTATAGGCCGGTGTAGCTGCTGGTCATGTGGTGCTCCTCGCCGCAACTTTCGCATGTCCACGTCATGTGGAGCATCAGTGCAATCCCCCTCTAGGGTTCGACTACCAGGCAGCGCGCCGAAATCATCGGGGCATGAACGAAGACCCCACCACCATAAGCGCGCCAGCCATCAAGGCCGGGGCCGCGATCGCATCCGCCGCGGGGGCGCAGGTCGTGGAGAGCGCTTCCAAGGCGACCTCGATCTTCTCCGATCTGCTCGTGCTGAACTGGCCGAACATTGCGTCTGCAGCTGCCGCCATCTACACCTTGGCGTTGCTCTTCGAGTTCTGCTGGAAAAAGTTCTGGCGGCCGTTCTTCGAGCGCATCGGTTGGATCAAGCCGAAGCCGCGCTTGGTGCTCACGCCCAGCGAATGGGCTGCTCTTCGGCCCACTGAGACCGACTGATGGCCGGCCCGAATCGCAACATCGTTGCCACCGTCGTGGTGGCCGGCGCGACCCTGGTGGCAGGCAGCCCCTTCCTGATGAGCTTCCTGCAGAAGTGGGAGAGCGGCAAGGCCCGCGTGCTGGTCGTCTACGCCGACAAGCTGGCTGGCGACCTGCCCACGGTCTGCGATGGGCTGACGCGGCACGTCACCACCACGCCGATCATCGTCGGCGAGGTCTGGAGCAACGAGAAATGCGAGGCCGAGGAAGCGGCCGCCGTCATTCGCGTGCAGGCCCAGCTCGCGCCGTGCTTCAAGGTCGCGCCGCCACAGGTCGTGTTCGACATGGCTACCAGCCACGCATGGAACGTTGGCGCGTCGTCGACCTGCTCGAGCGGCGCAATGGCTGCCTTCAATCGTGGGGACTTCGAGCGTGGCTGCCAACGCCTGAGCCGCGGCGACGACGGCCGGGTGGTCTGGAGCTTCACCAGCAAGTGGGTCGGCGGCAAGAAGGTGCTGGTGTTCCGCCAGGGCTTGGCCAACCGCCGCGCCGATGAAACGAAAACCTGTCTGGAGGGTTGGTCGTGAGCGAATCCAAGTACCTGAGCCGCAAGTGGCTGCTCTGCGCTTACATCGCGATCGCCGGCACGGTGATGCGCTACTTCGACCTGCTGGACCAGACGGGGCTGCTGTCGGCCTGGGGCCTGTCGGCTTCGGGTTATGGGCTAGCCAACGTGGCGCAGAAGCAGTTCGAGAAAACCCCCACCAACGAGACGGCATGAAGGCGCTCCTGACCAATTGGAAGCTGGTGCTGGTCGGCCTGGTGCTGGCCGCGCTGGTGTTCGTCCTAGGAGTGCAGACGGTGCGCCTCGCGGAGGCGAGCACGCAGATTGCCGAGGGCCGCGCCAACCTCGCGAGCTACAAAGCTGCGGCTGCGGAGAACACCGTACTGATGCTGCGGGCTGCCCGCGCTGAAGAGGCACGCCTACAAGTCATCACTGGAAAGGTCATCGATGAAGCCCATTCCCAAACCGTCACCGCGCGCGCTGCTGCTGGCCGCGCTGATGCTGCTGCTGCTCGGCTGTCAGAGCAGCTTGCCGCCGCCCGCGCTGCCGCAGAACGAGCGCGTGCGGATTCCGCCGCTGCCAGCCCAGGGACGGGTGAGCCAAGTGCCGATCCCATCGGAGTGTTCGCGGGGCTGCTTGAACGGGCTGACCGCCGAGCGGGAATTGTCGAGCGAT
Organism: Variovorax sp. RCC_210; assembly: GCF_041355175.1. Lineage (NCBI taxonomy): Bacteria > Pseudomonadati > Pseudomonadota > Betaproteobacteria > Burkholderiales > Comamonadaceae > Variovorax > Variovorax sp. RCC_210. The sequence continues at coordinate 1,651,759 of NZ_JBFUPJ010000001.1, read as the reverse complement.
ACGCTGACGCGCTTGGGATCGCGGGCTCGACATGCGAACGGTATGCTGATGGACTACAACCTGGCCAACCCTAGCAACCCCTGAAGGTTTCAGTCCGCCGCTCTCCAGGATGTCATCAACACGAGCGTCAACCCCTCGCCAAGTTCCTCTGTGATCCTCTGCGTCGGGCTCGCTGTGGACTTCAACGTGACCTTAAGGCGGCGTTGAAATTGCGCCGAGGGCGTACGCGGCTGACAAATGGGCATCGACGCAACCGGCTCTTGAGGAACCGCAAAGAAAACGTCTGTTGTCGCTTCAACGCCCTCCTGAGTTTCAGTGAGCTCAAGCTTGAGGGCAACCTTGCGAGACACGGCCTTCATCGACAGTAGATTTCCAGCTGCGCATGTCACTTCGACTTGGTCGAGGTTTTCATACTGTTCGCGCATGGCGGACGGGCCCAGAACTCCGCCGACGCTTGCGACGACCGGACCAATTGTGTGAGTGCCATTCCTCAGAACTGTCGCTTCAACGGTGCGTACGACTTCACCGGAATGGGCTGACGCAGCTCCGACCAAACAGGCAGTCACAGCGAAATAAAATTGTTTGAGTTTCATAAATTCTGGATTTGTAGAAGCCATGAGACGATGGCGATCGCGTATTGCACTGCGCAATAAGAAACCCGAAACTTTAACCCGGACGCGGCCCTCTAGGGCTTATTTCTCCGTCTGGGGCGGGCGGGCCAAATTGCTGACCGTGCCGAATCGCGGGGAAGCTCTGCGAACGCTCCTACGCTCGCTGATCCTATAGAAAACTGCTGCGGAACACCCGTACTTCGTACGTGCAAATTTAAACGACGCGGAGTTGCGGCTTTTCCGGTCGTGATAGTGCAGGCAAATCCTTTTCATCTAGGACGCCGCTTGTCAAAGCTCGCAATTGATCGACCGGCAATGTCAACAGCTTAGCGACTTGGTCCTTTGATAGGCCCTCAGCCCAAAGCGCCTCAAAAACCTTCCGCCATAAAACCGAGCGCTCCCTGGCCATTCCGAGCGGCTCTTCACGCCGATAGCCGGCAATGCTAATTTGCTTGCAAAGTTCTTTGTAATGCCAGTCGGACAATAGTCCAACCTCAAATGTAGCGCGGGCTAATGCGGCAACTGAAACGCCCCAACGCTTTTTTAGCTCAATTAATTTTGAGAGTTTCGGTGTGTGGGGCACGATTGATATTAAATCGTCGCGAGGGATTAGAAAAGCTGATGCAAAGCGGTCCGCATCGCGTTCATTGTCACGGCTCCCGAATGTTCCGTGGATATGCAATACCAAATGGCCCAACTCATGCGCCGCATCAAATCTGCTGCGCTCGGCTGACTTCATGGTATTGAGAAAAGCAAATGGAATGCCTCCGGTCCAGCAGGAATATGCATCGACGTTTAAATTCGCTTCCTCCAGCGAAAAGATGCGCACACCTTTGGACTCCAAGAGCTTCACCATGTCTGGCACCGGCCTCGTGCCAAGACCCCAATGGCTTCGCAGGGCAATCGCGGCGGATTCTGGGTCTTCACCCCTCAAGTCTATGAAGTCGGCCGTAGGTAATTCGAAACGCTCCCGCGCCCAGCGATCTACCATTAAGGCGTGATGCCCGGCTGCCAGCGCAGCCTCCTTTTGGCGCGCTGTTAAAGAACTCAGGCTACGGAAGCTCACTGCTTCTTCGGGGAAGACATCCGCGTCGTCGCCGAAAAAGAATTCAAGTGGATATTGCAGTGCCCGAGCGAGCGCTTCAAGCGTACCCCGCTCAGGATCGACAGTTGCGCCGCCTTCAAGCCTGGTGAGTGTAAGCGGGGTGATTCCCGCTAATTCGGCCAAGCCTTTTTTCGTGAGTTGGCGACGCTGCCTAGCAATCGACAGTCGGCCAGAATTAAACATGCTTACTTTCTTTTAACCAGCACCTCTACGTCAGGTCCACCAGTATCGTCATTGTTGATTGGGGTAACTTCCGGATCGAATCGCTCGTTCACAACAAATATACGCTTCGAAAATCCAGAATATTGGTTCCCCTCGAAATCCATTGGCGCAGAGACCTCCGCTTTCAACGTCTTTTCGTCGCTGCTGACGCAAATCAGCCAAACTTTCGGAGTGGTCCCAATTTTGCCGAACTTGGCAGGCTGAACGCCACCAAATAACTCGCGTTGGTTGCCTGATTGCACGAGGCGTCGTGCCCCACCGCCTTTTTCGGACATTGACTCCGGGTCGCGCCCGACGCCGCATGCACAGTCGACGTTTTGGAAGAGCAGCTGGATGCCGAGCTTGTCGTTGACTGTCGCCTCCAGATTTCCATCGCGACACATCCGCCATCCCTTTTTCCGAAGTTGCGCCTTGCGAATGGCACGCACCCCGTAGATGTAGGATTGAGTACCGGGCGAGTTACAGGGGTCGATGGGCAGAGTCTCCATCTTCGCGCTTCGTGACTGCCGTGCAACCCTGGTCACCATTTCAACGGTCAGGCCGAGGGCCGCGAGCTCCCGCTCCGCGTCCGCGGGTTCCTCGATGATCTGCGTTTGTAGATTCAGCATGGCAGTCGATGTTGATTTTTAGGACCTCCATTGTAGGTCAGAAAAATCAACATCGAAGTTTTTTTTGCCATCACCGTTACGCGGCCATGCGAGCGGCGAGATCTTCGCCGCGGATTGAGGCGTATCGCAAGACCATTGAGTAGTCGGTCCATCCCATGATCTTGCAGATCTCCACATCGCTGTAGAGCCAGTGACCGTCCTTGCCGCGGAGCTCGAACCACCTGCAGCACGCCTCATGGCGCAGGTCGTGCTCCTTGAAGTCGTGTACCTTGGCGTGCGCGAAGAGCCGCCGAAACGCCTGCACCAGCGCGCGCGTGGCCTTCTTCTTGCACTCTTCGGTGCCGTCCCAGTAGGGGAACAGGATGTCGTTCTTTCCCTTGGCATACGCACGTAGCTTGTCGACCAGCGCCGGCTTCAGCGGCACGATGCGCGGCTTCACCTCGCCGCCTCGGCCCTTGGTGCCGTCGACCTTCGTGAAGCCTCGGTCCAACTGCAGATAGTCGACGCGCAGCGTGTACGCCTCGCGCAGGCGCAGGCCGGAGTCGACGATGAGCTCGAAGAGCATCGAGAGGTCCGGGTTCGGCGGGCGGATCCAGACCGCGCCCGGCAGTCGCTCGCCGCGCAGCGCGGTGCGCACGCGCACCTCTTCATCCGGCCCCAGCCGCCGCACGCGCGATTGATCGCGCTTCGCCTTCTTGACCTTGACCGGCTTCCCCATGGTGACCGCCTTCTTGGCTTCGGCGTCGAGGTGCTTGGCCTCGTCGCGGGTGTAGGTGCTGTAACCGTTCGGCAGGTGCCGGAAGGGGTTCGATGGCTTCTGCGCGCCGCGCGCAGTAGTGCGGCGGATGTGCCAGTCGAAGATGCGGCCGTAGACGCCGACCTTCTTGCGGATGGTGCCGGGCGAGTTGTTGGCCACCATCTTGAGGTTCTTCACGAAGGCGTCGACCCACTCGGCCGTGATGCTCGAGACGCGCACGCCCAGGAAGTCGCCCATGGTGGCGCTGAGCATCTCCGCGTCGAACGGCGTGACCGGGCCGAGCTTCTCGTATGAGCGCACCACCTCCACAACGAGCGGATCTTGCGTCGCTGGCGCATCGGGCTGGATGCCGCGCGGCACCATGCCGCGCTTCAGGTAGGACTTGAGGGTGTCGCGGTACTCCTCGGCCTCGGCTTCGGTGTCGAAGGTGGAGAAGTAGGGCCGGTCCAGCAGCTTGTGCTTAATGCGAAGTTGGAAGCGGCCGTCTCGCTCTTGAATGTTCTGCGCCATGGCGTCAAAGCATAAGAGAAAGGGCGGGGTAGCGCCGCTACCTTTTTGGGTAGCGGAGAGGCGTTTTGGGCCGCTTCGAGACGCTACTGATTTACTGCGGTTCCAGGAAAACGCAATGAAATCAATGACTTGGATGGCCTGCCCGGAGGGGATCGAACCCCCGACAACCTGCTTAGAAGGCAGGTGCTCTATCCAACTGAGCTACGGGCAGATATGAGGCCGGAAAGAAGCCATGCAGATCGATGGCTTGGCGCGCTTTTCGTTCAGCGCCGGCAGCGGCGGATTCTACCCAGTTCCATGCTTTCTCCCGGGCGACGGCGACGCCTGCCAGTTCAACGCCGCGTCGGTACAGGCCGTCTCGTGACTCCAACAATCAAAAGACCGCGAGAGATGCTCCTACGTGGCCAAGCCAGGGCCCCATGACAAAATCATTCACAAGACTGGCGCCCGCCGGTACAGCCTGAAGCAATCGATGGATCCCGAAAAAAGCCGTGCGTTCGCCAATTTTGCCGTGAAGGTCAGAAGTGACAGCGTGCGCGACGGCCTTGCGCTTCTTCTCAAGCGAACCGACTACCGCTTCATCGGCATCTGGCGCTTCGAGAACGGCAAGGCCAATGCGGTCGTGCACTACGACCGCGAAAATCCCGAAGTCCTCACGGCCACCGAAGTGCCCGACACCGCAACGTACTGCTGCTACGTGCGCGAAAGCGGGCAGCCGTTCATGACGCCGAATGCATTGGTCGACGCTCGGCTGGGCTCGCATCCCGCGCGCGAACAGGTGTTGAGCTACTGCGGCGTTCCCGTCATGGACAGCTTCGGCAACATTCTTGGCACGCTGTGCCATTACGACCTGGTTCCGCGCGACGTGGCGCAGGTGGACATCGAGTTGATGCTCAGCGTCGCCAGCTTCCTGGCGCTGGGCGGCCACGTTCCGCCGTATCCGTCGGATTCGGGCGCTGGTTCGTAGTCTGCGGATGGAGGGCCGTCTGGGAATGACGGCCTGAGCTTCTAGGCTGGGATGTTGGCCGGGCCCCAGCAAGAAATCGGAAGCAGAAACGAAAATGCGGACAGCCATTTGAATGACTGTCCGCATTACGATTTCTTTGGTCGGGGCGAAAGGATTCGAACCTTCGACCCTCTGGTCCCAAACCAGATGCGCTACCAGGCTGCGCTACACCCCGACAAGCCTTCTATTCTAGCCCGGAATAACAGCGCTTCAACGCTTCTCGTACTGCGTCTTGCCAAAAAGAGTTTCCCGCTCCTTGTCGCCGGTGAGCGGCTGGCGCAGGTCGGCCAGCACTTTCACGCCGCGCTGCACCGCGGGGCGCGCGGCAATGCCGTCGAACCATTCCTTCAGGTGCGGGTAGTCGGTGAGGGTGATGCCCTGGTTTTCCCAGCTGCGCAGCCACGGGAAGATGGCGATGTCGGCAATGGAATAGCTCTTGCCGGCGATGAACCTGTTCTTCGACAGTTGCTTGTCGATCACGCCGTAGATGCGCTTGGCCTCGTTGCTGTAGCGCTCGATGGCGTATGCGATCTTCTCGGGCGCGTACAGGCGAAAGTGATGCGCCTGCCCCAGCATGGGCCCGACGCCGCCCATCTGGAACATGAGCCACTGCAGCACGTCGTAGCGCTCGCGGTCGCCGGTGGGCAGCAGCTTGCCGGTCTTGCCTGCCAGGTACACGAGGATGGCGCCCGACTCGAACAGCGAGATCGGCTTGCCGTCCGGCCCGTCGGGGTCGGTGATGGCCGGGATCTTGTTGTTGGGGCTGATCTGCAGGAACTCGGGCGCGAACTGGTCGCCCTTGCCGATGTTGACGGGGTGCGCGTGGTACGGCAGGCCGCACTCCTCCAACATGATGTGAATCTTGTGGCCGTTCGGTGTCGGCCAGGAATAGACCTCGATGGGCGATGCGGACATGTCTCGTGCTCCGGTGGGTGGGGTGGCGAGCCGGCAGCATATACGTGCGATGTCAAACGCGTGTCGCGGCGGGCATTCGCCGCGGCACGCGTCTGCGCAGGGGCCATCAAGCCACCGCCGAAGCCTGCGACAAATGCTGGTGAATCAGCGCCACCGCCGCCGCGCCTTCGCCGATGGCGCCGCCCACGCGCTTGACCGAGCCCGAGCGCACGTCGCCCACCGCGAACACGCCTGACACGCTCGACTCGAGCGTGGTGGCCGGCCGCGACGGAAAGCCGCGGCTCGCGGCGTCGCCGGTCAGCACGAAGCCGTGCTTGTCGACCGACACGCCGCAGCCTTCGAGCCATGAGGTCTCGGGCTCCGCGCCCACGAACAGAAAGATGTTGTGCGCCGGGCAGTCATGTTCGGCGCCGCTCGTGTGACAGCGCCAGGTCGCGCCCGTCAGGCCCGTGTCGGCGCCGCCGTTCAGGCGCACGAGTTCGGTGTGCGGGTGCAGCTCGATGTTGGGCGTGGCCTCGATGCGATCGATGAGGTAGCGCGACATGCTGGCCGCCAGCGAGGGCCCGCGCACCAGCACGTTCACCTTGGCCGCATGGCGCGACAGGAACACCGCGGCCTGGCCCGCCGAGTTGCCGCCGCCGACCAGCGCCACCTCTTGCTGCGCGCAGATCTTCGCCTCGATGGCCGAGGCCCAGTACCAGATGCCGCGGCCCTCGAACTCGGCCAGGCGCGGCACCTCGGGGCGTCGGTAGCGCGCGCCGCTGGCAATGACGACGGTGCGCGCATTGATGGTGCGGCCGTCGGCCAGCGCAATGCGCAGGCATTCGAGCGCGTTCTCGCGCGAGCAGTCCAGCGACAGCACCTTGGCCGGTATGAGCATCTCGACGCCGAACTTCTGCGCCTGCACGAAGGCGCGGCCGGCCAGCGCCTGCCCGGAGATGCCGGTCGGAAAGCCCAGGTAGTTCTCGATGCGCGCGCTGGCGCCGGCCTGGCCGCCGAAGGCGCGGCAGTCGAGCACGATGACGCGCAGGCCTTCCGAGGCGGCATACACGGCGGTTGCCAGGCCGGCCGGCCCGGCGCCGACCACGGCCACGTCGAACAGCTCGTCGCGCGCCGCAGTGTCGACCATGCCGAGGCAGCGCGCCAGGCCGTCGTCGCTCGGGTTCACCAGTACCGAGCCGTCGGGGCACACGGCCAGCAGGTCGCCGGCGCCGTACTGCGAGAGCAGGGCGGCGGCGTCGGGGTCTTCGTTGGCGTCGACCAGGTGGTAGGGGTAGCCGTTGCGGCGCAAGAAGTTTTCCAGCCGCGCCATGTCGGGCGACTGCGGCTGGCCGATCAGCACCGGCCCGCTGGCGCCGGACTCGATCAGCGCCACGCGCCGCAAGATCAGCGCCCGCGTGATGCGCTCGCCCAGGTCGGCTTCGGCCACCAGCAGCGCGCGCAGTTGCGCGGGCGAGACGAGCAGCGCCTCCACGTCTTCGTCGGCGTGGCCGTCGACCAGGGCGGGGCGGCCGCTGAGCTGGCCGACTTCGGCCAGGAACTCGCCGGGCCCCTGCCGCACCACGGGCACCACATGACCCAGGCCGTCGCGCTGCGTGACGCTCACGACGCCCTTCAGCAGCACGAACATGCCGGGCCCGGTCTCGCCGGCCGTGAACAGGCGGGTGCCGCGCGCAAACTGCTGCACGCTGCCGAACCGTGCGATGCGCGCGATCTCGGTGTCGCTCAGGACGGGAAAGGTCTGGTGGAGGCGGCTGCTGTCGGTGCCGTTTGCGTCGGTTGCCATGCGTGAAAACTCCATGTCGCGAATCTTGCGCATTAGACGACGAAGTGCGTGCAAAGCGCGCGTCGGGCGGAGTCGGTTGCGCCCGGCACGGCCTGTAACACCGTCATGCACCTGCAATCTCACTGACATGCACGCTTCATTCCAGGTGCGCAGACTCCCTCGGCAGAAAGGGTTCCCCATGAAAGAACTGCCCAACCCGACGTTTCCGCTTTCGCAGATAGGGCTGCGCGCGGCCTTGTGGCCCGCTCCCGTTGCCGGCGTTGCAACCCATATGTCGGCCGGCGTGTCGGCCGCTGTTTCGGCTGCTGTCTCCGCCGTTGTTTCTGCCAATGCGGCCGCCGTGGTCAGCACGCCGGTGCCCCAGGCGCCGGCCGTCATCCTGCCGCCGGCCATCGAGCCCAGGCAAGGCATCACGGTGGGCTGGGCCCGCCACTTGGACGACGTGCGCGCCGCCCAGCGCCTGCGCTACGACGTGTTCGTCGGCGAAATGGGTGCCCGCGTGTCCTCGCCGCTGGCCGGCCACGACATCGACCTGTTCGACGATTTCTGCGAACACCTGCTGGTGCGCGACGAACTGACCCAACAGGTCATCGGCACCTACCGCGTGCTCACGCCGGCGCAGGCCCGCCGCGTGGGCAGCACTTACAGCGACACCGAGTTCGACCTGACCCGCTTGCGCGACCTGCGCGAGCGCATGGTCGAGCTGGGCCGCAGCTGCGTGCATGCCGAGCACCGCCAGGGCGGCGTGATTCTCGCGTTGTGGGGTGCGCTGGCCGGTTTCATGCACCGCAACAAACTGGACACGATGATCGGCTGCGCCAGCATCCCGATGTCACACAACGGCGTGACCAACGGCGACGCGGCCGCCAGCATCTGGCGCCAGGTGTCGGCCAAGCACATGGCCCCCATCCAATACCAGGTGCAGCCGCGCCTGCCGCTGCCGGTCGAGCGGCTGGACAGCACGCTCGACGTGGAGCCGCCCGCGCTCATCAAGGGCTACCTGCGCCTGGGCGCCAAGGTGCTGGGCGCGCCCGCCTGGGACCCTGACTTCAATGCCGCCGACCTGCCGATGCTGATGCGCATCGACGACCTGCCGGCGCGCTACCGCAAGCACTTCCTGGGCGCATGAAGCCCGCGGCCGTCCCGTCTGGCAACGGGCCGTCCGCCCACCCGCCGGGCATGATGGAGCCCCACAAGGTCATTGCGACAGGGGGTTCGGGAGCGTCACGCGAATGTCATGAGAACGTCACAAACGACGTCGACACTGTCATATTTCCGCCTACGTGTGCTCCCGTGCCCCTTGCTCCAGAATCAGTGCCCATGCCATCCGCCCCCGCAGACCGGTCGCTCGCCGTCGCGGCGCCCACGTTCACATTGCTCGACCGCGACCACAGCATCCTCTCGTTCAATGAACGGGTGCTCGACTGGGCGCACCGGCGCGAGGTGCCGCTGATCGAGCGGCTGCGCTACCTGTGCATCGTGTCGTCGAACCTCGACGAGTTCTTCGAAGTCCGCGCCGCGCCGCACCTGATCGCGGGCAGCGCCGGCGACCACAAGGGCACCTATACGGTCGAGTCGTTCGAGCGCCTGGCCGAGGCTGCCCACACGCTCGTGGCGCGCCAGTACGCGCTGTACAACGACGAGCTGATGCCGACCTTTGCCACGCACGGCATCCACATCATTTCGCACGGCGAGCGCAACCCGGCGCAGCGCAAGTGGGTCAGCGAGTATTTCGAGCGCGAGGTGCGCCCGCTGCTGATTCCCGTGGGGCTCGACCCCGCGCACCCGTTTCCGCAGGTGGCCAACAAGTCGCTGAACTTCATCGTGCGCCTGGGCGGCAAGGACGCCTTCGGGCGCGAGAACCCCATCCAGATCGTGAAGGTGCCGCGCGTGCTGCCGCGCCTGATCCGCATGCCGGCGAAGGTGTCCGACGGCAAGACGCTGTTCGTGGCGCTGTCGAGCGTGGTGCGCGCGCACCTGGCCAGCATGTTCGTGGGCCGCGAGGTGGGCGACTTCTCGCAGTTCCGCGTCACGCGGCATTCCGACCTCGCGGTGGACGAGGAAGACGTGAAAAACCTGCGCACCGCGTTGCGCCAGGGCCTGCAGCACCGCCACTACGGCCAGGCCGTGCGTCTGGAGGTGTCGGCGAGCTGCGCCGAGTCGCTCGCGAGCTTCTTGCTGGCGCAGTTCAACCTGCCGCCCGAGGCGCTGTACCGCGTGCACGGCCCGGTGAACCTGGCCCGGCTTACGCAGCTGGCCGACCTGCTCGACGAGCCGCAGCTGCGCTTTCCGCCGTACCCGGCGTCTTACCCGGTCACGCTGTCGCCTTCGCAGTCGTTCTTCGAGCGGCTGCAGCGCGGCGACGTGCTCATCCACCAGCCCTTCGAAAGTTTCGAGGGCGTGCTGGCATTCCTGCGCGAAGCCGTGCTCGACCCGCAGGTGCTGGCCATCAAGCAGACCATCTACCGCACCGGCGCCGACTCGGAGCTGATGGACCTGCTGCGCGAGGCCGTGCGCCGGGGCAAGGAAGTCACGGTGGTGGTGGAGCTGAAGGCGCGCTTCGACGAAGAGGCCAACATCAACTGGGCGGAGATGCTCGAGTCGATCGGCGCGCAGGTGGTGTACGGCGTGGTCGGCCTGAAGACGCACGCCAAGATGCTGCTGGTGACGCGCCGCGAAGGCAAGCAGATGCGCCGCTACGGCCACCTGTCCACCGGCAACTACAACCCGCGCACCGCCAGGCTCTACACCGACATCAGCCACCTCACGGCCGACCCGCTGCTCACGGCCGACATGGAGGCCGTGTTCGTGCACCTGGCCAGCCAGAGCCGGCTGCCCAAGCTCAACCGCATGTGGCTCGCGCCCTTCGACCTGCACAAGAACATCGTGGCGCAGATCGATGCGCTGGGCGTGGCCGCCGCGGCCGGCCAGCCGACGCGCATCGTCGCCAAGATGAACGCGCTGACCGACGAGGAAATCATCGGCGCGCTGATTCGCGCGGGGCAGCAGGGCGTGAAGATCGACCTGATCGTGCGCGGCGCCTGCACGCTGCCCGCGCAGGTGCCGGGGCTGACCGACAACATCCGCGTGCGCTCGGTGATCGGGCGCTTCCTGGAACATTCGCGGGTGTTCTATTTCCGCAGCGGCGAAGACGAATCGCTGTACCTGTCAAGCGCCGACTGGATGAACCGCAACATGATGCGGCGCATCGAGCTCGCCTGGCCCGTGACCGACCCGGGCCTGCGCCAGCGGCTGATCGACGAATGCCTGGTCGCGTACCTGCACGACGGGCGCGACGCCTGGGACTTGGGCGCGGACGGCATCTACACACGCATCGACCACGACACGCACCCGGGCGAAGAGGGCGCCTCGCGCGCCATCGAGGCCCACGGCGCGCAGGCTGCGCTCATGAACCGCTACGCATCCAGAGGGCATCTCAGAGATGCATCCAGCAACTGACGACCGAAAGACGATGACCATGGACTTGATCTTCTGGCGCCATGCCGAAGCCGAGGACTGGACCGAGGGTTGCGACGACATGCAACGCTCGCTCACCGCGCGCGGCGAGAAGCAGGCCAAGCGCATGGCCAGCTGGCTCGACCGCCAACTGCCCGACGGCACCCGCATCATCTGCAGCCCGGCGCGGCGCTGCGAGCAGACGGCGCTGGCACTCGGGCGCAAATACAAGGTGCGCCCTGAACTGTCGCCCGACACCACGGCCGAGACCCTGCTGGGCGCGGCCGGCTGGCCCAACGGCAAGTCGGTGGTGTTGATGATCGGCCACCAGCCCTCGGTGGGGCAGGCGATTTCGCTGCTGCTGGGCCTGAAGCAGGACAGCTGCCCGGTGCGCAAGGGCGCGCTGTGGTGGATTCGCACGCGCGAGCGCGATGGCGACGTGCAGACCGTCGTGGTGACGGTGCAGTCGCCCGAGCTGCTCTAGAACGCGCTGCGCTGGTTCTCTTGCCGGCTCAGCAGCCGTTGAGTTCCACGCGCCAGCTGCTGGTCTTCTGCCAGGCCAGCACTTCCTCGCGCAGCAAGTGCGCCGACTGCGGATAGGCGTCCGCCCAGTCCGGCGCACACACGATGGTGAAGGCCCGCGCGCCCAGCGCCGCGAGGTGCAGCGCCTGCGGATCGGGGTCGCGGCGCGCGTGGCACAGGATGATCGAGAGCCGCAGCGCGAGCAGCTGCATCACGAAGGTTTCGTCGTCCAGCGCCACTTCCAGCTTGCGCAGCTTGCCGCGCTGGCCCAGCACCAGCTGGCCCAGCGCATGCATCTCGTTGACCGCGAAGCCCGGGGCGTCGGTGTTGTCGAGAATGTAAGCGCCGTGCTTGTGATAGTCGCTGTGTGAAATCTGCGTGCCAATTTCGTGCAGCTGCGCCGCCCAGCCCAGCTTGCGCAGGGCCCGGCCCGCGCGGCTGGCGGTGCTGCCGCCGCGCGCGGCCGGCGAAACCTGCACGAACAGCGCCGCGGCCGTGTCGCCCACGCGCTTGGCCTGCGCCGCGTCGACCGTGAAGCGGTTGGCCAGCCGCGCCACCGTGGCGGTGCGCATGTCGGCCACGCTGTCGTCGCGTTCCAGCAATTCGTAGAGCACGCCATGGCGCAGCGCGCCCTGGGCGACCTTCATTTCCTCGATGCCGAGCAGGTCGAACACCGCGCGCAGCACGCTCACGCCGCCGCCGATGACGGCCTTGCGGTCGTCGCGCATGCCGTCGATGCGCAGCTTGTCGACGCTGCCGGCCTTCAGCAGGCGGTCGAGCAACCAGTCGAGACCTTCGCGGGTGACCAGCCCGGGCTCGGCGCCGGAGGCGGCCAGCACGTCGCCGACCGCGCCGATGGTGCCCGAGGCGCCGTACGCCACGTCCCACTGGTCGCGCGTGTAGGTTGCCAGTGCGTCGTCGAGCACGGCCTTGGCGGCCACCTCGGCGGCGCGGAAGGCGGCGGGGGTGAACAGGCCTTCGCCGAAATGCTTCATCGACCAGGCGACGCTGCCCACGCGGTACGACTCCATGCGTTCGGCCACCAGCGCCTGGCCGATGATCATTTCAGTGGAGCGCCCGCCGATGTCGACCACCAGCCGGCGCTCGCTGTCGGAGGCGTCGGTGTGCGGCAGCATGTGCGACACGCCCTGGTAGATCAGGCGGGCTTCCTCGCGCCCCGGGATCACGTCGATGCCAAAACCCAGGATGGTGCGTGCGCGCAACAGAAATTCTTCGCGGTTGCGCGCTTCGCGCAGCGTTTGCGTGGCCACGGCGCGCACCTGCGCGCGCTTGAAGCCGGCCAGGCGTTCGCCGAAACGGGCCAGTGCGTCCCAGCCGCGCTGCATGGCCTCGGTGGTCAGGTTGCGTGCGCTGTCCAGGCCGTTGCCCTGGCGCACCGTTTCCTTGAGGTATTCGGTGCGGTGGATCTGGCCGTGGTCGACCTGTCCGATTTCGAGTCTGAAGCTGTTCGAGCCCAGGTCGACTGCCGCGAGGCGGGTGCCGTTTTGCATGTGGTTCCGGTGAAGAAGGCGGGGGATGTCTTTGTTATGGATCGTAGCGCCGTGGCGGGGCGCGCCGCCTTCCCGCACCTCGAGATTGCACGCAGCGGCAAGGGTGGCAAGGCTAGGCGCGGTGCATGACGGTTCTGTGACAGCGTCATATGAACCTTGAGGCGAATCGAGGCATTTTCCCTCGACAGAGGGGTGTCACAGCGATGTCACACAAGCTTTTTAGAGTCCGTGCCAAGCCCCCAAAGGGACTACTTCTTACTTCTAAAGGAAGCTTCATGAAAACGACGTTCAAATTTGCAACCGCTGGCCTGCTGGCCGCGATGTTCACCATTCCCGCCTTCGCGCAAGACGTGACCGGCGCCGGCGCCAGCTTCCCGGCACCGCTGTACGCCAAGTGGGCTTCCGACTTCAACAAGGCCACCGGCGTCAAGATCAACTACCAGTCGGTCGGTTCGGGCGCCGGCCTGAAGCAGATCGAAGCCAAGACCGTCGACTTCGGCGCTTCCGACGCTCCCCTGAAGGACGAAGAACTGCAAGCCAAGGGCCTGATGCAGTTCCCCACCGTCATCGGCGGCGTGATTCCCGTGGTCAACATCACCGGCATCAAGCCCGGCGAGCTGAAGCTCAACGGCCAGGTGCTGGGCGACATCTACCTGGGCAAGATCACCAAGTGGAACGACCCCGCCATCAAGGCGCTGAACGGTTCGCTGGCCCTGCCTGACGCCGCCATCGCCCCGGTTCGCCGCGCCGACGGTTCGGGCACCAGCTTCCTGTTCACCAACTACCTGAGCAAGGTCAACGCCGAGTGGAAGAGCAAGGTCGGCGAAGGCACGGCCGTGAACTGGCCCACCGGCGCGGGTGGCAAGGGCAACGAAGGCGTCGCCGCTTTCGTGAACCGCCTGCCCAACTCGATCGGCTACGTCGAGTACGCCTACGTCAAGCAGAACAAGATGACCTACGCCCAGCTGCAGAACGCCGCCGGCAACTTCGTCTCGCCCGACGACACCGCCTTCAAGGCCGCTGCCGCCGGCGCCGACTGGAACAAGAGCTTCTACCAGGTGCTGACCAACCAGGCCGACAAGGGCGCATGGCCCATCACCGGCGCGACCTTCATCCTGCTGCAGAAGGTGCAGGACAAGCCCGCCAACGCCACCACCGTGCTGAAGTTCTTCGACTGGGCCTACAAGAGCGGCGACAAGACGGCCGACGACCTCGACTACGTGCCGATGCCTGACGCCGTGAAGGCCACCATTGCCAAGGCATGGGGCGATGTGAAGGACGCGTCGGGCAAGGCCGTCGCGTTCAAGTAAATCCAACCATCAGTCCAGACCGGCGCGCCCATGAGCAATTCCTCGCTCAAGGACGCGCCGCTTTCGTCTTTGCCGGAGCGACCTGTGTCATCCACCTTTCCCGCCGCAGCCACCTCCCTCGACCTCGCGGCCGAGCGCGGTCGCGCCACCGCCCCTCCACCGCCCGTGAAGGCCCCTCGCTCCGGCCCGATGGCCGACCGCCTGTTCGGCTGGGCCGCCAAGGGCGCCGCGCTGCTGACGCTCGCGATGCTCATCGGCATCCTGCTGTCGCTGGTCATCGGCGCCTGGCCCGCCATTTCGAAATACGGCCTCGGCTTTCTCACCAACAGCACGTGGGACCCGGTGAAGGAAGAGTACGGCGGCCTCGTGATGATCTACGGCACGCTGGCCACCTCGTTCATCGCGCTGGTGATCGCCGTGCCCGTGAGCTTCGGCATCGCGCTGTTCCTGACCGAACTTTCGCCCAACTGGCTCAAGCGCCCGTTGGGTACCGCCATTGAACTGCTGGCCGCCGTGCCCTCCATCGTGTACGGCATGTGGGGCCTGCTGGTGTTCGGCCCCATCTTGTCGACCTGGGTGCAACAGCCGCTGCAGAAGCTGCTCGGCGGCATCCCGTACCTGGGCGCGCTGGTCTCCGGCCCGCCGGTGGGCATCGGCATTCTGTCGGCCGGCATCATCCTGGCGATCATGATCATTCCGTTCATCGCCTCGGTGATGCGCGACGTGTTCGAAGTGACGCCGCCGCTGCTGAAGGAATCGGCCTACGGGCTGGGTTCCACCACCTGGGAGGTCGTCTCCAAGGTGGTGCTTCCCTACACCAAGGCCGGCGTGGTCGGCGGCATCATGCTCGGCCTGGGCCGGGCGCTGGGTGAAACGATGGCGGTCACGTTCGTGATCGGCAACATGAACCAGCTCAACTCGCTGTCGGTGTTCGAGGCTGCCAACAGCATCACCTCGGCACTGGCCAACGAATTCGCCGAAGCCGGCGCCGGCCTGCACCAGGCCGCGCTGATGTACCTCGGCCTCGTGCTGTTCTTCATCACCTTCGTCGTGCTGTCGCTCTCGAAGATGCTGCTGGCACAGATGAAGAAGAGCGAAGGAACCAAGTCGTGAGCACCGCGCAAAACCTGATGAATGCCAAGACGCTGGCCGAAACGCGCCAGGCGCGTTTCGCCTCGCGCAACCGTGTCAACAAGATCGCGCTCACGCTGTCGCTCGCCGCGATGGCCTTCGGCGTGTTCTGGCTGGTGTGGATCCTGTGGGAAACGCTGCGCCAGGGCATCGGCGGGCTGGCTCTGGCCACCTTCACCGAAATGACGCCGCCGCCGAACGAGGTGGGCGGCATCGCCAACGCCATCTTCGGCTCGTTCGTGATGGTGATGCTGGCCACCTTCGTGGGCACGCCCATCGGCATCATGGCCGGCATCTACCTGGCCGAGTACAACCCCAAGGGCTGGCTCGCCTCGGTGACGCGTTTCGTCAACGACATCCTGCTGTCGGCGCCGTCGATCGTGATCGGCCTGTTCGTCTACGCCGTGGTGGTGGCCTACTTCAAGACCTTCTCGGGCCTGGCCGGTGCGCTGGCGCTCGCGCTGATCGTGATTCCGGTGGTCATCCGCACCACCGAGAACATGCTGCAGCTGGTGCCGCCGGGCCTGCGCGAAGCGGCCTACGCACTGGGCACGCCGAAGTGGAAGGTCATCCTGAGCATCACGCTGCGCGCCGCGCGCGCCGGTGTGGTCACGGGCATTCTGCTGGCCGTGGCGCGCATCGCGGGCGAAACCGCGCCGCTGCTGTTCACCGCGCTGAACAACCAGTTCTGGACCGCCGACATCGGCCAGCCGATGGCCAGCCTGCCGGTCACGATCTTCAAGTTTGCAATGAGCCCGTACGAGAACTGGCAACAGCTGGCATGGGCCGGCGTGTTCCTGATCACCGTGGCCGTGCTTGCCCTCAACATCCTGGCGCGTGTGCTGACGCGCACCAAACTCTGAACAACAAAGAAGACGCCAACATGCCAAACACCGTCGCACAACAACCGTCGCGCTCGAAGATCTCGGTCAAGGACCTGAACTTCTACTACGGCAAGTTCCACGCGCTCAAGGGCATCAACCTCGAGATTCCCGAGAACAAGGTCACGGCCTTCATCGGTCCGTCGGGCTGCGGCAAGTCGACCCTGCTGCGCACCTTCAACCGCATGTTCGAGCTGTACCCCGAGCAGCGTGCCGAAGGCACGATCGCGCTGGACGGCGAGAACCTGCTGACCTCCAAGCAGGACGTGGCGCTCATCCGCGCCAAGGTCGGCATGGTGTTCCAGAAGCCCACGCCGTTCCCGATGTCGATCTACGACAACATCGCCTTCGGCGTGAAGCTGTTCGAGAACCTCTCCTCCAGCGACATGGACGACCGCGTCGAATGGGCCCTGAAGAAGGCCGCCCTGTGGACCGAAGTGCGCGACAAGCTGCAGCAAAGCGGCTCGGGCCTTTCCGGCGGCCAGCAGCAGCGCCTGTGCATCGCGCGCGGCATCGCGATCAAGCCCGAAGTGCTCCTGCTGGACGAACCCTGCTCGGCGCTGGACCCGATTTCCACCGCGAAGATCGAAGAGCTGATCGCCGAGCTGAAGAACGAGTACACGGTGGTCATCGTGACGCATAACATGCAGCAGGCCGCCCGCTGCAGCGACTACACCGCCTACATGTACCTGGGCGACCTGATCGAGTTCGGCGCCACGGAACAGATGTTCTTCAAGCCGCAGCGCAAGGAGACCGAGGACTACATCACCGGCCGTTTCGGCTAAGGAGACAACCATGACTGAAAAACACTTGTCCAGCCAGTTCGACAGCGAACTCAACGGCGTGTCGTCGCGCGTGATGGAACTCGGCGGCATGGTCGAGTCGCAGATTCACCAGGCCGTGTACGCGCTGCTGCAGTTCGACGCCGACGCGGCCGACCGCGTGATGGAAACCGAGCACCGCGTGAACGCGATGGAAATCGACATCGACCGCGAGCTGTCGTCCATCATCGCGCGCCGCCAGCCGACCGCGCGCGACCTGCGCCTGCTGATCGCCATCAGCAAGACCACGGCCAACCTCGAGCGCGTGGGCGACGAGGCCAACAAGATCGCGCGCATGGTCAAGTCGATCATCGAGAGCGGCTCGGCGCGCCAGCTGCCCACCACCGAGCTGCGCATCGCGGCCGACCTGGCCTCGGGCCTGCTGCGCACGGCGCTGGACGCCTTCGCGCGCCTGGACACCGCGGCCGCGCTGTCGATCCTGAAGGACGACGACCTGATCGACAAGGAGTTCGACGGCTTCGTGCGCAAGCTGGTCACCTACATGATGGAAGACCCGCGCACCATCTCCGCCAGCCTGGACCTGCTGTTCCTGGCCAAGGCGATCGAACGCATCGGCGACCACGCGAAGAACATCGCCGAGTTCATCATCTACATCGTCAAGGGCGCCGATGTGCGGCACACTTCGATGCAGGAAATCGAGTCCGCGCTGCAGTGACCCCGGCGGCAAGACTCCCCAAAAAAGCATGAAGAAACCCAGAGTCCTGATCGTCGAAGACGAGTCCTCGATCGCCGAGCTGATCGCCGTCAACCTGCGCCACAACGGCTTCGAGCCGATCTGGTCGGAAGACGGTGCCGCGGCCCAGCGCGAGATCGATGCGTTCTTGCCGGACCTGATCCTGCTCGACTGGATGCTGCCCGGCCAGAGCGGCCTGCAGCTCGCGCGCCAGTGGCGCAAGGACCCGCGCACCAAGGCCATCCCGATCCTGATGCTGACCGCGCGCGGCGACGAGCCCGACAAGGTGGCCGGACTGGACGCCGGCGCCGACGACTACATCACCAAGCCCTTTTCCACCCAGGAAATGCTGGCACGCATCCGCGCGGTGCTGCGCCGCCGGGCGCCTGAAGTGGTCACCGAGCGCGTGGAAATCGGCGAGCTCGCGCTCGACACCTCCACCCACCGCGTGACCTGGCAGGGCGGCGCGCTGAAGGTCGGCCCGACCGAGTTCAAGCTGCTGGCCTACCTGATGCAGCACGCCGAGCGCGTGCACAGCCGGGCGCAACTGCTCGACAAGGTGTGGGGCGACCACGTGTACATCGAGGAACGCACGGTCGACGTGCACGTCAAGCGCCTGCGCGAGTCGCTGGGCGCGGCCGCTCCCATGGTGGAAACCGTGCGCGGCGCGGGCTATCGCCTGACGGCCCAAGTCACGGTCTGAGCGCCGTGGGCCCGGCGTCGTTCGCTGGCGGGCGCGGATAATCGCCCGCCATGCCTTTTCGCATTGCTACTTTTTTAATAGCGTCCCTCGCAATAGCGGCGGGCGCAGTCGCTGCTTTCGGCTGGAAGTTCGGCTGGATGGGCGCGTGGCTGGGCGCGGTGGTGTGGCTGGCGCTGGACGCCTGGCGCGCCGAGCGCCTGCTGCAGGTCCTGCGCAACGACGCAGCCGGCCTGCCGACGCGCGCGCCGGGCGTGTGGGGTGAGCTGTCGGAGCGCATCCGCAAGCTGCTGCGCGAGCGCGAGCAGCAGACCCGCCAGGCCGAAGACCGGCTGCAGGAATTCCTGGCCGCCATCCAGGCCTCGCCCAACGGCGTGGTGCTGCTCGACGAGCACGGCCGCATCGAATGGTGCAACCAGACGGCGGCCGCGCAGTTCGGCATCGACGCCGAACGCGACCTGGCGCAGCACCTGGCCAACCTGGTGCGCGACCCGGCCTTCGTGGCCTACCTGGCCTCCTGGAACTACAGCCGCGACGTGGTCATCGACGCGCCCGGCATCGGCCACCACGCCCACCAGCGCGGCCATGCGGTGCGGTTGTCGGTGCAGGTGCACCCCTACGCGGGCAACCGCCGCATGCTGCTCACGCGCGACATCACCGCGCTGGAACAGGCCGAGGCGATGCGGCGCGACTTCGTGGCGAACGTGTCGCATGAAATCCGCACGCCGCTGACGGTGCTGGCCGGTTTCGTCGAGACACTGCAGAACCTGCCATTGGATGCGGACGAGCGCACGCGCTACCTGGCGCTGATGGGCCAGCAGTCGCACCGCATGGAAACGCTGGTGAACGACCTGCTGACGCTGTCGCGGCTGGAAGGCAGCGCGGCACCTTCGGGCAACCAGTGGATCCGCATTCGCGCGCTGCTCGCGCATTGCGAGGACGAGGGGCGCGGCCTGTCGGGGCGGCTGGCGCCGCTGGGGCACCGCCTGTCTTTCACCATCGACGCGGAGTCGGAGGTGTCGGGGGCGCCGACCGAACTGCAAAGTGCCATGTCGAACCTGCTGAGCAACGCCATCCGCTACACGCCGGGCGGCGGCGAGGTGGCCGTGAGCTGGCGCGTGCTGCCCGACGGGCGCGGCGAATACGCGGTGAAGGACACGGGCCCGGGCATTGCCGCGGAACACATCCCGCGGCTGACCGAGCGCTTCTACCGCATCGACCGCAGCCGCTCGCGCGAAACCGGCGGCACCGGCCTGGGCCTGGCGATCGTGAAGCACATTGCGCAGCGCCATGGCGCGGAGCTGCGCATCGAAAGCGCGGTGGGCAAGGGCTCGCGCTTTGCGCTGGTGTTCCCCGCGACGCGCGTGCGGGAAGCGCGCGTGCTGGTCAAGTAGACGCAGCGCGCTCGGCTTGTTGCTTCAAGCCGTTCGCTTCGCCATCGTGTGGCGCAGCAGCGCGATGAACATGGTCGCCGTCAGCGCCAGCGCCCCCGCGCTCATGATCCAGAACGCCAGCGGCGACTGCATGGCCGCCCAGGGCCCCAGGCCGCGGTACGCCAGCAGGTAGCTGCCGCCAAGGCCGAGGCCCCACAGCATCGTGCAGTAGATGAGCAGCGGCGCCAGCGTGACGCGGTAGCAGCGCAGCACGAACACGCACAACGTCTGCATCGCGTCCGACAGGTGAAAGGCCGCCACCGGCAGCAGCAGCGCCGCGGCCAGCGCGACCACGGCGGGGTTGTCGGAATACACGTTGGCAAGCTGCGAGCGCAGCGTGACCATGGCCGTGGCGAAGAGCAGGGCGCACATCACCGTCAGCTCGAAGCCCAGCCGGCACACATGCCGGGCCTTGGCCACGTCGCCTGCGCCGAGCCAGAAGCTCACGCGCGCGCTGGTCGCGATGGACAGCGACAGCGGCACCATGTACGCCACCGCCATCAGGTTGGCGGCGATCTGGTGCGCGGCAGCCGCCGCCGTGCCCAGGCGGGCGATGAACAGCGCCATCAGCGTGAACGAGGTCACCTCCACCAGCACCGCCAGGCCCGCGGGCACGCCCAGGCGCGCGAAGTGGCGAATGGTGTGCCAGTCGGGCGCCTCGGGGCGTTGCCACAGCCGGTAGCCGGTGTACAGCGGGCTGCTGCGCAGCAGCCAGACGGCGCACAGCAGCATCGCCCAGTTGACGCACAGCGTGGCCCAGCCGCAGCCGACCAGCCCCATGGCCGGCAGGCCCGCGCCGCCGAAGGTGAACCACACCGACAGCGGCAGCTTCACGAGCAGCGAGCCCAGCTGCAGCCAGGTCACGAGCTGCGGCTTGCCCAGGCTCTGGTTGAGCGTGCTGAAAAGCCGGAACAGCAGGGCGGGCGCCAGCCCGAAGGCCAGCACGATGAGGTAGGCCTCGACCTCGGCGCGCATCTCGGGCGGCACCTGCGTCCACTGCAGCACCGCGCCGGGCGACAGCAGCACCGCCATGCCGATCACGATGGCAATGCCGGCCAGGTACAGCGACTGGCGCACCGAGCGGCCCACCTCGCTGCCGCGGCCGGCGCCATGGAGCTCGGCCCAGACCGGCAGCAGCGCTTGCAGCACGCCCATCAGCGACACATAGACGCTGATGAACACGGCCGCGCCCACCGACAGCGCGGCCAGCGCGTGCTCCGAATAGCGGCCCGCGATGATGGTGTCGGTCACGCCGAAGGCCATCACGGCGAGCTGGCCGACCAGCACCGTGCCGGCGTGCCGCGCGATCAGGCTGCGTTCGCCACTCACTGCGGCGTGATCTTCTGGTAGAGCAGGAGGTCGTCGGCGGCGCTGCTGGGGCGGCGCAGCGTGCCCGCGAAGCGCCATTGGTCGAACGGGATGATGGTGTGCAGCCGCTCGATGGTCTCGGGGCTGGCCAGCAGCCAGGGGCAGGTGTTGTCGAGCAGCAGCGGTTTCACGTCGAGCTGGCCGTGGTGGCGCAGCGCGGCGATGTGCGCGCGGCTCAGGGCGAGCTCGGCCACGCAGCCGTTCTTGCCGACACGATCGACCACCGCGTTGACCTGCGGCACATAGCTGCGCGCGTAGTCGATGGGCGGCAGCCACAGCGTCATGAGCAGCATCCAGCACAGCGCGGTGCCGCCGGCCGGCAGCACCAGCGTCTTCCAGAGGGCGGCGCGGTGGCGGCCGGTGCGCCAGCGCACCAGCCAGCACCACGCGATGGTCGCGGCCACCGCCAGCACGACGGCAATGGGCGACAGCTCGGGCACGAAGCCCGGCACCAGCCGCGCCACGCTGGCGGCCGGCTTGGGCGGCACGCCGGTCTGCATGGCGATCCAGTAGACCCAGCCCAGCACGGCCAGGCCGCTGAAGAACAGCACGTTGAACCAGTCGATCAGCGCCGCCGCGCTGCGCCGGAATGTGGGCAGCGCAAAGGCCGCGAGCGTGGCGAAGGCGGGCAGGGCGAGCAGCAGCGAGCGGTCGGAGAAGTCGGTGCTCCAGGTGGCGGCCAGCGGCACCAGCGCGAACCAGAAGGGCAGCGCCACATGGCGCGCCGTGAGCTGGCGCCGCCAGCGCCACAGCGTCCACAGGGCCAGTGGCCACACCGGCCAGGTGAACCACAGCAGCAGCTTGGCCTGGCTGCGTACGTCGCCGAGCACCGAGCCGCCGGTCATGGTGATCTTCCATTGCTCCAGCTTCAGGCCGAACACCAGCACCACCGCCAGCACGGTGACGCCGACCATCGTGAGCAAGGCGCCGCGCGTGTAGCCCGGGCCGTTGTCGTCGGTGCCGAGTGCGTCGTTGCGCGAGCGGGCATCGAGCCGGCGCTCGTAGGCGATGTACAGCGCGCTGCCGATGGCCAGCGCAAGGCCGACCGTGGGCGCGCCGCTCAGCGTGATGCCCAGGGTGCCGACCACCAGCGCCGTGACCGGGCCGGCGCGGCGATAAGGAAGGGCGGCCACGCCGTAGAACAGGTGCGAGGCGAAGAACAGCTGCGCCAGCGCCGGCGTGGTTTCATGGCCGAGCTGGGCCAGGCCCAGGCAGGCGATCAGCGCGAGCAGGCCGCCATCGGCGATGGCGCGTGCGTAATCGGTCGGGCGCGCCTCGCCGCCAAAGGCGAACGCCACGGGCTGGGCGCGCGCGGTGCGGGCGAGGTAGTAAACGGCGTACCAGGTGGCGGTGAACGTGCCCCACAGCAGGAACGCGAACACGATGCGCACGGCCAGGTCGGGGTTCAGCCACGACGGGGCGATCTTGATGGCCAGGGCGCCGATCCAGTAGGGAACCAGCGCGGGCGTTTCGGGGCGCAGGCCCAGCAGCATGGGATCGAACCAGCGCGCGATGCCTTCGGTGCTGCGGGCCAGTTCGGCCATGTAGCCGAAGGCGGTGATGTCGGCGCTTTTCCACGGACCCCGGCCGACAAGGCCCGGCAGCAGGTAGGCCGCGCACAGCAGGAGCAACGCGATGCGCGGCAGGCGGCGCACGGCGCTCTGGGCAACGATCGCGGGAGTGGGCTGGTTCAAAAGGCGGGAGGCAGAGGTTGCGGGGGATTCAAAATGAAAAAGGGCAGCGCGGTAAACCGGGCTGCCCTCGACGCCAAGGCGCGTGTCTTACTTCGAAGCAGCGCCGGTGGTCTTGCCGAAGCGGTTGCGGAACTTCTCGACGCGACCGCCCATGTTGTCGACCGACTTTTGCGTGCCGGTGTAGAACGGGTGCGATTCGCTGGTGGTGTCCAGCTTGAACAGGGGCAGCTCGCGACCGTCATCGGTCTTGCCCATTTCCTTGGTGTTCGCGCACGAACGGGTCACGAACTTGAAGCCGTTCGACATGTCGACGAACAGGATGTCGCGGTAATTGGGGTGGATGCCTTCTTTTGCCATGGTCTTTCCTTTTGCGCTGTTGGAATCAATGCGCGGTCGATGCGAGAGCCACCGGCTTGCCAGATCTGGCTTGCCGCCCCAGGGAAGCCTGGGGAGCCGGGCGACGCTGCCCAGCCGCACTTTTCGCGGAGCCCATGATTATCGCATACTGCCCCTTTTCAGAGCAAACCGGCCCCTTCCATGACCTCCAGACCCCTGCGCGCCGGCCTCGTCGGCTATGGCTTTGCCGGCCAGACCTTCCATGCGCCGGTGCTGTCCGCCGTGCCCGGGCTCGCGTTGGCGGCGGTGGCCAGTTCGCAGCCGCACAAGGTTCATGCGGACTGGCCCGGTGTGGCGGTGGTGCCCGACGTGGCGGCGCTGGTCGCACGGGCGGACATCGACCTGGTCGTGGTCGCGACGCCGAACGAGCAGCACCATCCCGTCGCCAAGGCGGCGCTGGAGGCCGGCAAGCACGTGGTGGTCGACAAGCCGTTCACCCTCGATGTCGCGCAGGCGAGGGAGCTTGAGCTGTTGGCTTCGCGCAACAATCGAATGCTGTCCGTCTACCAGAACCGTCGATTCGACGCCGACTTCCTGACCTTGAAAGACCTGCTGGCCAGTGGCGAACTGGGCCGAGTCGTCTATCTTGAATCGCATTTCGACCGCTTCCGGCCTGAGGTGAAGGTGCGTTGGCGCGAGCAGGCGGTGCCGGGTTCGGGGCTCTGGGTGGACCTGGGCGCGCATCTGGTCGATCAGGCCGTGCAGCTGTTCGGCCGGCCCGACACGCTCCAGCTCGACACCGCCGTCCTGCGAGACGGCGCGGTGGTCAACGACTACTTTCACGCGGTGCTGCGCTACGAAAGCGGCCCGCATGCGCCTTTGCGCGTGGTGCTGCATTCGACGACGCTGGCCGCGCATGCCGCGCCGCGCTACATCGTCCATGGCACGCGAGGGAGCTACGTCAAGCACGGTGTCGATACGCAGGAAGACGCGCTGCGCGCCGGGCAGCGTCCGCCAGCGCAAGGCTGGGGCGCCGATCCGCTGGATGGCGAACTCACGCTGATCGGCATCGACGGCATGGCAAGCCGGCGTGCCGTGCCCACGCGCGCGGGCAACTATGTCGATTACTACGCCGCGGTGCGCGATGCGATCCTGGGCGTCGGGCCCAACCCTGTTCCGCCCGAGCAGGCCGTCGCGCTCATGGAACTGCTCGACATCGGCCGCCAGAGCGCCGCGGAAGGCCGCGCCATCCGCATCGAGCGCCCATGAAAAAAGCGCGTCGACTCGTGAGGGCCGACGCGCTTTTGCGGAAGAGCGTGGTGCTCAGCCGCCGCGACGCATCATGTCGAAGAACTCGACATTGGTCTTGGTCGCCTTCATGTTCTTGAGCATCAGCTCCATCGACTCGATCTCGTCCATGTTGTACATGAGCTGGCGCAGGATGCGGGTCTTCTGCAGGATCTCGGGTGCCAGCAGCAGCTCTTCGCGGCGCGTGCCGCTGCGGTTGAGCTGGATCGACGGGAACACGCGCTTTTCGTACAGGCGGCGGTCGAGGTGGATTTCAGAGTTGCCGGTGCCCTTGAACTCTTCGAAGATCACTTCGTCCATGCGGCTGCCGGTGTCGATCAGCGCGGTGCCGATGATGGTCAGCGAGCCGCCTTCTTCCACGTTGCGCGCCGCGCCCAGGAAGCGCTTGGGGCGTTGAAGGGCGTTGGAGTCGACACCGCCGGTCAGCACCTTGCCCGACGAGGGCACGACGTTGTTGTAGGCGCGGGCCAGGCGGGTGATCGAGTCGAGCAGGATCACCACGTCCTTCTTGAGTTCGACCAGGCGCTTGGCGCGCTCGATCACCATTTCGGCGACGTGCACGTGGCGCGCTGCGGGCTCGTCGAAGGTCGAGGCAATGACCTCGCCCTTCACCGTGCGCTGCATTTCGGTCACTTCTTCAGGGCGCTCGTCCACGAGCAGCACCATCATGTGCACGTCGGGGTAGTTGGCGCTGATGGCGTGGGCGATGTGCTGCATCATCACCGTCTTGCCGCTCTTGGGCGGTGCCACCAGCAGGGCGCGCTGGCCTTTGCCAATGGGGGCGATGATGTCGATGATGCGGCCCGTGATGTTCTCTTCGCCCTTGACGCCGTCGCGTTCCAGCTTCATCTGTTCCTTGGGGAACAGGGGCGTCAGGTTTTCGAACATCACCTTGTGCTTGTTCTGCTCGGGCGGACCGTCGTTGACCTTGTCGAGCTTGGTCAGCGCGAAGTAGCGTTCGCCGTCCTTGGGCGTGCGCACTTCGCCTTCGATCATGTCGCCGGTGTGCAGGTTGAAGCGGCGCACCTGGCTGGGCGAGATGTAGATGTCGTCCGTGCTGGCCGTGAAGCTGGTGTCGGGGCTGCGCAGGAAGCCGAAGCCGTCCGGCAGGATTTCGAGCACGCCGTCTGCGAAGACCTGCTCGCCCGCCTTGGCGCGCTTCTTGATGATCGCGAACATCAGCTCCTGCTTGCGCATGCGGCCGACGTTTTCGATCTCAAGCGCTTCAGCTTGCTTGAGGACTTCAGACACGTGGAGTGCCTTGAGTTCGTTTAAGTGCATGGAATGACCCCTCGCGGGGTAATCGAACGGAAAACGGGGGGAGGTTGAATGTGAAGCGAGAAGTGCTTCACTAACCGGGGAACTCGAACCGGTTGCCTGAAAGGGCCGGTGATCTGTGGGAGATTATGACAGGAAAAACGCGCCGGCCAACGCATTGCGCGCTGGCCGGTTGAAATCGCTCAGGCGAGTTGCTGGTCGATGAAGGCCGTGAGTTGCGCCTTGCTCATGGCACCGACCTTGGTGGCGGCCAGCTGGCCGTCCTTGAAGAGCATCAGCGTGGGGATGCCACGGATGCCGAACTTGGCGGGGATGTCGCGGTTCTCGTCCACGTTCAGCTTGGCGATCTGCAGCTTGCCTTCGTAGGTGGCCGACACTTCGTCGAGGATCGGGGCGATCATCTTGCAGGGGCCGCACCATTCGGCCCAGTAGTCGACCAGCACGGGCTGGCTGGACTTGAGCACGTCGGCCTCGAAAGAGGAATCGGAGATGTGTTTGATGAGTTCGCTGGCCATGTGATGTGTCCTTGGTGCGCAGAGAGTTTCGGTGCAGCTAAAGTGCTGGTCATTGTGACAGAAACCAAGGGGTGGCGTGCCGTGCGGGACGCTATGGCGCCGATAGCCAAAGCCCTTGCGCATCACGTCCCCACGCTCTCGAATTCCCTCTATAGAACATGAACGAAGGCCACCCCGTCCAGGCCCTGTGGTGCGACCCCGCCGACGGCGTCGTCGCGCGCATCGTCCGTACGCTTGCCGAGCGCCGGCTGCACGCCGCGCGCACCGTGGTGCTGGTGCCCTACGCGCAATTGATGGGCGTGGCCCGCGCCATGTGGGCGCGTTGCGGCAGTCCCGGCTTCGTGCCGCGTTTCGAGACCACGCACAACTGGGCGCGCAGCGCGGGCGGCTTCGTGGCCACCGGCTATGACATCGCACATGACATGGCGCGCGACCTGGTCACCGCGCAGGCGCTGCTTTCGCAGTCCGGCTTCGCCGCCGAACGCTTCGCCCTGGCCGGCCGCGTGGTCGAGCTGGCCTACCAACTGGCACCGCTGGCCGCGGCCGTAACGCCCGAGGAGCGCGTCGGCGCCTGGGCGCAGCGCGCGGCGGGCGTGGCCGAGGCGGGCAGCGAATCGGAGTGGTTCCGCACCGAAAGCGCGCTGATCCGAATCGCCGTCGCGTGGGTCTCCACCTCGGGCTATGCCACCGACGTGCTGCTGCGCGACTCGACGCGTGCGCAGGTCGATGCGCTGATCGTGCTCGAAGGCTTCCAGACCGATCCGCTCACCCAGTCGCTGTGCGCGCTGTGGGGTGACGACGCGCTGCGTTTCTCGCTCGTGCCGGCTGCCGCCCCGGTGCAGCCGGCGGCGTCCCACGTGGCGCTCGACCCCGAGGACGAGGCGCAGCTCGCCGCCGCCTGCGTGCTGCGCCACCTGGCCGAAGACCGCGCCCCCGTCGCGCTGATTGCCACCGACCGCGCACTCACCCGACGCATCAACGCCCAGTTGGCCGCGCAAGGCGTGGTCACGCACGACGAGACCGGCTGGAAGCTCTCGACCACGCGCGCCGCCGCCACGCTCATGAGCGCATTGCGGGCGTGCGCACACGACGCCGGCAGCGACCAGGTGCTCGAATGGCTCAAGGGCAGCGCCGACGGCGACGCCCCCACCGTGCAAACGCTCGAGGCGCGGCTGCGACGCGAAGGTCTGCGCGACTGGTCGGCCTGGTGCTCGCTGGTGGCGCGCAGCGAGAAGGCGCAGGACGTCGCGCTGCTTCCCTTCACCGATGCCGTCGAGGCGCGCCGCATGCCCATGGCGCGCGCGCGTCCGCTGGCCGAATGGCTGCAGGCATTGCGTGAACTGCTCGAGGCGGGCGGCCACTGGCAACTGCTGGTCGATGACTTCGCGGGCGGCAAGGTCATCGGCGCGCTGTGGCTCGATGCCGGCGCGCACGGCGACGACGAAGAATTTCCCGGCGGCCGCCACACGCTGGCCGAGTTCACCGCCTGGGCTCGCGACGTGCTCGAAGACGCGAGCTTCGTGCCGCCCGCTGGCGACCAGGCGCCGCGCGTGGTCGTGCTGCCGCTGTACCAGCTGCTGGGCCGCGCGTTCGGCGCCGTGGTCATTCCGGGGTGCGACGACCGGCGCCTGCCCGCATCGCCCGAGCCGCCGGGCAACTGGAGCGCGGCGCAGCGCATGGAGCTCGGCTTGCCGCTGCGGGAAGTGCTCGAGGCCGCGCAGCGCGCCGCCTGGGCCGCGGCCTTGCGCAACCCGTGCTGCGAGCTGCTGTGGCGCGAGTCCGACGTCACCGGCGAGCCGGTCAGCCCGAGCCCGCTGGTGCAGGCGCTGCGGCTCGACCACCTCCTGATCCCTTCCGCCGATCCGCGCCTGCCGCGCGAGGTGCCCGTGCAGCCGACCGCCTGCCCGCAACCTTCGGGCGCGTTGCTGCCGCTGGAGAACATCTCCACCAGCGTGTACGAAGACCTGCGCCGCTGCCCGTATCGCTTCTTCGCGCTGCGCCAGCTCGGCCTGCGCAGCGCCGACGAGCTCGATGCCGAGGTGGACAAGCGCGACTTCGGCAACTGGCTGCACGCCGTGCTGGGCCACTTCCACGAGGCGCTGATCGAAACACCGACGCAAGGCGCGCAAGAGCGCCTCGCGCTCATCGAGGCCGCCGCGCAGCGCGCTACGCGCGAGATGGCGCTGTCCGACGCCGAGTTCCTTCCCTTCGCCGCGGCATGGCCCGCGGTGCGCGACGGCTACCTCGGCTGGCTCACGGGCCACGAGGCGAACGGTGCCGTCTTCGTCGAGGCCGAGCCCTGGAAGGAGCAGGCGCTGGGCAACCTGCGGCTGATCGGCCGGCTCGACCGCATCGACCGCATGCCCGACGGCCAGGTCTTCGTCATCGACTACAAGACCGAGTCGTCGTCGGTGACCAAGGAGCGCGTCAAGGACCCGACCGAAGACACGCAGCTCGCGTTCTACGCCGCGCTGGTGGCCGACGACACCTTGCGCGCGGCCTACGTGAACGTGGGCGAGAAGTCTTCCGGCACGCAGACCGTCGAGCAGCCCGCCGTGGTCGAGGCGCGCGACGCGCTGGTGGCCGGCATCATCGAAGACTTCTCGCGCATCGCGCAGGGCACGGCCTTGCCCCCGCTGGGCGAGGGCGCCGTGTGCGACTACTGCGCGGCACGCGGCCTGTGCCGCAAGGACTTCTGGGAACTCTCGAAATGAACGGCGCCGCCTACGAACACAACGGCCGCCACGTCGCGCGCGAGGCCTTCTACACCGTCGCCTGCGATCCGCGCCGCTCGGTGGCCGTCGAGGCCTGCGCCGGCGCGGGCAAGACCTGGATGCTGGTGTCGCGCATCCTGCGTGCCTTGCTGGAGGAGGGCGATTCCGCCTGCGAGCCGCATGAGATCCTGGCCATCACCTTCACCAAGAAGGCGGCTGGCGAAATGCGCGAGCGGCTCGACCAGTGGCTCGAAGATTTCGCGGAGCGCACGCCTGAAGAACTGGTGCGCGAGCTGGTGATTCGCGGTGTCGAACCCGCGGCCGCCGCCGCCGCGGTGCCGCGCCTGAAGGGCCTCTACCGGCGCTTGCTGGAAGGCGGCAGGCCGGTGCAGTTCCGCACCTTCCACGCCTGGTTCGCGGGCCTGCTGCGCAATGCGCCGCTCGCGGTGCTGCGCGAGCTGGGCCTGCCTTCGAACTACGAACTGCTCGAAGACGATGCCGAAGCGCGCGGCCACACGTGGCGCCCCTTCTTCGAAGCCGTGACCGCCGACAGCGGCGCGCTGGCCGACTACTACGCCGTCGTCGCCACGCACGGCCGCTCGCAGACCGCCAAGGCGCTGGGCGAGGCGCTGTCCAAGCGGGTGGAGTTCTCGCTGGCCGACGCTGAAAACGCCGTCCAGCACTTCAGCGCGTTCTATCCCTCGCTCGAAGGGCTGCTAGAGCCGACGGATGCGCTGCGCGGCGAGCCGGTGCGCCGCCGCTGGCTGGACCGCGCCGCCGCGCTCGGGCGCGAGTCGAACAAGACGCCGCAGAAGGCCGCCGAAGCCATCATCGACGTGTTCGGCACGGGCGAGCCCGCGGCCGAATCGCTGGCGGCCGCGCTCGCGCTGTTGCGCAAGAGCTTCTTCGTCGCGACCGAAGACCGGCTCAACAAGAACCTGCAGAAGTTCCCGGCCGCCCAGGAGGCCGAGGCCGAACTGCAGGTGCTGTGCGGCGCGCAGGCGCAGCACGCCGCCTGGCTCTACCAGCAGCGCATGACGCGCCTCACGCGCCTGCTGATCGCCGCCTTCGCAGACGTCAAGCGCGCCCACGGCTGGGTCGACATGAACGACGTCGAGCAGGCCGCGCAGCTGCTGCTGGGCCAGTCGGCGCTGTCGGGCTGGGTGCAGGAGCGGCTGGACGCGCGCATCGCGCATCTGCTGATCGACGAGTTCCAGGACACCAACCCGCTGCAGTGGCAGGCGCTCTACGGCTGGCTCAGCGCCTACGTGGGCGCGGGCAGCAGCGCGCCGCGCGTGTTCATCGTGGGCGACCCGAAGCAGAGCATCTACCGCTTCCGGCGCGCCGAGCCGCAGGTGTTCATCGCCGCGAAGAAGTTCGTGCGCGAAGGCCTGGGCGGCGAGCTGCTGAACTGCGACCACACGCACCGCAACGCACGCGGCGTGGTCGGGCTGGTCAACACGGCCATGCTGGCCGCGCAGGACGCCGGCGAGTTCGACGGGTACCGCGCCCACACCACCGAGCGCAGCGACGAGGGCGAACTGCTCAGGCTGCCGGCCATCGAGCGCGACGCGCTCGGCGACAGCGCTGCCGCACCGGCCGACGACGGCATGCTGCACTGGCGCGACAGCCTGGTCACGCCGCGCGTGCTGCCCGAGGAGCAACTGCTGCAGAAAGAATGCGAGCAGGCCGCGCAATGGGTCGCGCAACGCATCGCCGACGGCACGCCGCCGCGGCAGATCATGGTGCTGGCGCGTCGCCGCAGCCGGCTCTCCGCCATGCAGGACGCGCTGCGCCAGCGCCACATTCCCGTGCAGCAGCCCGAGAAGAACGAGCTGTACGACGCGCCCGAGGTGCAGGACGTGGTCGCGCTGATCGACGCGCTGGTCTCTCCCGCGCACGACCTGTCGCTGGCGCGCGCGCTCAAGTCGCCCGTGTTCGGCATCGACGACGAGGCGCTGGTGCAGCTGGCGTTGCGCCAGCGCGAGCGCGGCATGGTCAGCTGGTTCGCGTTGGTGCAGAAAGACGAGAGCCTGCCGCCGGCGCTCATCGAAGCAGGCGTCAAGCTGAAGAAGTGGCAACGCTGGCTGATGACGCTGCCGCCGCACGATGCGCTCGACGCCATCTTTCACGACGGCGACCTGCTCGCCAGGTTCGGCGCTGCCGTGCCCGCCACGATGCGCCAGGGCGCGCTGGCCAACCTGCGCGGCGTGCTGACGGCGTCGCTCGACATCGACGGGGCGCGCTTCGTCACGCCCTACGCGCTGGTGCGCGCGCTGCGTGCCGGCGGCGTGCGCGCGCCGAACGTGGCCGCGCCCGACGCGGTGCAGCTGCTGACCGTGCACGGCGCCAAGGGCCTCGAAGCCGACACCGTGCTGATGCTCGACTGCGACGCCCCGCCGCCGCGCGCGCAGACCATGGGCGTGCTGGTCGAATGGAAGGGCAGCGACAGCGCGCCCACGCGCTTCGTGTTCCTCGCGAGCGAGAAGACGCCGCCGGCCTGCGCGGCCTCGCTGCTCGAGGAAGAGCAGCGTGCGCGGCATCGCGAGGAACTCAACGGGCTCTATGTGGCGACCACGCGGGCGCGCGAGCGGCTGGTGCTGTCGTCGGTGCGGCCCGCGCGCGCGAACGAAGGCAGCTGGTGGGCGCGGCTGGAGCCGCTGTGCGCGCCCACCGAGGCCGACGAGCCATTGGTCGCGTTGCCGACGGAAGCCGGCGCGGCCACGTTCGCGATGAAGCAGATGCCCGCGGCGCCCCTGGCCGTGTCCGATGCGCCAGCGGCGACTGCGAAGAAAGCCGCCGACACCACCGTCGATGCGCGCGCCGCGGCTTTCGGCCAGGCCATGCACCGGCTGCTCGAATGGGCCGTGCCCGGCGAGGCGCTGCCGGCGGCGCACGTGCGCGCCGCGGCCCGCGAGTTCATGCTCGACGCCCAGCAGGCGCGCGGCGCCGCGGCGCTGGCCCAGCGCATCCGCGCGGGCGAGGGCGCCTGGGTGTGGGACGATCGCAGGGTCGACTGGCATGGCAACGAAGTCACGCTGGTGCATGAAGGAGAAACCCTGCGCATCGACCGCCTGGTGCGCGAGCGCGACGGCGGCGCCTGGTGGATCCTCGACTACAAATCCGCGGCGCGCCCTGAACGGGACGCCGCGCTGATCGCACAGATGCAGCGCTACCGCGCCGCGGTGCAACATGCCTACCCCGGTGCCACGGTGCGCGTCGCGTTCCTGACCGGGCAGGGCGAACTGGTAAATCTCGAATGACTGTTTCCCCTACCGTTGCCGTGATCGGCGGCGGACCCGCCGGCCTCATGGCGGCCGAAGTACTGGGCGCCTCCGGCGCGCAGGTGCATGTGTACGACGCGATGCCCTCGGTGGGCCGCAAGTTCCTGCTGGCCGGGCGCGGCGGGTTGAACCTCACGCACTCCGAACCCTTCGACGTGTTCATGAGCCGCTTCGGCGAGCGGCGCGCCCAGCTGGAGCCGATGCTCGCGCAGCTGGGCCCGCAGCAGGTGCGCGACTGGGCCGCCGGCCTGGGCGTGGAGACCTTCGTGGGCACCTCGGGGCGTGTGTTTCCGACCGACATGAAGGCCGCGCCGCTGCTGCGCGCCTGGCTGCAGCGGCTGCGCGCGGCCGGGGTGCAATTTCACATGCGCCATCGCTGGCAGGGCGACGGCACGCTGGACCTGGGTGCGCTGCGCTTCGCGACGCCGGCTGGCGAAGTCACGGCCAAGGCCGATGCCGTGGTGCTGGCGCTGGGCGGCGCGAGTTGGGCGCGGCTGGGTTCCGACGGCGCCTGGGCGCCCTGGCTGCAAGCCCAGGGCGTGGAGGTGGCGCCGCTGCTGGCCGCCAACTCCGGATTCGACGGCGCGGGCTGGAGCGAGCATTTCTCCAGCCGCTTCGCCGGCCAGCCCTTCAAGTCGGTCGCCGTTTCGTTCACCGACAGCCAGGGCCGGCACTTTGCGCGCAAGGGCGAGTTCGTGGCCACGGCGACGGGCATCGAAGGCAGCCTGATCTATGCCGCGTCGGCGCTGCTGCGCGACGAAATCGCCGCAAACGGCAGCGCCACGCTGCTGCTCGACCTGCTGCCCGACCGCAGCGCCGAACAGGTGCTGGCCGCGGTGACGCATCCGCGCGGTGCCCGTTCCTTGAGCAGCCACCTGAAGAGCCGGCTCGGGCTCGAAGGCATCAAGGCCGGCGTCCTGCACGAAGCCCTGGGCCGCGAGGCGATGCAGGACGCCGCGCAGCTGGCTGCCACGATCAAGGCCGTGCCGCTGAAGCTGGTCGCCACGCGGCCGGTCGATGAGGCCATCAGCACGGCCGGCGGCGTGCGCTTCGATGCGCTCGATGCCCGGCTCATGGCCAACGCGCTGCCGGGCGTGTTCGTGGCGGGGGAAATGCTGGACTGGGAAGCGCCGACCGGCGGCTACCTGCTCACGGCGTCGATGGCCAGCGGCGCCGCGGCGGCGCGCGGTGCCATGCAGCAACTGGGACTCTGACGTTTCGGTGCTTTCGCGCGGGTCGTTGATCCGCTGAAACCGTCGCTTATGGCGACGAAGGACGCGTCGAGCCTGAATCCTGATGCACCGTGGGCACCGTGGACGAGATGGCGCGTCCCACCATGTGCTCGGCCAGCGTGTCGTACAGCGGGCGGCTGATCATCCGGGAGACCAGGCTGGCCAGCATGGCGGCGGCCATCAGGCTCAGCACCATCGAATGGCCGTCGACCATCTCCATCACGATGATGAAGGCGGTCAGCGGCGCCTGGGTCACCGCCGCCAGGAAGCCTGCCATGCCCATCGCGATGAGCGCCGGCCCCAGGTCGCTGCTGGCCAGCCGCGCGACGAGGTCGCCGATGCCCGCGCCGATCGACAGCGACGGCGCGAAAATGCCGCCCGGCACCCCACACCAGGCCGTGAGCCATGTGGCGACGAACTTCAGCACGGTGTACAGCGGCGTGAGTTCGTCGTGGCCCTGCAGCATCTGCTTGACCGCCTCGGAGCCCGCGCCGAAGGTGACGCCGCCCGTCACCAGGCCGATGACCGCCACCGCCAGCCCGCCGACGGCGGCGAAGCGCACCGGAAAGCGCGCCCGCCAGCGGTTGAAGCGCCCGGGCGTGCCGGTCAGCGAGGCGATGAGCAGCCGCGCGAACAGGCCGCCGGCCGCGCCGCTCAGCAGCGTGACCAGCAAGCCGGGGCCCAGGGCGTCCCAGCCCAGCCGGGGTACGCGGATCACGCCGAAATAGCTGGCATTGCCGAAGGCCGACACAGCCACCAGGCCGGCCAGCACGATGGCCGTGATGATCAGGCCGCTGGAACGCGCCTCCAGCCGGCCCGAGAGTTCCTCGATGGCGAAGACCACGCCCGCCAGCGGCGCATTGAACGCGGCAGCGATGCCGGCGGCCCCGCCGGCCACCAGCAGCGCACGCGCGTCGATGGTGGTGCCGGGCGAGAGCCAGCGCCGCGCGTGCTGCATCACGCCGGCCGCCACCTGCACCGAAGGGCCTTCGCGCCCGATCGACAGGCCGGCCGCGAAACCGGCCGCGCCCAGCCCGATCTTGGCGAGCGTGAGCCGCAGCGAGGCGAACATGAAACGCCGTTCTTCGGGCAGTTCGGGGTGCAGCGCCGCCTTGATCTGCGGAATGCCCGAACCGCCCGCGCCAGGAAAGAAGCGCAGCGTCGCCCAGACGATGCCGGCGGTGATCAGCGGCGTCGTCAGCAGCACGGCCCAGGGCCACGCACGGTAGAAGCGATGGAACTGGCCGAAGACCCAGTCGCTGGCGTAGGTGAACCCCACCACGAAGATGCCGGCCGCGATGGCGTAGCCGAGCACGATGGCGCGGTCGAGCCAGACGCGGCCGCCGCGCAGTTCGGCGCGCAGGTGTTCGAGGAAATCCGGCTCTCGGTTCATACCGCGGCCAGTTTACGCAGGCACCGGAGCGAAGCCGCCTTGAAGTTCATGGCGGGTTCGATGGAGACTGGAGAGGAGGGGCTTTGCAAGCCCCTGGAGGCGCGCAAGTTGCAGGGAACTTGCAGCTTTTCTGATGTTAGGTTGACGAGCCTTACCCCTGGCACTGACTACGCAGTTAGGGCTGCTTGGTTCCCCACCTGACCCGGTTGGCCACTTCACCATGCAGGGAGGCCCGTCAGCCTGCATTCTAACCACGAGACTTCGGCCATTCCGTCGCGCCGGGCCAACCCCCTGCGCCGAGGCGGGACAAGCGCGCAGGACGGACGCGCATCGTCTGCAAGGAAATGAAAAAAACGAAAAAGGAAAGGGTTTGCGTTTGTTGCCGCGTGGGCCGGAAGGGTGTCCCGTGCCTTTTAGAATGCCCGCAATGTCCTATCTCGTGCTCGCCCGCAAGTTCCGCCCGAAAACCTTCGCCGAGATGGTCGGCCAGGGGCACGTGGTGCAGGCGCTCGAGAACGCGTTGACCACGCAGCGCCTGCATCACGCCTACCTGTTCACCGGCACGCGGGGCGTGGGCAAGACCACCGTGTCGCGCATCCTGGCCAAGTCGCTCAATTGCCAGGGGCCGGACGGGCAGGGGGGCATCACCGCCACGCCGTGCGGTGTCTGCCAGGCCTGCCGCGACATCGATTCGGGCCGCTTCGTGGACTACACCGAGCTCGACGCGGCCTCCAACCGCGGCGTGGACGAGGTCCAGTCGCTGCTCGAGCAAGCCGTCTACAAGCCGGTGCAAGGGCGCTTCAAGGTCTTCATGATCGACGAAGTGCACATGCTCACGAACACCGCGTTCAACGCGATGCTGAAGACGCTCGAAGAGCCGCCCGAGTACCTCAAGTTCGTGCTGGCCACCACCGATCCGCAGAAGGTGCCAGTCACGGTGCTGTCGCGCTGCCTGCAGTTCAACCTGCGCCCGATGGCGCCCGAGACGGTGCTCGAGCACCTCACCAGCGTGCTGCAAACGGAGCAGGTGCCGGCCGAGCAGCAGGCGCTGCGCCTGCTGGCGCGCGCGGCGCGCGGCTCGATGCGCGATGCGCTGTCGCTCACCGACCAGGCCATCGCCTTTGGCAACGGCGAGCTGCTCGAAACGGGTGTGCGCCAGATGCTCGGCAGTGTCGACCGCGGCCATGTGTTCAAGCTGATCGAGGCGCTGGCGCAGGGCGACGGCAAGACGGTGGTCGAGACTTCGGAGGCGCTGCGCGTCGACGGCATGTCCGCCGCGTCCACGCTGGAAGAAATGACGGCGGTGCTGCAGGCCATCGCCGTGCTGCAGGCCGTGCCCTCGCGGGCGGAGTCGGCCGATTCGGCCACCGACCCCGACGCGGCCGACACGGCCCGGCTCGCCACGCTGATGCCGGCCGACGAAACGCAGCTGCTCTACAGCCTCTGCCTGCACGGCCGCGGCGAGCTGGGCCTGGCGCCCGACGAGTACGCGGCGCTGACCATGGTGCTGCTGCGGCTGCTGGCCTTCAAGCCCTCCAACGCGGCTGCTGCGACGGCCTCCACGGAAAAAAAAACTCTGAATGAAGCTGCGGCCGCTGCGCCGCGAGCGCCGGTGGCCGCTCCCGCACCAGCGCCGGTGGCCGTAACGCCGAAGCCGCCTGTGCAGGCCCCTGCAGCAGTCGCTCCCGCACCTGTCGCACCCATCGCATCCGCTGCGCCCGCCGCACCGACGCCACCGGTCAACCAGGCCCCCGCCGGCCAACGCCTCGCAGTCGTCGACGAGCCACGCCACGCCGACCCCCGCCCGACCCCCACGGACAGCACTCCCGCCAAGGTCGTCGGCGTCCCGATTCGCGTGCAACCGCCGCCGGGCGCGCGCGACGAGCCTCATGCCCAAGGG
The DNA here is from genome assembly GCF_041355175.1 of Variovorax sp. RCC_210. Classification (NCBI taxonomy): domain Bacteria; kingdom Pseudomonadati; phylum Pseudomonadota; class Betaproteobacteria; order Burkholderiales; family Comamonadaceae; genus Variovorax; species Variovorax sp. RCC_210. Next base: position 1,614,758 of record NZ_JBFUPJ010000001.1, on the reverse strand, counting down.
CAGCGCGCGCCTTTCGTTCCCATTCCCCCCAGCGAAGACGGCGACTTCTGGTACGCCACGGTCACGCAGCTGGTCGCGTCCGAAGCCATCGCGGCGCTTGCGCGCGAACTCGCGCTGCAGTCGCAGCTGGTGGGGCGCGACACCGACCAGTGGATGCTGCGCATCGAGCGCGAAACGCTCAACCAGCCCTCCAGCCGCGAAAAGCTGACGGCGGCGCTGAACAACATCGGCCACGACGTCAAGCTGTCCATCGAGATCGGCAGCGTGGTCGACAGCCCCGCGCGGCGCAACAAGCACGCGGCCGAAGAGCGCCAGCGCGTGGCTGAGGACGCCATCCTGAGCGACCCCGAAGTGCAGGCGCTGATGCGCGACTTCGATGCGAAGATCGTCCCCGGCACGCTCAAGCCGGTCTGAGCGCAGGTCGCTCCAGCCTCTCTTATCCTTCCCCCGTTTTTCAACCCATCTCAACCGATCAGGACCACACGATGTTCAACAAAGGACAACTCGCCGGCCTCATGAAGCAGGCGCAGGCAATGCAGGACAACCTCAAGAAGGCCCAGGAAGAACTGGCGCACATCGAGGTCGAAGGCGAGTCCGGCGCCGGCCTCGTCAAGGTCGTCATGACCTGCAAGCACGACGTCAAGCGCATCACCATCGACCCCAGCCTGCTGGCCGACGACAAGGACATGCTCGAAGACCTCGTGGCCGCCGCCTTCAACGCCGCCGTGCGCAAGGCCGAGGAAACCAGCGAGCAGAAGATGGGCAAGCTCACGGCCGGCATGCCCGGCCTGCCGCCCGGCATGAAGCTCCCGTTCTAAGCGCTGCATGGCAGACGCGAGTTCGCTCGACGCCCTGGTCGATGCGCTGCGCCGCCTGCCGGGCGTCGGCGTCAAGTCGGCCTCGCGCATGGCATTCCACCTGCTGCAGCACGACCGCGACGGCGCGCAGCTGCTCGCGCGCGCATTGCAGCAGGCCGCGGGCAACGTGCGGCATTGCCAGCTCTGCAACACCTTCACCGAAGCGCCCATCTGCAATGTCTGCATGGACTCGCGGCGCGACGGCACCAAGCTCTGCGTGGTCGAGACGCCGGCCGACCAGGCCGCGCTGGAGCGCACGGGCGCCTTCCGCGGCTACTACTTCGTGCTCATGGGCAAGCTCAGCCCGCTCGACGGCATCGGGCCCAACGACATCGGCCTGCAGAAGCTGTTCGACCGCGCACGCGACGGCACCGTCAGCGAGGTGATCCTGGCCACCAATTTCACCGCCGAGGGCGAAGCCACCGCGCACGTGATCGGCGAGGCGCTCAAGCAGCACGGCCTCACCGTGACGCGGCTCGCGCGCGGCGTGCCCGCGGGCAGCGAGCTCGAGTACGTCGACCTCGGCACCATCGCGCACGCGCTGGTCGACCGCAGGTAGGCCGCGGCCGGGCCACGACCAAGCCAACTGGACCCCATGACCTTCTCATTGCTCACCGTCGCCTACTGGTGCGTGTTCGTCGCCTGCGGCCTGCCGTACCTCTCGGCGTGGATCGCCAAGGCGGGCAGCTTCGGCCCGCGCGACAACCAGCATCCGCGCGACTGGGCCGCCAGGCAGAGCGGCTGGCGCGCACGCGCCAACAGTGCGCAAGCGAATAGTTTCGAAGGCCTGCCTTTCTTCATCGGCGCGGTCGTCATCGCGCACCAGCTTGGCGCGGCGCAGTCGCACCTCGACATGCTGGCCGTGGCCTACGTGGTGCTGCGCGCGATCTACATCGCGCTGTACATCAAGGGTGTCGGCGGCGCGCGCAGCGCGGTCTGGGCACTCGCGTTCCTGGTGAACATCGCGATACTTTTCCTGGCGCGCTGACGCTGGGGCGAAGGCTTCGCGGCGAGGCCTTCATGCTTACGTGAAAACCCGCACGGGATGACCCCGATGCCGTGGCGTGGTGCGGCCCCTAAGCTCGATTCAGTCCACAGGAATCACAGAGCCCACAGGCACAGCTTCAGGCCACGTCAAAGGCCCCGTTACAGGCCACGTTACAGGCACCGTTCATGCTCCATCGCCGCGCCCTCATCTCAGCCTCCGCCATCGCCGCCGCAACCATCGCGTTGCCGCGCGTCTTTGCGCAGCAGGCGAAGCTGGAGAAGACCAGGATCTCCATCGCGGTCGGCGGCAAGGCGGCGTTCTACTACCTGCCGCTCACCATTTCGGAGCAGCTCGGCTACTTCAAGGCCGAAGGGCTCGATGTCGAGATTTCCGACTTCGCCGGCGGCGCGCGCGCCCTGCAGGCGGTGGTGGGTGGCTCGGCCGACGTGTGCTCGGGCGCGTACGAGCACACCATCAACCTGCAAGCCAAGAACCAGATCTTCCAGGCCTTCGTGCTGCAGGGCCGCGCACCGCAGATCGCCGTGGGCGTGTCGACCAAGAACATGGCCGGCTACACCGGCATCCAGGACCTGAAGGGCAAGAAGATCGGCGTCTCGGCACCGGGCTCTTCGACCAACATGGTCGCCAACCTGGTGCTCTCGCGCGGCGGGCTGAAGGCCAGCGACGTGAGCTTCATCGGCGTGGGCGTGGCCGCCGGCGCGCTCACCGCGCTACGCTCGGGGCAGATCGACGCCATCAGCAACACCGACCCGGTGATGACCATGCTCGAGCAGAAGGGCGACGTGAAGATCATCAGCGACACGCGCACCCTCAAGGGCACGCAGCAGGTGTTCGGCGGCACGATGCCCGCGGCCTGCCTGTACGCCTCGGCCGATTTCATCCAGAAGAACCCCAACACCTGCCAGGCGCTGGCCAACGCCATCGTGCACGGCCTGAAATGGCTGCAGACGGCAGGGCCCGGCGACATCATCAAGACGGTGCCCGAGACCTATCTGCTCGGCGACCGCGCGCTGTACCTGGCGTCTTTCGACAAGGTGCGCGAATCGATCGCCACCGACGGCCTGGTGCCGGCCGACGGCCCCAAGACTGCGCTCACCGCCATTGCCAGCTTCGACACCAGCGTGAAGGCCGACAAGATCGACCTCGCCAAGACCTACACCAACGATTTTGCCAGGCGCGCGAAAGACAGGTTCAAAGCCTGATTCCGAACGTCCCCGCGACCCGGCCTTGGCCGGGTTTTTTCTTCCCCCTGCGACGATGCAAGACCACGCTCTCGAACTCCTGGACATCAGCTGCACCTTCCACTCGAAGGACGACCCCGGCCAGCGCTACACGGCGGTGGCCGACACCACGCTGCGCATCAAGGCGGGCGAGTTCGTCTCGGTGGTGGGGCCCACGGGCTGCGGCAAGTCGACCTTGCTGAACGTGGGTGCGGGCCTGCTGGCGCCTTCGTCGGGTAGCGTGAAAGTGTTCGGCAAGACGCTCGACGGCGTGAACGCGCGCGCGGGCTACATGTTTCAGACCGAGGCATTGATGCCGTGGCGCAGCGCCATCGACAACGTGATGGTGGGCCTGCAATACCGCGGCGTGCCCGACGCCGATGCGCGCGCGCTGGCCCAGGCGTGGCTCTCTCGCGTGGGCCTCTCGGGCTTCGGCGACCGCTACCCGCACCAGCTCTCGGGCGGCATGCGCAAGCGCGTGGCATTGGCGCAGACGCTGGTGCTCGACCCCGACATCATCCTCATGGACGAGCCATTCAGCGCGCTCGACATCCAGACGCGCCAGCTGATGGAAAACGAGGTGCTCGAACTCTGGAGCGCGCCGAGCGAAGGCCGCCGGGCCGCCCCAAGGCCGGAGCTCACCACCGCTGCGAGCGAGCGTGCAGCGCCCGGGGGCTCACAAGGTCGCAAGGCGGTGCTCTTCATCACGCACGACCTCGACGAGGCCATTGCCATGAGCGACCGCGTGGTGGTGTTGTCGGCCGGGCCGGCCACGCACCCCATTGGCGAGTTCGCCATCGACCTGGCGCGTCCGCGCGACGTGGCCGAGGTGCGCACGCAGCCGCGCTTCGTCGAACTGCACACGCAGATCTGGGAGGTGCTGCGCGACGAGGTGCTCAAGGGCTATGCGCAGCAACTCCGGAAGGCCGCGTGATGAGCCGCCCTGGCCGCTTGGGTCTGAATGAGCGCAACGCGCGCTTCTGGCAGCTGGCGCTGCTGGTGGTCATTCTGGTGGCGTGGCACGTGGCTTCGCGCAACCAGCAGTTCGCCTTCTTCCTCGGTGAACCCATCCAGGTGGCGGGGCGCATCTGGAGCTGGTTCCTGCCGTTCGAGGTGCCGGCCAACGCGCTCTTTCCCGAAGGGCTGAAGGGCAACGCCGACATCTACCTGCACCTGGGCACCACGCTGCTGGAGACGGTGCTGGCCTTCGGCATCGGCACGGTGATGGGGCTGGCCTGCGGCCTGTGGCTGGCGCTGGCGCCCACGGCCAGCCTCATCCTCGACCCCTACATCAAGGCCGCCAACTCGATGCCGCGCGTGATCCTCGCGCCCATCTTCGCGCTGTGGTTCGGACTGGGCATCTGGAGCAAGGTGGCGCTGGCGGTCACGCTGGTGTTCTTCATCGTGTTCTTCAACGTGTACCAGGGCGTGCGCGAGGTCAGCCCGGTGGTGCTGGCCAACGCGAAGATGCTGGGCGCCAACAAGCGCCAGCTGCTGCGCACCGTGTACCTGCCGAGCGCCACCAGCTGGGTGTTCTCCAGCCTGCACACATCGGTGGGGCTGGCCTTCGTGGGGGCGGTGGTGGGCGAGTACCTGGGCTCGGCGCGCGGCGTGGGCTACCTCATTCTCCAGGCCGAGGGCACCTTCGACGTGAACACCGTGTTCGCCGGCATCGTGGTGCTCACGGCCTTCGCGCTGGTGCTCGACGGCATCGTGGGGCTGGTCGAGAAGCGCCTCATGAAGTGGCAACCCCGCACCGGCGAGACAGAGAAGCTGTAGCGCGCCCGGCCGCCGTGGCCCGGCGCTTGCGTGCGATGATCCCGCGCGGCGACCAGAGCGCCGCAACGAATCCACAGGGGTAAACAATGAGCCAGGACCACAAGCGGGCCACGACCTTGCGTTCGCGCGACCAGGCGGCCAGGGTGTCGAACGAGGAGCTGTTCTTCGACCTGGTCTACGCGTTCTCGGTCACGCAGCTCTCGCACTATCTTCTGGACCACCTCACGCTGCTGGGCGCGCTGCAGACGCTGGTGATGTGGTTCGCGGTGTGGCTGGGCTGGCAGTACACGGCCTGGACCACCAACTGGTTCAACCCCGGCACGCTGCGCATCCGCGGCGTGCTGTTCGCGATCATGCTGCTGGCCATGGTGATGGCCTCGGCGCTGCCCGGCGCCTTCGGCGAGCGCGGGCTGGTGTTCGCGCTGTGCTTCGTGGGCATCCAGGCGGGGCGCACCTTGTGCATGCTGATCGCCATCGGCCCCAACGACCCGCTCACGCCCAACTTTCGGCGCCTGCTGGCGTGGAACTGCGTGGCCGGCGCGTTCTGGATCGCGGGCGGTTTCGCCGACGGGTCGCTGCGGCTCGCGCTGTGGTTCGGCGGCGTGCTGTGCGAGTACATCGCGCCGATGATCGGGCTGCGCTTTCCGGGCCTGGGGCGCTCGTCGACCAGCGACTGGACCGTGGACGGCGGCCACCTCGCCGAGCGCTGCCAGCTGTTCGTGATCGTCGCGCTGGGCGAGTCGGTGCTGGCCACCGGCATCGCCTTCGGGCACCACGCCGAGTGGCATGCCGCGGACCTGTTCGCGCTGCTGGTCGGTTTCGCGGGCAGCCTGGCGATGTGGTGGATGTACTTCGACACCAGCGCCAAGGAGGCGTCGCATGTCATCGAGCATTCGAGCGACCCGGGCGGCATCGGCGCCAAGTTCCACTACACGCACGTCATCCTGGTGGCCGGCATCATCGTGTGCGCCGTGGCCGACGAGCTGACCATCGGCGAGGGCGGGCACCACGCCGAGCTCAAGTACCTGGGCGCGCTCATCGGCGGGCCGGCGCTCTACCTGTTCGGCAATGCGCTGTTCAAGCGCGTGGTGCGCGGCTTCACGCCGCAGTCGCACCTGTACGGGCTGGGGCTGCTGGCCGTGCTGGCGGTGTACGTGGTGTTCGTGTCGCACCTGACGGTGATGGCGGTGGGCACGCTGACCACGCTCATCATGATCGCCGTGGCCGCGCTCGAAGCGGTGGTGCGGCGAAGGGCGCTGGCCGCGCAGGCGCACTGACACCGCAGGGGTGTCGGCGCCCGGCGCCTCGGCGTTTCTTTTTTAGCGCTTCTTTTTAGCCGGCGTGCCGCCGCGCTTCTCGCGCACGACCTGCTGCTTGCTGCTCGCCGGCACCTTGGCCACGTTGGCGCCGCGTGGCGCCGCCGCCTTCACGGGCACGCTGCCGCGGCGCGCCGGGGCGGCCGCCATCGTGTGCACGACCGGGCGCACGCCGGTGCCCACGCGCGCCGCGACGCTCGCGCGGATCGGCAGGTACACCACCACGCTGTAGCCGCGCTTGAACGCATGGTTCTGCTGCACGTCGTTCCACTCGGCCACGGCCGCCGGCTTGAGGTTGTAGCGCCGCGCGATGCTGGCCACGTTGTCCGCGCGGCCGGCCTTCACCGTGGTGCGGCGCGTGACGATCTCGGGCTGGAAGCTCAGGTGGCCCTCGTCGGCCACCACGGCGGCCACGTCTTCCTTCACGCGCGCGCCGCGCGGCACGATGAGCGTGGAGCCGGCCTTGATGAGCATGCGCGGCGGCACGCTGTTCAGCGCGCGCAGGTCGGCCTCGCTCATGCCCGAGCGCTGGGCCGCGTCGGCCACGGTCATGGTGGTGGGCACCACCCAGGCCGTCCAGCTGGCGTACTGGCCCTGCGTGTAGGCGTCGAAGTTGCGCTGGAACACGGCCGCGTTGTCCCACGGCAGCAGGATTTGCGGGGTGCCCGCGGCGAGCAGCACCGGCTTGTGGCCGGCGGGGTTCAGCGCGCGAAAGTCGTCCAGCCGCACGTCGGCCAGCTTGGCCGCCAGCTCCACGTCGAGGTCGCGCGTGAGCGTCACGGTCTGGAAGTACGGGTGGTTGGCAATCACCGGCAGCTCGGCGTTGAACGCCTGCGGGTTCGCCACGATGTTCTTCACGGCCTGCAGCTTGGGCACGTACATGCGCGTTTCGGCCGGCATGGTGAGGTCGCTGTAGGTGGTGGGCAGGCCCAGGCGCTGGTTCTTGGCGATGGCGCGGCTCACGCTGCCTTCGCCCCAGTTGTAGGCCGCCAGGGCGAGCTGCCAGTCGCCGAACATGCCGTAGAGCTTCTGCAGGTAGTCGAGCGCGGCGCGGGTGGAGGCCACCACGTCGCGGCGGTCGTCGCGGAAGATGTTCTGCTTCAGGTCGAAGTCGGTGCCGGTGGCCGGCATGAACTGCCACATGCCCGCGGCACGCGCGCTGGACACGGCCTGCGGGTTGAAGGCGCTCTCGATGTACGGCAGCAGCGCCAGCTCGGTGGGCATGTTGCGGCGCTCGAGCTCCTCGACGATGTGGAAGATGTACTTGTCAGAGCGCGCGGTCATGCGCTGGATGTAGTCGGGCCGGCTGGCGTACCACTGCTCGCGGTCGCGCACCAGGTCGCTGTCGAGGTTGGGCATCTTGAAGCCGCGGCGAATGCGGTCCCACATGTCCACCGGCGGTGCCAGCGTGACCACGCTCTGCGATTGCGCCTGGCCGTTGGCCAGGGGAGAAAGCGCGCTGCGGGGATAGACCGGTGCCGCGCTGCCGGTGCCGCCGGCTGAGGGGTTGGAAGAAGAGGAGGGTGCGGAGCCGTTGTTCGTGCCCGCGCAGCCCGCAAGCACCAGTGAACCTGCGAGGCAGGTGGCAGCAAAGAATTTCATCGGAAGTCGTTTTTCCATTGGCGCAGTGCGGCGAACACGTCGGCTTCGGCTGCGTCGGCAGCCAGTTCGGCGTGGGCACGCACCGCTCTAAGGACAGTGGCTTCGCGGCTGCGAAGAAAGGGGTTGATCTGGCGTTCGGTGGCCAGGTGCGAGGGCAGCGTGGGCCGCCCTTGCGCGCGCAGGCTTTCGCAGTGCGCGTTGTAGTGACTCAGTTCGGTGTTGCCCGGTTCCACGGCGAGGGCGAAACGCAGGTTAGAAAGTGTGTATTCATGTGCGCAGCACACCTGCGTGTCGCCGGGCAGCGCGGCCAGCGCGTCCAGCGAATGCAGCATCTGCGCGGGCGTGCCCTCGAACAGCCGCCCGCAGCCGCCGGAGAACAGCGTGTCGCCGCAGAAGAGCAACGGCGCCTGGGAGGGCGCCGTTGGTGAATCTGGAAGGGCATGCAAAGAGGGCAGTGCCGGCAGGAAGTACGCGATGTGCCCGGCCGTGTGGCCCGGCACGTCGATCACCTGGAAGCGCAGGCCCCCGGCAACCTCGAACACGCCGGGCATCTCGGCCACGTCGCCCTGCGCCATCGGGGTGAAGGGCTCGGGGATGCGCTCGGTCGCGGGGCCCCACACCGGCGCGCCGGTGGCCGCATGCAAGGCGGCCACGCCGCCCGTGTGATCGGCGTGGTGGTGCGTGACTAGAATCGCGGCGAGCTGCAGCTTGTGGCGCGCCAGCGCGTCGAACACCGGTTGGGCATCGCCCGGATCCACCACGATGGCGTGGGACCCGTCGTGCAGCATCCAGATGTAGTTGTCGGCGAAGGCGGGCAGCGGAACAAGGGTCATGAGCGGTCAAATTATAGGTTTGCATGATTGGTTCGCGACCCCCCCGGGGCGCTACCTGCTGGCCTGGGAGCAGGCCCAGTTCGACCAGGCGGTGGCCGACGTGTTCGGCTACCACGCATTGCAGCTGGGCGCGGCCGAGGTCGATGCCCTGCGCACCAACCGCATGCCGCACCGCTGGCTGGCGCTCGACGACCCGGCCCGCCGCGGCAAGGCCACGCTGCTGACCGACTTCGCGGCGCTGCCCTTCGCGGCCAACAGCCTCGACCTGGTGGTGCTGCCGCACGCGCTGGAGCTCAGCCCCGACCCGCACGCCACGCTGCGCGAGGTCGAGCGGGTGCTGGTGCCCGAGGGCCGCGTGGTGATCTGCGGGCTCAACCCGGCCAGCCTGTGGGGCATGCGGCAGCGCCGCGCGCACCTCTACCGCAAGCTGGGCGTCGGCGATCTTTACCTGCCCGAGGGCGGGGAGTTCATCGGCTACTGGCGCATGCGCGACTGGCTGCGGCTGTTGAGCTTCGAGGTCGAGTCGGGCCGCTTCGGCATCTACCGGCCGGCCGTGCGCAGCGAGGCCTGGCTGGAGCGCGCGCGCTGGATGGACGCCGCGGGCGAGCGCTGGTGGCCGATCTTCGGTGCCGCCTACTTCCTGGTGGCGGTGAAGCGCGTGCGCGGCATGCGCCTGCTCAGCGCCGACTGGCGACGTGCCGGTGCGCGCGCCACGGCGCCCGTGCCCATCGCGGGCAAGGTGCACCGGCAGGACGCTGGCAAGAATTGAAAATGAACGAACGAATGAACAAGGAAAAATCAGTTTGAACGAAGTCGTGATCTACACCGACGGTGCATGCAAGGGCAACCCGGGCCCCGGGGGCTGGGGCGCGTGGCTGAAGTCCGGCGCCACCGAGAAGGACCTGTTCGGCGGTGAACTCAACACCACCAACAACCGCATGGAGCTCACCGCCGTCATCGAAGGCCTGGCCGCGCTCAAGCGGCCGTGCAAGGTGCTGCTGTACCTCGACAGCCAGTATGTGCGCAAGGGCATCACCGAGTGGATCCGCGGCTGGAAGGCCAAGGGCTGGATGACCGCCAGCAAGCAGCCCGTGAAGAACGTCGAGCTCTGGCAGCGGCTGGACAAGCTGGTGGCCGAGGGCGGCCACCAGATCGAGTGGCGCTGGGTGAAGGGCCACTCGGGCGACCCCGGCAACGAGCGCGCCGACATGCTGGCCAACAAGGGCGTGGACAAGGCGCTGGGACGCATCTGAGCTGCATCAGACCCCGCATCTGACCCGCATCCGATCCCTCCGCGATGCGCTCCCGCCGCGCATCCGTCTCAGGGTCGGGCCCCTGCGCAAGGGGCATGGTTGTTGCTAGAGTGATGTGAGCGTGGCGCCGTCGGCAGCAACCGGGGCGCCACCGGCCAGTTACCGCCTCGCGGCCACTCACTCCCTCGCAGCATGAACCTCGACTACACCACCGACGCGGTCGACCCCAGCCAGCGCTTCGACTACTGGAGCGACGTGGTCTGCAGGCACTTCATTCCCGCAAAAAGCCTGGTGCCCGACCGCGCCCATTTCAATGCGCGCTTCCAGGTGCGCTCGCTGGGCAGCCTCACGCTCGCCGAAATGTCGTCCCCGCGCTGCCTGTGGGAGCGCGATGCCCAGTGCCTGCGCAGCGGCCCCAACGAAGACTTCATGCTGGGGCTGATGGTTTCGGGCCAGGGCGTGCTGTCGCAGTCGGGCCGCAGCGTTGTGCAGCGCAACGGCGACATCGTGCTGTACGACGCGGCGCGCCCCTTCACCTTCGACCTCGCGCCCGAGTCGGCGCTGCTGGTGCGCATTCCGCGCATGCAGCTGTTGTGCCGCGTGCCCGAGGCGCACCACCTCACGGCCATGCACCTGGCCGAGGGCCACCCGGTGGCGCGGCTGCTGGGCACCATGATCCGCGAGGCCGCGGTGCTCGAGCTGTCGGGTCTCGACGGCATGCAGGCCAGCCTGGCCAGCTCGCTGCTCGACATGCTCTCCACCGTGCTGCAGGTGCAGGCCGCGGGCACCGACGCGGCGCGCTCCGGCCACAGCGCGCTGTTCCAGAAAACGCGCGACTACATCGCCGCGCACCTGGACGATTGCGAGCTCGATGTCGAGCAGATCGCCCGCGCGCAGAACGTCTCGGCCCGCACCCTGGCGCGCGTGTTCGCCGAGCAGGGCACCACCCCGATTCAATGGCTGTGGAAGCAGCGGCTCGAGGCCAGCCACCGCGCGCTGATGGAAGGGCGTGTGCGGCAGGTGACGCAGGCGGCGTTCCAGCACGGCTTCAGCGACATGTCGCACTTTTGCCGCGTCTTCAAAAAGGCCTACGGCGTGACGCCGCAGACGCTGCTGCGCCGGCACTGAGCGCACGGGGTCGTTGCCGCGGCTGGCGGTTCCAGTCCAATGCATTGGCGCCGGCAGCCAAGCCCTTGCTGCCGTGGTTCCCTATCGTGAAGCCAACCCTTCACGCATGGAGACGACGATGCAAACCCCACCGCCCGCAGGGCATGTCGCTGTCGAGGTCGATGTAGCGGCGCTGGCCCGCTGCGCCGCGCTCGACTTAAGCCCCGAACGCCTCGCGGCGGTCGAGGCGATCCTGTCCGCCTGGATTCCGGCGGCCAACGAGCTGAGCCGCAAGATGAGCGAGCCCGCGCACCAGGCGCTCATGCCGGTGACCATGTTCACGCACGCTCACGAAGCGCCGGAGGGCGGCGAATGAGCGACGTGCTCGAACTCACGCTCTCGCAGGCGGCGCGGCTGGTGCGGGAGCGCAAGCTGTCGCCGGTCGAGCTGGTCGAAGCCTCGCTCGCGCGCATCCGCCAGCACGACGGCGTGCTGAAGTCCTTCATCACCGTGTTCGAGGAACAGGCGCTGCAGGTCGCGCGGGCCGCCGAACTGCTCTCGGGCGCGGGCCACGAACTCGGCCCGCTGCAGGGCATTCCGATCGCGCTGAAAGACAACGTCGCCGTGCGCGGCACCCGCACCACCGCGGGCAGCAAGGTGCTGGCCGACTGGCTCCCCGCGTCCGACGCCACCGTCGCCACGCGGCTGCGGCAGGCGGGCGCGGTGTTCATCGGCAAGACCAACATGCACGAGTTCGCGTGGGGCGGAACCTCGGCCAACCCGCACTATGGGGCGGTGCGCAACCCCTGGGACCCGACGCGCTTTCCCGCCGGCTCCAGCGGCGGCTCGGCCGTGGCGGTGGCGGCGCGCCTGTGCTTCGGTGCCATCGGCACGGACACCGGCGGCTCCATTCGCCTGCCGTCGGCGGTCAACGGCATCGTCGGGCTGCGCCCGACCTACGGCCGCGTGAGCAACCACGGCGTGGTGCCGCTCGCCTGGAGCATGGACACCGTGGGCCCCATGACGCGCACAGTGGAAGACTGCGCGCTCATGTTCGGCGCCATCGCCGGCTTCGACGCCAAGGACGCGGGCAGCGCGCAGCGCACCACCGACGACTACCTGAAAGACCTGGCCGACGGCTGCAAGCACCTGCGCATCGGCGTGGTGCCGGGCTATTTCTTCGAGCACCTGCAGGCGCCCGTGCACGACGCGGTGAAAGAAGCGCTGGCCACCTTCGTCGACCTGGGCGCGCAGCTGTCGATGTCGACATCCGCAACATCCACGGCAACATCTCGGCGCAGCTCACCATCGAGTCGGCCGAGCCCAGCACCTACCTCCAGCGCACCTTGCGCGAGCGTCCGCAGGACTACGGCGACGACGTGCGCACGCTGCTCGAGGCCGGCGAGCTGCTGCTGGCCACGCACTACCTGCAGGCCCAGCGCTACCGCGCCTTGCTGCGCAGCGAATTCCTGGAGGCATTCCGCCACGTGGACGTGTTCGTCTGCCCCTCGCTGCCGTTCGTGGCCACGCGGATGGGCGAGACCACGGTGGAAATCGTGCCGGGCCAGCCCGAGGACATGCTCTCGGCCATCATGCAGTTCACCGGCGTGGCCAGCCTCACGGGCCTGCCATCGCTGAACGTGCCCTGCGGCTTCGACCCCGACGGGTTGCCCATCGGCATGCAGCTCATCGGCCGGCCCTTTGCCGAGGCCACGCTGCTGCGCGCCGGGCATGCCTTCCAGCTTGCGAGCGCCTTCCACCTGCGCGCGCCCCGGCTGGGTTGACCCTGGGCTGAAAACCAGCGGCTGACCGAACCAGCACATCGCAATGGCGCTGCCAGCAAAGCGCCCGCCGCCGCCGGCCGATAACTTCGGTACCTGTTCTCAATGTGCTTCCAACGTGCTTCCAACGTGCTTCCAAAGCGCTCCCAGAGCCTGTTCCCGACACCACCCGACACCACCCGACCCAACTGACCCAACTGACACAACGAACGGAGTCCTCCCGCCATGTCGAACAACGATCTGCACTACCTCGAGCTTCTTGAAGTCGGCCGCCTCATCCAGTCCCGCGAACTGTCGTCGGTCGAAGTGACGAAGGCGCAGTTCGCGCGCATCGACCAGCTCGACGGCGCGCTGAAGAGCTACGTGCGCACGATGAACGATTCGGCCCTGGCCGAAGCCGCGCGCGCCGATGCCGAGATTGCCAAGGGCGAGCTGCGCGGCCCGCTGCAGGGCGTGCCCGTGGGCGTGAAGGACCTGTGCTGGACGCAGGGCGTGCCCACCGCCGCCGGCATGACGCTCTACAAGGACTTCGTGCCCACCGAAGACGGCACCGTGGTGCGCAAGCTGCGCGAGGCGGGCGCGGTCATTCTCGGCAAGCTGCAGCTCACCGAGAGCGCCTATGCCGACCACCACCCCTCGGTGTCGCCGCCGGTCAACCCGTGGAACGCGGCGCACTGGCCGGGCGTGTCGTCCAGCGGCTCGGGCGTGGCCACGGCGGCGGGGCTGTGCTACGGCTCGCTGGGCACCGACACCGGCGGCTCCATCCGCTTTCCCTCGGCCGCCAACGGCCTCACGGGCCTGAAGCCGACCTGGGGCCGCGTGAGCCGCTACGGCGCCTTCGAGCTGGCCGCCACGCTCGACCACATCGGCCCCATGACGCGCAGCGCGGCCGACGCGGGCGCGATGCTGGGCGCCATTGCCGGCGCCGACGCGAAGGACCCGACCGCCAGCCTGCTGCCCGTGCCCGACTACCTCGCCGACATGGCCAAGGGCCTGGCCGGGCTGCGCGTGGGCATCGACACGCGCTGGGCCACCGAAGGCGTCGATGCGCCGACGCGCGCCGTGTTCGACGCGGCCGTGGCCGCCGTGAAGTCGCTGGGTGGCGAGGTGCGCGAAGTGCGCTTTCCAGACCCCACGCAGGCCATCGAAGACTGGTTCCCGCTGTGCGGCATGGAGGCCGCCGTGGTGCACGAAGAAACCTACCCCTCGCGCAAGGACATGTACGGCCCCGCCGTGGCCGGGCTGGTCGAGCTGGGGCTGGCGCAGCGCGGTGTCGACTACCAGAAGATCGTGCTGCGCCGCCATGACTTCAGCGGCAAGGTGAGGGCGATGTTCCAGGACATCGACCTGCTGCTGATTCCGGCCACGGGCATCGCGTCGCCCACCATGGAGCGCATGGCGCAGATGGGCGTCGATGCCGACCTGATGGCCGCGATGCTGCGCTACACCTGCCCCTTCGACATGACCGGCAGCCCGACCATCACGCTGCCTGGCGGCTTCACGCCCGCGGGCATGCCGGTGGCTTTCCAGTTCGTGGCGCGCCACTTCGACGAGGCGCTGCTGGTGCGCGCGGGCGCCGCCTTCCAGCAGGCGACCGACTGGCACCGCAAGCACCCGGCGGTCTGAAGCGTTCCCGCTCCGAACCCATTTCGTTTCTTCATCACATCCCTCGAAAGCACATCACCATGAAACTACGTCACGCGCTTGTCTCCCTGGGTTGCACGGTGGCGCTCGCCACCTCCGCATGGGCCGCCGACCCGCTGAAGGTCGGCCTGATGGAAGACGTCTCGGGCGACCTCGCCTTCATGGGCAAGCCCAAGCTCAACGGCTCGCTGCTGGCCGTGGAAGAAATCAACAAGGCCGGCGGCATCATGGGCCGGCAGGTCGAGCTGATTCACCTCGACCCGCAGGGCGACAACGCGCGCTACCAGGAGTTCACGCGGCGCCTGCTGAGCAAGGACAAGGTCGACGTGCTCATCGGCGGCATCACCTCGGCCTCGCGCGAGGCGGTGCGCCCGATTGTCGACCGCACGCAAACGCCGTACTTCTATACCAACCAGTACGAAGGCGGCGTGTGCGACGCCAACATGATCAGCATGGGCGCGGTGCCCGAGCAGCAGTTTTCCACGCTCATTCCGTACATGGTCGAGAAGTTCGGCAAGAAGGTCTACGTGGTGGCGGCCGACTACAACTTCGGCCAGATCAGCGCCGAGTGGAACCGCTCGATCCTGAAGGACATCGGCGGCACCGTGGTCGGAGAAGAGTTCATTCCGCTGGGCGTGTCGCAGTTCGCGCAGACCATCCAGAACATCCAGAAGGCCAAGCCCGACTGGCTGCTGATGCTGAACGTGGGCGCCGCGCAGGACTCGTTCTTCGAGCAGGCCGCCGCCGCCAAGCTGAACCTGCCGATGGGCTCGTCGGTGAAGGTGATGCTGGGCTTCGAGCACAAGCGCTTCGCGCCGCCGGCGCTCAACCGCATGCACGCCACGGCCAACTGGTTCGAGGAAATCGACTCGCCCGCCGCCACCGACTTCAAGAAGCGCTGGCACGCCAAGTTCCCCAACGAGCCGTACATCAACGACATGGGCTACAACGCCTACAACACGCTGTACATGTACAAGACCATGGTCGAGAAGGCCAAGTCGACCAAGCTGGCCGACCTGCGCAAGGTGATCGCCGCGGGCGAGGCCTGCATCGACGCGGGCGAGGGCAAGGTCTGCATCGACCCCAAGAGCCAGCACGCCTCGCACCAGATGCGCCTGATTGCCGTGGACGAGAAGCACAAGGTGAACGTGCTGAAGGACTACGGGACCATCCAGCCCTACTGGCTCGGCAAGATCGGCTGCGACCTCACCAAGAACAACGACAAGAAGCAGTACACGCCGTCGGACCTGCCGAAGAAGTCCTGACGTACAGCCCCCGCGTCTTTCCCCTGCGCACTTGAGAGGACCTTGCGGTGTTCGCCGAAATCTTTTCGTTCTTCTATCAGTTCGCGGACGTGTTCGCGTTCCTCATCCTGTCGGCCGCCGGCCTGGCGATCGTCTTCGGGATGATGGGCGTGATCAACATGGCGCACGGCGAGTTCATCATGTGCGGGGCCTACGTGACGGTGGGCCTGGTGCATGCGGGCTTTCCGCTGCCGCTCGCGCAGCTGTGCGGCACGCTGGCCGCCGGGCTCATCGGCGTGCTGCTGGAGTGGAGCCTGGTGCGCAAGCTGTACAAGCGCCCGCTCGATTCGCTGCTCGCCACCTGGGGCCTGAGCCTGATCGTCACGCAGGGCATGCTGCTGACGGTGGGCTCGTCGGTCACGGGCATCGGCACGCCCGAGGGCAGTTTCGTGGTGGGCGGCTACACCTTCTCTGTGTACCGCATGGTGCTGTTCGCGGCCGCCGTGGCGGTGCTCGGCGGCATCTACTTCGTGTTCATGCGCACCCGCTTCGGGGTGCATGCGCGGGCCACGATGCAGAACGCGTCCATCGCGCAGGCCACCGGCGTGCGGGTGGGGCGGGTGTATGCGCTGAGCTTCGGCATCGGCGCGGCGCTGGCCGGGCTGTGCGGCGCGCTCTATGCGCCCACCATGACGCTGATACCGACCATGGGCGCGGCCTTTCTGGTCGAGAGCTTCGTCACGGTGGTGGTGGGCGGCGCCAACGTGCTGCTGGGCACGGCGCCGGCGGGCATTCTGCTGGCGGTGATCCGCACCGGGCTGAACGGCTGGGGCGGGCAGATCGTGGGACAGATCGGCATGCTGCTCGCGGTGATCGTGGTCATCCGCATCCTGCCCGAAGGCGTCTCGGGCTGGCTGGCCCGCAAGACACGCTGAACCGACGGAGTCATTCTTCATGTTCCAACTCATCAACGGACCGCAGACGCTGGGCAGCACGCGCGTGTTCTGGCTTCCCTTCCTGGCGGTGCTCGCCGCGGTGCTGCTGTACCCGCTGGTGGCCGACGCCTACGACGTGGGCAACATGGCCTACCTGCTGACCTGGGTGTTCATGGCCATGGGCCTGTGCCTGGTGTGGGGCTACGGCGGCATGCTGTCCTTCGGGCAGACGCTGTTCTTCGGCATCGCGGGCTACGGCTACGGCGTGCTGGCCATCAACCTGGGCGGCGAGGCGGGCACCACCTTTCTCGCGCTGCTGGTGGCCTTGCTGCTCTCGGCGCTGGCCGCGGCGGTGCTGGGCTACTTCATGATCTGGGGGCGCGTGGGCGGCGTGTTCTTCGGCATCGTCACGCTGTCGGCCACGCTGGTGCTGGCCTTCTTCCTGGGGCAGACGGCAGGGCCCGAATGGCACATCGGCAGCGCGCGGCTCAACGGCTTCAACGGCATGAAGGACATGGCGCCGCTGAACCTCCCGTTGCCGGGCGGCGAAACGCTGTACTTCGACGGCATACCGCTCTACTACCTGGTGGTGGGGCTGATCGTGGTGGTGTACATCGGCCTGCGCATGCTGCTGAACTCGCGCTTCGGCAACGTGATCGTCGCGGTGCGCGAAGACCCGCAGCGCGCCGAGCTGCTGGGCTACGACGTGCGCAAGTACCAGCTGGCCACCTTCGTCATCGGCTCGGCGCTGGCGGGGCTGAGCGGCGTGCTCTACACCTCGTGGGGCCAGTTCATCACGCCCGCGAGCATCGGGCTGCCGGCGGCGGCCATGCCCATCGTGTGGGTGGCGTTCTCGGGGCGCGGGGACATCACGGCCACGCTGGTCGGCTCCTTCCTGGTGCTGTGGGCGTTCCAGACGATCACGGTGTACAGCCAGCAGGCGGCGTTGCTGCTGATGGGCGCGATGCTGCTGTGCACGGTGATGGTGGCGCCGCAGGGCTTCGTCATCGGCGTGGTGCAGGCGGTGCGGCGCGTGTTCGCGCGGCGCGGCGGCGGTGTCGTGAAAGAGCGCGCCGTGCAGCCCGTGGCCGAAGGACAGGAGGTGCGCGCATGACCACGCTGCTGCAAACCCGCTCGCTCACCAAGCACTTCGGCGGCCACGCGGCCGTGTCCGATGTCGACCTGTCGGTGAAGCAGGGCGAAATCCATTGCCTCATCGGCCCCAACGGCGCGGGCAAGAGCACGCTGTTCAAGCTCATCGTGGGCACGCACGAGGCTACCTCGGGCCACATCGCCTTCCAGGGCGCGGACGTGACGCGCAAGCGCCCGTTCCAGCGCGTGCAGCAGGGCATGAGCATCAAGATGCAGGCGCCCAGCGTGTTCAAGGAACTGCCGGTGCGGCAGAACATCCACATCGCGCTGCAGCACCACGTGGCGGGCCGCGCCGAACTCACGCGCGAGGAAGACCGGCTGCTGGAGCTGCTCGACCTCGCGGCCGATGCCGCCAAGCCCGCGGGCGAGCTGGCCCACGGCCAGCAGCAGTGGCTGGAGATAGGGATGGCGCTGGCGCTCAAGCCCGTGCTGCTGCTGATGGACGAGCCCACCGCGGGTCTGTCGCCCGAGGAAACCTTCAAGACCGGCGAGCTCATCCAGAAGCTCAACGCCGAGGGCATGACGGTGCTGGTGGTGGAGCACGACATGGCCTTCATCCGCCAGATCGCGCAGCGCGTGACGGTGCTGCACTTCGGCAAGGTGTTTGCCGAGGGCTCCATCGGCGAGGTGATCGCCGACCCGCGCGTGGCCGAGATCTACCTGGGGAAGACCAATGAACACTGAAGTCGTGCTCGACGTGAAGGGCCTGCGCGCCAGCTACGGTGCCACGCCCATCCTGCAGGGCGTGGACCTCACGGTGCGCAAGGGCGAAATCGTGAGCCTCATCGGGCGCAACGGCGTGGGCAAGACCACCACCATGCGCTGCCTGATCGGCCTGCTGCGCACGCGCGGCGGCAGCGTGCACCTGCGCGGGCAGGAGGTGTCTGCGCTGTCGAGCGACGCCCGCGCGCGGCTGGGCATCGGCTACGTGCCGCAGGGCCGCGAGGTGTTCGCGCGCATGACCGTGGCCGAGAACCTGATGGTGGGCGAACTGGTCGGCGGGCCGCAGGGCAAGAAGCTGCCCGACCTGGTGTACCAGTACTTTCCGCGCCTGGCCGAGCGGCGCAACCAGCTGGCCGGCACCATGTCGGGCGGCGAGCAGCAGCAGCTGGCCATCGGCCGCGCGCTGGTGGGCAACCCGGCGCTGATGCTGCTCGACGAGCCGTCCGAAGGCATACAGCCTTCCATCGTGCAACTGATCTGCGACGTGCTGCGCGCCATCCGGCGCGACCTGGGCACGACGATTCTGTTCGTCGAGCAGAACCTGGACACCATCCTGGACGTGGGCGAGCGCGCCTACGTGATGGAGAAGGGCCGCGTGGTGGGCCTCATCGAGCCGGGCCACATGAACGCGCAGACAGTGCGCAACCACCTGATGATCTGACAACGCAAGGGCACACCACCATGACCACGAGCTGGCTCGACCAATCGATCATGCACACGCGCGGCATCGGCCGCGAACGCAGCATCGTCACGCATGAACTCACCGAGGCGAAGCAGGGCACCTTCCACTTCACCATCGGCCCGTATTCGCAACCGGTGATGACGGTGAAGCCCGGCGACCGCATCGTGGTGGAAACACGCGACGCCTTCGACGGCAAGGTCAAGACCGAGCAAGACCTGCCCTCGAAGGTGCTGACCATGCCCTTCGTGAACCCGCAGAACGGGCCGATCATGGTCGAGGGCGCCGAGCCCGGCGACACGCTGGCGGTGCACATCGAGTCGATGGCGCCGCGCGGCCCCAACCCGCGCGGCACCTGCTGCATGATTCCGCAGTTCGGCGCCCTGAGCGGCACCGCCTTCACCGCGCTGCTGGGCGACTCGCTGCCCGAGATCACCCGCAAGATCGACGTGGACGAGGAGGGCGTGTACTGGAGCAAGCGCGTCACGCTGCCCTACAGGCCGCACATCGGCACGCTGAGCTGCTCGCCCGAGATCGACTCCATCAACAGCCTCACGCCCGACCAGCATGGCGGCAACATGGACCTGCCCGACATGGGCCCCGGCAGCATCACCTACCTGCCGGTGCGCACCCCGGGCGCGCGGCTGTTCATCGGCGACGCGCACGCCTGCCAGGGCGACGGTGAGGTGTGCGGCACGGCGGTGGAGTACCCGAGCCTGACGACCATCCGCGTCGACCTCGTCAAGGGCTGGACGCTGGAGTGGCCGCGGCTGGAAACGGCCGGGATGATCATGGCCATCGGCAGCGCCCGCCCGCTGGAAGACGCGACCCGCATCGCCTACAAGGAGCTGGTGCTGTGGATGGAGGCCGAGTACGGCTACGACCGCTGGGACGCCTACATGATGCTGAGCCAGTGCGGCAAGGTGCGGCTGGGCAACTTCGTGGACCCGAAATACACGGTGGGCGCGGGCATCTTGAAGACGTACCTGGTGCCATGAATACTTTCGAGGGCCTGATAATCGCCGCATGACCGAAATCACCCGACTGGCGGAACTGCGCCGAGTGGCCATCCTCGACACGAGCGAAGAGGCTGCCTACGACGAAATCACCCGCCTGGCGGCCCAGATGTGCGGCACGCCGATCGCGCTCATTTCGCTGATCGACGAGCGGCGGCAGTGGTTCAAGTCGCGCGTGGGCCTGAACGCGGCGCAAACGCCCCGGGAGCATGCGTTCTGCGCACATGCCATCCAGGTGCCGGACCAGGTGATGGTGGTCAACGACGCGCTGGCCGACGAGCGCTTCAAGGCCAACCCGCTGGTCACGGGCGACCCCAGCATCCGCTTCTACGCGGGCGCGCCGCTGGTGATGCGCAACGGCGAGGCGCTGGGCACGGTCTGCGTGATCGACACCCGGCCACGCGAGATCAGCCCCGAGGCGCTCGAGCAGCTGCGGTTCCTGGCGCAGCAGGTGGTCACCCGGCTGGAGGAGCGGGCGCTCGATGAGCAGGCCCACGACGCGGGGTCGCGAGGCTAGCCGGCCCGGCTCAGATCGCCCCGTCGAACACCATCACGTCGACCTCGTCGCCCGGCGCGACGCTGCCTTGCGCGTGGTGCAGCACCACCAGGCCGTTGGCCTCGACCATCGAGCTCAGCACGCCCGAGCCCTGGTTGGCGGCCACGGTCACTTCCGGCAACGCGCCGGCCACTGGCTTGACGAAGCCGCGCTGGTATTCGGTGCGGCCCGGCTTCTTGCGGATGGGGCCGGTGCTGCGCGCGCGCAGCAGGGGCGGCGGGGCGCAGGCTGTTTCGTGGCAACCCATCATGCGCAGCAGGGCCGGCCGCACGAAGGCCAGAAAGGTCACCATCACGGCCACCGGATTGCCGGGCAGGCCGAACAGCAGCGCCGGCTGCGGCACGGGTTCATGCGGGACGACACGAGGGATGGCACGAGAGATGGCACGAGGGATGAGCCCCACGGCCAGCGGCCGCCCCGGGCGCATCGCGACGCGCCAGAAGGCCATGTCGCCCAGCTGCTGCATCACGTCGCGCGTGTGGTCCGCCGCGCCCGCGCTGACGCCGCCGCTGGTGACGATGGCGTCGGCTTCGCGGGCGGCGCGTTGCAGCGTGGCGGCCAGGGTGGCGGGGTCGTCGCGCACCAGGCCGAGGTCGATCACCTCGCAGCCCAGGCGGGTGAGCAGGCCGAACACGGTGTAGCGGTTGCTGTCGTACACCGCGCCCTCGCGCGGGGCCTCGCCCAGGCTCAGGATTTCGTCGCCGGTCGAGAAGTACGCCACCCGCAGCCGGCGCAGCGCGTTCACGCCGGGCAGGCCCAGGCTCGCGACCATGCCCAGCGCCGCCGGCGACAGTCGCTCGCCCTTGCGCAGCGCGGGCTGGCCCTGCATGAGGTCTTCGCCGGCGAAGCGGCGGTTGTCGCCGCGGCGCAGCACGTGCGCCGGAAAGCGCACGCGGTCGCCCTCGACGTTGCAGAACTCCTGCGGGATCACGGTGTCCAGCCCGGCCGGCATCATGGCGCCCGTCATGATGCGCACCGCGTCGCCGGCGCCCAGCGCGCCGCGCCATGCCGCGCCGGCCAGTGCCGTGCCCGCCACGCGCAGCGTGATCGATGCGTCGCTGGGCGCGTCGGGCCTGAGCACGGCGCCGTCGAAGGCGTAGCCGTCCATGGCGGAGTTGTCGTGCGGCGGCACGCTGATGGGCGAGACGATGTCCTCGGCCAGCACGCGGCCCAGCGCGTCGAACAGCGTCACGCTCTCCCGCTGCGCAACCACAGCCTGCGCCGTCAGTTGCCGCAGGAAGGCGTGCACGGCCTCCACGCTCAGGTCGGCGGCGTCGTAGCCCGGCAGGGCGGTGGCGATGTCTGCGATGCGGCTCATCGGTTCTCGAGCGCGTGCAGCTCGGTCAGGGTGTTGGCGTTGAAGAAGGCCTGCGGCGCGTCGCCGGGGCGGTCGAAGGGCACGCGCACGGTGCGGTGCTGCGCGGCCCAGGCCTGCACCTTGCGGCCGCCGGCCTCGGTGTAGCGGCGCAGGCTGTCGTGCAGGTCTGTGCGCAGCAAGCAAAAGACGGGCTGGGGGCGCAGCACAGGTACGGCGTCGGCACCGGCCTCGGCGATTTCCGGCGCGGCGACCATGGCGATGTCCGCGCCGGAACTCGCTGCGGCTTCGGCGAGCCGGGCCGCCAGGTCGAGCGGGAACAGCGGCGTGTCGCAGGGCACGGTCAGCAGCCAGGGCGTGGCGCAGTGTTCGAGCCCGCTCAGGAAGCCGGCGAGCGGGCCGGGGAAGTCGGCCAGGCTGTCGGGCCACACGGGCGCGCCGAAGGCCTCGTAGGCGGCGCGGTTGCGGTTGGCGTTGACCATCAGCGTGCCCACCTGCGGGCGCAGGCGGCGAATGGCATGCAGCGCCAGCGGCTCGCCGTGGAAGGGCTGCAGGCCCTTGTCGACGCCGCCCATGCGCGCGCCGCGTCCGCCGGCCAGCAGCAAACCCGTGATGTCGGCAGGCGCGATGGCGTGCACAGGCATGGCGGGCGCCTGCGTCATCCGCCGATGTAGCTCATCTCGACGCGGCGGGGCGGCTTGTCGCCAGCGTCGCCTGCATTCCCCGCACTGGGGCCGTGGTCGCCTTCGGGGCCGCGCAGGGCCCGCAGTTCGGAATAGCGGTCGGCGCGCCCCTGCCAGATGTGGCCGATGGCCGAGGAAATGTCGTCGTCGCTCGCCGTGCCGCGCAGCAGCGGGCGCAGGTCGTGGCCAGCTGTGGCGAACAGGCACAGGTACAGCTTGCCTTCGGTGGACAGGCGCGCGCGGCTGCAGTCGTGGCAGAAGGCCTGGGTCACGCTGCTGATCACGCCGATTTCGCCGCCGCCGTCCGCATACGCCCAGCGCTGCGCGGTTTCGCCGGGCGTGGAGGCTTCCAGCGGCACCAGCGGAAATTCGGCGTGGATGCGCGCGACGACGTCGGCCGAAGGCAGCACCTCGTCCATGCGCCAGCCGTTGGTGGCGCCCACGTCCATGTATTCGATGAAGCGCAGCACCACCTTGCCGCCGTGGTGCGTGCGGAAGTAGCGCGCCATCGGCAGTATTTCCTGCTCGTTGGTGCCGCGCTTGACCACCATGTTGACCTTGATGGGCCCCAGGCCCGCGGCCAGCGCCGCGTCGATGCCGGCCAGCACGTCGGCCACCGGAAAGTCGACGTCGTTCATGTGGCGGAACACGGCGTCGTCCAGGCTGTCGAGGCTCACGGTCACGCGCTGCAGGCCGGCGGCCTTCAGCGCGGCGGCCTTGCGCTGCAGCAGCGATCCGTTGGTGGTGAGCGTGAGCGCCAGCGGCTCGCCGCCGGGCGTGCGAATGTCGGCGAGCTGCGCGATCAGCCCCTCGATGTTCTTGCGCAGCAGCGGCTCGCCGCCGGTGAGGCGGATCTTGCGCACGCCGTGACCGGCGAACAGGCGGGCCAGCCGCGTCATTTCCTCGAAGCTCAGCAGCGCCTTGTGCGGCAGGTACTGGTAGTCCTTGTCGAACACGTCCTTGGGCATGCAGTAGCTGCAGCGGAAGTTGCAGCGGTCGGTCACGCTGATGCGCAGGTCGGTCAGGGGCCGGCCCAGGCGGTCGTGCAGCGCGCCGGTGGCCGGCACGGCGATGTCCGGCACGGCCACGGCGGGACGCGCGTGGCCGACGGCGGAAATCGGAATGACGGTGCTGCTGCTGTTCTTCATGGCTTCAGGGGGGAGGCCCGATTTTGCGCCATCGACCATGGGCCCGTTCGGCGCAGGCTACTGGCACATACCCGCGGCATCGCCCGCCTTCAGCCGGGGCTGACCCTGCCGTCAGCTACGGCAGAGCTTGAGGTTGGTGCGGGTGGCGCGCACCACGGGCAGGTAGATCTCGGCGTCGGCGGGCGGGTAGTTTTCCTTGATGCCGTCGTCGCTCAGCGCGGCGTCCTCGGCCAGCGGCTGCAGGGTCTGCAGGCAGGCGGCGCGGTCGCCGGCACGCAGCTGCGCCAGCGCGACGTCGTTGCGGATCCAGCCCGTGGTGATCCAGTCGAGCGTCGGGGCGCAGTCCGCCAGCACCGGGGTCAGGGTGGTGCGGGCGGCGGCGTAGTCCTTGGCGTCGTACTGGCGCTTGAAGCTCTTGCGCGCGCCGGCCACGGCCTTGTCGGTGCAGCCCGGGGTGGGTCGGGTGTAGGTGCCTTCGAAGGTGGCGCGCGCGCCGCAGCTTTCGCGGCACTGGTCGACGCCGTTGGTGCTGACCTGCACCTTGTCGGCACTGACCGCGAAGCTCACCACGCAGGCCGTGTCGTCGATCTTGGCCTTGCCGCGCACGATGGTGCCGTCGAGCGCGCAGGTGTGGGCGTTGGCGCCGATGGTGGTGATGTCGAAATGGCCGTCGGCCTTGACACGCAGGGCGCCGCTGCCGCGCTCGAAGATGTAGTCGCCCGCGGGCGGGTTGGCGGTCTGGGCGCCGGCCGCGCCGGTGGCCAGCAGCACGGCAAACGGCAGGGCAAACGGCAGGGCAACGGCCAGCGAACGGGACAGTGACAGCGGAAGGAAGCGCGTGGATTTCATCGTTGGAATCTCCCTAAAAACGTACCGCAGGCAGTGTATCGATCGTTGCCAAAAGCTTCTTGTATTGGCCGGTTTGAATCAACGCGTCGCCGATGTCTTGACGTAGCCAATGAGAATTCCTATCATTTGTCTGCCTGAGTACGCAAGCACCGTCGACAACGCAAAGGGCTCTTCCAACCTAGGAGCTTTCGACCGTGCCGTACACCCTGCCAGCCTTGCCCTATGCCTTCGATGCGCTCGAACCGCACATCGACGCGCAGACGATGGAAATCCACCATGGCAAGCACCACCAGACCTATGTGAACAACCTGAATGCAGCGCTGAAAGACACGCCGCATGCGGAAGTGCCGGTCGAAGAGCTCATCGCCGGCGTCGAGCAACTGCCCGAGGCGCTGCGCGCGCCCGTGCGCAACAACGGCGGCGGCCACGCCAACCACAGCCTGTTCTGGCGCGTGATGGCGCCGGTCGGCCAGGGCGGGGGCGGTGCGCCCACGGGTGCGCTGGCGCAGGCCATCGACACCGACCTGGGCGGCCTCGACGCCTTCAGGGAGGCCTTCACCAAGGCCGCGCTCACGCGCTTCGGCAGCGGCTGGGCCTGGCTGTCGGTGGGCGCGGGCGGCAAGCTGGCCGTGGAAAGCAGCGGCAACCAGGACAGCCCGCTGATGCGCGGCATCGGCTCGGGCAACACGCCCATCCTGGGGCTGGACGTGTGGGAGCACGCCTACTACCTGAAGTACCAGAACCGCCGCCCAGAGTACATCGCGGCCTTCTACAACGTGGTGAGCTGGGCCGAGGTGGCCCGGCGCCACGCCGCGGCCACCGGCGGCTGAGGAGCACGCGCATGAACGACCCCCTGCAGGCCACGGTGCCCGGAGCGCAACGCAAGCCGCCGCGCCCGGCGCGTCCGGCGCGCGAATGGATCGGCCTGGCCATCGTGGCGGCCGGCGTGCTGGTGGCGGCCTCGCAGTTCTGGCAGTTCGTGCGCGCCGATCCGCTGGTGTGGAGTGCGCTGGTGGGCGGCTCGGTCGCGGCGCTGGCCACCGCGCTGGGCACGCTGCCGGTGCTGTTCTCGCAGAAGCTGCCCGACCGGCTGCAGGACACGCTGTTCGGCTTCGGCGCCGGCGTGATGCTGGCAGCCAGCGCCTTCTCCCTGATCATTCCGGGGCTGGAGGCGGCCAGGAACGTGGGCGTGTTCGGCGGCGGCAACTGGGCCGCGGGCGGCGTGATCGGCTCGGCCATCCTGCTGGGCGGCGCCGTGCTGATGCTGATGGACCGCGTGCTGCCGCACGAGCACTTCATCAAGGGCCGCGAAGGGCAGACGGCCAAGCAGTTGCGCCGCACCTGGCTCTTCGTGTTCGCCATTGCGCTGCACAACGTGCCCGAGGGGCTGGCGATCGGCGTGGGTTATGCGGCCAACAACGGCCTGCGCGCCGACGCGCTGGCAACGGGCATCGCCATCCAGGACGTGCCCGAGGGGCTGGTGGTGGCCGTGGCGCTGCTGGCCGCGGGCTACAGCCGCGTCTTCGCGGTGTTGATCGGCATGGCCTCGGGCCTGGTGGAGCCGCTGGGCGCGGTGCTGGGCGCGGCCGTGGTGGGCCATTCGGCCATGCTGCTGCCCTGGGGCCTGGGCTTCGCGGCGGGCGCGATGCTGTTCGTGATCAGCCACGAGATCATTCCCGAATCGCACCGCAAGGGGCACGAGGCCTTTGCCACCAGCGGGCTGATGATCGGCTTCGTGCTGATGATGCTGCTGGACACCGCGCTGGGGTAGGTGTCCCTTCGTGGGACACCGCGGAACCGGCTTCGCCGGGCCGCAGGTGTCGCCCCCGGCGAGGGGGTTGGCGAAGCGACACGAAGTGCGCGCAGCCTGGGGGAGCGCCAGGTCCTAGCCGTGCTTGACCGCGACGGTCTTCAGCGTGGTGAAGCCGTACAGCGCCTCGAAGCCCTTTTCGCGGCCGTAGCCCGAGGATTTCACGCCGCCGAACGGCAGTTCCACGCCGCCGCCGGCGCCGTAGTTGTTGATGAACACCTGGCCGCTGCGCACGCGCTTGGCCATGCGGAACTGGCGCGAGCCGTCCTGCGTCCACACGCCTGCGACCAGGCCGAACTGAGTGGCATTGGCCAGCGCCACGGCTTCGTCTTCGTCGGTGAAAGACATGGCCGCCAGCACCGGGCCGAACACTTCTTCCTGCGCCAGCCGATGGCCCACGGGCACGTCGCGCAGCAGGGTGGGAGCCTGGTAGAAGCCGGTCTCGGGCGCCTCTTCGACCACCACGCCCTGCGCCACCATCGGAATGCCGGCGTGCTGGGCGTCGCTCAGAAAGTCCCACACGCGCTGCTGCTGCGTCTGGCGAATGAGCGGGCCCACGTCGAGGTCCATGGCCGCGGGGCCCACGCGCAGGGCCTCGAAGGCGTGGCCCAGGCGCTCGAGCAGCGGCTCGTAGATGTCGCGCTGGATCAGCACGCGCGAGCCGGCCGAGCAGGTCTGGCCGGCGTTCTGCACGATCGCGTTGATGACCACCGGAATGACGGCGTTCAGGTCGGCGTCCGCGAACACGATCTGCGGGCTCTTGCCACCCAGCTCCAGCGTGACCGGGCAGTGCCGCTCGGCCGCCACCTGCTGGATGAGCGTGCCGATCTTCGGGCTGCCGGTGAAGCTGATGTGATCGATGCCTTCGTGCCGCGCCAGCGCGTCGCCCACCTCGTGGCCGTAGCCGGTCACGATGTTCAGCGCGCCGGCCGGAAAACCGACTTCGGCCGCCAGCTGCGCCACGCGAATGAGCGACAGGCAGGCGTCTTCGGCCGGCTTCACCACGCACACGTTGCCCGCCGCCAGGGCGCCACCCACGCTGCGCCCGAAGATCTGCATCGGGTAGTTCCACGGGATGATGTGGCCGGTGACGCCGTGTGGCTCGCGCCAGGTGAACACGCTGTAGCCGTCCTGGTAGGGAATGGTTTCGCCGTGCAGCTTGTCGCAGGCGCCGGCGTAGAACTCGAAGTAGCGCACCAGCGCCACCGCGTCGGCGCGGGCCTGCTTCACGGGCTTGCCGCAGTCGCGCTGCTCGATGAGCGCGAGCTCGTCGACGTGCTCGGCGATCTTCTGCGAGAGCTTGTAGAGCAGGCGGCCGCGGTCGGCGGCGCTCACCTTGTGCCACACGCCCTCGAAGCAGTCGCGCGCGGCGCGCACGGCGGAGTCGATGTCGGCGGCGTTGCTGCGCTGGATTTCGTCGAAGGCCTGGCCGTCGGAGGGGTCGATGACCGGCAGGGTGCGGCCGGAGGAGGACGGAACGTCCGCGTTGGCGATGTAGTTGAGCTGCATGGGGCAGGATTTTGCGCGAAGCGCGCCGAATCCGTGGCCGGGCGAAGCGGCTGGCCCTGGGCTTGCGCCCGGGCCTGCCCTTCGTTTTCTTTTCCTTATTTGGCCGCCGTGGCCTTGGGCAGCGCCCGCAACGCGTTCAACGTGCGCTCCACGTGCTTGTCCGGGTTCAGGTTCTGGTAGTAGTAAGCCACCTTGCCGTCCGGCGCGACCACGTAGGACAGCCGGTTGGCGAAGTCGGGCCGGGTCTGCATCAGGGCATCGAAGCCCTGGATAACGCTCTTGGCCTCGTCGGACGCCACCGGGAACCGGCTCTGGCACGACTTGACCGAGAACTTCGACAGCGTACCGATGTCGTCCGCCGACACGCCGATCACGGTGGCGCCCAGCGCGGCGAACTTGTCGATGGCCTCGGCGAAGGCGTGGGCCTCGATGGAGCAGTCGGCCGAGTCGGCGGCCGGAAAGAAATAGACCACCACCGGGCCCTTGGCGAGCGCGTCGTTCAGCGAATAGCGGAAGGTCTTGCCGCCCAGGGCGGCGTCGGCGGTGAAGCGGGGGACGGGGTCGCCGATGTCCAGCGCGGCCCAGGCGGGGCGGGAAACGAGGGACAGGGCCGAGAGGGCTGCAAAAACAGTCATCAGGGCGATGCGCGAGGGGGTCGGACGGGCCATGATGTAACTCCGGTGCGGTGTGGCGGGAATTCTAGGCCCGGCCACCCCGCGCAAGGGCTTCTGAAACCGCCGCCGGCCGGCGGACGTACCTGAAGCAACGGCCGACCCGCAAGAACCGACTGAATCACCTGGATCACCTGGACCACTCATCGTCATGAACGCCTCGCTCTCCTTCCTGCGCATCGCGCTCGCGGGCTTCCTGATGGCGGCGCTGGCCGCCTGCAGCTCGCTGCCGCCCACGCGCGAGCGGCCCGCCGAGTTCGCCGCCTCGGCCGACCCCGGCACCACGCTGGCGAAGATTGCCGCGGCCTCCACGCCGCCCGACGAGCATTCGGGCTTCCGGCTGATGCCGCTGGGCGTGTACTCGCTCGACGCGCGCATCCAGCTCGCCCAGCGCGCGCAGCGCTCGCTGGTGGTGCAGTACTACCAGCTCGAGAACGACGCCGTGGGCCGGCTGCTGCTGCGCACCCTGCGCGAGGCGGCCGCGCGCGGCGTGAAGGTGCGCGTGCTGGTGGACGACCTGTACACCGTGAAGAGCCAGCAGCTGCTGCTGGCGCTGTCCGAGACGCCGAACGTCGACGTGCGCCTGTTCAACCCGTTCTGCTGCGGGCGCAACGGCTTCCTGTCGCGCTTCGCGGCGTCGCCGTTCGACATCGTGCGGCTCAACCACCGCATGCACAACAAGCTGTTCATCGCCGACGGCGTGATGGCGGTGGTGGGCGGGCGCAACATCGCCGACGAGTACTTCGTGCTGAGCGAGGCGCAGAACTTCATCGACATGGACGCGCTGGTGGTCGGCAAGGTGGTGCCGCAGCTGGAGCAGATCTTCGACGCCTACTGGAACAGCGTGCAGGTCTGGCCCATTGCCGACATCGTGACGGGCGAGGGCGGCCACAAGCCCGGCACCGCCGACTTCGACAGCTGGGTCGGCATGGCCGCGCCGCCGCCGAAGATCGTGCTGCCGCCTTCGGACATCCTGGGCTACGGCCCCATCGCCGAAGAACTCGACGCCGGCCGAATGGGCCTGCTGTGGGGCGAGGCCCGCGCCATTGCCGACCCGCCCACCAAGCCGGCGACCATGACGGCCGACGAGGCCATTTCCACCAGCGTGACGATGAAGGTGTGGGCCCTGATGCTCGACGCCAAGACCGAGGTCGACATGACCTCGCCCTACCTGGTGCCCGGCGAGCGCGGCATGGCCGCCTTCGAGGAGCTGAGAAAGCGCAACGTCAAGCTCACGCTGCTGACCAACTCGCTGGCCGCCAACGACGAGCCGCTGGTGCACACCGGCTATGCGCGCTACCGCGAGCGGCTGCTGGCCAGCGGCGCCGACCTGTACGAGTTGAGCCCGCAGCGCACCAGCAAGGGCGAGCGCTTCGGCATGTTCGGCAAGTCGCTGGGGCGGCTGCACGCCAAGACGGCGGCCATCGACAAGACGCGCATCTTCATCGGCTCGATGAACCTCGACCCGCGCTCGGCCAGCCAGAACACGGAAATGGGGCTGGTGGTCGACAGCCCGCAGCTGGCGCGCGAGATGCTGCGCATCATCAACATCAGCAAGCTGCAGAACTCCTACCGCCTGCGGCTCGCCAAGGGCACCGGCACGCTGCAGTGGCTGACCAACGACGGCGAGAAAGAGGTGATCCTCACCGCGGAGCCCGAGGCGGGTTTCTTCCAGCGCTTCTACAACATGCTCATCGCACCCATCGTTCCCGAGATGCTGTTGTAGCCTCGGGGGATGGCGCAGACCTTTACCTCGTTGTCCGCCCTGCAGGTCATGCTGTGGGGCGTACTTTTTTTCGGCGGCATCTACGCGGCGTTCGGCGGCCTCACGTGGCTGCTGACGAAGCGCGTGCTGCCGGCGCTGGGCATCGGGCGCGTGCTCGATCCGCGCGCGTTGCAGCCGGGGCAGCTGCGGCGCGAGCTGGGCCAGTCGGGCGTGTCGGTGCTGATCTTCGGGCTGGGCATGGTGGTGCCGTGGGGCTTGCTGCAGCTGGGCTGGGCGCGGCTGGACGGCGACGCGGGGTGGCGGCAGGTCGTGCTCGAAATCGCCGTGCTGGCGCTGTGGAACGACGTGCATTTCTGGCTCAACCACCGGCTGCTGCACACGCGCTGGCTGCGGCGTTTTCACGGGCCGCACCATCGCTCCTTCGTGACCACGCCTTGGGCCACGTACAGCTTTCATCCCCTGGAGGCGCTGATGCTGGGCAACGTGATCCTGCTGCCGATGGTGCTGCACGACTTCAGCTTCTGGTCGCTGGCGGCGGTGCCGGTGTTCAGCCTGTTCTTCAACTGCGTGGGGCACTCCAACTACGACTTCTTCACGGGCGTGTCGTACAGCCACTGGTTCGCGGCCAGCCGGCGGCACCACCTGCACCATGCCGTGCACAACGGCAACTACGGTTTTCAGTTCACGTTCATGGACCGGCTGTTTCGCACGCGCATCGCAGCCGATGCGGCCGAGCCGCTGTTCCAGGCCTTCCACAAGAACGCGCGCGACAACGCTCAAAAGAACGCTCACAAGACCGCTCCCGAGAAGCATGGCGCAGCGACCACCCCCTGACGCGCGCCATCGCTTGCCGAGGCTGCGCAACAGGCGGGACTGGCAGAGCCTGGCCTACCTCGTGGCCCTGCCGGCGCTAGCGGCGTGGCAATGGGTGCGCGGCTTCGACGCAGTGCTGTACGCGCTGATGCTGTTCCTCACGCTCGGCATCGGCGTGATCCATCACAACCACGTGCACCTGCGCATGTGGCGCGGCCGGCGCATGAACCGCTTCACCGACTTCTGGATCACGCTGCTGCAGGGCCACCCGACCTTCGTCTTCTGGCCCGCGCACGTGGCCAACCACCATCGCCATCGCCATGGGCCGAAGGACGTGGCGCGCACCTACCGCTTCGGCGGCGACACCAACCACGCGTGGGGCTACCTGCTGCACCCGTTCCAGGCGGTGTGGGTGCTGGTGCCGGTGTTCGTCGCATGGCTCGCGCGGCTCAGGCTGCACCGGCGCGGCGCCTGGCGCTACTGCATGGCGCAGTACGCGCTGTGGCTGGCCAGCTGGGCGGTGTTGCTGGCGCTCGACTGGCGCAAGGCATTGCTCTTCGTGATCGTTCCCCAGCTGCATGGGCTGCACTGGCTGCTGGCGACCAACTACCTGCAGCACGCGCATGCGGACGGCCGCAAGGGCCCCGGCAGCTCGCACGAAGAGGCGCCCGGCGATACCCGCGGTAGCCAGCTGAACTACGCACGCAATTTCGAGGGGCTGGTGAACCCCTTGCTGTTCAACATCGGCCTGCACACCGCACACCACGAGAACCCGCATGCCCATTGGTCCGAGCTCACGCACCTGCACCGCACGCGCTACCGCGTGCAGGTGGCGCCCGTGCTCAACGAGGGCGGGCTGGTTCCGTACATGGTGCGCGTGTTCGTGCTGGGGACCGTGTGGCCGCGTTTTCGCAGCCGCCCGCTGATGCCTCCCGATTCACCTTCCTGCTGAACCCATGCCCGTTTCATTCAATCGCGTCTACCTCGAAAGCGCCGGCTACTTCATGCCCGGCGAGCCCGTTCCCAACGACCGCATGGACGCGTACATCGCGCCGCTGAACCGCATGTCGGCGCGCATCAAGCGGCGCATCCTGGCCGAGAACGGCATCCTCACGCGGCACTACGCCATCGACACGGAAGGTGTCACGCAGCACACCAACGCGCAACTGGCCGCGGGCGCCATCCGCGATTGCCTGCGCCGGGGCGGGGCGCCGCTGTCGCGCGTGTCGCTGCTGGCCAGCGGCTCCTCGGGCGGCGACACGCTGATGCCCGGCTTCGCCAACATGATCCAGGGCGAGCTCGCTGCGCAGCCGATGGAAACGCACTCGGTGCACGGCATCTGCGCGGCGGGCGTGTCGGCGATACAGACGGCGGCGCAGGGCATCGAGCTGGGCGCGCACCGCAGCGCGATGGCGGTGGCCAGCGAGATGCCGTCGCGGCTGTTCAAGCGATCGCGCTTCGCGGCCCGCGGCTACGAGACCGACTTCGACTCGCACTTCCTGCGCTGGATGCTGTCGGACGGCGCGGGCGCCTTGCTGCTGTCCGACGGCTCTGAGGGTTCGCCCGCGATGGCCGGCGCGCCGGGGCTGCGGCTGAAGCTGAAGTGGGTGCACCAGCGCGCGTTCTCGGGCGACTACCCGGTGTGCATGCAATTGGGGCTGACCGAGGACCGTGCGCGCGGTCATCTCGACTTCGGCTCCTGGGCCGAGGCCGAGGCGGCGGGCGCGTTGTCGCTGCGGCAGGACATCCGGCTGCTGCCGCACCTGTTCGACATCGGCATCCACGAGTACGCGGGGCTGGTGCGCGACGGCTGGGTCGATCCGAAGCGGGTCGATCACTTCCTGTGCCACTACTCGTCGGAAAAATTCATTCCGGTGGTCGAAGACCTGATGGCCAAGGCCGACCTGTCGATTCCGCGCGAGCGCTGGTGGAGCAACCTGGCGTGGCGCGGCAACACCGGGGCGGCGTCGATCCTGGTGATGCTGGCGGAGTTCCTGCACACCAGGACGCTGAAGCCGGGCGAGCAGATCTTCTGCTACGTGCCGGAGTCGGGGCGCTTCATGGCGGCGTACATGCTTCTTGAAGTGGAGGCCGTGGACTCAGTAAAGGCCGCACCCGTGGCGGTGGTGCCGCGCGCGGCATCGGTGGCCGACGACGATGTCGTCATCGCGCCCCCGCACGACCCGGCCGCCGCGCCCGAGGGCCTGGGCGCCTTGCTGACCGAGCTGGCCGCCATCTGGCACGACTACCGCTCGCGCGTGTGGCGCACGCCGCTGGTCCGGCAGATTCGCGAGCGCCGCTTCGCCGTGCCCGACTACCTGAACTGGATGGAACAGTGGGTGCCGCAGGTGCGCGAAGGCAGCCTGTGGATGCGCGAAGGCGCGGCGTCGCTGAGCGAGCCATACCAGGTGCTGGCCTCGCTGATCGGCGTGCACGCGGGCGAGGAGCAGAACGACTTCAACATCCTGTTCAGCGACTACCGCCAGGCCGGCGGCACGGTCGAGCGCATCGAGGACCTGCGCCGCAACCCGGGCGGCGAGGCGCTCAACGCCTACCTGCACGGCCTGGCGGCCACGCGCGACCCCATCGGCCTGCTGGGCGCGATCTACATCATCGAAGGCACGGGCCAGCGCATCGTGCCGGCGCTGCTGCCGCTGCTGAAGGCGAGCCTGAAGCTGCCGCCGGACGCCTTCCGCTTCCTGGAGTACCACGGCCACAACGACGAGCACCACCTGGGCCGCTGGCTCACGGCGGTGGAAATGGTGATGGCCGTGGAAGGGCAGGCGCGCGCCGCACGCCAGATTGCCGACACCGCGCGACACACCGCGGCGCTGTACCTGATGCAGTTCCAGCACATCACGGAACGCATGACCCAGTTCAAGCCCTAATGAACGCCCCATGGACCGAACACCTGATTTCCTGACCCAGGCGCACGACGAGCGCGACCCCAGCCCCTGGCTCGCGCTGTACCTCGACCAGAGCACGCCGCTGCCCGACAACGTGAAGGCGGCGTGGCTGGCCGATTCGAGCTCGGGTTCGCGGCAGTACCTGCTTCCTTTCCTGCGGCCGCTGGCGCGGCTGACGATCATCCTGATCCAGGTCGTGAAGGTGTTCGTGCCGCGCAACTGGTCGCACTCGATGCTGCTGCACCGCTTCCTGGCGTGGGGGCTCAAGCGTTTCGTGTCGCCCGAGGCCAACTGGCTCATCCTGCGGCACTTTCACCTGGGCTCGCAGGTGCTGGCCTTCATCGGGCGCAACTCGCCGGCGCCGGTGGGCACCCACCCGCTGGAGCCGGCCGACATCGACGCGCTGAAGGACGAGATGTTCTTGAAGCACGACCTGAACCTGTTCAATTTCGTGATCCGGCTGAACACGGCGCTGCGCGACAAGGGGCTGGCGCTGTGCAAGGCCGAGAACGTCGACTTCTCGATGATCAAGGAGCCGGGGCTGCGGCTGGAAGACATGGCGCAGGGCAGGCTCAACTTCCTCGACCTGCAAAGCGCCATCGAGCTGTTCACGCCGCTGTACCAGCTGATGCTCACGGACAACGATTTCTGGCGGGCCGCCAACTCCTTGCAACTGGACGAAACCATCGGCATCTACACGGCGACGATCCTGAACGCGCCGGAGCACCTGATTCTGGTCAACAACAAGCACCCGCTGGTGCCGCTGTCGACCCTGCGGGCGGGGCACCGGCTGGTGATTCACGGGCTGTCGACCGAAATGCTGCACAGCCTGCTCCAGCGCATGCAGGCGGCCCAGAACGCGCAGCAGGCGGGCGCGCCGGAAACGACCCTCTACGAGCAGCCACTTGCATAGGCGTATGCTGCCCCCAGATGGAACTCATGAACACCACCGATAATCCGTCTCCCAAGACCGATCTGGCAGTGACCCATGTACTGGCTCAACTGCTGGAAAAACTCGAGCACAGCCCAGTGCCCGTCGGCGCCGAGCAGTACCGCTCTGTCGTCGAGCATCTGGTGCACGAGTTCGAAGATGTCGAACAGGGGGCCGAACTCGGCCGCCTGCTCGATGCCTATCCGGCCGCGGCCGAGGTGTACGAAAACCTCAATTACCAGCACGCCGGGCTTTGCCGCTCGGCGCTCGACGCTTCGCTGGCCGCTGAATTCAGCGCCCGCGAAGCCATTGCACGCGCCATGCGCCGTGCCGAACCGACCAGCAAGGACAAGACGCATGGCGAAGGGTGAAGTGAAGACGGCAGTGGTGGCGGACGGGCTGCGCTACAAGACCAAGGCACCGGGCTCCCCGTTCCGTGCCTCCGCGTCGTTCAGCGGCGCGACCATGTCGTGCTTCATGTGCGGCAAGCACCGCGTGCGCTCGCAGCTGCGCACCCGCCAGGTGCTGGGGAAGTCCCAGACCGTGTGCGCGCCTTCGTGCAAGGCACTCGACGAATCGCTCGAGTAGGCACAGGTCAGCGGCAGGTGTTGGAACCCCGCCACTGACGGGGTAACCTGCTAGCACGTTCGGGAGACGTTTTGGCGACATATCCGTGTGCATAAAGTCACGGATTGGCTTCCACAGCGGCTGCAATAGCTATACAGTTAGAAACAAATGATGCACGAAATTGCATTTACTCCAAAGTTCTAATTTGTAGTCGATTCCCAATGAATTG
The DNA here is from genome assembly GCF_041355175.1 of Variovorax sp. RCC_210. Classification (NCBI taxonomy): domain Bacteria; kingdom Pseudomonadati; phylum Pseudomonadota; class Betaproteobacteria; order Burkholderiales; family Comamonadaceae; genus Variovorax; species Variovorax sp. RCC_210. The sequence goes on along the minus strand of NZ_JBFUPJ010000001.1, from coordinate 1,578,895 downwards.
CAGCCACGTCATCGACGCCCCGTGCGGGACATGGATTTCAACGCTTGCAAAGGGGTTCAGCCATGGCTAAACCGCGTCCGGTCATCATGCAGGTGGTCAAGCGCTCGTCCGGCAGCGCCACGCACCATGTCGAATTCCTGATGGACGACAACTTTGCCGAGCGCTTGCGCCAGCTGCGCTCGCTGGTGCCGCCACTGGGCAGCCTCAATAAACAACGCGACCTGGTCATCGACAAGGTCCGCGTGCGCGTGCCGAACGCCATCTGGCGCTCGGGCAACGAGATCGAGGCGGACGGGGGCGTGGACGGCTCCTGCATCGTGATCGCCGCCGAAGGCTCGTTCAACTGCGGTGGCAAGGACCGCAAGACGCGCGAGAAGTTGGTGACGTACAACTTCTCGATTGCCCGCCTGCTCGAGCTGCACGCCGAGCGCCCGGAAGGCGAGGTCTTCTACATCCGCGACGGCGTGTTCGCCAACGACGAGCCGGCCGAATCGCCGGCCGGCCGCTGGGTCGCGTCGATGCACGAGCTGGAAGTGGTCATGCGGGTGCCGGACGCCCCGTCCGACTTCGACACGCTGCACGACCTGTCGCTGCGCCCCGAACCTCAGCCAGCGGCCAAGGGTGCGCCGCACCGCGCCAGCTTCTACTGAGCTGCGGGCACTACGCCGCCGAAGCCGCGGCGCTGGGTTCCGCCGCCGCGCCCACCGGCGTGTACTGCGCCCGGTTGTCCACAAGCCAGCGTTCCGACAGCGTGCTGTCCTGCTGCGCCGGATGAAAGTCGGCGCGCAGGTAGCTGCGCCAGCCGGCGACGTTGCCGCGCAGCAGGCCATCGCGGCTCAGCAGGATGCGCGCGGCGCTCTTCCAGGTCGACCATTTCCACAGTTGCTTCTCGTGGCGCAGGTTGTCGACGGTCTGGCGCATCAGGTCGCCGAGAAACATCAGGGTCACGCGGCGGAACCAGCGCTTGCGCCATTCGTCGGAGCCGCCCGCGGCCTTGTAGATGTCGAAGGCCACGCTCTTGTGCTCCAGCTCTTCCGCGCTGTGCCACAGCCACATGGTGCGCAGCCGGGGCTCGGCGCCGTCGAGAATTTGCGGATGCGCCAGCAGCCACTCGGCGAACATCGCCGTGAAGTGCTCGGTGGCCGCAGTCACCGCCAGCGCATGGCGCGGATCGGCGTTTTCCATCAGCGTCATGCGCTTGCTGGCGCGCTCGGTCCAGCCGTCCACCAGGCCCTGGCTGGCCAGGTGGTTGTTGAAGAGCGAATGAATGCGCCGGTGCGTCGCCTCCTGCCCGATGAAGCCGCGCACCTCGGCACGATGCCTGTCTTGCGCCTCGGGCGGCAGCGTGGCGACCGCGTCGCGGACGGCGTCGATGAAGAACTGCTCGCCGAAGGGGAAGCTCATCGACAGGGCATTGAAGAAAGCGCTCGAAAATGCGTCGCCGCCACACCAGTTGCGGGCAAAGGGCGATTGCAGGTCGATGAGCAGGCGGCGGACAACGAGTTCGGTCATGAAATCAGGCCTCGAAAAGTGCGCGGATGCGGCAGAGAAAGATCGGTACGACTCGGGTTGGTACAGCCTCGTACCGGCTGCCTCCATATTGCAATTGTGAATTGGTACTGTCAAGTACCGAGACGTAGGAAAATGTGCGGTTCATGAGCGAAACCATCGACAAACCAGCGCCCTCGAAATCCGCCGACGGCCCCGGCAGCGAGCACTACTCGCGCCTGCTGCAGGGCATGGCGCACGCCGTGGCCGCCAAGGGCTACGCCGAGACCACCATTGCCGACATCGTGCGCGAGGCCGCCGTGTCGCGCCGCACCTTCTACGAACACTTCAGCACCAAGACCGAGTGCCTGATCGCGCTCTACGAGACCGCCAGCCGCCTCGCCCTGCAGGCAGTGAGCGAGGCCTTCGACCCGGTGCAGCCCTGGCACGCGCAGGTCGAGCAGGCCATGACCGCCTACTTCGACTACCTCGCGCAAGACCCGGTGCTGCTGCGCACGCTATTCGTCGAGATATTGGGCCTGGGCATGCCGGGCCTCGTGGTGCGGCGCCGGGTGAACGACGAAATCGCCAATTTCATCCAGGTCGCCATCAACAGCAGCGGCGGCGAAGGGCAGGGCCCCGCGGTGCACCTGACCAGCGAAATGGCGATGACCGTGGTGGGCGGCATCAATGAGCTGGTGCTGCAGGCCATTGAGCAGGACCGTGCCGGCGACCTGCGCGAGCTGGTCGCGCCCGCCACGCGGCTGGTGCGCGCGGTGGCGGCGGAAAGCCGGCGCTAGGCGCGCGTTGTGCTGGCGATGCGGCGCGGCCTGGCCGCCGCCCAGAGCGTCAGCAGCCCGGCGAGCGTCAACGCCAGCAGCACGCCGAGATAGGGCAGCACGTCGTGCAGCGGTGCGCCCATCTGGTTGAGCCGCAGCGAGGCCTGGATGCCCGCCGTGCTCGGAAAGAGCCATCGCAGGGCCTGCAGCGGCCCCGGCAGTGCCTCCACGGGCCAGGAGAACCCCGAGAGAAACGCCATCGGCAAGGCGGTGAACAGCAGCACCTGCAGCGCCCGCTCGCGGTCGCGGAACCAGCAGCCCAGCAGTAGCCCGACCGTGCAGATCGCCGGCACGTAGAACGCCAGCAGCACCAGTGCCCCCCACGGGTTGCCGCCGCGCGGATAGTCCTGCAGGAAGAACACCCAGCCGAAATAGAAAAGCCCGCTCAAGAAGCCGAACCCCGAGAGCGCGCCCAGCCGCCCCAGCCACGCCCCCATTGCCGCGCGCAGCCGCCCGGCCTCGGCCCAGGTGCCCGCGAGCATGGCGGCGCCCATCAGCAACGTCTGCTGCAGGATGAGCAGCGCCACCGCCGGCACCACGTAGCTGCCGTAGCCCTCGGTCGGGTTGAACAGCGCGACCAGTTGCGTGTTCAGCGGGCTGCGGCTGCGCGCCGCCTGCACCGCGCCCTGGCCGCCGGCCTGCAGCTTGCGAATTTCCACACCCGCCGACACCGTGCCCACGGCCTCCGAAAAGCCGTAGAGCACCGCCTTGTTCAGCAGCGCGTACGCCCCATTGCCCTCGATGGTGACCACCGCCGAGGTGCCGCGCAGCACGTCGCGCTTCAGGTCGGCCGGCAGCAGCGCATAGCCTTCGATCTCGCCGCGCCACAGCGCCTGCTGTGCCTCGTGCACGTCGGCGGTGACCATGCGCACGTCCAGCCGCGGGTTGGCCATGGCAAAGCGCGCGACCTGCCGCGACAGCGAACTGCGGTCCTGGTCGACCACTGCCACCGGCACGCGTGTGACCGCCTGCGTGCCGTAGGGCCACGGATAGAAGAAGCCGTAGATGATGGGCGCGAGCAGCATGATCAGCAGCACGCCCTTGTCGCGCAGCACCGCCAGCGCGGTGTCGCGCCATGCGGCGCCGAGGTGGAGGCGGTCGTCGGTCATCAGCGCGCGCCCCAGCTGTCGGGTGACTTGGCGGCGCGCACCAATGCCGCCGCCGTCGCGGCCAGCAGCACGGCGGTGCCCAGCACCATCCACAGCGGCGTCGCCACCGAATACGCCACCGGCGCGCCCATCTGCAACTGCTCCATCTGCACGCGGATGTAGTGGGTGTAGGGCAGCAGGGTGGCCCACAGCTGCGCGAAGAACGGCATGGCCACCAGCGGAAAGCCCACCCCGCCGAACGCGAACGCCGGCGCCGTGATGAAGCCCGTGGCCGAGAGCGCGGTGCGCAGCGAGCGCGTGAGGCCCGACACGAACGCGCCGAGCGCGATCGACAGCGCGATGAACACCACCAGCGCAATCAGCGTCCAGCCGAGCGAGCCGACCGGGTGCCAGCCACGCCCGGCCGTGATCCACAGCATGGCCGCGACCGCCACCGCCGACAGGCTCGCGAACGGCAGCGCCAGCTTGCCCGCCAGCGCGGCCAGTGCCTCGTGCCAGCGCGGTGCGGCGCCCAGCCACGCGCCGATGCTGCGGTCGCGCAGCTCGCGGCCCACCGCCCAGGCGCCGGCGGTCATCGCCAGGATGTGCAGCACCGCCGGAATCAGCGCGGCGCCCAGGAACTGCTCGTAGTCGGTCGAGGTGTTGAACAGCGCGACCATGCTCGCCTTGATGGGTTCCATGCTGACGCGCGCCGCGCGCATCGACTCGCCGCGCTTGTTGCGCACCGCGAGCTCGACGCCGCCCGACACCGTGGCCACGGCCGTGCGCACGTCGCGCTGTATGAGGCTCGAATGCGTGCCCAGTTGCGCGTTGTGCAGCAGCACGACCTGGCCGACGCGGCCCTGCTTCACGTCCCGGCTCAGCTCGCGCGGCAGTTGCACCGCGGCGTCGACCGCGCCGCTGGTGAGCGCGCGCGCCATCTCGCCTTCGTCGCTGAACTCCTGCACCACACGCAGGCCGGGCGTGGCGTCCAGAAAGCGCACCAGCTGGCGCGACAGCGAGGAATGGTCCTGGTCGAGCACCCCGATCGGCAGGCGCTCGGGCAGGCCGGCCGAGAAGATCCACCAGATCAGCAGCACCGCGAGCAGCGGCACCCACGAGACCATGGCCAGGTCCCAGGGGCGCGTGCGCAGCAGCGCGAATTCGCGCCGTGCGCTGGCTACGGAAAAGCCGCGGAGGCTCATGGTGCGAGCGGGCCTTGCGGGCTCAGTTCACCAGCACGCTCATGCCGGGGCGCGCGCCCTCGATGGGCTGCAGCGGCCGCGCGCGGACCTCGAAGGTGCGCACGTCGAAACCGGCACCGCCGCGCGTGGCGCGCCAGGTGGCGAAGTCGGGCAGGGCGGCGCTGTAGTAGACCTTGAAGCGCGCGCGCGGCCGGCCGTCGAGCTTCTCGTCGCGGTTGGCCAGCGCCGGCAGCCGCGCGTCGAACTCGCTGCCGACCGCGAAGCGCGAGAGCCGGTCTTCGCGCACGTTCAGCACCACCCACTGGTCGTTCAGGTCGACCACGGTGACCACCGCCACGCCCTGGGGCGACAGCTCGCCCACCTTGGCCAGCACCTTGGCCACCTCGCCGCCGACGGGGCTGCGCAGCTCGGTCTCGGCCTTGGCGGCCTCGGCCTCGGCCACCACGCCGGCCACCTGGCGGGCCTGCGCGCTGGCGGCGGCCCTGTCTTCGGGGCGGGCGCCGCTGCGCGCCATGTCGTACTGCGCCTTGGCCGCGATGGCGGCGTCGCGCGAGGCCTTCCAGTTGGCTTCGGCCTCGTCGCGCTTCTGGTCGGCCACCAGGCCTTCGCGCGCCAGCCCGTCGACGCGGCGGAACGAGGTCTGCGCGAGCTGCGCGGCGGTTTCCGCGCGCTGCCACTGCATGCGCGCCATCTCGACCTCTTGCGGCCGTGCGCCGTTCTGCGCCTTGTCGGCCACGGCCTGCGCGGCCTGTTCGGCGGCGGTCGCCTGCGCGAGCTTGGCGCGCACCTCGGGGCTGTCCATGCGCACCAGCACCGCACCGGCCTGGATGCGGTCGCCTTCCTTCACCAGCACCTCGGCCACGCGCGCGGTCACCTTGCCGGCCACGTCGGTCTCGCGTGCTTCCATCTGGCCCTGGAACACCTCGGGCGCGGGCTGCGACGCGCGCCAGAAGCCCCACACCAGCACCGCCAGCACGAGCAGGCCGGCAAAAATCGCGATCAGTTGTCGGCTCTTGGCACTCATCATCAATTCACCTTCACGTCGGCACGTGCGATGTAGTCGGAAAACCTGTCGGAAATGCCCGCGCTCTCGAGCAACTGGGCCAGCGCCTGCACGTAGTCGTTGGCGGCCTGGGCGCGTTCGGTCAGCACCTTGGCCTGGTTGGTCTCGGCGTCGATCAGGTCGAGCGTGGTGCTCGTGCCTTCGCGCAGCCCCGACATGCGCAGCCTGACCACCTCCTGCGCCAGCTCGACCGAGGCCTTCATCTCCATGTACTGGCGCCGCGCGTTTTCCAGCGCGCGCCAGTTGCGCTCGACCAGCAGCGAGATGTCGCTGCGCGCCTGCGCATCGGTGCGCTCGGCCTGCTCGATCTGCTTGAGCGAGGAGGCCGACAGCGCGCTGCGGTCGACCGAGTCGTACAGCGTCCAGCGCACGCCGATGCCGGCCACCCAGTCGGCGTTGCCGCTCTTGAGCTCGCGCGTGCCGAAGGCGATGACCTGCGGCCGGCGCAGCGCCTCTTCGCCTTCGTGCAACTGCTCGGCCTGCGACTTCTTGGCCGCGACCTTGCCCAGGCCGGGATGGCGCGTGAGCGCCGAATCGATGAAGTAGCCCAGCGGCTCCACCGGCGTGCTGATGACGAAGAGCGGCGTCTGCGGCGCCACGCTGCCGTCGGCGCGCACCGTGCGCGCGAGCGCCACGGCGGCGAGGGCCGCGTCGTCTTCGGCCTTGCGTGCATTGCGGCGCGCCTCTTCGTAGGCCGCGCTGGCCTGCAGCCGCTCGACGCGCGAGATGACGCCGGCCGCGAGCATCTTCTGCGCCGCCGCGTCGTGCTGGGCGATGGTGCGCTCGGCCTGCGCGCGCAGCGTGGCCGCGCGCTGCGCGAGCTGCGCGCCGAAGTAGCGCTGTACCAGCAGCGTGTCGACCTCGTGGCCGGCCTGCTCGGCGTCGGCCTGGGCCTCGCGCGTTTGCGCCGACACGAAGCCGCGCACCGCGTCGGTCGCGCCGCCCACGTAGAGCGGCCACACGGCCGAGATCGAGGTGTTGGCGCCGGTGTCGTGCCGGTTCAGCGTGTAGCTGTTGGGCAGCTGCGGAATCGGCACGCGAGAGATGACGTTCTGGATCGACGTAGGCAGCGCCGAGCCGATCTGCCCCAGCTTCTGGTTGAGCGGATCGAGGTCGAGGTTCAGGTTGGCGTTGTACGCATAGGCCAGGCCCGAGATGCTGACCACCGGCCCGCCCAGGCCCTTCACGCCTTCGCCCTGCAGCTCTTTGGCCTCGACCGCCGCGCGCGCGGCGGCGAGCTTGTCGGAGCGGTCGACCATGCGGGCGCGGGCCGCGTCGAAGCTCAGGGAGAGGGAATCGGCGCGGGGCTGCATCTGCACTTGCGTTTGCGCTTGGGTCTGTGCAAAGCCCGGCGCGCCGATGCCGAGCAGGGTCGGCAGCAGGAGCAGCGAAGGAAGGAGGGCGTGGCGAGGTCGTTGCATCGTTTCAGGCTGCCTTGCGCAGCAGGGCGTCGAGCTCCTGCTGCAGGATCACGGGGAACGCGGCCTGCACCGCGCCGGTGGCGAGCGGGCGCGCCTTTTCGAGCAGCTGCGCCAGGCGCTCGGCATCGAGGGCGTCGCCGCTCAGCAGGCTGTCGGCCAGCGTGCGCAGCCAGTGGCGCGCCACCGTGCGCAGCGTGCGCGCCATGGTCTCCTGCATGCCGATGACCTGGTCCAGCGGCAGGCCGAGCGCGGCGAGCTGCTCGGCCACCTGGCCGAGCGCGGGGCTCAGCATCTGCACCTTGCCGTCGGGCAGCTCGCGCATCAGGCCGGCCTTGGTGGCGCGCGCGAGCAGGGCGGGTGTCATCTGGCCCTTCCACTTGGCGGCGAGCACCTTGGCCGAGACGACCACCGGGGTCTCCTCGGCGAACAGGCTGCCCGACACCGAGCGCGCCACCGCCACCAGGTCGGGCCACGAAGAAGCCGGCGCGCGCGTGAAGATGCGGCGGATGGCCTCGATGCCGAAGCCCTGGTCGCGCAGTTCGCGGATCAGCGCCAGGCGCTGCGCGTGCTCGTCGCCGTACAGGCCCAGGCGGCCGCGCAGCACCGGCGGCGGCAGCAGGCCGGCCGTGGTGTACGCGCGAATGTTGCGCACCGTGACGCCCGTGCTGGCCGCCAGCCGCTCGATGGAGAGGTCTTGCGTCGCGGCCGTGGCGGTCGTAGCGGCCTTGGTTGCAGGTGTGACGGTGACGGTGTTCATGTGACGGGCCGAATGTTACATCGTGAATGTCACATCGATCAAACCCCGGCCCTCAGACCTGGATGGTCGGCTTGTAGTCGGCCGGCAGCACTTCCTTCCACTTGCCGAACAGCGCCATCAGCCCCACGGCCACCGCGCCCGACAGCAGCACCACGCCACAGGCATGCGCCCATCCGTTGTCGAAGGCGCCGAACATCACCGCGCGAAAGGCCTGCACCACCCAGCTGAAGGGCAGCCAGCTGTGCACGTCGCGAAAGAAGCCCGCCGACAGCTCCACCGGCAGCACGCCGCCGCCGGCCGACAGCTGCAGCGTGAGCAGCAGCACCGTCAGGATGCGGCCGAAGTCGCCGAACACATGCAGGATGGCGAACAGCACCACCAGGAACACCAGCGACGCCAGCACCATGGTGAGCGCCAGCGCCCCCACGCGCGGCGCCTGCACCTGCAGCACGCCCAGCAGCGTGGCCAGCACCAGCGCCACCTGCAGCAGCACGATGAGCGCGGGCATGGTGATCTTGCCCAGCGTCTTCGCCAGCTTGGGGTAGTGCGTGTGGTCGGTCAGCACGATGCGCATGTTGAACAGGTAGCCGGCCATCACCGCGCCGATCCACAGCGCCACCGACACCATGTTGGGCACGAAGGCGCTGCCGTTGTTGGCCACCGGCGCCACCACCTCGACCTTGGGCTCCACCGAATCCGCCAGGCCCGAGGCGCTGCCCTCGATGCGGGTGATGGAGGCGGGCAGGGCGGCTTCGATGGTGCGCACGCCGGTCAGCAGGCGCTGCGCCCCTTGCGACAGCTGCGTGCCGCCCTGCACGAACTCGTCGAGCTTGCGGTCTTCGGGCAGCTTGCCGGCCATGGTGCGGATGCCGGCCGACAGCGCGCCCATGCCGTCGGTGAGCTTGCCGACGCCACCCTCGAGGCCCGTGGCGCCGGTCACCAGCTTCCTGTTGCCGTCCTCGGCCTGCGTCATCGCGGACTGGGCCTGCCCGAGGCCGCCGCGCAGCTTGTCGGCGCCCGCGGCCAGTTCACCGGCGCCCCGGGCGAGCCGGTCGCCCACGAAGGGAATGTCGGCGGACTCCTTCTGCATCTTTCGCGCGCCGTCGCCCAGCTGGCCGGCACCGGTGCCCAGCTGGTCGAGCCCGTCGCCGATCTGCGCGAGCCCGCTGCCCAGCTCGCGCTGACCCGCGCTCAACTGCTGCGCGCCCGACTTCAGCGCATGAAGGTCGGCATCGGCCGGCAGCTTCGACTGGATGGTGCGGATGCCGCCGTTCACCTGCTTGAAGCCGCGCCCCACCTGCTGAGCCGCGGCGCTGTACTGGATGGCGCCGTTGGCCAGCGCCTGGCTGCCGTCGCGCAGCTGCAGCAGCGCCTGCTTGAGCTGCTCCAGCCGCTGCTGCGAGCCGGCGGCGGCGTTCAGCACCAGGCCCCAGCGCTGCTCGTTGAGCATCTCGTTCACCTGGTGGCCCAGCTCGCCCGCGAAGCGCCGGGCCAGGCCGGCCGAGCTGTAGTTGTTGCCCTCCGATGTGTAGACCACCAGCTGGCCCGCGCCGCGCTGCGTGCCGGGCACGGCATTGGCGCTGAAGTCGGCCGGAATCAGCAGGGCGAAGGCGAGCGTGCCGCGCCGCACCTCGGCGCGCGCGGCCTCGGGGTCGGTCATGGTGCGAAAGCCGAAGGCGCGCTTTTCGAGCAGGGTGCGCGTGAGCTCTTCGCCCACGTTCACCGAGTGCGCCATGTAGGTCACGCCCCGGTCCTGGTTCACGATGGCCGCCGGCAGGTCGGCGGTGTGGCCCGCCGGGTCCCACACGCTGGTGAGGTAGATCAGCGCATAGATGGCCGGCACCACGCCCACCGCCACCACGGCCAGCAGGATGCGCGGAAAGCGCCGCACGATCGCCAGTTCGGCCCGTGCGATGGCCCAGGTGCCGGCGAAGAGGGCGTGGAGGTATCGCATGGGGCGGGCGTGTTCGGGGCGGATGTGTTCGAAGCGCCCTGGCGACAGGCCCGCCCTCGCGGGTCAGGGCTTGACCTTGACCTCGACCCGGCGCGCCTCCGACGGCGGGCCGTCGGCCTGCGACTGCTCGGGCTTGGCCAGCTCGATCTTGTCTTCGGGCGCGCCGGCCGCCTTCAAGGCGTCGCTCACGGCCATGGCACGCTGCTTGGCCAGCTCGGCGTTCTTGGCCGGGTCGCCGCTGGCGTCGTGGTAGCCGCTCACCAGCACGGTGCTGCCGCTTTGCACGGCCTTGATGACGTCGGCCAGCGCCTCCTTGGCGTTGGGCGCCACTTCGGAGCTGGCGCTGGCGAAGTAGAACTTGACGACGCCGTTCTCGACCTTCACTGCAGCCGCTTCCACCGCGGACACGGCCCCCGCGGCGACAACGGCCGCAGGCGTGGATGGCGTGGCAGGCGCAGCAGGTGTAGCAGGTGCAGCAGGTGCAGCAGGTGCCATGGCCGCGGGCGCCATGGCTGCCGGCGGTGTCTCGATCTTCGTCGGCGCGGCCGCCGCAGCATCGCCGGCGTGGAACTTCACCACCAGCGGCACGATGAGCAGCGCCACGATGTTGATGATCTTGATCAGCGGGTTCACGGCCGGGCCGGCGGTGTCCTTGTAGGGGTCGCCCACCGTGTCGCCGGTGACGGCGGCCTTGTGCGTCTCGCTGCCCTTGCCGCCGAAGTGGCCGTCCTCGATGTACTTCTTGGCGTTGTCCCACGCGCCGCCGCCGGTGCACATCGAGATGGCCACGAACAGGCCGGTGACGATGGTGCCCATCAGCAGCCCGCCCAGCGCCTTCGGCCCCAGCACCAGCCCCACCACGATGGGCACCAGCACGGGCAGCAGCGACGGGATCATCATTTCCTTGATGGCCGCGCCGGTCAGCATGCCCACGGCCTTGCCGTACTCGGGCTTGCCGGTGCCTTCCATGATCCCGGGAATCTCGCGGAACTGGCGGCGCACTTCTTCCACCACCGCGCCGGCCGCGCGGCCCACGGCCTCCATGGCCATGGCGCCGAACAGGTAGGGAATGAGCCCGCCGATGAACAGCCCCACGATCACCATCGGGTCGCTCAGGTTGAAGCTGATGGCCAGCCCGAAGCTCTCCAGCTTGTGGGTGTAGTCGGCAAAGAGCACCAGCGAGGCCAGGCCGGCGGAGCCGATGGCGTAGCCCTTGGTCACGGCCTTGGTGGTGTTGCCGACCGCGTCCAGCGGGTCGGTCACGGCGCGCACGCTGGCGGGCAGGTCGCTCATTTCGGCGATGCCGCCGGCGTTGTCGGTGATGGGGCCGTAGGCGTCCAGCGCGACCACGATGCCGGCCATGCTCAGCATCGACGTGGCGGCCACCGCGATGCCGAACAGCCCGGCCAGCGAATACGACGCCAGGATGGCGATGCACACGAAGATCACCGGCCACGCGGTGGAGCGCATCGACACGCCCAGGCCCGCGATGATGTTGGTGCCGTGGCCCGTGGTGGAGGCCTGCGCGATGTGCTGCACGGGCTTGTACTGGGTGCCGGTGTAGTACTCGGTGATCCACACCAGCGCGGCCGTCAGCGCCAGGCCCACGAAGCAGGCGCCGAACAGCTTCAGCTGGCTCCCGCTGGGCGCGATGGCGTTGTCGGGAATCAACCAGCTCGTGACGAACCAGAACGCGATGAGCGACAGAACGCCTGCTACCGCCAGCCCCTTGTAGAGCGCCGGCATCACGTTGACCATGCCCGGCGACGCCTTCACGAAGAAGCAGCCGATGATCGACGCGATGATCGACACGCCGCCCAGCGCCAACGGGTACAGCACCGCGTTGGTGGGCGCTGCGGTGACCATGAGCGCGCCCAGCACCATGGTGGCGATGAGCGTCACGGCGTAGGTTTCGAAAAGGTCGGCGGCCATGCCGGCGCAGTCGCCCACGTTGTCGCCCACGTTGTCGGCGATGACGGCGGGGTTGCGCGGGTCGTCTTCAGGAATGCCGGCCTCGACCTTGCCCACCAGGTCGGCACCGACGTCGGCGCCCTTGGTGAAGATGCCGCCGCCCAGCCGCGCGAAGATCGAGATGAGCGAGGAGCCGAAGGCAAAGCCGATCAGCGGGTTGAGCAGCCCCGCCAGGCTCTGGCCGGCCGGCACGCCGGCGCTGGCCAGGAACCAGTAGAAGATCGACACGCCCAGGAGGCCCAGGCCCACCACCAGCATGCCGGTGATGGCGCCGCCGCGAAAGGCGACGTCCAGCGCCGGGCCGATGCCGTGCGTGGCTGCCTGCGCGGTGCGCACGTTGGCGCGCACCGACACGTTCATGCCGATGAAGCCGCAGGCGCCCGAGAGCACCGCGCCCACCACGAAGCCAACGGCGGTGGTCAGGTCGAGAAAGATCGCGATGAGGATGGCCAGCACCACGCCCACGATGGCGATGGTGCTGTACTGCTTGGCGAGGTAGGCGGAGGCACCGGCCTGGATGGCCGCCGCAATCTCCTGCATGCGGGCGTTGCCGGGGTCTTTCGCCAGGATCCAACTTCGGGCCCAGAAACCGTAGGCCACGGCTACGAGGCCGCAGACGATGGCCAGTATCAAGGGGGTGTTGCCGATCATGCTTTGCTTCTCCATTCGTTCGTTTAAGACTTGTGGAGACGGACACCATGGACCCTGCGTGCAACGCGTACGGGACATGTTTTCCGCCGCGTTGCTTCCTCGAAGCTCACTGCACCGGGGGTGCGGAGCCGATTGGCCAACGGTTGCAATTTACAGGCAAAAACGCGCTCGCGTGCGACCGTCCGGTGACACGGAAAGTAAACTCCGGGTTTGTCCCCATCCTTCTCATACTTTTCAACTACTCGAAAAACGTCATGTCCTTCGACAAAGTTTCCCCCGGCAAGAACGTCCCCGATGCCTTCAACGTCGTGATCGAAATCCCGATGAACGCCGACCCGATCAAGTACGAAGTCGACAAGGAATCGGGCGCGATCTTCGTCGACCGCTTCATGACGACGGCCATGTACTACCCGGCCAACTACGGCTACGTGCCGCAGACCCTGTCGGGCGACGGCGACCCGGTCGACGTACTGGTGATCGCGCCGTACCCGCTGCTGCCGGGCGTGGTGGTGCCGTGCCGCCCCCTGGGCATCCTGATGATGGAAGACGAAGCCGGCGTGGACGGCAAGGTGCTGGCCGTGCCCACCGACAAGGTGCTGCCGATCTACAGCCACTGGAAGTCGGTGGACGACGTGAACCCGATGCGCCTGAAGGCCATCAGCCACTTCTTCGAGCACTACAAGGACCTGGAAGCCGGCAAGTGGGTCAAGGTGCTGGGCTGGGAAGGCATCGAGTCGGCCAAGAAGGAAATCCTGGACGGCATCGCCGCGTACCAGAAGTAAGAAGTCATTTGTTGCTGCCGTGAGGCAGCGTCCGGGGGCACTGCGCGCAATGCCGATGCCAATGCCCCCCGGACCTGCGGCTCAGGCCCGGACCGCGTCCGAGGCCAGCCGCATCCACTCGCGATTGACCGATCGCGCGTGCGAGTTCCAGTGGCGCGCCGCCTGCTGGAGCTCGTCCCACTGGCGTTTCGCGCCCGTGGCATCCCCTTGTTCTGCCAGCCACGCGATGTAGCGGGCGCGGGCCTCGACCGTGTTGTATTGGCTCAGCGCGTTGTCGAAGGCTTCGCGTGCCTCCTGTTGCCGGCCGTCGGCGGCGAGCGCGCGGGCCGTGAGCACGGCGACCTCGTCGCGGCGGTAGTCGTCGCGCGATGCACGCAGGGCCTGCAGCGCCTGCAGGGCTTCGCGGCCCGCGGCGGGGCCGCCCGCGGCGAGCAGGGCGCTGGCGAGGCCGAACTGCAGTTCGGGGTCGGACGCGAGCGGGCCCTTCAGCGCATCACGATAGTGGCCCACGGCATCGGCGGCCTGGCCCCGGTCGAGCGCGGCCTTGGCCAGGCGCAGCTTGTTCTGGGCGGTGGGCGCGAGGTCGTAGGCGTCGGCGGCGGCGCGGTATTCGCGCTCGGGGTCGATGAAGCCGATGGCCGCGCTGGCCACCTTGCCGGCGGTGCGCTGCATGCGCGAGGCGGGCAGGTACTCGACCACGAAGTACACGACGCTGCCGAGCAGCGGAAAGCTGAAAAGAATGATCAGCCAGTACATCTGCTTGCCATGCCGCATGGCATGCACGGCGAAGAACAGCGCGATGAGGACGTGCAGCCCCAGTCCGATGAACGGCATTCGTTTTCCCTCTGTGTTGTTGTGGATTCGGGCGCGTTTATAGCAGCCCCGAATGGCACGGTACAGACGGGAAAAGGGCGGTCGAAACCGTCAGGACGGTCCGGCGGACTTGAACGGGCTGCGCTCGCCCAGGTGGTCCATGTAGTTCTCGATGCCCTCGCCCTCGCGCTCCAGGAAGCGCTCGACCGCGTCGGCGAACGACGGGTGGGCCAGCCAGTGGGCGCTGGTGGTCTTCACCGGCATCAACGCCCGCGCCATCTTGTGCTCGCCCTGGGCACCGCCTTCGAAGCGGGCGGCACCGTGCTCGATGCACCAGGCCAGCGGCTGGTAGTAGCAGGCCTCGAAGTGCAGGCAGTCGACCCGCTCCAGCGCGCCCCAGTAGCGGCCATAGGCCACCAGCGGCGCGTCGGGCTCGGTCGACAGGGCGATCAGGCTGGCGGCCATCGGCTTGCCGTCGCGCTCGGCCACGAACAGCAGCCAGGCCTCGGGCATCGTGGCGGCCATGCGCCGGAAGAAGTCGCGCGTGAGGTAGGGCGGGTTGCCGTGCTCGCGGTAGGTGCGCTCGTAGCAGCGGTAGAAGAAGTCCCAATCGGCCTTTGAAATGTCGGCGCCGCGCGACCACCGAAAGCTCACGCCCGCGTCGGCCACCTTGCGGCGCTCCTGCCGGATCTTCTTGCGCTTGTCGTGCGACAGGCTGGCGAGAAAGGCGTCGAAGTGGGCGTAGCCCGCGTTCGTCCAGTGGAACTGCACCGTGTTGCGCAGCATGAGCCCGGCCTCGGTGCAGGCGGCAATGTCGGCCTCGGCGCCGAACAGCAGGTGCAGCGACGACAGCTCTTCCTGCTTGCACAGCGCCACCAGGCCCTGCACCAGCAGCGTGCGGCTGGCCGCGTCGCGCGCCAGCAGCCGCGTGCCGGGCACGGGCGTGAACGGCACCGCGACCACGGCCTTGGGGTAGTAAGCCAGGCCGTGCTGCTCGTAGGCGTTGGCCCAGGCCCAGTCGAACACGTACTCGCCGTACGAATGGTCCTTGATGTAGAACGGGCACGCCGCGTGCAACTCGTCGCCTTGCCACAGCGTGACGAACTGCGGCATCCATCCGCTTTCGGGCGTGGCGCTGCGGCTGTCGTTCAGTGCCACGAGGTATTCGTGGCGCATGAAAGGCGAGGGCTCGGCCTGCGCCGCGAGCAGCGCGTTCCAGGCTTGCGCGCTCACGTCCGACGGCGACGACAGAACCCGAATGACATAATCGTTCAAGCCTTTTTCTTCCTTCTGTATGACGCTCAAGCTCGCCATCGCGCAACTCAATTTTGTGGTGGGCGACCTCGTCGGCAACGCGAAGAAGATCGTCGACGCCGCGCGCCAGGCCCATGCCCAGGGCGCGCGCCTGCTGTTGACGCCCGAACTCTCGATTGCCGGCTACGCGGCGGAGGACCTGTTCCTCCGTCCCGCCTTCACCGAGGCCTGTGATGATGCCGTGAAAGGCATTGCCGCCGCTTTGGCCGACCTCAAAGACATGGTCGTGGTGGTGGGGCATCCGACCGGCGGCAGCCTGCGCAGCCGCTCCGTGGCGGTGCAGCTGCGCCACAACGCGGCCAGTGTCATCAAGGAGGGCCGCATCCTCGAGACCTACGCCAAGCGCGAGCTGCCCAACTACCAGGTGTTCGACGAGCGCCGCTACTTCACGCCGGGGCAGGGCACCTGCGTGTTCGAAGCGGGCGGTGTCTCGGTCGGCCTGCTGATCTGCGAGGACGCCTGGTTCGACCAGCCGGCCGAGCTGGCCCGCGAAGGCGGCGCCGAGGTGCTGGCGGTGATCAATGCCTCGCCGTACCACGTCGGCAAGGAGGGCGAGCGCGTCGCGCGCATGGCCGAGCGGGCGCGGGCCGCGGGCCTGCCGCTGGTCTATGCGCACCTGGTCGGTGGGCAGGACGAGGTGGTGTTCGACGGCGCTTCCTTCGCGCTGCAGGCCGATGGCGCCGTCGCCATGCAGGCCGAGAGCTTCCAGGAGCGGCTGCTGTTCGCGCAGCTGGAGCGCACGGGGCAGGGCACGGTCGGGTTCGTGGCGGCGCCCACCGGCATCGCCGCCCCGCGCGACGCCGAGGCCCAGCTGTGGGACGCGCTGGTGCTGGGCGTGCGCGACTACATCGGCAAGAACGGATTTCCGGGCGCCATCCTGGGGCTTTCAGGCGGCATCGACTCCGCATTGGTGCTTGCCATCGCGGTCGATGCACTGGGCAAGGACAAGGTGCGCGCGGTGATGATGCCGTCGCCCTACACCGCGGACATCAGCTGGATCGACGCGCGCGACATGGCCGCCCGGCTGGGCGTGCGCTACGACGAGATTTCCATCAAGGACACCTTCGAGTCGTTCAAGGGCGCGCTGGCCGGGGAATTCAAGGGCCGGCCCGAGGACACGGCGGAGGAAAACATCCAGGCCCGCATTCGCGGCACGCTGCTGATGGCGCTGTCGAACAAGTTCGGCGCCATCGTGCTCACCACGGGCAACAAGAGCGAAATGGCCACCGGCTACTGCACGCTGTACGGCGACATGGCGGGCGGCTTCGCGGTCATCAAGGACCTGCTGAAGACCACGGTCTTCGCGCTGGCCCGCTGGCGCAACGCCCACGACCCGTACGGCACGGGCTCGCAACCCATTCCCGAGCGCATCATCACCCGGCCGCCCAGCGCCGAGCTTCGGCCCGACCAGACCGACCAGGACAGCCTGCCGCCCTACGACATCCTCGACGGAATCCTGGCACGCTACATGCAGGACGACGAGGGCATCGACGAGATCATCGCGGCGGGTTATGACCGCGCGGTGGTCGAGCGGGTTGCGCGGCTCATCAGGATCAACGAATACAAGCGGCGCCAGGCGCCGGTAGGCATCCGGGTCACCCATCGAAGCTTCGGCAAGGATTGGCGTTACCCTATCACCAGCAAATTCAACGAAACCGCCGGAGCACAAAAACCATGAAGCAGATCACCGCCATCGTCAAACCCTTCAAGCTCGAGGACGTGCGCGAGGCCTTGGCCGAAGTGGGCGTCACCGGCCTGACCGTCACCGAGGTCAAGGGCTTCGGCCGACAGAAGGGACACACCGAGCTGTACCGCGGCGCCGAATACGTGGTCGACTTCCTGCCCAAGATGAAGGTCGAGGTGGTCGTGAACGAGGCCGATGTGGAGCGCTGCATCGAAGCCATCGTCAGTTCCGCACGCACCGGAAAGATCGGCGACGGCAAGATCTTCGTCACCAGCGTGGACCGCATCGTGCGCATCCGCACCGGCGAAGAGAACGAAAACGCGGTCTGAAACAAAAAAGCCCCCGGCGACGGGGGCTTTTTTTCGGGGGCAGCGTCAGAGGTTTTCCGACAGCCTGTCTTCCCGTGGATGCAGGGGCACTTCGGCGCGCAACGCGCTGAGCAGTTCGGTTGGCTCCGTGCCGGTGCGAATCAGCTTCATCTGCCAATCGCCCATGAAGCCCTCGCGCACGCTGTGCGCCAGGAAGCCCAGCAAGCCGTCGTAGTAGCCGGCGGTGTTCAGGATGCCGGTCGGCTTGTCGTGGTAGCCGAGCTGGCGCCAGGTCCAGATCTCGAACAGTTCCTCGAAGGTGCCGATGCCGCCCGGCAGGGCCACGAAGGCGTCGGCGCGTTCGCCCATCATGGCCTTGCGCTCGTGCATGGTGTCGACCACGTGCAGCTCGTCGCACAGCGGGTTGGCCAGTTCCTTGTCGACCAGGGCCTTGGGAATGATGCCGACGACGCGGCCGCCGGCGGTGCGGGTGGCCTCGGCCACCGTGCCCATCAGGCCGGTGCGCCCGCCGCCGTAGACCAGCTGGCCGCGGTGCTGGCCGATCCATTGGCCGACCGCTTGCGCGGCCTGGGAAAACTCGGGGCGCTCGCCGGGGCGCGAGCCGCAATACACACAGATCGAAAATTCAGGATTCATGCCGCCATCATGCCGCAGGCGGCATGCCTTCTCATGACAGGAAGCGTTGCCACAGCGCGGTCAGCCAGATGCCCCCGCACAGCGTGAGCGACAGCAGCACCGCGGCGCTGCCCATGTCCTTGGCGCGCTTGGAGAGGTCGTGCCACTCGGGGCCGATGCGGTCGATGGCGGCCTCGACGGCGGTGTTGAGGAGCTCCACGATCATCACCAGGATGGCGCTGCCCGCGAGCAGCGCCACCTCGACCCAGCTGCGGCCCAGCCAGAACGACACCGGGATCATGACGATCGACAGGATCGCTTCCTGCCTGAACGCAGGCTCGCTCCAGCCCGCGCGCAGGCCCTGCAGCGAGATCAGCGTGGCATGGAAGACGCGTTCGAAGCCCTTGCGCGCTTTCTGCGGGTTGACGGCGGGATCGGGCAGTTTCTTGGGCAAGGCACTCATCGGCGACTCATCGGTTGGGAGGTGATGAGCCGCGTACCGGCCCAGGCGTCGTGCCAGAACTGGCGCTCGGGGTGAAAACGTGCAAGCAAGGCCCAGACCGCGACCCAGCCGAAGATCAGCACGGTCGATTCGCCGCCCGACAGCTTGAAGGGGGCCATGGCGGCCAGCGGCGGCAGGAACCAGATCCAGCTCAGCAGGTAGCGCGCCAGCGCGCGGCGCTGGGTCACGGGGCGGCCGTGCAGGTCGACGATGCGGATGTTCCAGGTTTTCATGGCAAGGGTCTGGCCCTTGGTCCAGAACCAGACGAAGTACACGCCGAAAACCACGAAAAGAAAAGCCTGGAAAAGGTGGCGCCGCTCGTCCATGGCGTCGCGCATCTGGCCCAGCGTGCTGAACAGCCAGCCCGAGACGAACACCACGGCGAACAGCAGCATGCCCTCGTAGAGCCAGCAAGCCATGCGACGCCAGATGCCGGGGGCGACAGGGGCTATCGAAACAGGAGCGGTGGTTGCAGTTGCGACGGGCGAGGCAGGCTGATCGGGCCCCGAGGCCTCGGGAGAGCTGGAAACCATCGGAACCTTGGGGTCAGGGAGACGAGGAGGGCGCGTCGGCCGGCGCGGGCACCTGCGCTTCGGCCGGAACCGGCGGCGACGTCACGTTGGACGGCGCAGGCGCGGCAGGCACGATGGAGACGGCTGGCGTGGCGCCGGGGGCCGTGGTGCGCTCGGGCGGCGAAGCCACCATGACCGCGGCCGGTGCGGCCAGCGGCGCTGGCGGTGCCAGCAGGATGCGGGGTGTGTGCTGCCCACCGGGCGTGACGGCCGGCACGGGCACGAGCTTCTGCGCCGAAACGGGCCGCACGGGCACGGCGGCGCCGCGTGGCTTGGCCGGGGCGCGCTCGGCGAGCTTGCGCTTTTCTTCCTCGCTCAAGGCCTGGTATTGCTCCCACTTGGCCTTGCGCTCGTCGGCGGGAATGCGCTTGACCTCGGCGAAGTTCAGGCGGGCCTGCGTGCGTTGCTGGTTGCTCAGCGCGGCCCATTCGATCATTCGGCTGTGCAGCGTGCCCTGGTCGTCGGCCGACATGCTGGAAAAGTTGCGCGACAGGGCCAGCCACTTCTTCTTCTGGCCGACGTTCAGGGTGTTCCAGTGGACGCTCAGGGGCTTCAGCGCCTGTTGTTGCTCGGCGGTGAGCTCGCTCCAGAGCGGCTTGGTCGTCGAAACGGCTTTCGGACTGCTGCCCGGGGCGGACGCGCTTGTTGCAGAGCCGCCAGTGGACTTGCCCGATTCGGCGTGAGATTGCGTTTGCGGTTGGGCGCTGGCGAGCGTCAGGCCGAAGGCGGCGACTGCTAGCGCGCTCGCCCAAACGACGGCGCCCGCCTGGAGCGGGCGCGTCGGGCGGGGTGTGTTCGCGCTGGAGGTGGAACGGCGTCGCATTCGGTCGGTGAAGGATTTCAGGCGGTAAAGATTCAGTCGGAGGCGCTGTCGGCCTTCAGGAATTGGGCGAAACCGGGGTCCGTGTAGGCGGCAGGGGGCAGGTCGCCGGTCAGCAGGGCGGAGTCGACCTCGGCCAGTTCGCTGGCACGGTCGTCGTCCTGCATCACGCTGATGGTGATGAGACCGGCCACGAGTGCAATCAGGGGCACCACCGAACCGATGCGCGTCCACCAGCTGCCGCCGAGCGTGGCCGTGTGGCCCGCCTGCACCACCACGGGCGCGGTTCGCAGCTGCGGGGCCAGCTTGCGCGCGGCCACGGCCTGGGCGCGCGCCACGCGCAGTCGCTCACCGATGTCGTGCGGCAACTCGCGGTTGCCGGCCGACAGGCGGGCGGTCACGCGCTGGCCGAAGTCGTCTTCGGCGGCGGTGGATGATGTGATCGAAACCTTCGTGTTCATAGCGATATTCCCTTGGCCTTGAGCGCCTTGCTCAGAGCGTGAACGGCTCGCGAGCAATGGGTTTTGACGCTGCCTTCGGAGCAGCCCATTGCGGCGGCCGTCTCTGCGACGTCCATTTCCTCCCAGTAACGCATCAGGAAAGCCTCGCGTTGACGGCCCGGCAAAGCTGCGATCTGCTCTTCGATCTCGTGGAAGACTTGGGCGCGGCGGGTCGTGTCTTCGGCGCTCTCCGATTCCCTAGAGTCGGTCGGCGAAACGAAGTTCTCCAGCAGGTCGAAATCTCCGTCGTCGTCGACCGAATCGAAATCGCTGAGGTTGGAGAAAAGCGCGCGGCGGGTCTTCTGGCGGCGGAACCAGTCGAGCGTGCAGTTCGACAGGATGCGCTGGAACAGCATCGGCAGCTCTTCCGCGGGCTTGTCGCCGTAGTGCTGCGCCAGCTTCATCATGCTGTCCTGCACGATGTCGAGTGCCGCTTCTTCATCCCGCACGTGATAGACCGAGCGCTTGAAAGCGCGTCGTTCGACGCTTTTCAGGAAGTCGGAGAGTTCTTGTTCAGTGGCCAAGCGAGAAGGGGCGCAGGGGGCGCCGCGTGGGAAGGAGGTCTAGCGATCGCGTAGGTTTATCGCCGCGAATTATGCCTTTGTCGCTTTACAAGCCAGCTGAAGCGAATCTGAACGCCCGGAAATGCCATAATCCGCGCTGCAAGTCAAAAGGCAAACGGGTCTAGGTCCGGCGGAACATCAGTCTGCCCATGGCCATGGCCTCAAGTCCTGGCGCGACCTCACAAGGGTTGGCAAGGGGCACCCAAGGTATTTCGTTCCCGAAATAAACAAAGGTTGATCATGGAAATCTCCAAGGCGGAAATCGCTTCCGCGGCGGCCGCGTCTTCAGGCGCAGGCAACGCAACGCAAGAACTCATGGGTGCCGAAGTGCTGGTCAAGGCACTGCAGGCCGAAGGCGTCCAGTACATCTGGGGCTACCCAGGCGGCGCGGTTCTGTACATCTACGACGCGTTCTACAAGCAAGACACCATCCAGCACGTGCTGGTTCGCCACGAGCAGGCAGCGGTTCATGCGGCCGACGGCTATGCGCGTGCCACCGGCGAAGTCGGCGTGGCGCTGGTCACTTCCGGTCCCGGCCTGACCAACGCGGTCACCGGCATCGCGACGGCGTACATGGACTCGATCCCGATGGTGATCATCTCGGGCCAGGTCCCCACGGCGGCCATCGGCCTCGACGCCTTCCAGGAATGCGACACGGTCGGCATCACCCGCCCCATCGTCAAGCACAACTTCCTCGTCAAGGATCCCAAGGATCTGGCCATGACGATGAAAAAGGCCTTCCACATCGCACGCAGCGGCCGTCCCGGCCCCGTGGTGGTGGACGTGCCCAAGGACGTCTCCTTCAAGAAGACGCCCTACGCCGGCTATCCCGACAAGGTCGAGATGCGCTCGTACAACCCGGTGCGCAAGGGCCACGGCGGCCAGATCCGCAAGGCGCTGCAACTGCTGCTGGCGGCCAAGCGCCCCTACATCTACACCGGCGGTGGCGTGTTGCTGGGCAATGCCTGCAACGAACTGCGCACGCTGGTCGACATGCTGGGCTACCCGGTCACCAACACGCTGATGGGCCTGGGCGCCTATCCGGCGAGCGACCGCAAGTTCCTGGGCATGCTGGGCATGCACGGCACCATCGAAGCCAACAACGCGATGCAGAACTGCGACGTGCTGCTGGCGGTGGGCGCGCGCTTCGACGACCGCGTCATCGGCAACCCCAAGCATTTCGCGCAGAACGAACGCAAGATCATCCACGTCGACATCGACCCGTCGAGCATCTCCAAGCGCGTGAAGGTCGACATCCCGATCGTCGGCGACGTGAAGGACGTGCTCACCGAGCTCATCTCGATGATCCGCGAAAGCTCCGCCAAGCCAGACGCCGGCGCGCTGGCCGACTGGTGGAAGACCATCGAGGCCTGGCGCTCGCGCGACTGCCTCAAGTACGACCGCGGCAATACGGACGTGATCAAGCCGCAGTACGTGGTCGAAACGCTCTGGAACATGACCAAGGACGCCGACGCGTACATCACGTCGGACGTGGGCCAGCACCAGATGTGGGCGGCCCAGTACTACCGCTTCGACGAGCCGCGCCGCTGGATCAACTCGGGCGGCCTGGGCACCATGGGCGTGGGCATTCCCTACGCCATGGGCATCAAGCTCGCGAAGCCCGATTCGGAAGTGTTCACCATCACCGGCGAAGGCTCGGTGCAGATGTGCATCCAGGAACTCTCCACCTGCCTGCAATACAACACGCCGATCAAGATCTGCTCCCTCAACAACCGCTACCTGGGCATGGTGCGCCAGTGGCAGGAGATCGAATACTCCGGCCGCTACAGCCACAGCTACATGGACGCGCTGCCCAACTTCGTGAAGCTCGCCGAGGCCTACGGCCATGTCGGCATGCTGATCGAGCGTCCACAAGACGTGGAGCCCGCGCTGCGCGAAGCACGCAAGCTCAAGGACCGCACGGTGTTCATGGACTTCCGCACCGACCCGACCGAGAACGTGTTCCCGATGGTGAAGGCCGGCATGGGCATCACCGAGATGCTGTTGGGCTCCGAAGATCTCTGATCTGCGGCGCATTCGCTTAACTTTTCACTGACGAATCTATTGCCCGCCGAGCCCGCGCATTACCGTGCGCGGGGGAGGGCGGCGAAAAGAGGAGTCACGCAAACATGAAACACATCATTGCAGTGCTGCTGGAAAACGAGCCGGGTGCTCTTTCCCGCGTGGTGGGCCTGTTCTCGGCCCGCGGCTACAACATCGAGTCGCTGACGGTGGCGCCCACGGAGGACCCGAGCCTCTCGCGCATGACCATCGTCACGAACGGTTCGGACGACGTGATCGAGCAGATCACCAAGCACCTGAACCGGCTCATCGAAGTGGTGAAGGTCGTCGACCTGACCGAGGGTGCCTACACCGAGCGCGAGCTCATGATGGTGAAGGTGCGCGCGGTCGGCAAGGAGCGCGAGGAAATGATGCGCATGGCGGAGATTTTCCGCGGCCGCATCATCGACGTGACCGACAAGAGCTACACCATCGAACTCACCGGCGACCACGGCAAGAACGACGCTTTCCTGGAAGCGATCGAGCGTAGCGCTATCCTCGAGACTGTCCGCACCGGTGCCAGCGGCATCGGGCGCGGCGAGCGCATCCTGCGCGTGTAGGGGGTGCAGATCCCCTCAGTTTCATCGTTTATCAACACATGAGGAGAAGGTGAATGCAAGACTTGCTGGGCTTCGACAAGATGGTGACCCCCATCATCATCCGGATACTGTATTTCCTCGGACTGCTGGGTGTGCTCGTGATGACCGTCGTGTCATTGTTCCAGGGCCGCATCCTGGCTGCCATCGGCATTCTTGTGTTCGGCGCGATCATGGTTCGCGTCTATAGCGAATTGCTGATCCTGCTGTTCCGCATTCACGACAACCTCGTGTCCATCAATCAGCAAATGAAGGACCGGAATTCTTCCGGCCAATTGTGAGTGAACGCACCCCCGAGCAGGGGGTGCATCGAGACTAAATAGGAAAGACGCATCATGAAGGTTTACTACGACAAGGACGCCGACCTCAGCCTCATCAAGGGCAAGACGGTTGCAATCATCGGTTACGGGTCGCAAGGCCATGCGCACGCGCAGAACCTGAACGACAGCGGCGTCAAGGTCGTGGTCGGCCTGCGCAAGGGCGGTGCTTCGTGGGACAAGGTCGGCAAGGCCGGCCTGCAGGTCGCCGAAGTGGCCGACGCCGTGAAGTCGGCCGACGTGGTCATGATCCTGCTGCCCGACGAGCAGATCGCCAACGTCTACAAGAACGACGTGGCCCCGCACATCAAGGAAGGCGCCTCGCTCGTCTTCGCGCACGGCTTCAACGTGCACTACGGCTTCGTGCAGCCGCGCGCCGACCTCGACGTGTGGATGGTCGCTCCCAAGGCCCCGGGCCACACCGTGCGCAGCACGTACACCCAAGGCGGCGGCGTGCCCCACCTCGTGGCCGTGCACCAGGACAAGACCGGCAAGGCGCGTGACCTCGCGCTGAGCTACGCCACCGCCAACGGCGGCGGCAAGGCCGGCATCATCGAGACCAACTTCCGCGAAGAAACCGAAACCGACCTGTTCGGCGAACAAGCGGTTCTGTGCGGCGGTACGGTCGAGCTGATCAAGGCCGGTTTCGAAACGCTGGTGGAAGCCGGCTATGCGCCCGAAATGGCGTACTTCGAATGCCTGCACGAACTCAAGCTGATCGTCGACCTGATCTATGAAGGCGGCATCGCCAACATGAACTACTCGATCTCGAACAACGCCGAATACGGCGAGTACGTCACGGGCCCGCGCATCGTGACCGAAGAGACCAAGAAGGTCATGAAGCAGGTGCTCAAGGACATCCAGACCGGCGAATACGCCAAGAGCTTCGTGCTCGAAGCCGCTGCCGGCCAGCCGGCGCTCATCAGCCGCCGTCGCCTGAATGCAGAGCACCAGATCGAAGTCGTGGGCGAGAAGCTGCGCGCGATGATGCCCTGGATCAAGAAGAACAAGCTGGTCGACCAGACCCGTAACTGATCTTCGAGTCGAAGGCAAAAGGCGCCCGCAGGGCGCCTTTTTCCAAGGGCCACCCTCGCGGTGGCCCTTTTGTTTGAAGGGTGCCCGCAAGGCCCCCTGAACTACACTGCAAGCCATGCGACCCACAGACCTAGATGCTATCGATTGGATAGCTGACCGCGCAGTGCCCATGAGGGACGGAGGCAATTTCAATGCATGACGATACGGTTCCCAACGAGGTGCAACCGCGCAAACGCCGCAAAGGCATCTACATCCTGCCGAACCTGTTCACGCTCGCTGCGTTGTTCGGCGGTTTCTATTCGGTCGTGATGGCCATGAACGCACGCTTCGACCTCGCGGCGCTCGGCGTGTTCGCCGCGATGATCCTGGACAGCCTCGACGGCCGCGTCGCGCGTATGACCAACACGCAGAGCGCGTTCGGCGAGCAGATGGATTCGCTGTCCGACATGGTGTCGTTCGGCGCCGCGCCGGCGCTCATCGCGTACGAGTGGTCGCTCAAGGGCCTGGGGCGCTGGGGTTGGATCGCAGCCTTCGTGTACTGCGCGTGCGCCGCACTGCGGCTCGCGCGCTTCAACGTGAACACCGGCGTGGTCGACAAGCGCTGGTTCCAGGGCCTGCCGTCGCCCGCCGCCGCCGCACTGGTGGCCGGTTTCATCTGGCTCGTGGACGAATGGGGCAAGCGCGGCGGCGAGGTGCTGTATCTCTCGTGGACGCAGATCACCTGGGTCACCTTCGCCTTCACGCTGTACGCGGGCCTCACGATGGTCACCAACGCGCCGTTCTACAGCTTCAAGGACATCCAGATGAAGAAGAGCGTGCCTTTCGCCGCGATCGTGCTGATCGCACTGGGCATCGCGGTCATCAACATCCATCCGCCGACCGTGTTGTTCGGGCTGTTCGTCATCTACGGCCTGAGCGGCTACGTGGTGTACGGCTGGCGCAAGGCCAAGGGCCAGCCGGTGAGCGTGATCAGCACCTCGACCGAAGAACCCGACGAGCGGGGGTTGCACAACTGACACGCGGGGCCTTCACAGGCCCGCGAAGGCTGTGCTACATTAGCAACCCTCATGACCAAGATTTCGCTGCTGGCCCTACTAGCCCTCCCTCACGGGCGGAGACGGTAGCGCACGCGCAAATCCCTCACCACGGCCCGTTCGCACCAGCAACGGGCCGTTTGTTTTTGGGGTTGCTGGTTGAATTCCAACCACTCAGAGAACTCGACATGCTCAAGCAACCTCAAAGCAAATACCGCGCATTCGCCCCGATCGGCCTCAAGGACCGCACCTGGCCCGATGCCGTGCTGACCAAGGCGCCCATCTGGCTGTCGACGGACCTGCGTGACGGCAACCAGGCACTTGTCGAGCCCATGGACATCGCACGCAAGATGCGCATGTTCGAAACCCTGGTGGCCATCGGCTTCAAGGAAATCGAAGTCGGCTTTCCCTCGGCGTCGCAGGTCGAATTCGACTTCGTGCGCAAGCTCATCGAGGAAGACCGCAT
This sequence comes from Variovorax sp. RCC_210, assembly GCF_041355175.1. Lineage (NCBI taxonomy): Bacteria > Pseudomonadati > Pseudomonadota > Betaproteobacteria > Burkholderiales > Comamonadaceae > Variovorax > Variovorax sp. RCC_210. The sequence continues at coordinate 1,552,455 of NZ_JBFUPJ010000001.1, read as the reverse complement.
TCCCGACGACGTGACGATCCAGGTGCTGACGCAGGCGCGCGACCACCTCATCACCCGCACCTTCGAATCGCTGCAAGGCGCTCCGCGCGCCATCGTGCACCTCTACAACGCCGTCGCGCCCGTGATGCGCCGCGTGGTGCTCGGCATGAACGAAGACCAGATCGTCGAGCTCGCCAGCAGCCATGCACGCATGTTCAACGACTGCGCCGCGAAGCAGCCGAACACGAAGTGGACCTTCCAGTACTCGCCCGAAATGTTCTCGGGCACCGACGTGGCGTTCTCCAAGCGCGTGGTCGACGCGGTCACCGACGTGTGGGCGCCGACGCCCGAGCGCAAGTGCATCGTCAACCTGCCCACCACGGTCGAGCACTCCACGCCGAACATCTTCGCCGACATGATCGAGTGGATGCACCGCAACCTCGCGCGCCGCGATTCGATCGTGCTGTGCGTGCACCCGCACAACGACCGCGGCACCGGCACCGCCGCCGGCGAACTCGCGCTGATGGCCGGCGCCGAGCGCATCGAAGGTTGCCTCTTCGGCAACGGCGAGCGCACCGGCAATCTCGACCTCGTCAACGTGGCGCTCAACCTGTATACCCAAGGTGTCTCGCCCGAGCTCGACTTCTCGAACATCGACGAGATCCGCGCCACGGTCGAGCATTGCAACCAGATTCCGGTGCACCCGCGCCACCCGTATGTGGGCGACCTCGTCTACACCTCGTTCTCGGGCTCGCACCAGGACGCGATCAAGAAGGCCTTCGCCGCGCGCAAGGAAGGCGACATCTGGGACATGCCCTACCTCCCCATCGATCCGAAGGACGTGGGCCGCAGCTACGAGGCCGTGATCCGCGTGAACAGCCAGTCGGGCAAGGGCGGCATGGCCTACCTGCTCGAGAGCGAATACGGCCTCGAGATGCCGCGCCGCCTGCAGATGGAGTTCATGCAGACCGTGCAGGGCGTGATGGACGTCGCGGGCAAGGAACTCACCGCCGCCGACCTCTGGCAGCTGTTCGTGCGCGAATACGGCATCGAGACCGCGCAGTCGCTGCAGCACCGCGTGATCGAGGAGCAAGGCGAGGGCGCCGACGCCTCCGTGGTGCTGCGCGGTGACCTGCCTTGGGACGGTGAAGTGCGCGCCATCGAAGGCCGCGGCAACGGCCCCATCGACGCCTTCACGCAGGCGCTGAGCAAGGCCACCGGCCACACGGTGCGCGTGATGGACTACCACCAGCACGCCATCGGCGCCGGTGCGGATGCCAAGTCGGTGGCCTACCTCGAGCTGCGTGTTGACGAAAGCCAGACGCTGTTCGGCGTGGGCATCGACGCCAATGTGATCACGGCGTCGCTGAAGGCGATCGTCTCGGGCGTGCAGCGTGCGCGGGGCCGCGGTGCTCGCAGCGCACAATCGGCGGTTGAAGTCGCCTGACGCCGTGCCGGCCCGAGCCGGACGCGCAAGGTGGTAATAAATAACGGAGATCCACGATGACCGACCAACTCATTATTTTCGACACCACCTTGCGCGACGGCGAGCAATCGCCGGGCGCCTCCATGACGCGCGACGAGAAGATGCGCATCGCCAAGCTGCTTGAGCGGCTGAAGGTCGACGTCATCGAGGCCGGCTTTCCTGCCAGCTCGAACGGCGACTTCGAGGCCGTGAAGGCCATTGCGAACGTGATCAAGGATTCGACGGTGTGCGGCCTTTCGCGCGCCAACGACCGCGACATCGCGCGTGCCGCCGAGGCGCTGAAGGGCGCGGCCCGCGGGCGCATCCACACCTTCATCGCGACCTCCGCGCTGCACATGGAAAAGAAGCTGCGCATGTCGCCCGACGAGGTACACGAGCAGGCCCGGCTGGCGGTGCGCTTCGCGCGCAACCAGATCGGCGATGTGGAGTTCAGCCCCGAAGACGGCTACCGCAGCGACCCCGACTTCCTGTGCCGCGTGCTCGAGACCGTCATCAACGAGGGCGCCACCACCATCAACGTGCCCGACACCGTGGGCTACGCGATTCCCGAGCTCTACGGCAACTTCATCAAGATGCTGCGCGAGCGCGTTCCGAACAGCGACAAGGCGATCTGGTCGGTGCATTGCCACAACGACCTCGGCATGGCCGTGGCCAATTCGTTGGCCGGCGTGAAGATCGGCGGCGCGCGCCAGGTCGAATGCACCATCAACGGCCTGGGCGAGCGCGCGGGCAACTGCTCGCTCGAAGAGGTGGTGATGGCGGTGAAGACCCGCCGTGACTATTTCGGCCTCGACCTGAACATCGACACCCAGCACATCGTGGCCGCGAGCCGCATGGTGAGCCAGACGACCGGCTTCGTGGTGCAGCCGAACAAGGCCGTGGTGGGCGCCAACGCGTTCGCGCACGCCTCCGGCATTCACCAGGACGGCGTGCTCAAGGCGCGCGACACCTACGAGATCATGCGTGCCGAGGACGTGGGCTGGGCCGCCAACAAGATCGTGCTGGGCAAGCTCAGCGGCCGCAATGCCTTCAAGCAGCGCCTGCAGGAGCTGGGCGTGTCCATGGCGAGCGAAGGCGACATCAATGCCGCCTTCCTGCGCTTCAAGGAGCTGGCCGATCGCAAGTCCGAAATTTTTGACGAAGACATCCTCGCGCTCGTCAGCGCGGAAGAGGTGTCGAACGTTGGTGAGCAGTTTGCTTTCGTCTCTCTCTCCCAGCACAGCGAAACCGGCGAGCGCCCCCAGGCGAAAATCGTGTTCACCGTGCAGGGCAAGGAAGTCACCGGCGAATCCGACGGAAATGGCCCGGTCGATGCTTCACTGAAGGCGATCGAGTCGCTCGTGAAGAGCGGCGCCGAGATGGTTCTTTACTCTGTAAATGCCATCAGCGGCTCGACGGAAAGCCAAGGAGAAGTTACAGTCCGGTTACAAAACGCAGGGCGGGTGGTGAATGGTGTCGGGGCCGACCCCGACATCGTGGTCGCTTCGGCAAAGGCTTATTTGAGTGCCCTCAATAAGTTACAGAGCCAAGCTGAGAGAGTTGCGGCACAAGGTTAGGTTTTCAGGCGATCCTTGCTATTCGATTGAAGAAGAGGATGCAAGTAACTGATATTGCGTGCCTTTTTTGATTTAGATACACTGCGGTCCTCGTTTGTCGCCGCTGGAGATTTATTAATGCCTGAAGCCCGTCTCCGCCGAGTTTCCAGCCAGCGGTTTCTACCCGCACTCAAATTCATCGCCGTCGCGTTCTGCGCCACGGCGTTTTTGCTGCCTGGTGCCCAGGCCGCGAAGAAAGAGAAGCCCGCCGCCGCCAAGACCGCCGTCGCCAAGAAGGCGAAAGGTCCGGTGCCGGTCGAAGTGAAGCGCACCGCCTCCTCGAAGACGGCGCGCGCTGGCCGGGCCGAAAAACCCGAAAAAGCAGAAAAGGTCGTTCGTGGGGGCCGCAACGTCGTTGCCACGCTCCACAAGAAGAACGGCAAGACCGTGGTGGCCGTGCAGCGCCGCTCGGTGGTCCGCGTCGAAGCCCCGCCCCGCCAGTCTTTCGGCCAGATGGCCGGCCTGCATGGCACCGAAGACGTGCTCGACCTGAAGTCGAGCGTTGCGCTGGTGATCGACCAGGACACGCACGAAGTGCTGTTCAGCAAGAACGACCACGCCGTGCTCCCGATTGCATCGCTCACCAAGCTCATGACCGGCCTGCTCATCAGCGAGGCCCATCTGCCGAACGAAGAGCTGATCACCATCACCCAGGACGACGTCGACACCGAAAAGCGCAGCAGCTCGCGCCTGACGGTCGGCACCACGCTGTCGCGCGGCGAACTGCTGCACCTGGCGCTGATGTCGAGCGAAAACCGCGCCGCGCATGCGCTGGGCCGCACCTATCCGGGTGGCCTGGCCACGTTCGTGAGCATCATGAACGCCAAGGCCAAGATGCTGGGCATGAAGGACACCCGCTACGTGGAGCCCACCGGCCTGTCGAGCCGCAACCAGTCGAGCGCGCAAGACCTGGCGCTGCTGGTCAACGCAGCCTATGCCGATGCCACGGTGCGCTCGCTGTCCACGTCGCCTGAATACCAGGTCGAAGTCGGCAACCGCACGCTGCAGTTCAACACCACCAACCGCCTCGTGAAGAGCCCCGATTGGGAAATCGGCGTGCAAAAGACCGGCTACATCTCCGAAGCCGGCCAATGCCTCGTGCTGCAGGCCCGCGTGGCCGGCCGCAAGCTGATCATGGTGTTCCTGGACTCGGCAGGCAAATTCAGCCGCATCGCAGACGCCGAGCGCGTCCGCCGCTGGGTCGAAGCCACGCACGCCGCCGGCATGCCGGCCGCTTCGCGCAACGTCGCGGCTTATCAGGCCGGCTGAACCCGGCGCTCGCTGCGCCCCAATGCAAACAGGCCCTTTTCAGGGCCTGTTTGCTTTCTGGGGTTCGGTCGCCCGCGCGTGCGGTGCGACCCGGCTCAGGCGGCGGGTGGCTGCGTGCCGCTCGACGGCAGCGGCGTTGCCGCCATGCCGTCCTTGAAGCCCAGCGCGCCGGAAATCTCGTTGGCCGTCGCCTGCAGCTTGGGCAGCCAGCCTTCGTCCAGCCGGTCGGCCGGCGCCGAAATGGACAGGCCCGCCACCAGCTTGCCCTGGTCGTCGTAGATGCCCGCGGCCATGCAGCGCACGCCCAGTTCCAGTTCTTCGTTGTCGCGGGCAATGCCGTACTGGCGTGCCTTCGACAGTTCGCGCTCCAGCGCCGGCAGTTGCGTGATGCTGTTGCGCGTATGGCCGGCCAGGCCGGTGCGGGTGGCGTAGCTGCGCACGCGCTGCGGGTCGTCCGCCGCCAGGAACAGTTTGCCGGTGGACGTGAGGTGCAAGGCAGCGCGCCCGCCAATGGCGCGCACCACCTGCATGCCCGAACGTTCGCTGTAGGAGCGCTCGATGTACACGATTTCATCGCCCTGGCGCATGCTGAGGTTGACCGGCTGCTGCGTGAGCTTGTGCAGCTCTCGCATCGGGCCCAGGGCCGCGTCGCGCACGTTGAGCCGGCCCTTCACCAGGTTGCCCAGTTCCAGCAGGCGCATGCCCAGCCGGTAGCTGCCGGCCTCGGGCCGGTCGACGAAGCGCCCGACGGCCAGGTCGTTGAGGATGCGGTGCGTGGTGGAAGGGTGAAGCCCGGTCTTCTCGCTGATCTCCTTCAGCGAAATGGCTTCTTCGCGGGATGCCAGCACATCGATCAGCGCGAACATGCGCTCGATCACCTGGATCACGGGAACGGCGGGAATGTCTGATTGGTTTTTTCTCATGGCGCTCTGCGGTGATGACCGGGCGCCATTTTACCTTGTGAAATCAAATGGCGCCTGCCACTGGCCATCGACCAGCACTTCGTGCGGGGAGAAGCGGGCCTTGTAGTTCATCTTCGGGCTGTGCTCGATCCAGTAGCCGAGGTACACGTGCGGCAACCCCAGCTTGCGCGCCTGCTCGATCTGCCAGAGCACGCTGTAGGTGCCGTAGCCTGCGCTGGTATCGGGCTCGTAGAAGGTATAGACCGCGGAGATGCCGTCGTTCAGCACGTCGAGGATAGACACCATCTTCAGCGCGCCGGCGCTGCCGTCGGGCAGCGTGTCGCGAAACTCGACCAGCCGAGAGTTGACCCGGCTCTGCAGCAGGAACTGGGTGTACTGGTCGATGCTGTCGTGGTCCATGCCGCCGCCCGCGTGGCGGCCGTTCTGGTAGCGCAGGTAGAGCTGGTAGTGCTCGGGCATGAAGCACAGCTTGAGCACGCGCGCCTGCAGCTCGGAATGCTGCTTCAGCGCACGCCGCTGGCTGCGCGTGGGCTGGAAGCTGTTCGCCAGTACCCGCAGCGGGATGCAGGCGCGGCAACCGTCGCAGTAGGGCCGGTAGGTGAACATGCCACTGCGCCGGAACCCGCTGAGCACGAGATCGGAGTACGCGTCGTTGTGAATCAGGTGGCTGGGCGTGGCCACCTGCGAGCGGGCCTGGCGATCCGGCAGGTAACTGCAGGGGTAGGGCGCCGTTGCGTAGAACTGCAGGGTGTGAAGCGGTAGGTCCTTGAGGTGCGTCACGTCGTCACATCGGGAGTGGAATGAGGTCGCGCGGACAGGAGTTCGGACCAGTATACGGGCTCGAAACGCCAGCGTGGACCCTCCTGCTGTCGCGCCGAAGCCACGTGGGCGACGAAGCGTTTGCGCGCCATTTCGTGCGCGCCGAGGCTGGCGAGGTGGGCTGTGTTCTGCTGGCAATCGATCATTTGCACGCCGAATTTGCGGCACAGCGACACCAGCGCCGCGAGCGCGATCTTCGAGGCGTCCGGGCGGCGCGTGAACATCGACTCGCCGAACACCGCGCGGCCCAGCGCCACGCAGTAGAGGCCGCCCGCCAGCTTGCCGTCGATCCAGGTCTCGACGCTGTGGGCGTGGCCTGCCAGGTGCAAATTCGTATAGGCCTGAACCATGTCCGGCACGATCCAGGTGCCCGACTGGCCCACGCGCGGCGAGCGCGAACAGGCCTCGATGACGGCCGCGAAGTCGTGGTCGATGCGCACCTCGCAGCCCGGGGTCTGCGCAAAGTGGAGCAAGGTCTTGCGAAGCGAGCGGTGCAGCCTGAAATCGGCCACCTGCAGCACCATGCGCGGGTCGGGGCTCCACCACAGGATCGGCTGGTCCTCGCTGAACCACGGAAACACGCAGTGGCTGTACGCCTGCATCAAAGTATCGACATCGAGCGAGCCGCCGGCGGCGAGCAGGCCGGGCACGGGGTCGGCGACGCCCCACGCCGATGCGGGGTCGGGAAGGGCGTCTCCGGGTTCGAGCCAGGGCAGTTGTCGCATGGCGTAGGTATACACGGCTTCTTCGGGACTTGAATCCGGTGTCGGGGAAATTGCGTACGCGCAGGGTCTGTCCGACAGACGCCGTGCCGACGCGGTGCGACCATCGGCACGAGAGGCCCAATAGAGGCCCAAGAGAGCCCCACAAGACCCTTCTAAAACCATATAGTGCTCAGCTCGCGTTCGCAGTACCGCAGCGGATCCGCCAGGCAAGGCTGCTTTGGGCGGGGATCAGCACAAGAGGACCACGTTGACCACTGAACCCAATCCCTTCCGCTTCGGCAGCGGCCAGGCGGTGCGCCGCCTCGAGGACGCAAGCCTTCTGTCCGGCGCCGGACGCTACACCGACGACGTCACGCTGCCCGAGCAGGCGCACCTCGTCTTCCTTCGCTCCGCCTACCCCCACGCACGCATCCTGTCGATCGACACCAGCACCGCCGCGGCCATGCCCGGCGTGCTGCGCGTGATCACCGGCGCCGAAATGGCCGAGGCGGGCGTCAAGGCCATGCCCGGCGCCGCGGGCTTCAAGCGCGCCGACGGCAGCGACAGCGCCAGCCCGCCGCGCTACGCCATGGCGCACGAGCGCGCCCGCTTCGTCGGCGAGGCGGTGGCCGCCGTGGTGGCCGACACCGTGCAGCAGGCGCGCGATGCGGCGGAAGCCATCATGGTCGACTACGAAGACCTGCCCATGGTGGTCGACCTGGCGGGTGCCACCGCCGAAGGCGCACCCCTGCTGTGCGACGAGGCCACCGGCAACGTCGCCGCCGAAATGCGCCACGGCAACAGCGACGACGCCACCGCCGCCTTCGCCAAGGCCGCCCATGTGGTGGCCCTCGACGTGAACAACCAGCGCGTGGTCGCCCTGACCATCGAGCCGCGCTCCGTGCTCGCCGCGCGCGACGCCGAAACCGGCCGCCTCACGATCCGCATGAGCACGCAGATGCCCTCGGGCGTTCGCGATTCCGTGTGCGCGGCCATCGGCCTGCCCAAGGAAAAGGTGCGCGTGGTCGTGGGCGACGTGGGCGGGGGCTTCGGCATGAAGACCGGCGCCTACCCCGAGGACATCGCCGTGGCCTTCGCCGCGCTGCAGGTCGACCGCCCAGTGAAGTGGGTGGCCGACCGCAGCGAAGAATTCCTTTCCAGCGCGCACGGCCGCGACATCGAGGCGCGCGCCGAAATGGCGCTCGACGCCGAAGGCAAGATCCTGGCGCTGCGCATCAAGACGCTGGCCAACGTCGGCGCCTACGCCACCGGCACCGGCGTGGCCATCCAGCTGCTCATCGGGCCCTGGGTGCAGACCAGCGTCTACGACATCCAGACCATCGACTTCCACTTCAAGGCCGTGCTGACCAACACCGCGCCCACCGGCGCCTACCGCGGCGCGGGTCGGCCCGAGGCCATCTTCACCATCGAGCGGCTGATGGACGAGGCCGCGCGCCAGACCGGCATCGACCGCATCGTGCTGCGCCGGCGCAACTTCATCCGCCCCGAGCAGATGCCATACAAGAACCCGATGGCGCAGACCTACGACACCGGCAACTTCGAGTCGGTGATGGACCAGGCACTGGCGCTGGCCGACTGGCAGGGCTTCGACGCGCGCGCGGCCGAATCGTCGCGCAACGGCAAGCACCGCGGCCTGGGCATCGCCACCTTCCTGGAATGGACGGGCGGCAACGTGTTCGAAGAGCGCGTCACCGTCTCGGTGCAGGCCGACGGCGTGATCGAGGTGTTTTCCGCCGTCAATGCCATGGGGCAGGGCATTTCGACCTCGCTGGCGCAGCTGGCCGTCGATGCCTTCGGCGTGCCCATCGACAAGGTGCGCGTGGTGCTGGGCGACACCGATCGCGGCGACGGCTTCGGCAGCGCCGGCTCGCGCTCGCTCTTCACCGGCGGCTCGGCCGTGCGCATCGGCGCGGAACGCACCATCGACAAGGCGCGCGAGTTGGCGGCCCAGGAGTTCGAGGCCGCCATCGACGACATCACCTACAGCCGCGGCGTGTTCACCGTGGCCGGCACCGACCTCGAGCTCGACCTGTTCACGCTGGCCGGCAAGCAGCCCGACCGCGAGATCTTCGTCGACTCCACCAGCACCGTGGCCGGCCCCACCTGGCCCAACGGTTGCCACATCTGCGAGATCGAGGTCGATCCGCCGACCGGCGAGATCAGCGTGGTGGCCTACAGCTCGGTGAACGACGTGGGCCGCGTGATCAACCCGATGATCGTGCGTGGCCAGCTCGAGGGCGGCGCGGTGCAGGGCATCGGCCAGGCGCTGTACGAGCAGGTGGTGTACGACAACGAAACGGGCCAGCCCGTCACCGGCAGCCTGATGGACTACGCCGCGCCGCGCGCCGACATCGTCGACACCATGTTCAACATGGAAATGGACCAGTCGACCCCGTGCAAGAACAACCCGCTGGGCGTGAAGGGCGTGGGCGAGCTCGGCACCATCGGCGCCACGCCGGCCATCGTGAACGCGGTGGCCGATGCGTTCGCGCGCAACGGCCTGGCCACGCGCGCACCGCGCCTGCACATGCCGCTGAGCCCGGCGCGCGTGTGGCAGGCGATGCAGACCGTCGACTGAGGTCCGCGCGCCTGGGCGCTTGAACAAAGGCACAGAAAGGCACAGGCCATGCTCGTGCTGTCGGAACTGAAGACCGACGCGATCCGCATCGCCAGCTACCGCTGCGACGCCGGCCCCGACGCCAGGCCCTTCACCGAGCTGCACGAGGGCCACTCGGTCTCGTACGTGCGCAAGGGCAGCTTCGGCTACCGCACGCGCGGGCGGGCCTATGAGCTGGTGGCCGGGTCGGTGCTCGTCGGCTGCGCGGGCGACGAGTACATGTGCACGCACGACAACCACGTCTGCGGCGACGAGTGCCTGGCCTTTCACCTGTCGCCGGGCTTCGTCGAGCTGATTGGGGGCGACCGCAAGACCTGGCGCACCGGCGGCGTGCCGCCGCTGGCCGAACTCGTGGTGCTCGGCGAGCTGGCGCAAGCTGCCGCCGAGGGGCATGGCGACGTCGGGCTCGATGAGCTGGGCATGTGGTTCGCCAGCCGTTTCGTCGACCTGGTGGGCGACCGCAAGAAGCGCCCGGTGGCTGCCACCGCCACGCCGCGCGACCGGCGCCGCGCGGTCGATGCCGCGATGTGGATCGACGCCCATTCGGCGAGCGACATCGGCCTCGACCGGGCGGCCGCCGAGACGGGCCTGAGCGCTTTCCATTTCTTGCGCGTGTTCTCGCAGGTGCTGGGCGTCACGCCGCACCAGTACCTCGTGCGTTCGCGGCTGCGCCATGCCGCGCGCCTGCTGGCCGACGACCGCCACCGCCCCGTGACCGAGGTGGCGCTGGACGTTGGCTTTGCCGACCTGAGCAACTTCGTGCGCACCTTTCATCGCGCGGCGGGCGTGTCGCCCAGCGCCTTCCGCAAGGCCGCGCAGGGCGAGCGCAAGATTTTCCAAGACCGCATTGCCGCGCTGCGCGACGATGGCCGCCCGCTCATGCCGTTTCATGCCATCGGGCAGGGCACCGTCACTTTGAAGCGAGGTTGACCATGGCCACCATCTACAAGGAATTCGTCGTCGAGGCGGATGCCGCCCACGTGTGGAACGCGCTGCGCGACTTCGGCGCGGTGCACACGCGGCTCGCGCCGGGCTTTCTCACTGCGTGCCACATCGACGCCGAAGGCGCCCGCGTGCTCACCTTTGCCAACGGCCTCGTCGCGCGCGAGGCCCTGGTCGGGCTCGACGATGCGCACCGCCGGCTGGCCTACACCGTGGCCGGCGGCAAGGCCGCCCACCACCACGCCTCGGCACAGGTGTTCGACGAGGGCGAAGGGCGCTCGCGTTTCGTCTGGATCACCGACGTGCTGCCCGACGCCATGGCCGCCTACATCGAGCCGATGATGGCGCAGGGCGGGGCGGCCATGAAGGCCGCGCTGGAGGGGCACGCCGCCCCCGCCAGCATGGCCGTCTAGCGTCTGGCGTCCTGCGCCTAGAAGTCTTCCAGCGGCAGCCCGACGTAGTTTTCCGCCAGCGAGGTGGAGGCCGCGTGCGAACGCACCAGGTAGTCGAGCTCGGCCTCCTGGATCTTCTGGCCGAAGGCGCCGGTCTCGGGAAAGCGGTGCATCAGCGAGGTGAACCACCACGAGAAGCGCTCGGCCTTCCACACGCGGCGCAGGCAAAGGTCCGAATAGCGGTCCAGCGCCGAGGCCGACTTCTCGCCGTAGAAGATCTCGAACGCGCGCGACAGGTAGCCCACGTCGGCCGTCGCCAGGTTCAGGCCCTTGGCACCGGTCGGCGGCACGATGTGCGCCGCGTCGCCCGCCAGGAACAGCGAGCCGAAGCGCATCGGCTCGGCCACGAAGCTGCGCAAGGGCGCAATGCTCTTCTCGATCGACGAGCCGGTCACCAGCCGCTCGCGCGCCTCGGGGTCCAGCCGCGCGCGCAGCTCGTTCCAGAAGGCCTCGTCGCTCCAGTTTTCCACGCGCTCTTCGGTGGGCACCTGCACGTAGTAGCGCGAGCGCGTGGCGCTGCGCATGCTGCACAGCGCAAAGCCGCGTTCGGTGTTGGCGTAGATGAGTTCGTGCGACACCGGCGGCACGTCGGCCAGCACGCCCAGCCAGCCGAAGGGGTAGACCTTCTCGTAGGTCTGGATGGCGTCGGCCGGCACGCTGGCGCGGCTCACGCCGTGGTAGCCGTCGCAGCCGGCGATGAAGTCGCATTCGAGCTCGTGCGTCTGCCCGTCTTTTTCGTAGCGCACGCGCGGCCTGGCGGAGTCGAAGTCGTGCAGGCTCACGTTCGCGGCGCTGTAGATGGTGGCGAGGCCTTCGGCGGTGCGCGCTTCCATCAGGTCGCGCGTGACCTCGGTCTGGCCGTACACCGTCACCTGCTTGCCGCCCGTGAGGCCGTGCATGTCGATGCGGTGGCGCGCGCCCTTGAACAGCAGCTCGATGCCTTCGTGCGGCAAGCCCTCGGCCTTGGCGCGGGCGTCTACTCCGGCGCGCGCCAGCAGGTCCATGGTGACCTGTTCGAGCACGCCCGCGCGGATGCGCCCGAGCACGTAGTCGCTGCTCTGGCGTTCGACGATGACGTTGTCGATGCCAGCCTTGTGCAGAAGCTGCCCGAGCAGAAGGCCGGCGGGGCCGGCGCCGATGATCGCGACCTGGGTGCGCATGTTCGTGTCTCCGATAGGGTTTCACGGAGCGTAGGGCGCGGGCGCGCCGCCGGGGTGGCCGCTGCGGAGGCTGTGTGCGATCATGCGAACGCGTGCGCGATCATCGCGCAACAGTTCCATCCGCCCCCTGTTTCAAGCCACCGCACCCGCCCGCATGACCATTGCCAGAGCCGACTTCATCGAGGGCATTGCCAAGGGCATGGCCGTGCTCGAGAGCTTCGACACCGAGCGCCAGCGCCTGAACGCCACGCTGGCCGCAGAGCGCGCCGGCCTCACGCGCGCCGCCGCCCGCCGCCACCTGCTGACGCTGGCGCACCTGGGCTACCTGGAAACCGACGGTAGCTATTTCTGGATGGCGCCCAAGGTGCTGCGCTTCTCGGGCAGCTACCTGGCCTCTTCACGGCTGCCGCGCGCGCTGCAGCCCACGCTGAACCGGCTGGCGGCGCAAACGGGCGAGTCGTTCTCGGCCGTGGTGCTCGACGGTGAAGAGGTGGTCATCGTGGCGCGCAGCGGCAGCTACGGCACGCCGACGCGCGTGCTGGCATACGGCCTGCACCTGGGCGCGCGCCTGCCGGCGCATGCCACGTCCACCGGCCGCGTGCTGCTGGCGGCCATGCCGCCCACCCAGTTCACGCAGTGGCTCAAGGGGCGGCACCTGGCGCGGCTCACGCCGCAGACCGTCACGCAGGCGCGCGGCCTGCGCCAGCTGGTGGCGCGCGCGCGCAAGGACGACCACTGCTTTGCCAGCGAAGAGCACGAGCTCGGCGTGCAGGCGCTGGCGGTGCCGCTGCGCGACATGCAGGGCCACACGGTGGCCGCGCTGAACGTGGTGCTGTCGGGCACCCGCTACCAGGAAGAGGCGCTGCAGCGCGACATGCTGCCGCTGCTGTTCGAAGCGGCACGCGAAGTGCGTTCGCTCCTGTAGTCCACCGGCCCCTGAACTTTCGCCCCGGGCCGCGCCTCGAATTCCGCAAAGGGACACAACCATGCGACTCCTCCTCCTCGAAGACGACGTGATGATCGGCGAAGCCGTGCTCGACCTGCTGCGTGCCGAGCAGTACGCGGTCGATTGGGTGAAAGACGGCGAGGCCGCCGAATCGGCCCTGCGCACCCAGCAGTACGACCTGGTCATGCTCGACCTGGGCGTGCCGCGCCGCGACGGCCTCGAAGTGCTGCGCAACCTGCGCGCGCGCAAGCAGCGCATGCCGGTGCTGATCGCCACCGCGCGCGACTCGGTGCAGCAGCGCATCGAAGGCCTGGACGCCGGCGCCGACGACTACGTGCTCAAGCCCTACGACCTCGACGAGCTGCTGGCGCGCATCCGCGCCCTGCTGCGCCGCGCGGCCGGGCGCGCGGAGCCGGTGTACGAGCACATGGGCGTCAGCATCAACCCCGCTACGCGCGAGGTGTCCGTGGCCGGCCAGCCCGTGGTGCTGTCGGCGCGCGAATGGGCCGTGCTGGAGCCCTTGCTGGCGCGGCCCGGCATGGTGCTGTCGCGCGCCCAGCTGGAAGAAAAGCTCTACAGCTGGAAAGACGAGATCAGCAGCAACGCGGTCGAGGTGTATGTGCACGGCCTGCGCAAGAAGCTCGGGGCCGAGCTCATTCGCAACGTGCGCGGCGTCGGCTACATGGTGCCGAAACTATGACTCACCCCCAGGCTTCGCGCACGTCGTGTCGCTTCGCCAACCCCCTTCCGGGGGCGACGCCTACGGCCCGGCAAACCCGGTTCCGTGTCGTCCCGCGAAGGGGGCTTGCATGAGCAGGGTCATCGGTTCGTTGACGGGTTCGTTGCGCGCACGCCTGCTGTGGTTTCTGCTCGCGGCCATCGTGCTGGCCGCGGGGGCGCAGGCGCTGGTGGCCTACCGCACGGTGCTCGCGGAGGCCGACGACATCTTCGACTACCACATGCAGCAGATGGCGCTGTCGCTGCGTGCGGGGCTGCCGCCCAGCGCGGCGGTCGGCGGCATCGGCACCGGCGAGCAGAACTTCGAGTTCGTGGTGCAGGTGTGGACGGCCGACGGCACGCGCATCTTCGAGTCGGCGGAAGAGGCTGCGCTGCCGCAGCTCGCGGTGCTGGGCTTTGCCGATGTGCACGCGCGCGGCACCACCTACCGGGTGTTCTCGATGCAGACGCGCGGGCTGGTCATCCAGGTGGCGCAGGACATGGCGGCGCGCCGCCACATGGCCGGCACGCTGGCCTTGCGCACCATCGCACCGGTGGCGCTGATGGCGCCGCTGCTGATGCTGGTCGTGTGGTGGGTGGTGAGCCGATCGCTCGCGCCGGTGGCGCGCGTGCGCAAGCAGGTGGCGTCGCGCCAGGCCGACGACCTGTCGCCGGTGAGCGAAGAGGGCCTGCCCGAGGAGGTGCGCCCGCTGGTGCAGGAGCTGAACCTGCTGTTCGACCGCGTGCGCCACGCCTTCGACGCACAGAAGCACTTCGTGGCCGACGCCGCGCACGAGCTGCGCTCGCCGCTGGCCGCGTTGAAGCTGCAGGTGCAGGGACTGCAGCGCGCGCCCGACGGTGCCTCGCGCGACCTGGCCGTGAGCCGCTTGGTGGCTGGCATCGACCGCGCCACGCGGCTGGTGGAACAGATGCTTGCGCTGGCACGCCACGAGGCCAGCATGGCCGCCGGTGCCACGCCGGAGCCGGTGGACCTTTCCGAAGTGGCACGTCTCGCAGTGTCCGACGCCGTGGCCGCGGCGCAGGCGCGCGGCATCGACATCGGCATCACGCATGCCGATGCGGCCGTGGTCGATGGCCAGTCGGAGGCGCTGCGCATGCTGCTGCGAAACCTGCTGGAGAACGCGGTGAAGTACACGCCGCCGGAAGGCCGTGTGGACATCGCCATCACCGCCAACACTGCCGCGACCGCGGCACAAGGCAACGGCGCCGTGGAGCTCACCGTCGACGACAGCGGCCCGGGCCTGCCGCCGGCCGAGCGCGAGCGCGTGCTCGACCGCTTCTACCGCTCCGGCGAAACGCAGGCGCCCGGCAGCGGGCTGGGGCTGGCCATCGTGAAGTCGATTGCCGACCTGCACGGCGCGAGCGTGTCGCTCGACGCCTCTCCGAGCCTGGGCGGGCTGCGCGTGCGCGTGGTGTTCGCGCCTTCGGCATCTTCATCGCGGGGCGCAAAAGCGGCGGACTGAACACCCGCACGGTTCAAGCGGCGTTTCACGGCAGCGTTTAAGCGGCGTTTAAGCCAGGGAGACGACATTCCTTTCATCGTGTTTGCGTTGATACGCATTGAAAGGACCGACAAATGATCTCCCGTCTGACTTCGCCCCGCGCCCTGGTGATTGCCTTGGCGAGCGCGGGCGTGATCGGTGCCGTCGGTGCCGGTGCCTACACCAGCGCGCGCGCCGTGGGGGCCCCGACCACCAACGCCGCAGTGAGCGCCCCCGCGGCCATGGTCACGCTGCCCGACTTCTCCACGATCACCACGCGCGACGGCCCGGCCGTGGTCAACATCAGCGTCACCGGCACCATGAAGGCGTCGGACGACGAGGCCGCGGCGGAGGTGCAGGGCATCGACCCCGAAGACCCGATGTTCCAGTTCTTCCGCCGCTTCCAGGGCCAGATGAACCCGCGCGGCAAGCAGCAGGAGCGCGACGTGCCGGTGCGCGCGCAGGGCTCGGGCTTCATCGTCGACCCCAGCGGCATCATCATCACCAACGCCCACGTCGTGAAGGACGCAAAGGAAGTCACCGTCAAGCTGACCGACCGCCGCGAGTTCCGTGCGAAGGTGCTCGGCGCCGACGCCAAGACCGACATCGCGGTGCTGAAGATCGACGCCAAGAACCTTCCGACGCTGGCCCTGGGCAACACCAAGGACCTGAAGGTCGGCGAATGGGTGCTGGCCATCGGCTCGCCCTTCGGCTTCGAGAACACCGTGACGGCCGGCGTGGTGAGCGCCAAGGGCCGTTCGCTGCCCGACGACAGCTATGTGCCCTTCATCCAGACGGACGTGGCCGTCAACCCCGGCAACTCCGGCGGCCCGCTGCTGAACACGCGCGGCGAGGTGGTGGGCATCAACTCGCAGATCTACAGCCGCAGCGGCGGCTACCAGGGCCTGTCGTTCGCCATTCCCATCGACGTGGCGGTGCAGGTGAAGGACCAGATCGTCGCCACCGGCAAGGCCACGCATGCGCGGCTCGGCGTGGCGGTGCAGGAGGTGAACCAGGCCTTTGCCGAATCGTTCAAGCTCGACAAGCCCGAAGGCGCGCTGGTCTCGAACATCGAGAAGGGCGGCCCTGGCGACAAGGCCGGCCTGAAGGCGGGCGACGTGATCCGCAGCGTGGACGGCCAGCCCATCGTGTCCTCGGGCGACCTGCCCGCGGTGATCGGCCAGCAGGCGCCGGGCAAGAAGGTCACGCTCGAGGTGTGGCGCCAGGGCGAGCGGCAGGAGCTGCAGGCCAAGCTCGGCGATGCGAGCGACAAGCCGGCGCAGGTGGCCAAGGCCGACGCGGCCGCCGGCCAGGGCAAGCTGGGCCTGGCATTGCGCCCGCTGCAGCCGCAGGAAAAGCGCGAGGCCTCGATAGACACCGGCCTGCTCATCGAAGACGCCGCCGGCCCCTCGGCGCAGGCGGGCGTGCAGGCGGGCGATGTGCTGCTGGCCATCAACGGCACGCCGGCGCAGAGCGTGGAGCAGGTGCGCGAGGTGGTGGCCAAGGCCACCAACAAGTCGGTGGCGCTGCTGATCCAGCGCGGCGAAGACAAGATCTTCGTGCCGGTGCGCATCGGCTGAGTTCGCTCACACGGCTCCTGGCGCGCGCCCCATGACTCAGTCCGCCAGGAGCCTGTCGGCGCACATCCTGCCCACGTCGGCCACCATGATCGGCGTGTGCATGACGGTGATGTCCATCGGCCACCTGGGGCCGCGCGACGACATGCGCTTGCTGATCGACCGGCTGCTGGCCGTCGACGCGCTGGTCTTCCTGGCCAGCGCGTTGCTGTCGTTCATCTCGATGCGCACGCAGCGCGCGGGCGCGCGGCTGGAGGCCTGGGGCGAGGGCGTGTTCATCGCCGGGCTCGGGTTGCTGGCGCTGGGCGCGGTCACGCTGGCGTTCGCGCTGCGCTGATTCCGATTCGACGGCGGCTCGTGTCGCTGCTCAGGGTAGGGCGCAGGGCCAGTCGAGGCGCACGCGCGTGCCGCGCCCCGTGTTCTGCGCATCCTCTGCTTCCTGTGCTTCCTGCGTGTTCTCGATGTACAGCCGCGCCCCGATGGACTGGGCGCGCGCGCGCATGTTGGCAATGCCATGCCCCGCGGGCCGGCCGTCCGCAGGGGCCGCCGGCAGGCCGCGCCCGTTGTCGGTGAGCACGATGCGCACCAGCGGTGGCGACGCCTCGCCATGCCAGCCCGCCTGCATCACGATGCGCGTGGCGCCTGCGTGCTTCAGCACGTTGGTAAAGGCCTCCAGCAGGATGCGCTGCAGCTGCAGCGCGGCCTGCGCGGCGAAAGGCGCCAGCTGCGGAATCACCGCCACGTTCCACACCAGTTCGATGCCCGCGGCGTCCAGGCGCGGCTGCAAGCGGTAGCGCAGCGTGGCCAGCACGGTGGGCAGGTCGTCGTGCGTGGGTTGCAGCGAATCGACGGCCATGCGCATCTCGTCGAGCGCGAGCTTCACGTGTTCCTCGACCACGCCGCGGTCAGGTGCGGGCTGGGTCACCACGTTGAGCAGGCCCACCAGCTGCGAGCCTACGCCGTCGTGGATCTCCCGCATGATGCGCTGGCGCTCCAGCAGCACGGCCTGCTCCTGCTGCTGCTGGCGCACGGTTTCGAAGGCGCCGCGCAGCTGCTCTTCGCGCTCGGCGACGCGGGCCGCGAGGTTGGCGTTGAGCGCGCTGTAGTCGGCCACGGTGCGGCTGTAGCGCTCCACGACCAGGCCGGCCAGGATCATCACGAAGAAGAACATCGCGTGCGCCGTGAGCGTGTAGTACGCGCCGCCGAAGAGGCCCATGCGCACCAGCAGCAGGTCGTGCGCGCCGGCCAGGATGGCGCCCGTGCCGGCCGCCATCAGCACCGCGGCGATGCGCCGGTGCTCCACCAGCGCGCCATGGATCACGTAGGGCAGGCACACGATGCTGGTCGCCTGCAGGATGACCAGGCCGCCGGTCCACAGCGCCGGCAGCGCGAACGCGAAGGAGGTGCAGGCCAGCGCGACCGACAGCGCCAGCGCCGCGTAGATGGCGCGCACCAGCCACGGCGGGTTGCGGTCGAGCACCAGCAGCACGAAGCGCGCGATCAGCCCGATGTGGCAGGCGTAGCAGACCGCCACCACCGCCCCCCACAACGGCCAGGGAATGGGCACGTCGGGCCACACGCGGTCGAGGTTGCGCGCCACGCCCGAGAGCGCTGCCAGCGCGAAGCAGCCGTACAGCGCATCGCGCTGGCGCAGCCACAGCCCGCCGGCCAGGCCGCCCATCAGCACCAGGCTCACGGCATAGACGATGGCCGAGGTGTTGCGCCAGTTCTGCTGCGAGCGATAGAGCGCCGCCAGCGAGGCCTCGGTGCCGTACTGGATGCTGGCGAGGCCCGCCCCGCGCTGGCGCTGCACGGTGGTGCGCACCACCAGCGACTGCGCCTGTCCTTCGCGCTGCAGGGCGGCGGCCAGTGGCACCAGCAGGTTGCTCTTCGATGCGTCGTGGCCCGGGTCGCCCAGCGTGCCGTAGCTGGCCACGAGCGCGTCGTTGAAGGCGATGCTCACCTGGTTGCCCACGCCCGACATCAGGAGCGCCGCGGGTGCGTGGGCTGGCATGGCTGCATGGCCCGGCAGGGCTGCGTGCCCCGGCATGGCCGCGGGCAGGTCGATGCGGTAGGTGGCCTTGCCGCCGAGGCCGGGAAACTCGTGGTCCCAGCGAAACGGCAGCGTCACGCGGCGCGTTTGCGCGGGCAGGCCGTCGGGCTCGAGCACGGCTTCGGCCGTGTTCACGTCCAGGGCGCCTGCGGGGGCGGCTTCGCCTGCCTGCGCTGCACTGGTGCCGAGCGTGAACAGGCCGCACAGCGCCGCGAACAGCAGCCTGCGCAGGACTGTGGCGCTCACGCTAGGGAAGCCAGCCGAGGTTGCGTGCCTCGAAAACGGCTTCCGATTTGTTGTGCACATCCAGCTTGCCGTAGATATTGCGGATATGGGTTTGAACCGTCGATGCGGAGACTCCCATCTGCACGCCCACTTCGACATAGGTGAAACCACGAGAGACCAGGTCGAGCACTTCGAACTCGCGCGGCGAGAGGCGCTCGGGCGCCGAGGCGGGGCGCGCGCCTGTCGCGGCCTGCTGCGGGGACCCAGCAGACGCCGATGCGGTGGCGGTCGCTGGCAGGGAAGCGGATGCGGGGAGCGCCGAGTGCGCCTGCCAGCGGCGCAGCAGCTTGCGCGCGATCACCGGCGACATGGGCGAGCCGCCCGCGCGCAGGTGGCGGATGTGGGTGGCCAGGTCGGCCTCGGTGCCGTCCTTCAAAAGGTAGCCGCTGGCGCCGGCCTCGAAGGCCTGGACCATGTTGGCCTCGTCGCCGAAGATCGACAGCACCATCACCGCGCAGGCCGGCTGCATGTGGCGGCACTGGCTGATCACCTGCAGGCCGGGGCGGTCGGGCAGGCCCAGGTCCACCAGCAGCACGTCGACCGGGTTGTCGACCAGCCAGTGAAGGATTTCGCCCGCGTTGGAGGCGCTGTAGGCCAGGCTCAACGAGGGGTCCGCGTCGACCACGCGCGCGATGCGCTCGCGCATGCCGGTGTCGTCTTCGACCAGGGCGACTTGGGTGTCCGCGGTCATGCGTTCGCCGCTGCGGCAAGGCTGCATGCGGGCATGCAGGGAGTGAAGACGAGGCGCATGGCGGAGGGATTCCTCAGGGGGCGAAGAGCGAAAGTGCGAGCGGCAAGAAGTATGCGCAAAGGGTAGGTGTCGCCCGGTGCGCTGCCCATCCTATATACGGGGGAGGCGGTCTACGGCTTTCGGTGGGCTTGCTTTGCGCGGGCGAATCGCGCAGTGCGGCACCCAAGCAAAAGCGCCCGTCCAGTTGCCTGGACGGGCGCGATGTGCGCAACGGGCAAGCCTCCAGTCGTGCGACCGAAGACCCTGGTGTTTTTACTTGCGACGGCGGTTGGTGCTGGCCGCCGGGGCCGAGGTTTGCGACGGCGCCGCACCGCCGTCCACGCCCAGCCGGCCACCGCCGCCGAGGCCTTGGCCGCGCACGGTTTGCGCCTTGTAGTTGCGCAGCGAGCGAACCATCTGGTTGAACGCGTCCATGAAGGCCGCGGCAATCACCTTGCCCTGCGGCGTGCGCGTGTAGCCGCCCACGCCACCGGCAGCCGACAGGCCGCTCAGGCCGGCGAAGCCCGCGAAGTCGGTCTTCGATGCGCTGCCTTCGGCGGCCGCCACCTGCACGCCGGAGCGGTTGTCGATGAGGGTCAGCAGCGCGCTGGCTTCCTTGGTCTGCATGCTCGCGCCGAGCTGCGCGATGGCACGGCCGCGGCCGCCACCGACCAGCCCGCCGAGCGCGCCGCCGAGGCCGCCCGCGTCGCTGTTGCTGAAGACGATTTCGGGCGACAGGCCGTAGTCGGAGGCCACCATCTGGCCGCGGCCGAAGTTGCTGCCGCCGCGCATTTCGCCCGACTGCTGGAGCGCGCGTTCGCGCGTCATGGCGTTCATGCCGGCCGCGCCGCGCTCGACCACCACGAAGCAGTTCGACTGCTGCACCAGCAGGCGAAGCAGGTTGGCCGTGGGCGGCAGCTTGTATTCGCCGGTGAGCACGGTGTACCAGCCCGCGCTCTGGTTCTCGATGAGCGACACCGTGCCGAGCGGCGAGTCGCAGCGCTCGAGCTGGCTGCTTTCACCGGCGGTGGCGGCGCCGGCGGCACTGCCCGTGGCCACGGTCTTGGCCGACGGGTTGCCCATTTGCATGTCCATGGTCTGGCAGCCCGAAAGGGCCAGCAGGCCGGCGAGTGCGCTTGCGAGAGAAAGTTTGGAAAAAGCCATGTCCTGGTCTGTCAAGTGAAAAGAATGCGGCGCCCGTGGCGGGCGTCACTTGTCAAAACCGAAGACGGAATTGCCATGGCCTGTACGACCTCCCGATTCGACGCGCCGCCGGCGACCGCGCGACGATACGACCCGAGAGTTCGGCATGCCAGTGCCGAAAGTCATGTGCCTGCGGGCACGGCCCAGGGTCCGAATCGGGGACGCGTGGGTGGTGGCAACCCGAGTCCTCGATCGCTCCGGCCGCAAGGTCGAACAGGCAGGTTGCCCGAGGGGCGGTGCGCGGAGCGAGGCGATTATTACTCAGGAAACGTTTTTAAACATTTAGGTAACAGTGGGGCGCGCTGGTGCCGGCTGTCGAGGGAAAACAGCTGTCTGGCGGCGTGCCGGACGTTACATGTGGGCGGTCAAGTCGCGTAGTCGCCACTGGCCTCGGGCTGGAACAACACCGCGACCACGCGTGTTTCGCCTTGCGCGCCGCCGGGCATGTCCCAGCGCGCGAGCGCGCCGCTTTTCACGCCGAGCAGGCCGATGCCCACGGGCGACAGCACCGAGACGAAACCCGCACCGGGTTGTGCGTCGCCGGGGTAGCACAGCGTGATCTTCTGGCGCTGCCGGGTGGCCGGGTCTTCGACCTCGACCTGCGAGTTCATGGTGACGATGTCGGCGGGCACCTCGCGCGAGGGCAGCACGTCGGCGGCATCGAGCAACGCGGCCAGCGCCGCGGGCGGCGCGTGGCCGGTCAGTTTTTCGAGACGGACGACGTCGAGTTCGGTGAGCGTGCGCTCCCCGTGAATGGTTGCAAGCATGAAGCACTCCAAATGAATGCGTCGCCGGTTGCATGAAGAAGCAAGACGGCGTCGCGACCGCGCGGCGGGTGCCCGGCGGTCAATGGTTCGCGCATCAGAAAGAAGGGTAGCGGACCGCCGGGCTCAGGAAAGTGCGCGGGTGCGTCGCAAGACTTCCGTGGTCGCCGCGATGGCCACACCCGCAGCACCCGCACCGCGAACCGCTGCCAGGGGCAGGGTTGCGCACAGGGCAGGGTGCTTGCGTGAGGTGGACCAGGGGGACATCGAAGCCAGTGTAGGTGCGTGGGTGCGAAGCGGCCAAGCAATGGCCTCACGTGCCTTGCCGGTAAGCGTTGCGCGGCCCCGCACAATCGAGCGATGCGGACTTTTCTTCTCTATGTTGCGACGGCGCTTGCCGAGATCGTCGGCTGCTACTTGCCTTATCTCTGGCTGAAGCAGGATCGCTCAGCCTGGTTGCTGGTGCCTGCGGCTGTCGCACTTGCCGCGTTCGCGTGGCTGCTGACCTTGCATGACGCCGCGGCGGGGCGCGTGTACGCGGCGTATGGCGGCGTGTACATCGGCGTGGCCATTGCGTGGCTCTGGGCGGTGGACGGCATGCGGCCGACGGCGTGGGACGCGGTGGGCGTGGCGGTGTGCTTCGTCGGCATGGGGCTCATCGCGTTCCAGCCGCGGTAGCCGGTGCGGCGCCACAAAAGGAAATGCCTCGCTACCTTGAGAGTAGCGAGGCATTCAGGAACCACCGGAGTGGTTTGTTTTGGCTCCTC